>JAQGGZ010000009.1 GCA_028289125.1 Candidatus Saccharimonadota bacterium
AAGAGCCCGACTGGCAATCCGTTCCACCGAAAGACCGCAACCGCTGGCAGCGGCTGGCCGCCCGCACGGGCGGCTGGGTAACCCCGCCCAACGTCGTGACGATTATTGGCTTGATCATCGCTATCTATGGACTAATTCTCATCGGCCAGTATGACTACTGGTGGGGACTGGCCTTAGTTGCCATCGGCCGCCTCTTCGACCTGGTCGACGGCTGGCTGGCTGCGCGCACCGGTACTAAGAGTCCGCTCGGCGAAGTCTTTGACGCTTCGTCCGACAAGATCATCCTGGCGGTCGCCATAATTGTGTTGCCACTAGCAGGCCTGATGCCGTGGTTCGGCACGATCATCCTATTGATCCTGCATGCTATCATCAGCCTGATCAGCATTACCGCCCGACTCCGCCAATACGAATACCATTCGTCGTGGCTCGGCAAGCGGGCGACTGCCGTTATGTGGTTCAGTTTGGTCGTACTATTTTTCGGCTACGCATTACATCTTCCTAGTGCGCACACTATAAGCCTTATCGTGACGTGGATACTGATCGCGGCTAGTGCCGCCATAGCCGCCAGTTATGTGCGACAGTTCAAATCGGCTTCGGCTTGAATCCGGCCAGGTAGCCCAAGTAACTCATCAGTAGGTGCGACAAGAAGTACACTACGAATACCCAGACGTACTGGCTGAAGCTCAATACGATGAAAGGCAGCCCGAAGACGATGCCGCCGATGATGTAATCGATCTGGTCGAACGGGGGCCAGGACGCTCCAGAATCGTGCCCGAACTGGCGTTTGAAAAAACTCTTAATGGAATCACCGGCTAAGGCACCAAAACCTAAGGCCGGACCTAACAGTAATGTCGGTAGTGCGACATAATCGAGCGGGCTGATGAAATCGTTGAGGTTGGAATTGTGCGCGACGATAAGCTGTTCGGCCCATAGTACAAGCGTGGCTATGATCATGCCGCTGACAAAACCGCGCCACGTCTTGTGGTCGCCCAATATACGTTTGCCGCGCCAGGTGCGGCCGCCGTCGACCGGCGTGTTCCAGTGCTTCAGTATAGGGAAGCGGGCCGCCCCGATCGGCGCCATGTTGGCAAAGGCGGCTGGCAGGAAGAACCAGGTGGCGATGAAGAAGTCACGCAGCATGTTTAAAGTATACGACGTCCCACCGAAAAACGTAGCAGTCACACCTGTTCCAATATGTTTAAAGCATAAGTATATTGACAAATAATCAAACTTGTGTATAATGATGATTAGTTTTAACGATCGTAAAAACAAAAACAATTAACAAATTAAAAAGAAGGAGCTCAAATGAAACTTGCCGCCCGTAGCGGTATGACGTTTGAACTTACGTCAACGACGAATAAGGATTTACTCAGCCTCGATTCGTTCATAGCTAACCTGTAAAAAAATAAGGAGTGACCAAAACAAAAATGTTGATACTAGACATTTTGCCAGCGGAAACCGTTGCAAAATTAAAAAGTTTTCCAACTCGGCATCCGCCCAGTCCAACCCATAAGCGAACAGTAAATACTAAGAACGCTTAATAAAAATACCCCGAGCAATCGGGGTATTTTTATTGGGCGGTCGCGGCGGAGGAGGTGCTGGTGGTTGCGCCGAAGTTAGTACCGAGGACGATGATGAAGTCAGCTGACGGGTACTGTTTGGCGAGTGCGGCATTGGTGGTAGTGGTGACGCCGTACAGTTTCTGCAGGGCAGCCTTGGTGCCGGTCTTGGATGCGGCACCGGCGCCACTGATGACGGTGGTGTTCAGCATGCCTTCCGGTGCGTCGGCAGTCGTCAGTACGTTCAGGCCTTTGGCAGTCAGGCTGTTGGCTTGGCGCTTAGCCAGTCCGGCGATGTCGCCACCGTTCAGGATGACGACGGAAGCTGATTCTTTGACTAGCGGGTCAGTCGAGCTTAACTTCCTGACGGATGCCTGGATGTCACTGAAGTCGTCGACGCCGGCAGCCGGGACGAGGGCGGATTGACCGGCCGAGGTAGTGTAGTTGGCAAGCATCTGCTTGTTATCCAGCTTGTTGATGTTGTATGACTTGATCTGGCCGTCGTTGAGTTTGCGGGTCAGGCTGTAAAAGGTTTCCATCTCGTTCAGTTTCATGTCGGTGCTGATATTGTTGCCCATGGCGTCAGCCAGCTTACCGATCTTAAGCGGGTCCGCCAGGACGCTGGAGCTGCTGACCTTAGCTTTGAGGGCCATCAGTAATTGGCGCTGGTGGGCGGTGCGGTCGAAGTCGCTGGCCGGGAAGCCATACGCCCTTGAGTGGTCACCGCGGGCGCGGGCCAGGTTCAAGGCTGTCTGACCATCGAGCTGCTGAGTACCGTTGGTCAATTTCAGCGGGCCGCCGTCGACCTTGGCGATGTTCGGGTCGTACAGGCCGCGCTTGTCGGTGCTGGCGATATTGACGCTGACGCCACCCACGGCATTGACGGTATCACGGAAAGCGGTGTAATTGATAAGGGCGTAGTAATTGATATCAAGGCCGAGGTTCTTTTCCAGAAGGGCTTCAAGCTGGCCCATGCCACCGTTCGGGTAGCCGGCAGCGCGGAAATCCTTGACCGTACCCGTGGTGTTAATCTTTTGGTAACCGAGGCTAGGGATGTCTACTAATAAGTCACGTGGCACGCTGAGCATGAAAGCGGTGTTGTCGCGGGTATCCAGGCTCAGGATCATGATCGAGTCGTATAGATTTGAGCCTTGGTGGCCGGGGTCGTCAGCTGAATTGCCGGCCAGCAGGATATTGACGCGCCCGGTATCCTGACCTTTGAGGGTGACGGGCTGGAAAGCACTCAGCAGGCTGAAGGGGTTGCTGTTGTTGGTGATCTTGGCGATGTTGCGGTAGACCTTGAAACCCATCCAGCCGCCGCTGAATACGATTAGGGCCACGAACACGAGGGCGGCCCGCTTGGTGTACGACTTGAATGAGCGCTTCTTCTTGTGCTCGGCCTCGGCCTTTGGCGATTGCAGGACACTCGGGCCGGTCGAGCGTCCGGTCATCGGCGTGCCGGCCAAAGACGGGGTGGTGCGCGTCAAACCCGGTCGGCTGACGGGCCGGCTCTGGCGGGTTGGTTGCGAGGAAGGACGAAGCGGTTGGGCGGGAGCTAAGAAGCCATCGATACTAATTGTGCGCCGTTGACGACGCGGTGTTTGTTCCATAAGTATTACGTTAATTGTACGGGGCCATAAGCGCGATAGCAAACCAAATTTATGATATTACTGTGGAAAACTTCCAGAGGTAAACGTAGCAATTACAGATATGATTTGATAAGTGCGATGTCGGCGGCATCTTTCTCGCGGCCGACCTGTTGTTTCCACTCCAGTACGTCCTCGATAGGCAAGTAGGGCACCCCTCCGATCCAGGTCGCTTTGGGCAGCCAGTAATCAAGTTGCTGGCCCGCCCAATACATACCGACATCGAAGTTGTCCTTGTATATTACGGGTCGATCTACTATATGCCCGGTTTGCCAACCGTCTGCCTTCAGCTTTTCGAAAACCTCGGAAGAAACGATCAGGTCGACATCATGGCTTTGTCGTAAACCTAAGGCTGACATGATGCCGCTACCGACGACCATGTACGTGCCTTCGGGCAGATCAAGACAGGCGAGAGAAGATTTGATATCCAGCTTACAGATCCTCGAAAGATTTGACCGAGCCCTCGAACGTAAACCTGGCGACCGCATCGTGCGCGTTCCGTGTCAGGTCAGCGTCACCCATGCTTTGCCCGAGGAAGCTGCCGCGGATGGCGTTGATGGTGCCGTCGTGGGCGACGAGCAGGATCGTCTTGTCGGGGTTTGTCTCGGCAAGCTCTTGTATAAATGCCATGACACGCTGCTGCATCTGTGACAGCGATTCGCCGTTCGGCGCGACAAATACACCATTTTCTTCAGGAGTCATATGAGGATATTCGGTATATGGTCGGTTGGCGTAATCACCGTAATTGACCTCACGCAGCTCCGGGGCGCGTTGAATCTCCGTCGAGAGACCCAGATCACGCGTGATGATATACGCCGTCACGAAAGCACGACCCAGGTCGCTGGCGATGACCGTATCGAAAGACAGGCCGCCCAGCTTGGTAGCCGAAGCGTGCGCGTTCTGGACTCCCTCGGCCGTCAATGGCGTGTCGATCCAGCCTGAAAAACGCTGGTTGAGATTATTTTCGGTCTGGCCGTGCCGGCAGATATAAAAGGTAGTCATAGGCTCCGTCCAGTGTACCATCCGTGACGGTGGTAAGATCAAGCAGACGCTCAATAGATCAAACTAAATAATGCTTGGTAAAGGCCCTTTCTGACACGAAGTGTGTCACGGTGGGCCCAAACCGGGTGTATCTCATGCGACTCGTCGGACGGTGCATCGGCGCGGGGTCAGCGCGAGAGCGAAGTGGAGTTCCACCAGCTTTCGCAGGTCGGCTGACCGCTCGATGACGTTCCGTCTGATGTGCAGGTGCACTTCCGTTGAACCGTCGGCGTCCACCGCGTCGACACTCAGCCGGCAGCCCTTGGGCAGCTTCAGATCGCATGCGATCCGTTGCAACTGGCGGTCCAGCCTCGCCACGTCGACGGCGAACTTCAACCGATCGGGTCGCCCCTCATCGTCTTGGATGAGCTTGACCTGTCCGGCCGGCAGCTGCCAGTGGAACACGTAGCGTTCTTTCTCGTAGCGGCGGTGCCGGATGAGCGGCGGGCGAGGGATGTGGAACACCTTCTGGGCGGCCTGGGTGGCCAGGTAGAGCGCCTTCTGGAGTCCCTTCGACGACTGCACATAGATGAAGTTGCCGACCTGCCGGTAGCTCAGCACTTCGTGTGGCGGGGCGAGCTGCTTCAGAGCTTCCTTGACCCAGACGTCCCAGAACTGCGGCAGCTTGCGACGGCTGTCACCCGGTCGGATGATGGCCTGCTTGCGCCGCAGGTCGGGAACGACCTGCAGGTAGTTGCGGGTCGGGCGGTCGGGAGCCGGGACGGTAATGACGTTACGGGCCGTGCGGTTCACGGGGAACCTCCTCAAAACCTAAAGGTGCGCGGATGAGATGGACTAGTTATAGCACCATAGCGGTAATTATTGAAACGGTTATCGCTTCTGGGTGTCGTCGTGGATGGCGCCGACCAGTTCTTCTAAGACATCTTCGAGCATGACGATGCCGACCAGCTTACCGTCACGGGCGGTCACCTGGGCAATGTGTGCGCCCGACTTCTGCATGGTGGCCAGACAGCTGCGCAGTGACGTGGCGGCTTTTACCTGAGCAAGCGGGCGGATATAGCGGGCGGGCAGCGGGGAAGTGTATTGGTCATCCGGAACCTGCAGCATGTCTTTCAAATGGACGTAGCCTTTAAGTTCACCGGATTTCGTCGGGACCGGAAAACGTGAAAAGCCTGTCTTGGTGGCAGCGCCTTCGATTTCTTCGGCCGTCGGGGCAGGGGAGGTGGTGATGACTTTCTCAAGCGGCAAGATGACTGAGCGGATATTCTGTTCGTCGAAATCAAGCGCGCCGGATAGCAGATGTTCTTCCTCCTCGCTCAACAGGCCCTCGCGGTGTGACTCTTTGACGAAGCCGGCTACCTCATCGCGGCTGAAGCTGCTGGCCATTTCCTGACGCGGCTTGATGCCGAACAGCCGTAGCGTTCCGTTGGCGGCAGCATTGAGGGCTTCGATTAATGGGCGGATGGTTTTTACCATCAAGAATAACGGCGGTACTAATAAGAGCGCCGCACGAGTCGGTTCGGCCAAGGCCAGGTTTTTTGGCACCATCTCACCGATGACGACGTGGACGTACACCATCATGGCCAGGGCCAAGCCGAAGGAAACTACTTCCAGCCAGATATCACTCAACCCGAGCGCGTGGAAGGGGTGTTCCAGCGCGTGGGCAATCAGCGGCTCGCTGACGGCACCGAATATCAGGCTACAGAGAGTGACGCCTAACTGAGCGCCGGCCAGCATCAGAGATACCTGTTCCATCGCGTTCAGGGTTATCTTGGCGGAGCGTGAGCCGTTGAGCGCTTTCAGTTCGATATTGCTGCGGCGGGCCGAGACCAGTCCGAATTCCGCGCCGACGAAGAAAGCGTTACCCAGTAACGTCAGCAGTGCTACGACCATGCTTGTTCCTAAACTCATGCGTCGAGTTCCTTCCCGTCAGTATTACTGAGGATTGTCAGCTGAATCCGGTCAACCCGGTGGCCGTCCATACGTTCGATGCGCAGTTCCACCGGCAGCTCGTCGCCATCACGGTCGACCGCCGTGATTGAAACCTTGTCCCCCACATCAGGGAGGCGACCAAGGTGGTGCGTGGCCAGCCCGGCGATCGTTTCGACGTCTTCCTCCTCGGGTAAGAAGACGTCCAGCTCTTCACCGACTTGATCCGGCCGCAGTAATCCTGATAATAGCCATGAACCGTTGGCCCGACGGCGGACGGCGGCGGTCGAGCGGTCGTGTTCGTCAGTTACTTCACCGACCAGCTCTTCCAGCAGGTCCTCGATCGTTACCAAACCGTCGACGGCACCGTACTCATCAACCAGGACGGCCATCTGCAGGCCACCTTTGCGCAGCGCGTCAAGCAGAGACTCGAGCTGTATGCCCGACGGCACCAGCACCGGTTGCCGGATGATGTGCTTCACGAGTTTGGTGCCGCGTTCTTCACGGGGAATGCCGAAGGCGTGCTTGATGTGCGCGACGCCGATGACGTCGTCCAGCGTCTTGCCGTACACCGGGAACCGCGACAAACCGGAAGATTTCGCCAGGCTGAGCATCTCGGCAATAGTACTGTCAGCCTGCAGGGCGCGGATGCGCAAACGGGGTGTCATGACATCCTGCGCCGTCAGCTCACCGAAGTTCAACGACCGTTCCAGCATCAGGGCCGTCTCTTTCGCCAGCGTGCCTTTTTCGGCCGAGCGCCGGACGAGGGACAACAGTTCATCGGCTGAGCGGGCGGAGGCTAATTCCTCCTGGGGTTCGACGCCGAGCTGTTTCAAGATGTAATTGGCGCTCCCGTTCAGTACTTTGATCGGGTACTTCACAAATTTCGAAAATAACAGCAGGGGCCGCTGGATTGATTTGGCCGTGGCCAGCGGTTTGGCGATCGCCAGGTTCTTCGGCACCAGTTCACCGAACAGCATCGTCATGATCGTCGCGATGATCAGACCAAGCATCACGGCGATGCCAGGCACGGCGGCAGCTGAGATGCCAAGGCCGACCAGCGGACCATGTAACGCATGGGCGATCGCCGGTTCGGCTAACAGCCCGATCGCCAGGTTCGTGACTGTGATGCCGACCTGGGCGCTCGACAGCTGGGTCGACAGGGTGCTCAAAGCGTGAGCCACGCCTTTGGCGCGACTATCACCCTTGGCAGCCAGGCGTTCGACGGTCGAACGGTTGACCGCGATCAAAGCGAACTCTGCGGCGACGAACACACCGCAAGCCAGGAGGAGAAATATCGAGACAGCTAAAAGGACAAACTCTATCATGAATTAGCTGACGGTTCTCCATGAGAAAGCATATTCATATATATAGCATACCAAAGAATCATGAGGATTACCTCAAGAAAAGAGCGATATATTAGGATTTGGTGAGGCGCTTAAGCCCGGCCGCATGTGTGTCAACAAAAAAGTAAGGCCTGTGCAGTATAATGCGGTCATATGGTTAAAACTGATCTGAGTAATTTCGATCCTGTAAAAGTTGGAAAGCTTGATGCCGACATGTGGCGTGCCTATTACAACCACCAGTTTTTCCTTTTGTTCCGACTCCTAGTCGTTTTGATTAAAAACCAGTTAGGGCTCAGCTGGTTACTTACGATAAGGTCTGCGTATTATTCCGCGTGGGCTGCAACCGATTACCGCATACATAAGAAGCAGGGTACGAACAGCACACGGGTACTCCGAAATCTATGCAAATTTTATGGCTTGGTTTCGAAGCATAGCGTTAAATCGTTTGATTTCCACAAAGCCGCCGAACTGGAATTAGTTTGGTGGGAAGTTCACCGGCGCTCTTATAAGACTAGTATTGCTTTAGAGCAAGCATTGGCAGAGTCAGCCGCCGTTATCTACAACGTTAAGCCTCAAAAGTTAAAAGAGTACGCTCGCTATCGAGCGGAAGCCATGATCCTGCCCCGGCACAAAGGAGATGATCAAACAAACCGAACGGACTGGCAGTATATTACGGATCTGACTATAAAATCCTGGACTGCCCTTCATGAAGCGGTTCAAAATTAAGCGTGAGCTGTTAGCTTACGGGGCTTAGTTTGAACGATAGGTTATAACTACATATAGTGCTAATGTTATTGCAATATGTCGTGGCAACTTTATACAGCTATTAGCGTACTGGGTTTATCAATATCCATTATTCTGCAAAGAGTACTAATACATAAAGACAAGCTGGACCCTTTTGCGTATGCAGTGTTTTTTCAAGGCATAGTTGCCTGCATTATTAGTGCTTTTGCCGTTATTAGTGGTTTTAAGCTACCAAACATAGGTGACTATCTGTTGCCAGCGATCGGCTCTATGCTCTTATATGGGGCAGGCCACATTGTGTATGCTAAAACATTGCAGCGTGTAGAGGCCTCGGTATTTTCAATATATTTTGCTACACATGCACTCTGGGTCATGTTACTCGGCATTTTGCTTTTCGGTGAAAAGCTTTCAATATTACAAATAATTGGGTCTGTGCTGATTTTTGCGAGTGTAAGTTTAGCCGTAAAAAGCTTCCGCAATTTCAAGCCAGATACCGGTGCTTTGCTCGGTATTTTGACTGGTGTATTGTTCGGTCTTGCGATAACTTGCTGGTCTTACGTCGGCCGCCATACGGATACGCTTAGCTGGGCCGCAGTCAGTTTTGCCGGGGCATCTTTGGCTTCTTTATTATTTAGTCCTAAAGCAATAAAAAAGATAGGGCCGATGTTGTCGCTCAAAATACTGCCGCGCTTGGTGTTGCTTGGTGTTTTTTATGCAATAGGTAGTGTCGCTATGCTGTATGCATATAAGACGGGTACGTTCAGTTTAGTGTCACCGCTGAGACAAACGGGCATCATCGTAACGACCGTGTTAGCCTTAGTGCTGTTAAGCCAAGAACGTGTCAATATAAAACGCAAGGTGGCTGCATCTGTGGTGTGTACGCTTGGTGTACTGTTCTTGGTAGTGTGAGCAAACAAAAACGGCCTGGCGGCCGTTTAAGCATATTTCTAATGGTAGACGCGGGTTGGATGAATTGGAATTTAGTTAAACAGGAACTGATTAACTGTTGGCAGCTCATCCAAGACATGCGAGCTAATAAAATAATGAGATGCTACCATACGGGGCTTAGATTGAACTATAATCTCGGTTAACTGAGATTATAACTGGACAGTAAACGCACACACGTACCGTTATCGCCACTCTCAAAAAAACCTATTCTGTCAAACGTACCACTAAAGATTGAGGCATCAGGTAGCTTAGGGGTGTCAAAGTGGTTTTCATTATTAAAGCGAGTTAGGGTGACATGTGGCCTGAATAGTTCTTTTACATTTGGATAGCCATACTTTTCAAAGTACTCGCGCTTTATGCCATCTGCTTGTTCCATGCGCAGTTTGTCCTTTTCGCGCAAACCATTGCGAATAGGGTTTAGGGCATCAACAATTAAGTTTTGTAGGTCTCGTAAAGCAGGAGTGACTGCGTATTCTGCATCTAGAAAACCCATCTTTTGGTCGTATTTAATTGCAGTTAATTCCTGTAGTAATGGAGCAGTAGATATGCCTTGTAAAACCTCTTGCGCTTTTTCATAATCATCAACCCTCAGCTCAAGCATATAAAGTGATATGTGAGGATAAAAACTACCATCTTTTAAGGTAAAGAGAGCCTCGTCTGAGTGCAAGGTCTCACTAATTTCTATGGCCTTGTCAGCTAATGGCTTGTTGGGCAATAGGACTACATTGCAGGGTTTACTTTCCATTTTGTCAGTATAGCAGCCAGTTATAGGGCAATTTACCGATGCGCTTAGAGCGGATACGAATTACAGATACCGTTTATCACGAGCCTAGTGCAAGCAGTGTACCGCCAACTAAGATAAGGGTAAACGATACTATCTTGTACGCGGTAAGTTTTTCCTTTAGCACCACTATCCCCAATAGTGACCCTAACAGTACGTTAGAGGACCGTATTGCTGCCACATAAGCTATTGGCCCAGCCGATAGTGCCAACAGGTAAGTTGTGTAGCTTGAACCTTGCAAAGTACCAATTACGCCCAAATTCTTAACGTTATTCTTAAGTTCTGTAAATTCATTAATTTTATAAATGCACAATGTAACAAACAGCGCCACTACTGCGCCGACTGTACTCGTAAAGCTATAGTAGACAGCGTTTGAGGCGTTAATGGCTACCTTGTCCAATACGCCCGCCAAAGTTACTAACATGACAGCAAAGAGCATGTAGCGGCTGCCTTGTTCCTCGCGAAATGGCTGCAGAGGGTGGTATAGTACATTACTTTTCATTCCTAGAACATATACACCTAGTACGGTTAACAATATTCCTACCGTAGAAATTATTGTCGGTATTTCGCCTAATGTAAGCCATGCTGGTAAGAGTGAAAATACAGGCCATAGACTTTGAATTGGTAAAACTTTAGACAGTTCACTATGCTTTACAGCCTGTAAGTAAAGAAATGCGTTAAGCGGATAAAAGCCGATACACACTACTATAAGTGGTAGCCAAAAGTTTAAGCCAAGGTGCAAGGGGTTAATAAAGCCACCGTGCAATATCAATGCCAGCAATATTATCGGTAACGAAAGTAGCTGTACTACAAACGCTATCGTAAAGTGATTGAGGTGATGAGTCAGTTGTTTTTCTTGTGTACGGCGTGTTGCCGCAAATAGAGCACTTAAAAGCGCCCATAAAATCCACATATTTTGTCCTTTTATTAAGTGTTATGTATTTAAGAGATGTAGGCGTGGACCTATCGTTAAAAACAATAATAGCACAAGCAGAATAAAATGTCAAGTATAAAATAAAGCCTCAATAAGTAGAGGCTTAAGCATAATTCTAATGGTAGCGGCGACAAGACTATCGGCTAAAGCCTCCGCCGCTCAGTCATGCTCGCTGCGGGCAGCTGCGCGTGACTTTGCTCTGCGAACTTGCGACCATGCGTCTCAGCCCTAAGGGCGAATCCGCGGTCACAAGTTCAACCCGTGACGAAGCCAAAATAAAAGCCCCAGACACGCTTACGCTGCTGAGGCTTTTATTTTGGTAGCGGCGACAAGACTTGAACTTGTGACCCCAGGCTTATGAGTCCTGTGCTCTAACCAGCTGAGCTACGCCGCCACAACAGATAGCTACTATATCAGATACGTCCTGGCTTTTCCAGGGGTCATTAATAGTCGCACAGGACAAGGAAAACCACTGCTGCCAAGCCGATTACGATGACGGCGATTCGGATGGCGTGGGTCGATACTCTCTGGGCGCCGACAGCACCCAGGTAACCACCGATCAGCGAGCCGATACCCATGCATATCGCGTGATGCCAATCGATCAGGTTGGCACTGAATAGAACGAGTATCGAACAGGATGAGATGACGACGGCACCGACGTTCTTAATGGCGTTCATCATGTGAGCATCGCGCAGGTTGGTCAACCCGAGGAACGCCAGCATGATGAAGCCGTAACCGGCCCCGAAATAGCCACCATAAATAGACAGCGGTAACAGCGCGATCGAAATCAGGATGAATGGGATGGCCCGGGTGACCCGGCTGTAGACCTGGCGGTGCAGGTGGAAATGGATGAACGGCTGGAAAGCGAATAATAAGACGGCGCAGAGGACGAGCAGCGGGACGAGGTCGGCAAAGTGCGTCGGATCGGTATGGCGTAGCAGGTATGCCCCGTAAATACTGCCGATAAATGTCGGGACGAGCAGCAATAAGTAATACTTTGGTACGCGGCGCAACAATCGGCGATAGGCGAAGGCCGAACTTAGTTGCCCTGGCATCGTGACAACGTTCCCTGAGGCGTTCGCTATCAGGGGTGGGACGCCCAAAGCGACCATGACAGGGAAGCCGATCAGCATGCCACCGCCGGCTATGGCATTCATGCCGCCGACGATCACACCGGTCAGTAATAAGACGATATCTGTAAGCATATTTATTTTTGGTTTCTTCAAGATAGTATAGCATTGCTATATGGAAATTGACTTGGAGCCCGGCCGCTACGTGGTCGCCGTCAGCGGCGGTATCGATTCGATGGCGCTGGCGCACGCTCTCGTGCGGGATGGGCGTTTTGGACTGACCGTCGCGCATTTCGATCATGGTATCCGCGATGATTCGGCGGATGACGCCGCCTTCGTAACCAGGTGGGCAGCAGACCAGGGACTGCCGGTCTATACGGAACGGGTCGAATTGGGCGCGTCCGCCAGCGAGGCCACGGCCCGCCAGGCCCGGTACGATTTTTTACGACGCATCAAGGACAAAGTCAGCGCGCGAGCTATCATCACGGCGCATCATCAGGACGATCTGTTAGAGACGGTCATCCTTAATCTGCAGCGTGGGACTTACCGCAAAGGGCTGACGCCTTTCAATGACGCCAGCGATATCGCCAGGCCACTCCTTAATTATAAAAAAGCTGATATTCGGACATATGCCTTTGAGAATCAGTTGGAATGGTGTGAGGACAGCACGAACCAAGATCGTGCCTATCGCCGTAACAAAGTCCGCCACGATGTCATGCCCCGGCTGACGGCCGCTCAGCGGCAGGAACTGCTGAGCCTGGTCGAACGTACGCGCCAGCTCAACCACGATATCGACAGGCACGTAAGTGAGCTCGTGACCGGGCCCTTGGACCGCGTATGGTTCCGCGGGTTACCGACTGAAGTGGCCCGTGAAGTCATGGCCCAGTGGTTACGTGATGGGCAGGTCGGTGACTTCAGCCGGCAGACGGTCGACCGTCTCAGCCAGCAGGCCCGTCAACTGCAGACCGGCAAGCGCATCGACGCCCTCGGGAACTGGCAAATTATCGTCGGTAAGCATAAGCTGGCACTCAGCCTAGCGGAGCGCTAGGCAAAGCCTTGCCACGTCTGTATAATAATCTCTTATATGGATAAGAAATCATTTCGCCCGGGTAACAACAAAGCAGCTGGCAAACGGCCACCGACCAACAATCGCAACGCCAAGAACGCAGGTTTCATTGCATTCTTAGTACTTATCGTCCTGGTCGTTTTCGTGGCTTACCGCCAGCCAAGCAACTTGCAGGAGATTCCGATCACTCAAGCCGTCAAAGAAGCTAATGAGGGTGACTTCAGCAAGATCGACGTCAAGGGTAACGAACTCCAGATTACCAAGAAGGGTGAAAACACACCTTCACTCAAGGCTTACACCGAGCCGAACGCCACGTTGCGCGAGACCGGTTTTGACTATGGCAAGGTACAGATTACTTCTGCTGCCGTTTCCAGCGGTACGCCTACCTGGGCTTTGATCGGCAACATCCTCGTCCCGATCGTCCTCTTCGGCGCGGTCCTGTTCTTTATCATGCGGAGCGTCCAAGGCCAGGGCAACCAGGCCATGAGCTTCGGTAAGAGCCGCGCCCGCCTGTACGGCAACGAGAAAGGAAAAGTCACTTTCAAAGATGTTGCCGGTAGCAACGAATCCAAGCAAGATCTCGAGGAAGTCGTTGAATTCCTGAAGTTCCCGAAGAAGTTTGCCAGCGTCGGTGCCCGCATTCCGAAAGGTGTCTTATTAGTCGGCCCTCCCGGTACCGGTAAAACCTTGCTGGCCCGCGCCGTTGCCGGCGAAGCCAACGTGCCGTTCTTCAGTATCTCGGGTTCTGAGTTCGTCGAAATGTTCGTCGGTGTCGGTGCCTCCCGAGTCCGCGACCTCTTTGCCAAAGCAAAGAAGAACGCCCCGTGCATCATCTTCGTGGACGAGATCGACGCCGTCGGTCGCCGCCGCGGTTCCGGTATGGGCGGTGGTCACGACGAGCGTGAGCAGACCCTGAACCAGATTCTGGTTGAGATGGACGGCTTCGAGCAGGGTCAGAACGTCATCGTCCTGGCTGCCACCAACCGTGCCGATGTGCTGGACCCAGCCTTGCTGCGCCCCGGCCGTTTCGATCGCCGCGTTAACATCGGCCTGCCTGATCGTCCCGACCGTGAAGCTGTCCTGAAGATCCACTTCGCTAACAAGCCGCTCGCCAAGGACGTCGATCTCGACGCCCTGGCCGCCAAATCAGCCGGTTCCTCAGGGGCCGACCTGGCCAACATCGCCAACG
>JAQGGZ010000001.1 GCA_028289125.1 Candidatus Saccharimonadota bacterium
TTGCGCTTTACGGCGGGGTTTGGTATGATGACCTCTGTTACTTTAGCCGTGGGCTCGTAGTGAAGCGGTTATCACGCCTCCCTGTCACGGAGGAGATCGCCGGTTCGATCCCGGTCGGGCCCGCCAAGAAAAAAGCATCACATCATTGTGGTGTTTTTTTCTTTTGCTCGTCACAATCACACAGACGGGAGTAAGCATGTGCTAACTATGCTTGATAAAAGCAATAATATGCAGATGTATATTCAGCGATTCATGCGGGCTAATCCGCCAAAAGCTATAGAAGTAGCACTACTCCGGCTATGGCGTCATATGCCCATCACCCATAACAGGATGAATACGATTTGGGGTATGGCATCCAAAGCGTAAACCCGTGAGATACGTTTCTTAATCGTGCTGTAATACAGGTCGGCGCCGCCGATTACCAGCGCCGATCCGATACCAAGTACCGCTACTTTTGAGGAGGGTTCAAGCCAGAGCTGCATTCCGATAACGATAAAGAGGCAGGCGATCGTCTTTACGAGCCATGTATCGGTTTTCCGTCCAGTCACCATCTCAAAACTCTTATAGTGCAGTAGGGGCCAGAGGCCCATGAACAGGAAGTAAACTGATTCTAACTTTGCAGCTATCACGGCACCATTCTAAACGATTTATCGGGCGTCGCATGTAAGATATTTATACCTGTCGCACACTAGCGGCTCAATGAGGACTAAATATTTACACCGTTTTGATGATTTCGTTGTAAAAAAAGGGTATCATATAGCTATGGCGACGAAGCAAAGTACCGCCCAGCCGATATACAACATCAGCGAGGATATAGTACGGAGTGCCATTGAAGTTTCACGAAACCCCCTAGTCATTACTGATAACAGCCTCCCGGACAACCCAATCGTGTACAGCAATCCGGCGTTTCAGGAATTGACCGGCTATTCTTTCACCGAAGTTCTAGGGAAACCATACGATTTTTTGTGTGGTAAAGAAACAGATAAGAAAACTATAGCGGCAGTGCGAAGAGCTGTCCGTGCGGGCACACGGGTCCGGGCTACCGTAATGAATTATAAAAAAGACGGTACTTCATTCTGGAATGACCTGACCCTTGCGCCTATCAGGGACGAGGATGGTAACGTGACTCATTTCACCGGGCTTTTTCAAGACATCACAAGCCTTATCAACGCCGCCCAGCGGCAAAAATCTCTGAAAGAGATGGGCAAGCTCCTGGCGCGGGCCGAAGCAACCCAGCAGCGGGTCAAACTCTTGGCCGCCCAGAAAGCGGAACTGATCAAACTGAACCGTTCAAAAGACGAGTTCGTATCAATCGCATCTCACCAACTGCGGACGCCCGCAACGGCCGTCAAACAGTATCTGGGGATGATTACCGAAGGATTTACAGGTGAGGTGAACCACCACCAGCTCTTATTGCTACAGGCGGCCTATGAGAGCAACGAACGTCAGCTGAACGTCATTAACGAACTCCTGAGGACTGCCCGGATTGATTCTCATAAATATCACGTCAAACCAAAGCCCGAGAACATCACGAAACTTATCCGCCAAATCATCGCCAACCAGCAGCCGATAATCGACGTGCGTTCGCAAAAAGTGATATTTGATGACTCGATCGATTACGTAGTGCCGGTTGACGCTTCTGAGATCGGCTTGGTGATTGAGAATATCATTGAGAATGCCAGCAAATATTCACCGCCGAACAGGACCATCACGGTAACCATGGCTAAAAAGGATTCAAAGCTAGTGATAAACATCAGCGATGAAGGAGTCGGTATCGACAAAGCGCATCAGAAAATTATCTTTGATAAGTTCACCCGTGTGGATAATGAGTTATCTGACACTGTTACCGGTAGCGGGCTTGGGTTATACTGGGCTAAGCGTATATTACGGTTGCACAAGGGCAGCATAAGAGTGAAGTCGGCTATCGGCCAAGGTAGCACGTTCACCCTAACCTTACCATATGAATGACGGCATACTAACTATACTTATCGTCGAAGACGAACCGGCCTTACAGACCGCGTATCAAATGATCCTGTCTTCCCAGGGTTATCGAGTAGCGACTGCCAATAACGGTTACGAAGCCCTTAAAGAAATCAATAAGCAGGAGCCGGACATCGTCCTGCTCGATTATTTTATGCCGAAGATGGACGGGAAGACGTTCCTGCAGAATTTCGACCACGGCAGCCATCCGGACTTGAAGATCATACTGACTAGTAACATCTCTGATCCGAGTGTGATTCAGGAGATGCAGGCCCTCGGTATCACCGACCATGTACTGAAAGCCGATTTGTCACCGATGCAACTGATCGATCTGGTCGAACGTATCGCGGCGCTGTAGCGGCCGTACCAAACATTTAAAACGTATTAAAAGCTCTGCTAGGCAGCTGGTTAGTCAAAACTGTTCTCAATATAATTACCCGTACCAAATAACCAAGGGGGAGGGTAATAAAGTGAACAATATCAAGAAAGCGTACCTACGGGCAATCGGGACGATAACAGCCACGTTCGTGTTAGTAGTCGGCATGACGTTCGCCGCCGTCAATACACAGGCGACACTGACAGGAAGTAGCCTAAGCACCACGTCTGCCGACTTATTGCTGTGGAACGGTAATAGTTTTGCCAGCACTGCTCCTGGCTTCGCGGTCGACAGTCTGGTGCCTGGCATCGGTTCGCAGGAATTCAGCATATCCTTTAAGAACACGGGCGGTAGCCCGATGACGCTCGGGGCACATATCCCGACGGTCCTGAAGTTCGCGGGCTTCAACAGTACCAGTGCCTCGACTGCCATGAAGGCCGTGAAAGTGACGATTAAGAACACTGCCACGGGCGAAAAGATCGACACCTCGTTGTACTCATTGACGTTGAGTACTGACGTGGCGTTGCCGGGGCCGGCACTGAAAGGTGGTGCCACCACCAACCCGCTCGATCCTGCATCCGAGGGTAACTACACTATCAGATTTGATGTCGATGCCACCGCCATCGGCACGTTGAAAGCTACGGTTGATATGTTCGATCTCGTCTTCAGCGGCAAACCGGTTACGACGTAGGTCAGTCATGACGCGTTACCGCATAGTCAGGAGTAGCCTTTGGGTGCTCCTGACACTCACACTAATGACGACCTTATGGGCATTTGTGTTCAGTCATCAGTGGCTCATCAGTACTGTGCAAACCACGAGTATGCAGTCATCAATCCCGAAAGGGAGCTTGGTGCTCATACATCGTCAACCCACCGTCATGATCCGGACGGGGCAGGTGGCCATGTACAAATTTGACCATCGTCAATCTGTTATACACCGGGTAGTGGGCGTACATACCGACGGAAATAGCCGAACAACAATAGTGTTCAAAGGCGATGAAAACTCAGATGCCGATGATCCCGTGAACACGGATCAGGTAGTCGGCTCTGTTGTCGGTCACGTACCTCTGGCCGGCAATGCAGTCATGTTCATGCGCAGCTGGCTGGGCCTGGTACTGTGCGTATATATACCCGCCATTCTGTTCATCAGCTACGAGGTCAATCGCTTGGCCCGGACCCTGGCTTATGAGCAGTGACCGCTTCGGGCTGACATATCGCAAAAATATCGGTATAATACCCGCCAGTGTTTATGCCGATATAGCTCAGTTGGTAGAGCGGCGCTTTCGTAAAGCGTAGGTCAGCGGTTCGAATCCGCTTATCGGCTCCAAATGTATTTGGTGGCGGGGAGACAGCTTCAGCTGGCTCTTCCCAACACAGAATGTATTTGGGGAGACAGCTTCAACTGGCTCTTCCCAAACACTGAAGAGTTCGCGGGTATCGTATAGTGGCTAATATGTAGCCTTCCCAAGGCTGAGCGGAGAGTTCGATTCTCTCTACCCGCACCAGTGTTATACTGTATAGAGAAGATTCCTATGGCAACACCAAAAAGATATAGTCATGACCGCACGGTACTCCTGCTACTAAGCACCAACTTGTTCGTGGGTATCGCTGCAAGCCTGCTGATAGCTGTCAGGTTACTCAATAACCATGCCAACTCGAGCAGCTATATTGTCCAGTTCCGGTCGAGTCTTGGCTTGGATGCCTTTGAAACCGGCACTATCTACAGCCTGTTAAGTTTTCTCGTATTCCTTTTATTTGTGACGACTGCCGCCTTCGTATTAAGCCGGCGGGTATACCCGCTACGCAGGCACCTCGCGTTAGTCATCCTGGCCTTGAGCTTGGTACTGCTTATCATCGGCACCATCGTCGGTAACGCGTTATTAGGACTGCGTTAATGACCGATATTGAGATTCCATATAAAGAAAATCGTGATTGGCGCTACCGTTTATTTGAAATCCTGCCCGGCTTTCTGAGCTGGTCGTTGCTGGCACTGCCGATCGTACTCAGCCTGATCAACGTCACGTTGGCCTGCATCTTCATTTTGGCTTATCTCCTTATATACGTATCACGTACGTTCGGCGTCAATGTCCGGGCCTTGCAGGGTTATTACACCATGCAACAGCACAAGAAGTTGCCGTGGCAGGACATGTTGAAGGAACTCGAAAAGGGAGAAGTCGCCCAGGCGGACGTCCAGCGTCCCAAGTGGCATTATGACAACCTGCTCAGGCGCCAGGTAAAGCCGCCAGTACTTCAGCCGAGCGATGTCATCCACCTCATGATGGTCGCTACATATAACGAGAGCCGGGAAGTACTCGAGCCGACGATCCAGGCGGTACTCGCCAGCCAACACGATATGAAGAAGGTCATGCTGGTCATCGCCTATGAAGAACGGGGCGGCGCCGAAGTCGAGGCCACCGTCAAAGAGCTTATTAAAGAGTACGGCGATAAGTTCCTCCATGCGGCGGCTTTTAAGCACCCGAAGGATACCCCGCGTGAAATCCGGGGCAAGGGCGGTAATATCACGTACGCCGCCCGCCAGCTTGAGCCGTATTTCAAAGAACATAATATCGATCCGCTGCGTGTTCTCGTGACGACCCTGGATGCCGACAACCGTCCTGACCCGCAGTACATCGGTGCGCTGACGTACTTGTACTGTGTCGCACCGGATCCGGCCCGGGTCTCGATCCAGCCGATCTCGATGTACACCAACAATATCTGGGACGCCCCGGCACCGATGCGCGTCATCGCCACTGGTAACTCATTCTACAATATTGTGCTGGCGCTGCGTCAGCACGTGCTGCGTAATTTCTCGGCGCACGCTCAAAGCCTGGCCGGCCTCCAAAAGACCGACTACTGGAGCGTTCGTACCATCGTCGAAGACGGGCACCAGTTCTGGCGATCGTACTTCACCTTTGACGGTCAGTATCAGATGTTGCCGCTGTATGTACCGATTTACCAGGATGCCGTGTTAGCCAACGGCTATGTGAAGACCTTAAAAGCCCAGTTCATTCAGTTGCGACGGTGGACCTACGGCGCCAGTGACATCGCGTACGTCGTCAGCAAGGGCTACATGCATAAGAACAAGGTGCCACGCGGCGATCTTCTGACCAAAGTCCTGCGACTGATCGAAAGCCACGTCACCTGGGCAGCGGCGCCGCTGATCGCGTTCTTCGGGGGTTTTATACCGGCGATGGTGAACCATGACAGTTACGCCGCCAATCAGCTACCGATCATCATCAGTAATATCCAGACGGTCGCCTTGATAGGGTTCTCGGCCTCCATTTTCGTCAGTTTCAAGACGTTGCCACCGAAACCGGCCCGCTATAAGCGCCGCCGCTCGCTCTGGATGCTGCTGCAGTGGGTGTACCTGCCAGTCACGACGATAGTCTACAACTCCTTAGCGGCCCTGTATTCTCAGACGCGTCTGATGTTCGGCAAATACCTTGATAAGTTCGATGTGACCGAAAAAGCGGTCCGTGACGAAAACAAGAACTACCACGTCTAGAGGTGGTGATAGGCTCGATAGTAGACTTCGGCGGCAGCGTCGAAGTTGTGCAGGACGCCGGCAACAATCTGTGCCAGCTGTAATGCGTCGATGACGGCATCGGCTTGTTGCTTATATATAAGCGGCAGTAACGTAGCCATCAAGGCGCTGGCGTCAGTAACTTTATCTGATCGGTGGCCTAAGCTCGTCAGGACACTGACCAAGAGCTTATCGCGGGAAAAAGGCGTCAGAGCCTTATCGGTCCGTGAACGCACCATGACGAGGCTACCTGCGTCAGCCGCCTCGTAGGTGCTCCAGACACGCCCACAGTTCAAACATTGCCTCCGTCGCCAAATCTGGTGCGTACGCTTGTTTGGCCGTGAGTTCGTGACCCTGCTATCGTGTCCGCAATATATGCATACCATGTCTATATATTGTCATGACGCAAGAGAAAATGCCAGTGGAAAAGTAGGTGGGTAAGTGGGTAAAAGTCTGGTAACAGGGGCCGCGGGCAACAAAAAACCGGCTCCGTAACCGGGGCCGGTTGATGTTCTCAGGGAGTGCTTTGCTTAGCGATTCCGCTTGATGCGGTTGGTTGGCTTTGAAGAACCAAGTTCTTCGTAGAATAGTTGAAAACCGTCCAGAGCCATTGCTTGTGTGGTACTCACCCAATCTCCTCACTTAACCGATCAATTGTATCAGATGGTGTCAACTATGTCAATAGCCTTAAGGGGAATCAACAGGGGTGACTTGCGTTTCTAACAGATGTGAGGTACAATTTTGACTGATCTGATCGGGCGATTAGCTCATTTGGCTAGAGCGCCGCATTGACGTTGCGGAGGTGATAGGTTCGAATCCTATATCGCCCACCACAGAAAAACACCCCTGGTACCAGGGGTGTTTTTCTTTGGTACGTCATACAATCTGAGAACCTATCACGAATGAGCGCCAGCGAGTGTGATCGGTGCGGTGAGCAAGGGCACGCGCAAGTGCTTGCACTGAGCATGCCCGATGCGAAAAGGCCAAGGCCGCATTCTATATCATTAAAAGTATAACGGTGCAGGGAACGTATCTGTTCCATATACCAAATAGGGTATACATCAGAATACTTTACCCACAGGTGTATATATCTAAAATACAACATAAAACTACTAGCCTGATAGTACCGTTACTGCTATAGTAGTAGATGAGGTGCGGATTTGGGAGAGGTTCTCCTAGAAAAGTAAGAAGCGGCTCCATGGTCACTGCGAGATCCATGGAGCCGCTTTTCTTTTAACTGACCACGCGAATAGTACGGGTCCAGTGGTGTATACTTAGTGCAAGCGTTGAAGTGGCCTCACCAACCACGGAGCTTCGTCGGCAGACAGAACGGACGTACCCAGTGCTGCTATAAGTGCCCCGCATGGGGAAGTCCGGTGGAACCGCCATATTGTGCGACATAGCAATATGGCCCGAGACGTAGGAGAGCAACCTTAGATTATAAGACTGCACTCCGACGTCTTTTTTAATTTCTAACGAAAGGATCGATTATGTCAGAACAAGATAACCTTCATCCGATGCGCCACAGTCTGGCGCACATCATGGCGACAGCGGTACAGCGGTTGTGGCCGGACGCCAAGTTCGGTGTCGGCCCGGTCGTCGAGAACGGCTTTTACTACGATATCGATCTGGGCGAGCAGAAAGTCTCAGAATCTGACTTTAAGAAGATCGAGAAAGAGATGCGCGCCGTCATCAACAAGGACTTCGCGTTTGAACGGTTCGAGCTACCCGTTGATGAAGCCATCGCCTGGGCTCGTGACAACAATCAGCCGTACAAGGAAGAACTGCTCAATGACCTCAAGCGCGCCGGCACCACCGTCGCCAAAGATCTGGACGCAGCCGAACTGGGACTGGCAGCCAACGGTGAGAGCCAAGTCGAATTAGTATCATTCTATAAGAACGGCGACTTCACCGACCTGTGCCGGGGACCGCATGTGGAGAGCACCGGTAAAGTCGGTGCCTTCAAGCTAATGCGTGTCGCCGGCGCCTACTGGCGCGGCAAGGAAGGCAACCCGCAGATGCAACGTCTGTATGGTGTGGCTTTCGCTACCAAAGAAGAGCTCGATCAATATCTAACGATGCTGGAAGAAGCCAAGAAGCGCGACCACCGCAAGCTTGGTCAGACCCTCGACCTGTTCCTATTCTCAGACATGGTCGGCTCAGGTTTACCGATGTTCACTCCGCGTGGAACGGTCTTACGCGACGAGCTGGCAGCATTTTCGAACCAGCTACGTCAGCGCTCAGGTTTCCAAAAAGTCTGGACGCCGCACATGACGAAGAAGGAGCTCTACGAAGCCTCCGGCCACTGGGCCAAGTTCGGCGACGAATTGTTCCTGGTCAAAAGTCAGGAAACCAGCGATGAACTCGTTCTGAAGCCGATGAACTGCCCGCATCACACCCGTATCTATGCCAGCCAACAGCGTAGCTACCGCGATATGCCGGTCCGCTACCTCGAGACGACCACTGATTACCGTGACGAGAAGACCGGGGAGCTCGGCGGCCTGAATCGTGTGCGGGCGCTGACGCAGGATGACAGCCATGTCTTTTGCCGGCCCGATCAGATTGAAGTCGAAATCAACGGTCTGATGGCCGCCGCCGCCGAACTGTACAGCACCGTCGGCATGGATCTGCGCGTCCGCCTTAGTTACCGCGACGATTCTGACGCATACTTGGGTGATCCGGAGCTTTGGGAAACTGCCCAAGGTCAGCTCAAAGCGGCTGTTCTGAGTAATGGCCTTAACTACTTTGAGCAAGAAGGTGAAGCCGCTTTTTATGGTCCGAAGATCGACTTCATGGCAACCGACGCCATTGGCCGCGAACACCAGGTCGCGACCGTCCAGCTCGACTTCGTCCAGCCTGACCGTTTTGGTCTCAGTTACATCGCTGAGGACGGTTCGGCCACCACGCCGGTCATGATCCACTGCGCCTTACTAGGCTCGATCGAGCGCTTCTTAAGCGTGTACATTGAGCACACCGCCGGTCGTTTCCCGGTCTGGTTGGCACCCGAACAAGTTCGTCTGATAACCGTTAACCAGGAAGCTGACACCTTGGCCTTTGCCGAAGAGGTCCGCCGCCAGGCCTTTGATATGGGTCTGCGCCTGACGGTCGATAATTCGAACGAATCAGTCGGTAAGAAAATCCGGGCAGCCGAACTGTACAAGATCCCGTATACCGTCGTCATCGGTGAGAAAGAGATCGGCGGCGGGCCGCTGACACCTCGAGTGCGCAGCGATATGGCTGTCAAAGAAGGTGAAGCCGGCTCGGCAGCAGTAGCTGATTTCTTGCAGACCGTTGCTACTGAAGCTAAGACAAGGGTGAGCAAATCTTCCTTTTAATGCTATGACTAAGCCGATCATTGCTATTGATATCGACGACGTCTTAGCCGATAGTGCCGAGGGTTTTCTGGCTTTTAGTAACGAGCGCTGGAATACCCGGCTGACCTTAGAGGATTACTCTGAGCACTGGGCCGAAATGTGGCAAGTCAATCTGGAAGAGGCAAAATTGCGCGGGACGACCTGGTTTGAATCTGGTGGCACCCGTCGCTTCCGGCATAAGCCAATGGCGGCCGAAGTCTTACAAGAACTAGCGAAACGTTATGTCCTTTTGGCCACCACATCTCGCCGTCGTATCATCCAGCAAGATACTGCCGACTGGCTGGCCGAGAGATACCCGGACATTTTTACGGCTGTCCACCATGCCGGTATTTTTGACGATCCTGATCATGGCGTTGAAGCAATACTGGTTACGAAAGCAGATTTATATATCGATTTGGGCGTGAATTACGTCATAGACGATCAGCTGAAGCACTGCCTGGCGGCCGCTGATCTTGGGGTGCCGGCAATACTGTTCGGTGATTATCCTTGGAATCAGACCGATGAACTTCCCAGCGGGGTGACTCGTGCCGCAAACTGGCAGGCAGTTAAGGACTACTTTGATGGACAGGACTGAGAATGACTTCCGTGCCCGCGTCGAAGCTGTCGTTCGACAAATACCGGTCGGCCGTGTCATGACCTACGGCCAGCTGGCGGCCTTATGTGGCACCGCCCGGGCGGCGCGGATCGTCGGCGGTATCGCGCACTTCGGTAATCCGGAGCTGCCGTGGCACCGCGTGGTCAATAAACAAGGCGGTCTTGCTTCCGGTTACCCCGGTGGCCGGCCAGCCCATGCTGAACATCTGCGGACCGAAGGTGTCGTCATAGCGGACGAGCATGTCAACGTTGAGGAGTTATTGTGGTGGCCGGACCGCTCGTAGTCATCGTCGGGGAGACCGCCAGCGGCAAGACGGCGCTCGGTATCGAGCTGGCCCGCCGCTTTGACGGTGAGATTATTGCGGCTGATTCGAGGACGGTTTACAGAGGGCTTGATATCGGTACGGCCAAACCGTCACGGGATGAGCAGGCAGCTGCCCGTCATCACCTTATCGACGTGGTCGGCCCTGATGAGACCTTCAATGCGGCCGACTTCAAACGCCTGGCACTCGCGGCCATCGAAGATATCTCGGCCAGGGGCAAGCTGCCGATAATGGTCGGAGGTACCGGCCTCTATATAGATAGCGTTATCTATGATTATCAGTTCCGACCACCGGCCGATAAAGCTGAACGCGAGCGTTTGGATGCCCTGAGTGTCGAAGCCTTGCAGGCTGAAATTACCGCCCGTGGTCTGCCGATGCCGGCGAATGCTTTGAACCGACGGCATCTGACACGCACGCTTGAAACCGACGGGGCTGAACACTCTAAGTCTGAATTACGGCCGAATACCTTAGTCCTCGGCTTGGCGCCTGAGCGGGAAGTGCTGGACCAGCGGATCAGTGACCGCGTCGACGTGATGATGGCGGCCGGTTTGATCGAAGAAGCCCGCCGCTTGTTCGAGGCCTATGGGCCTGACGTGCCGGCGCTTGAGACGCCGGGCTATTCGGCCCTCCGACAGTACCTGGATGGTTCGCTCGATCTGGACCAGACCAAAGCGTTGTTCGCCCAGAATGACCGTTATCTGGCCAAGCGCCAGCGTACCTGGTTCAAACGCAACAATAGTATTCACTGGCTGCCACAACAGGGAAGTGCGGAAAAAGCCGTAGAGCTTACCACAACATTCCTGCACACAAAATAGTGGCAGGTTTGTTATAATGGAAACATGATTGAGCAACTGTTCGGTTCAAAGACGAGGGTAAAACTACTGCAGTTGTTCTACAGCAACCCTAATCGTTCGTTTTACGTCCGTGAAATCACGCGTAAGATTGACGAGCAGATCAACTCGGTCCGCCGGGAGCTGTCGAATCTCCTCAATATCGGCATCATCGTATCCGACAATAATAACAATCGCCTCTACTATGAGGTCAATCAGCGCTTTGAATACTACGAGCCGTTGCAGCAGATATTCGGCGGCGATATGGCGACGGCGCAAGCGATCGTCGGCAGTGATAAGGACGCACTTAAGCAGCTCGGTAACGTTGAACTGGCTGCACTGACCGGGCAGTTCACCCGTGATGAGTCGACCGGTGTCGACGTCGTCCTGGTGGGCAACTTCAACCAGACCCAGCTTAACCACTACATCGCTGACCTCGAGAAGCAGGAAGGGAAGGAGCTACGGTTCGTCGTCATGAGCATGGACGATTACCGGTACCGGGAGCAGATCAAAGACCGGTTCGTGGCGACCCTGGCCGAGGCCAAGGTACAGATTCTGGTCGACAAAAATAACATACTGAACAAGGAGTGACATGGATTTACAATTTTACGGTGCGAACACGATAGTATTGACAGTCAAGGGCAACCGAGTCGTCTTTGATGACAACTTGGCTGACCTCGGCGGCAAATCAGTCGCGAAGGCCGGCGACATCCAGTTGTTCACCGGTCCGCACGCTCCGGCCCGCGCCGATGCGAAGATTTCATTCGACAGCCCTGGTGAATACGAAGTCGCCGATGTCTCAATTACCGGTATCCCGGCTCGTGCCCATATCGACGAGGCTGGGCAGCACAATGCTACTATCTTCCGTTTGCAAGTCGCTGACACCAGTGTGGCCGTCGTCGGTCATGTCTATCCGGAACTGAGCGACGCTCAGCTTGAGCTGCTCAACATCATCGACGTTCTGTTCATTCCGGTCGGCGGTAACGGCTACACGCTTGACCCGGTCGGCGCCCTGAAGCTCATCAAGAAGATCGAGCCGAAGCTGGTCATCCCCACGCATTACGATGATGGTCTGAATTACCCGGTTCCGCAGCAACCGCTTGAGGAAGCCCTCAAGGTCCTGGCCATGGAGCCGAAAGAGACCACCTCGAAGCTCCGCGTCAAGCCGGCTGATCTGACTGACACGACCCAACTTGTCGTTCTCCAACGCCCGTAGTTGACTTCGTATCTGTTGTACGGTACAATAAACGTCTATGCAAAAGTGTGCAATCACCGGTAAAGGCAAGCAGTACGGCTCGAACGTCAGTTTTTCGCAGCGCCACACCAAGAAGGTATGGAAGCCAAACTTACAGACCAAGACCGTTATCGTCGATGGCAGGAAAGTGACCCTCAAGGTCAGCACCCAGGCCATCCGCACCCTCAAGAAAAAGGGGCTGCTGCCTACCGCTTAACGTCGAAGAGGCCTCCGGGCCTCTTTTTCGTTGTATACTAGTGTGGATATGCCTGATACCTTCGACTTAACCTATATCGTCATGTTCCTCGTCGTCCTGGTGATAACCATCAGCGTGCATGAATTCATGCACGCCTACGCCGGCAAGGCGCTCGGTGACGACACCGCTGACGAGGAAGGCCGCTTGAGCCTTAACCCCCTTCGACACATCGATCCGATCCTGACGATCGCCATGCCGTTATTCTTCATACTGCTGCATCAACCACCGCTGCTGGCGGCCAAGCCGGTACCATTCCGCCCCGAAGCCTTGCGCTACGGTGAGTGGGGTTCCGCCCTGGTGGCACTGGCCGGTCCGGTATCCAACCTGTTGCTGGCGGTCCTCGGGGCCATCATCTTTCATGTACTGCCCCCGGGCACCAGCTCGTTGCTCTATAACTTCGTCGTCCTGTTCGTAACCGTCAACATCAGCGTGTTCATCTTCAACCTGATACCGCTGCCACCACTGGACGGCTCGCGTGTGCTGTACGCCGTCGCCCCAGACGGGGTGCGCCGGGTAATGGATGTCATCGAAGGCTTCGGACTGTTGAGCGTGGTCATCCTGGTGGTCATCCTGTTCCCGCTGATAAGTCCGGTCCTAAGTTCGGTCAATCAGGCATTACTCCGATTTTTATTGGTATAATAGGTATGAGCTGGCCGTTACGCGCCGACATTGATTTATCTGTTACATAAATCAACGGGACCCTCATATTTTTGTCAGCCGTGTGCTGGCAAGTGCGGGGACCCACCTAGGACTCGTTCCAGGTGAATCTCATCGGCGTAGGCCAGCTTTCTAATTAGCTCAAAGTGTTAATGGCTCCCGGCCATTCTCCTGATATACTTTATGCGGACCGGGGTGTAGCGCAGCTGGTAGCGCGTACGGCTGGGGGCCGTGAGGTCGCAGGTTCAAGTCCTGTCACCCCGACCAAGAAAAAAGGCTCAGATCAATCTGAGCCTTTTTTGTTTGGTATGACGTTAGCCATACCTTCGGGCGTCTTCGACATTCATAGGAGAGGGAGATAGAGAGCGCAGCAAAATTGTCGTGATGACAGTTTGTGGTGAGCTGCAGTGCTCGATCTATCTCCCGTCCGACGACCCGGCGGCACGCGTCTTTGATTCTTGTGGTTGTGACGCCGGGGTGAGGGGATCAGGCGGGGATGAACAGCAGTGAGATGCCGAAGATCAGGTAGGCCAGCAAGCTGAGCCGGGTCCAGAACTTGGTTCTCGAGTGCCCTCCGGTGCGCTTGATGTAATGCAGGGTGCTGAGGGCCGCGAACATGCCGAGGCCGATGAACATGACGACGGCTGCTCGCCATCCGTTGGTGACGTCGTTGCCCAGCTCGTAGCTAAGCGCCGTCAACAGGATGCCGACCGGCATAAACACGATGCCGATGACAGCGTTGGCGAAGCGGGTGCTACCGATGTGCTTCTCAACTTCTACCAGTGTTTCCATGGGTCCCCCCTCGGTCGGATTGATGCGTTTGCACCGCTACCTATTAAATACTCGTTATGCCAGTAAGTCAATAGTGGGGTGTACGGTATAATGTTCACAGATGAAGATATTGAAACTCGACCACAACCTTGCCCAGCTCGTTGCCGCTGGTAAGAAGCACAGTACCTGGCGCATCTTTGACGATAAGGATCTGAGGGTCGGTGATGAAGTCGAGTTGGTAGACAAAGTGGACCCGGATGACAAAACTACCTGGAAGATCATCGGTATCGGTGTCATCAACCGGGTCGTCGAAGCGCGGGTAGGGGACATCACCGACAGTGAAGCCCTCGGTGCCACCGGCCCGGAGCTGTTATCGACATTCCAGAAGCATTACGGCCCGGAAGTCAATGTGCAGACGGCCGTCAAGATAATCACTTTTGACTTCACACCATTGCAGGGCGGCGGGGCGGTTTTTGAGCATTCCGTCGAACCGAGCCCAACCAAAGAACAGCTGCACGAATTGAAGCTGTATGGCGACGGCGGCTCACGTGGCAATCCCGGTCCTTCCGCCAGCGGTTTCATCTTGCTGGATATGCAGGATAAGGTCCTGCTCGATGAAGGAATCTATCTCGGTATCACCACCAACAATCAGGCCGAATACCTGTCATTGAAATACGGTCTCGAGGAGGCGCTTAAGCGCGGTGCCCGGATCGTCCATGTCCACATGGACAGCCTACTTGTCGTAAATCAGATGAAGGGCATCTTTAAAGTCAAGAATCGTGACCTTTGGGCGGTCCATCAGACCATAAAAGATATATTGCCTAAGTTTGAGAAGGTGACATTCACGCACGTACCGCGTGAGTTTAACAAGTTAGCCGATGCGGCCGTCAACCGCACCTTAGACGTCGAACTGGGCATAACCCGGTAAGCTGTTATAATAAGGATGCTAGATGATCGGCTGGCCGCCTCTGTAAAAAGAGGAGGAAAGTCCGGGCAGCATAGGGAGCGGCAGTCGCTAACGGCGACCGGGCGTCAAGCCTAGGGAAAGTGCCACAGAAACGAAACTACCCGTTTACGGGAAAAGGTGAAACGATTGGCTTAAGCAACCATAGTGTCGTGCGGTGACGCACGAGAGAGGTAAACCCTGCCGGCTGCAAGGAGATGCGTATCCATTAGGTTCCCGCCGGATGCGTGTCATAAGATCCGCTAGAGCCGTTCAGCAATGGGCGGTCGAGATAGATGGTCAGCGCCTTATTTTATAAGGTACAAAACCCGGCTTATAGATTGTCTGGCACTAAAAAAGCTCCGATATTACAACGGAGCTTTTTTAGTTGTGTAAGGAGTAAACGACTTACTTTGTAGCAGCTTTGACAACAGCAGTGAAGGCGCTTGGCTCGTTGACGGCCAGCTCAGCCAGGACCTTGCGGTCAAGGTTGATGCCAGCGGCTTTGAGGCCGGCGATCAGACGGCTGTACGTCGTGTCGTTCAAGCGGGCAGCCGCGTTGATGCGGGCGTTCCAAAGCTGGCGGAACGTTCGCTTCTTGTTGCGGCGGTCGCGGTAGGCGAACTGCAACGACTTGGTGACAGCCTGCTTACCACGCTTGATACTGGCGCGGTTACTGTGAGTAAAGCCCTTGGTTGCCTTACGGATCTTCTGGTGTTTGGCGTGGCTGGTGACGCCTCGTTTAACGCGCATCTTATTTGACTCCTAATTGTGTCTTAATGGTCTTAGCGGCTTTGCCGGCGAGTGTGCCGAGGCCGCTGAGGTCGCGCTTGCGACCGGCTCGCTTCTTTTGCAAGAAGTGGTTCATGTTCGGGTGGCCGCTACGGACTTTGCCGTTCTTGCTGACCCGGACGCGGTCTTTGGTACCGCTATGCGTCTTTAACTTTGGCATTTTGATTGCTCCTTATCACAAAATTTAGTTGCTTGCCCGCGAGCTGCGGTGCTTGGTCAACGTTTATTGTATCACCAAAGTCGGTGATGACCTTATCAGCAAGTGTGAACCCTATGTCTTTGTGTGCCAGTTCACGGCCGCGGTAGAAGATGGTGATCTTTACCTTGTTGCCGTCATCCAGGAAGCCTTGTACCTTCCGCATCTTGACGCCGAGATCGTGATCGCTGATCTTGAGGCCGAAACGCATCTGTTTGACTTCCATCGTCTTGGCGGCCTTGCGGTTCTTCTGGAGTTGCTTGGTGCGCTGGTAGTTGTATTTACCCCAGTCTACCAGTTTGACTACCGGAGGCGAGGCTTCGGGCGAGATTTCGACCAAGTCGAGTTCCTGCTCCTGCGCCATCTGCAAGGCTTCACTTTTTGACATTACGCCGAGCTGCTTGCCGTCATCGTCAATCAGTCGGAGGTTCGAGGCCTGAATCTGGTGGTTCAGGCGAGGTTGTTTGCTGATAAAATCCACTCCCTTGGTTATTACATTTGTTTGCTCTACTGTAACAGATAGGGCAACAGAGGTCAAATGTTTGCGGTATTTCATGTCGCTACTCCTGTCTGCATTTTGGGACGGAATTGCAGCGCTTCGGCAATATGCGTCGGGAGCACTATATCGTTGTGATCCAGGTCGGCAATAGTGCGGGCGACCGCAACCGTCCGCAGGTAAGAGCGACTGGATAGCTGCAGGCGATCAGCGGCCCGCGTCAGTAGCGATGTGGCACCCGCAGATAGATGCACATGGCGGCGGAGTTTGGCGGCCGATACATGAGCATTACGTTCGGGGCCGCCGTAGCGGATTTTCTGGCGGGCATGGGCCTCAATAATCCGATCCCTCGCTGCTTCAGTAGTCGTATTTTCGGGTATTTCTGACAACATAAGATGATTTTCTACAGAGGTGACTTCCGTAAATAGGTCAATCCTATCAAGAAGCGGACCGGAAAGTTTTCGGCTGTAGCGACGTACGTCCGCCACTGAACACATGCAGCGATTGCCGTGTCCATAGTAGCCGCAAGGGCAGGGATTGGCACTGGCGATAAGACTGAACCGGGCGGGTACGGTTTGGCCGAATCGCCTGATGCTATGATCTTCTAACGGCTGGCGTAAGGACTCGATGACGAGGCGTTTAAACTCGGGCAGTTCGTCCAGGAAAAGCACGCCATGATGAGCCAGGCTGATTTCACCCGGATGCTGTGCGGTGCCGAGCAACGTGCTCGGACTGGCACTATGGTGTAAGCTGCGGAACGGCCGGTAAGCGACGACATCTTCAAACTCCGGATTTACGAGACTATGCAGCTGGGTGATTTCAAGGATTTCTTCTTGGGTCGGAGGTGGTAGCAGGCCTGCCAGGGCTTTGCCGAGCAGACTCTTGCCGGCGCCGGGCGGCCCGGTCAGCAGAAGATGGTGTCCGCCGGCCGCGGCTATTTCAAGGGCCCGCTTTGGAACCGCATGGCCGCTGATATCTTGGAGGTCGGGGTAGGTAACGGCGGTCTTCTGAGGAGCGGGGGTATAGCCGGAACCTGTTTTGACAGGGGTAACTGCGACGGCACGCCGCGATAGTCCTACCAGATCGTGAAGTGTTTCAAGGGGATAAATCGTGAGGCCGGGAACTAAACGGGCTTGTGCCAGATTGGCGGCCGGTAGGTAAAACACCGTTAGACCGGCCCGTCGCGCGGCCGTCAGCAGACCGATGACACCTCTGACAGGCTGAATACGGCCATCCAGTCCAAGCTCTCCTATGAAGCCGCAGTCATGGCTGAACGGCGGTAATTGACCGCTGATCCGTAAAACACTGACTGCGATCGCAAGATCGAGGTTACTGCCATGTTTCGGAATATCGGCCGGTGCAAGGTTGATGACCAGGCGCTTCCGAGGCCACGTAAGCTGGCTGGCGGCAAAGGCGGCCCTCAGGCGTACCTTGGCTTCCGAGACGGTCTTGTTGGCGAGGCCTACGATCACTGTGGCCGGTAAGCCGTTTGAAATATGACTTTCCACTAGCACCTGATGGTGCTGAAGATTATGGCTGGTAATGGTATGAATGCCTGTCATGCACCCAATGCTATCGGCTGAGCTGAACCATAACCAGCCACGAATCCAAAGACTTCACACGGTTTTAAGGTTTGATTGGACATAACAAAAAGACCCGCTACTGCTAGCGGGTCTTCTCACACATAAGTTTTTTGAATCGTTTTGGTGTTTGTTAAAGTCTTCGTTTGCGCTTTGGGGGCGTATCTTGTTTGGTGTGACAACCGCCTGCGAGGAACGGTTGTCACAAGAAGACTTTTTTGTTTTTGAGCACTTTTTTTATTCAGTGCTAAAGACATCTTATAAATATAGGAGAGCGTTGTCAATGCGTTTATGGCTTATTTCATAATATTCCTGTGTATAACTTTTAACGGTAAAAGTGCCTGTTTCCGGGCCGTTCGGCGGGGCAGGGATTACGTGATAATGTGCTCGGCTGAATATGCCTACGACATCATTTTAAAATAGCGGCGTCAATGGCTATAAAAGGGTGCGTGGATGACTAGTTACTTAGGCTGAAATCCTGGAGTAGGGGAGCTTGCCATAGAACGATCATTAATACTGTCATTCCGCTATTGTGGCCAGGTGACAAAATTCATAGCCAGAAGCCAGAAGCCAGAAGCCAGAAGCCAGAAGCCAGAAGCCAGAAGCCAGAAGCCACGCCCAATCTTTGCATGGTGGCTGTTGCCGGGTGCGCCATGCTGTATGGACCGGACCGGACCGGGCGGCCTGGCCGTGGCTTCAGGACCTATACGAGCATGCCGAACCATAGGACAAATCAAAACGGCCTACGAACTTACGCGGGCTACTATCCGTCGAACCGACGCCGCGTAGGCGGTCCATACCGCGGAAACAAAAGCGCGGGTGGAGCCGCTGATTCGCCGATGCGTAAACCGTGGCTGTTGCCGTGTTCCGGACGCCCAAGAAACACTTGGTGAAAACCATTCTTACCAGATGTTGTAAGAAACGTTACAAATAAACAACCCCGTTTAACAGATGACTGTTGTAACTAAAGCTTCACCATACCATTGACAATTATAAGCTTTAGGAGTATAGTGAAACCTGTAAGTTAATCAAAAATAAAAACTTACAAAAACTCTCTTTTTCATAAATGTAGCTCTATAAGAAAATCGAAAGATATAACTATAGAGCTACAAATCGCTCGAACCACCCTAAAGGTGGCGAGAGCGGTCAGTCAGCCATCAGGTGGCAAGCGCTCCGATAGTTTATATTTATTGAGCGGATTTGCCACCTGTGGCACCAAACCTTATTCGATGTGATGAAATTTATACAAAACCTATCCCTCAGACATAAAATAACAAGCGGCATACTCGTGCTGCTTGTTATTTTGTTTACAACGACACAACCAAAATCACTCCCGTTAGCGGTGCTGATCCTCGCCATGGCCGCTGTCGTCTGGCTGATCGCGGCCGCCGGGTATGCCTTGCTGGGAGTGTTCGGCCTGAGCACACGTAAACGTCTGGCCTTGACGGCCTCGACGGCAGCCGTCTGTGGCCTGATCATCATTCTGCAGGCTGCCGGGCAACTGACCCTGAAGGACCTGCTTGGCTTCCTGCTCGTGTTCGCCATCGCCTGGTTGTACATCAGTCGATTTTCACTGAGACACAGCCCCTAATCTACCTGACTTTAAGCCGCCGCGCGTGTATACTGGGTACTGATATGAACCCGCAGACTCCACCCCCGTTTCCGGCAGCTCCCACGAGTGACCCCGGAACAGCTCCGGGCCAGCTGCCGCCGCCAACCGTTCCGGCCATGACGCCATTGACGGCGCCACCGAGCCCGGTTCCTGCCAGTTCGTCCCTGCCGGCCACCGCCGAGGACACCGACCAGATAGAACCTGAATGGGTGCACAAAGCCGAGCAGATCGTCGCTAAGACCCAGAATGACCCGTACGCCCAGGCTCAGGCCCTGAACGCCCTGAAAGCCGAATACATGCAGAAACGCTATGCTAAGACCGTCAAGGTGGCTGAGGATTAACCATGGCCCTGTTCTTAACGGTGGTGATAATCTTCGTAGCGGTCCTGGTGGTAGGGGGACCGATTGTATTCGTCCAGTACCAGCGCCAACAGCGTCACCTGAAGAAGTACGAACGGGGCCTCAAGATGGTTCCGATGTTAATTCATCTGCCGCCCGTCAGTGAAGATACCGAGGGCAATGGCCGAGATGTTCGCGACCTGGTAGACGAGAACATTTCAAGGGCACAAGTGATCTACAACATTGTAGCCAGCACAACAGAAAAGGCAGGTTTCAAGAGGCGGATTCATGGCCAGCGCCATTTTGCGTTCGAAATTATCGGGAGCCACGGCTTCGTGTATTTCTATGCGGCCGTTCCGGTCAGCTTAGCCGAAGTGGTCAAACAAGCTATCGTTTCGGCTTACCCGGCCGCCCAGATGGAAGAAGTCGCCGAACACAATATTTTTAGCCGTGCCGGTCAGCTCAGCGGCGTGGTGGGCGGGGAACTGGTCCTCAAAGAGAACTATGCCTATCCGATCGCTACCTACCAGGACCTGAAGCGCGACGCTTTGCAGTCGGTGCTGAATGCCTTGTCGACGCTGGACGCTGATGACGGGGCAGCCATACAGATACTGATGCGGCCGGCCGACGACAGCTGGCGCAAATCAGCCAGCGGCCTGGCCAGCAAGAAGCGTAAAGGCGAAGATAATAAAAGCGGGGCGACCGCTATCCTCGGTAGCTTGGCCAAAGACCTGGCGACGGCCGCAGTCAAATCACCGGAAGAGAAGAAAGAAGAAGCCAATGGCAGCAAGAAAGAGCTATCGTCGTTAGAGCAGGCCACCCTGGACGCGATTGACGAGAAGACGCGTCACCCCGGCTTCGAAGTCTCTATCCGGGTAATCGCTTCGTCGAACATCTCACAACGTTCGCAGGCTATCTTGAGCAATATCGTGGCAGCATTCTCGCTGTTCGATGCGCCCGGTAAGAACGGCTTCAAATACAAGCCTGCCAAGAGTAGTGAACAGTTGGTGACGGACTATATCATGCGGTTCTTCCCACCTACGAAGACGCCTAACATCTTGAACGCTGTCGAATTATCAACATTGTTCCATTTCCCGGACCAGAAGAACATCCCGACCTCACAGTTAAGCCGTCAGGAATCAAAGCAGGTTGACGGACCACGCAATGTTCCGGCAGAAGGCTCGTTGCTCGGCTACAACGTATTCCGTGGCGCCAAGAAGCCTATCCGGCTGGCCCCTGGTGACCGTCAGCGGCACATGTACGCCGTCGGTCAGACCGGTACCGGTAAATCGACCTTCTTAGAGAACCTGGCGCTCCAGGACATGATTGCCGGCAACGGCTTTGCTTTCGTCGACCCGCACGGTGACACGGCCGAAAACCTGTTAGCCATGGTGCCGCGTGAGCGCACCGAAGATGTCATCTATTTCTCTCCATCTGACATGGACTTCCCGATGGGGCTTAACCTCTTCGAGTTCCACAGCCCTGAACAAAAAGACTTCCTGGTGCAGGAAGCCCTAAACATGTTGTATAAGTTGTACGACCCACAACACCAGGGGATCATGGGCCCCCGTTACGAGCACTTATTCCGCAACGCCGCCCTGACCGTCATGGCTGATCCGGCCGGCGGCACCTTCATCGATATCCCGAAGCTGTTCCGTGATCCGAAGTACGTCGAACAGAAGCTGAAGCACGTCACCGACCAGAACGTCCTCGAGTTTTGGCGCAAAGAGATGCCACAGTCGCAGCGCAGTAATGAGTTCGGGGAAGTGGTCAGCTGGTTCGTGTCCAAGTTCGGTGCCTTCTTGAGTAACGAGATGATGCGCAACATCATCGGCCAGACGACCAGCGCGTTCGACCTGCGTGACGTCATGGACAACAAGAAGATCCTGTTGGTCAACCTGTCAAAGGGGCGCCTCGGGGAACTGAACGCCAAGCTGCTCGGTATGATCTTCGTCATGAAGTTCCAGGCCGCCGCTATGAGCCGTGCCAACATACCAGAGAAAGACCGGGTCGACTTTAGCCTGTACGTCGATGAGTTCCAGAACTTCAGCACCGACAGCTTCGCGACCATCATGTCCGAGGCCCGCAAGTATCACCTGAACCTGATCGTTGCCAACCAGTTCACCACCCAGCTGACCGACGAGATCCGCGACGCGGTGTTCGGCAACATGGGTACCATCGTCAGCTTCCGTATCGGGCAGAACGACGTTGAATCATTGAGCCGATACTTCCAGCCCACGTTCGACGGTGATGACTTACTCCGTGTTCCAAATTACAACACTATCGTCCGAACACTCATCGGTGGCGTGCCGACGCAGCCGTTCAGTATGGCCACGCTACCGGCGCTTGGCAATCCGAACACAAAATTAGCTGAAGCCCTGAAGCAGCTGTCGGCTGCCAAGTACGGCAAGCCGAAGCAGGCAATCGAAGACGAGATCAACGCCCGGCTGGCTTCGATACCCGAACCGGCGGCACCGGCTGCGCCGTTCGCTGGCGGCACTGCGGCCAGCAGCCCGTGGAGTACGGGCCCGGCCAGCCGTCCCGGCGCGCCTCGTGGCATCACGCCACCAAGCCCGTCGATCAATCCGTTCGCTAATAAGCGCCCGACTGCGCCGGCTGCTTCCATTAACCCGTTCGCCAGCAAGACGGCAGGTGCTCCGGCCGTACCGGTGCCTGGTTCTACGGCCGACAACTCCAGCTCATTCTTAGATGACTGGCTCGCCAAGCGCCAGAACCGTCCGGCTACGCCCAAAGCTGCGCCGGCCCAAAAGGCTGAGCCCAAAGCCGAACCGGCACCGGCTCCTGTAGTCCAGGAAGTGAAAGTCGAACCGGCCCCGGCGCTCGCGCCAGCGCCGGCTCCGAAGGAAGCAGAACGTCCGAAAATGTCGGCTCCGGCCAAGACAGAAGAAGCGGCCTCAGACGACACGATATTCATCGATCAAGAAGGCGAACTGCACTTCCGCGACCACGCCGCTTGACCGGCCGAGGGATGACGGAGCACTGTTAGTGTGTTATAGTAATTATTAAGAAAATAACAGAGAGCGACAGAGGGGAAAACGTGGCAAAGACTGACCAGAAAGACTATGATTCCGGTTCCATTCAGGTGCTGGAAGGGTTAGAGCCGGTTCGTAAGCGACCGGGTATGTACATCGGTGGGACAGGACGTGAAGGATTGCACCACTTAGTATGGGAAATCGTCGACAACGGTATTGATGAAGCTTTAGCTGGCCACGCCACTACTGTTGGCGTTCGTTTGCTGGCGGATGGCGGAGTCACGGTCATCGACGATGGTCGTGGTATCCCCGTCGACCTTCACCCAAAGACAGGGAAGTCGACCGTTGAGACAGTCCTGACCGTGTTGCACGCCGGTGGTAAGTTCGGTGGCGGCGGTTACAAGGTTTCCGGTGGTCTGCACGGTGTCGGTTCCAGCGTCGTGAACGCACTGTCGAGTAAGCTCATCGTCCGTGTCTTCAAGGACGGCAAGATCCACCAGCAGGAATATGCTGCCGGTGCCCCTCAGTCAGATCTGAAAGTGGTCGGCAAGACCAAGCTCAAAGGTACTGAGATTAGTTTCTGGCCTGACGCATCTATCTTTAAGGAAACTGTTGAATTTGATTACACCACGATCCTAGACCGCCTGCGCCACGCCGCATATCTCACAAAAGGTATACACACCTGGATTGAAGACGAAAAGACCGGTAAAAAGTTCGGCTTTTATTTTGAAGGCGGTATCCAATCTTACGTAAAGCATCTGAACGTCGGCAAAGAAGTCGTCGACGACGATATCTTCTACGTCGATAAGACCGTTCAGGACACTCAGGTAGAAATATCATTACAGTACACCGACGCCTACACCGAGACGATCAAGACCTTTGCCAACAACGTCCTGAACCCGGACGGCGGTACCCACCTGACCGGTTTCCGCGCCGCCCTGACCCGTGTCATCAATGACTACGCCCGCAAGAACGGCTTGCTCAAAGAGAAAGAAGAGAACCTGACAGGTGAAGACACCCGCGAAGGTATGACCGCCATCATCCTGATCAAGCTGCCGGACCCACAGTTCGAAGGTCAGACCAAGAACAAGCTGGGCAACCCGGAAGTCCGTGGCTACGTCGAGACCGTCATGAACGAATACCTCAACTACTACCTCGAAGAGCACCCGAACGTCGCCCGCAAGATCGTCGGAAAAGCCTTGCTCGCTGCCCGCGCCCGCAAAGCCGCCCGCGCTGCCCGTGAGAACATCCTCCGTAAGGGTGTCCTCGAAGGCGCCAGCATGCCCGGTAAGCTGGCTGACTGTTCATCCAAAGATCCGAAGAACTCCGAACTGTACCTCGTCGAGGGTGACTCAGCCGGTGGTTCTGCCAAATCCGGCCGTGACAGCAAGACTCAGGCCATCCTGCCGCTCCGCGGTAAGGTCCTGAACGTCGAACGCGCCCGCCTCGACAAGATGCTGGCTAACAACGAGATTCTGGCCATCACCAAGGCGCTTGGCGTCGGTATCGAGGATTCGTTCGATATAGGTGGCCTGCGCTACGACCGCATCATCATCATGACCGATGCCGATGTCGACGGTTCGCACATCTCGACGCTGCTGCTGACGTTCTTCTTCCGTTACATGAAAGAAGTCGTCGACGGCGGTCACATCTACCTGGCCAAGCCACCGTTGTTCGAACTGGTCAAGCCGAACCGCAAATCCAGCACCTTCATTTACGATGAAGAAGAGTTGGACACGATCCTCGACAAGGCTATCGAGAAGCGCAAGGCCGAAGGCGTCAACATCGACGAATCGTCCGAGCGCTACCGCCAGGCCGGCTACGTTGAACAGAAGCGTTACAAGGGTCTGGGTGAAATGGACGCCGAGCAGTTGTTCGAGACGACCATGAACCCTGAGAAACGTGTCCTCGTACAGGTCAAAGTTCGCGACGCCGAAAAAGCCGACGCCATCTTCAACAAGCTGATGGGTACTGAAGTCGAGCTGCGCAAGAACTTCATTCAGGCAAACGCTAAATTCGTAAAGGACTTAGACATCTAATATGGACGAAGAGAACATCAACGAACACGAACCTATTATTGACGCGATTGATGAACCAAGTATCATCAACGACCGTTCGGTTGAAATCCTCGATGGCTTTAATCACTCCCGTTTAGTCGAAGGCCGCTCGGTCGAGAACGTCATGGAAGACAGCTACCTGCGTTACTCGATGAGCGTCATCATCGACCGTGCCTTACCGGACGTCCGTGACGGATTGAAGCCGGTTCACCGTCGTATTCTTTACAGCATGAACAGCGACGGCCTGCGCAGCACGGCTCGTCACCGCAAGTCAGCTAACGTCGTCGGTGCCGTCATGGGTAAGTATCACCCCCACGGTGACTCATCTATCTATGACGCCATGGTCCGCTTGGCTCAGCCTTGGGCAATGCGTTACCCATTAGTTAACGGCCAAGGTAACTTCGGTAGCATGGACGGAGATCCACCAGCTGCCTATCGTTATACCGAGGCCAAAATGGCGCGCCTGGCAGACGAACTGCTGGCCGACATTGAAAAAGAAACCGTCGACTTCCGTGACAACTACGATGGTACCGCTCAGGAACCAACCGTTCTCCCTGCTAAATTACCTAACTTGTTGTTAAACGGACAACTAGGTATCGCCGTCGGTATGGCTACGAACATCCCGCCGCACAACCTGACCGAGCTGATCGATGCTACCGTGCACCAGATCGACCATCCTGACGCGACCCTGGACGACCTGCTTGAGTTCATCAAAGGTCCGGACTTTCCGACCGGTGGTGTCATCTACGGCCGTGAATCCATCCGCCGCGCATACGCGACAGGGCGGGGTGGTGTCGTCAACCGCGGCGTTGCCGAAGTCGTCGAAGGCGCCAAAGGCCGCCACCAGATCGTCATCACCGAAATCCCGTACAGCCTGAACAAAGAGTCCTTGGTCATGAAGATCGCCGACCTGGTCCGCGACAAGAAGATCAGCGGCATTTCCGACCTGCGCGACGAATCCGCCCGCGGCAACGTCCGTATCGTCGTCGACCTGAAGAAAGACGCCTACCCGAAGAAACTCCTGAACCAGCTCTACAAGCTGACGCCGTTGCAGTCGACCTTCCACTTCAACATGATGGCTCTCGTCGACGGCATCCAGCCGCGCGTCCTCGGCCTCCAGGACATCATCACTGAACACATTAAACACCGCCAGGTCGTCGTCCGCCGCCGCACTGAGTACGAACTCCGCAAGGCCCGCGAACGCGCCCACATCTTGGAAGGTCTGAAGATCGCCCTCGACCACATCGACGAGGTCATCGCTACCATCCGCGCCTCCGAGACCACTGACGACGCCCGTGAAAACCTGATCGCCAGGTTCAACCTGAGCGACATCCAGGCCCGCGCCATCTTATCGATGCAGTTACGCACCTTGGCCGGCTTGGAGCGCAAGAAGATCGAGGACGAACTCGCCGAGCTGCTCAAGCTGATCGAAAAACTGATCGGCATCCTGGCTGACGAGAAGAAAATCCTGAAGATCATCAAGGACGAATTCGCTGAACTGAAGAAGTCTTACGGCGACGAACGCCGCACCAAGGTCATCGGCAGCGAGCTTGACAAGATGAGCGACGAAGACCTGATTCCTGATGAGCAAGTCGTCGTCACCATGACCAGCGCCAACTACATCAAGCGCAGCCCGATTGCTGAATACAAGAAGCAGGGCCGTGGCGGTAAGGGCCGCCGTGGTATGGCCACCCGTGAAGAGGACGTCATCGAGCACGTCGTCAACGCCTCGACCCACGACTTCCTGCTGTTCTTTACGAACAAGGGCCGCGTCTTCCGTCTCAAAACGTACGAAGTCCCGGCTGCCATGCTGAGCGCCAAGGGTATTGCCATCGTCAACCTATTACAGCTACAACCGGAAGAGACCGTCTCAGCTGTTATAAATATCAGTAAGAGCAACGCCGCCGCCAACTTGATCATGTGTACCGTCCGCGGTGTGGTCAAGAAGACGCCGTTCGAGCAGTACGCCAACGTCCGTACTTCCGGCCTGATCGCCATAAACCTCGATGAGGGCGACGAACTGAAGTGGATCCGCAGTACCAGCGGCGACAATGAAGTCGTCATCTCGACATCGCAGGGGCAGGCTATCCGTTTCCATGAGAAGGACGCCCGCCCGATGGGCCGTGTCTCCCGTGGTGTCCGTGGTATCCGCCTGCGCGCCGGCGACCACGTCATCGGCATGGATATCGTCGAAGAGAAGTCATCGGTCTTCGTCATCTCGAAGTTCGGGTATGGCAAGCGCACTAAGGTATCGCAGTTCACGGCGCATGCCCGTGGCGGTGTCGGTATCCGCAGCGCCATCGTCAATACCAAGACCGGCGACCTGATTGGCGTCAAGACATTGTCCGAGGACGATGACCAGGAGGTGATCATCATCTCGTCGAACGGACAGACCATCCGTCTCGGCTTGAAAGACATCCCGGCTCTCGGTCGCGCCACCCAAGGCGTCCGCATTATGCGGCTGCGTGATGGTGACGAAGTAGTCTCGATGGCACTCGTCGATAAGTCGGACGAACCGGAAGACGAAGACGAGGTCATCCTAGAACCGGCAGCATGATGTTCGCACATGCTGCCGCCAACCATGTAGCTGAACAACGTGTCGCAGAACAGGCACAAGCTGACGCACCTGCGGTAACGGAAACCCAGTTCATCATCGGAGTTGCCGTACTCCTTATTATTACGGCACTGGTGACGACGGGACTCTATCTGATGTCACGCCGTCGCACAGCCTAGGCACGCCATATTTTTGCCGGTCTGGCGGTTGTAGAATTAAATACTACGATTATGTGCCGATAACCCCTTGACCCGAACGGCCAGAACAGGTATAGTTATTTGAAGCAGTTTGAGGTTTCTTTATAAGTGTCTCTTGAATGTTGCTCAGGTTCCTTAAAAATTAAGTAGTGCAAATCAACGTCAGTTCACGAATGTGAATTGTTTTAAACAGGATTCCTAACAGAATCCGGATAGTAAGTCAGCAGACTGAAGTTTAGATTGAATTCTTTTTTTGGAGAGTTTGATCCTGGCTCAGGATGAACGCTGGCGGCGTGCCTAATACATGCAAGTCGAGCGGTAAGGCTCTGCACTTAGTATTTAATCGTAAAGTCCTCGGACTTCTAAACGAATCACCCAGACCCTAGGCTAGGGAAAAGGTGATAAGTGGAGATTGAATAATGAGTGTAGAGTACACGAGCGGCGGACGGCTGAGTAACGCGTAGGAACGTACCCCAAAGTGAGGGATAAGCACCAGAAATGGTGTCTAATACCGCATGTGGCCCACGGGCTAAAGCTTTATGCGCTTTGGGAACGGCCTGCGTAAGATTAGCTTGTTGGTGAGGTAATGGCTCACCAAGGCGACGATCTTTAGCTGGTCTGAGAGGATGATCAGCCAGACTGGGACTGAGACACGGCCCAGACTCCTACGGGAGGCAGCAGTAGGGAATTTTCCACAATGGGCGAAAGCCTGATGGAGCAACGCCGCGTGCAGGATGAACCCCCGCGGGGCGTAAACTGATTTTATGAGTGACGAATATGACGTTAGCTCATGAATAAGGATCGGCTAACTCCGTGCCAGCAGCCGCGGTCATACGGAGGATCCAAGCGTTATCCGGAATTACTGGGCGTAAAGAGTTGCGTAGGTGGCATTGTAAGTCTGTAGTGAAAGCGTGGGGCTCAACCCCATATACATTATGGAAACTGCAAAGCTAGAGAATGAGAGAGGTTATTGGAATTCCCAGTGTAGGAGTGAAATCCGTAGATATTGGGAGGAACACCGATGGCGTAGGCAGATAACTGGCTCATTTCTGACACTAAGGCACGAAAGCGTAGGTAGCAAACGGGATTAGATACCCCGGTAGTCTACGCCGTAAACGATGGATGCTAGCCGTTATCGGTATCGACCCCGGTAGTGGCGAAGCTAACGCGTTAAGCATCCCGCCTGTGGAGTACGGTCGCAAGACTAAAACATAAAGGAATTGACGGGGACCCGCACAAGCGGTGGAGCGTGTTGTTTAATTCGATGGTAAACGAAGAACCTTA
>JAQGGZ010000004.1 GCA_028289125.1 Candidatus Saccharimonadota bacterium
TTGGCGGGCCCGACCGGGATCGAACCGGCGATCTCCTCCGTGACAGGGAGGCGTGATAACCGCTTCACTACGAGCCCACGGCTAAAGTAACAGAGGTCATCATACCAAACCCCGCCGTAAAGCGCAAGCCGATGACGGCTAGATACCGATATATTGCTTCGGTGGTTCTTGTTTACGGAGCGGCTGGACGTAGTCGGCGATGTTTTTGAATGTACAGACGACGACAGCGACGTTGCGCTTGGTATTATCGCCATCGATCACCTTGACGATCTGCAGGCTGTCACCGGTGTTGATCAGACCTGAGACCTGCCCTGGCTGAAGCTTGAAGATCTGGTCGAGGACCTGCTGGTCGATATCCTGGTTGCCGCGCTCAATCGGACTGCCGTACTGGCCGCCGTTGCCCTTGGTAGCCGCGTCGTCAGAATACTGCCCGGCTACCTGGCCGAAATCAGTTCCCTGCTGGATGGCCGCCAAGGCAGCATTGGCACGGTCACGGGTAGCCGTATCCAACGTGGCAGCGACTTTCTGAGCTAACAACTGGGTCTTGAGTTCGCGTTTGAAATCATTGACCGACCAGCCCCAATATTCCTCAAGGACGTTCTCAAAGACTTCGTTGGACGAGCCAAGGCGGTTCTGAGCCCGGAGCAAGGTGACCTCATCATTGACTTCGCGGTCGCTGATCGAGATGTTGTGCTGTTCGGCCAGATTCTTGACGTAGGCGTCGGTCTCAACCTTGGCCATAGCCTGTTTTTTGTAGTTAGCCAGCTGCTTCTGGCCGTCAGGAGTTGAGAAATCGAGGCGCTGCTGACTTTCATAGTAATGCTGGTAACGGCGCAGTTCGAACAGGTAGCTTTCATATGACACGTAGCGGCCGCCTGCCCTGGCTACCGGGAATGGCAGCACTTTGGTGACATCGTACACGAAGGTGCTGGAGGACTGGAACTTATACAGCGCCAAGGTACAGGCGACGAGGAAGACGATGATGGCAGTACCGAACAGCCAGATGGAAATCGTCACTACACGGCGCTTGGTGTGCTGGAGCGGGTATATGAACTTACGGGCGCTGCCGAGCACCTGTTCGCGGTGTTCGGCGACGTTATCGGTCGTAATGCGCGGAACGGCCGAGTCAGCATCGGACTTCTTGCCGCGTAACTTATGGATGATGTGTTTGGGATGCTTCATAGATTATTGGTCGGCAAACTGGGCTGCGCTCTGATCACCGTGCTCCCGAAGGATGTGAATCAGCTTTTTCTGCGTCTTGGCAGGATGGTGAATATCATGTATCACCAGGTCCCCCATAAAGGTCTGCATCATTATTGTACCAAATCCGAGCAAAGTCTCCTGCAAACCACGAATTTCGTAGTTCACCATCTGGATCTGGGACAAGCCCATATCGACGACTGCGCGGTTGAACATGCCCTTCTGGGTAATCTGGATAAACCGCTGATCCGTGACGATGAAGACGCTGAAATACCACGATATCCAGAACGGCAACATGATAATCATACCGAGGACGATGCTGAGCAGTAAGCTGGCAAAGAAGAAGTTGACCGACGGATATTGCTCGACCGGCTTGATGAACGTCAGAGCGACCGTGTACAGCGGTCCGACGAGCCAGGCAGCCATACCGATGATCAGGCCCTTACGCATGACGACCGGGTGCTTACGGAAGACGTAGAGAACGGATTCGTCGTCGAACTGGTCCTCGAAGTATTTCGGCTCCTTGGACGTTTGTGTTTTAGACATAAGCATAGTATAGCAAATGGGGTGTTTTGCCAGGGACTCGACCTTCCGGCGCGAAAGAAAAGACTTTCGCTACCGGAACCGATTCGCTATGGCTCATCGGCTACGGGCGGGGATTGCCACCGGCAATCCCGTTCGAATCCCTTCTGGCGAGTGATGACAAAAGTAAAAGTCCCAGCATGCTGGGACTTTTACTTTGGTGCCCCCGAAGGGATTCGAACCCCTAGCTTCTCCTTAGGACGGAGCTATTTTATCCATTGAACTACGGGGGCGACGCAGGAAAGGTAGAAAATGTGGTGGCATATTTTCTACCTTTCCGAGGAGCCCACAGTCTGGCAGTTCACTGCCAGACGAGGCGACGGTCAGCGGGTGGCGAAAACTAACCTAGGCCTTTTTGCCCGGCTGCGTAAACTTCTCATGCACCGCACTATAATCGTGCAGCTCCGAGTCAGAAAACCAGTGGTTGATTTCTTTCTGAGCTTCGTCACTATCAGCCGAAGCGTGGATGATGTTCGCCACACCACGTCCGATGCTGGCGGCCTGGCCGTAAGTAACGTGTGCGTAGTCACCACGGATCGTGCCAGGAGCGGCTTTCTTCGGTTCGGTATCACCGACCATCTTGCGGACGGTTTCAACCGCTTCGACACCTTCGAGGACCATGGCGATGACCGGGCCTTCCTGCATCGAGGCTAACTGGCTTTCGAAGATCTCGTCACCCTTGCGGGATTTGAGCGTGCCGATGCCTTCATAGTGCTGGTAAAAGTGGTCATAATCAGGCTGCAGCATCTTTGTGCCGACGATTTTGAGACCGGCCCGTTCGAAGCGGGTCAGGACTTCGCCGACGATGCCGCGTTGAACCGCGTCTGGCTTGAATACGATGAGGGTTTTTTCCATGAGGCTTCCTTGTTTACTTGAAACATATTGTAACAGATACGGGTGCTATACTTAAGCATATGCTATTTAGTAAAGTAAAAACTGATTATCTGGAATATCTGGAGATTGAGCAGAACCGTTCGCAGCGGACGATCGCCAATTATGACCATTATCTCAACCGCCTGCTCGATTTTGCGGGCGACGATATCAAAATAGCCGATATCTCGACTGAGATGGTGCGAAAATGGCGGCTGTGGCTGAACCGGCTCGGCAGTTACGAGAGCGACGAGCTTGAGAAATCAACCCAGAACTATCACCTGATAGCGCTCCGTGGCTTCCTCAAATACTGTGCGAAGCGCGACATCCCTGCCCTGGCAGCCGACAAGATCGAACTGGCTAAGCAACGCCGTAAGCAAGTGACGTTTTTAAATGAGGATGAGCTGTCCCGCATATTCGGCCAGCCTGATGTCAATACGATCAACGGCCTACGTGACCGGGCGATCCTTGAGCTGCTTTTCAGCAGCGGATTACGTGTCAGCGAACTTGTCGGGCTTGACCGTGACCACATCAACCTCAAGCGCCGCGAGTTCATGGTTCGTGGTAAGGGTCAGAAAGACCGGCCTATCTTCATCAGCCAGGAAGCCGCCGATTGGATTCAGCGATACTTGGATAAGCGTGAAGACAATGTCAAACCGCTGTTCATGCGTTATAGTGGTCGGAAATCAGTCGACGTGTCAGGTAATTTCCACCGTCTGACCGCCCGGAGCGTGCAACGCCTGGTCGCACGTTACGCCCTGCTGGCCGGCATAACCAAACACGTCTCGCCACACACCATGCGTCACAGTTATGCGACCGACCTACTGATGAACGGGGCCGATCTGCGATCAGTCCAAGCCATGCTCGGACACAGCAACATCTCTACCACCCAGATATACACGCACGTCACCGACCCTCACCTAAAGGCCGTGCACGAACAGTTCCACAATAAGTCAAACCATTAGAGGCAGAGCGCGCTGTTGGTCGTCAGTGGTGCTGGGCCGGTCGTGAAGCGTTTGCAGATGGCGGCTGACGTCTGCAGACCGTTCGAAGGTAAAGTCTGCGAGTTAGAGATACCGACAGGGACACGTACCGATATACGGCGGAGCTGATCCTGCGCCTTACCGGTTGAGTCGATGACGACCTGGGCGTTATTGAAAGCCGCCGTGCTGCCGGCAGCATTAGTACCGGAAACCTGAACGTCCTTGGCGTTCTCGTACATCGCTGTCAGGCGTAAGAAATATCGGTTGCTCTGGGCGGCTGGTGCCAAGGCGATCTTAGCGGTACAGCTGGAGTTGTTACAGGAAGCAGTCGAAATATATGACTTGGTAGTACCGTCGATGATGGTGCCGGATGAGGATGGACCAGGCCGCATATAGAGGCTGGTCGTAGTATTATTGAGACCTTGAGCGTTCGTGACACCCCCGTTGACCTTGGTCAGATCGGCTCGGAGCATGGCGTGGTTACACTTCCAGTTCGCTGCCGTCGGCCACTGCGAGCCGGAGCCACACTGCGGTGGTGGCCCACCAGCCCCGTCGCTGTTCCACTTGAATGTCAGGACACCCAGATTGATGCCGCCATCGATCTCGAGGGATACGACCGTTGATTTCTGTTGTTCGATAGTGCTGTAGACCAGGGAGGTCGGGCTAGGATTGACCAAAAGGCAGGTGTACGAGACGTTCGCCGTCGCGTCAAGGACACCGGACAGACCGGTGTAGCCTGCTCCGCCCTGGCAAGAAGTCTTTTCGATGATCGACCCGTTGCTCTTGATGGCATTGATGGCATCGTTGACGCCGGTTTCGGCCGCATAGTACGCCTGGGTACTGAGCTGTCGATCAAGCGATTCGCGCGAATTGCGCCGCGCTACCTGAGAGAAGCCGATGACGATCAAGGTGATGACCACCATCATGATCATCGTCACGATGATCGAAGCTACGCCGGCCTGGTTACTACGAACGGTTGGTCTTGTCATGGTTGGATCCTTTTTTGAACGGTTGCTGTTAACTCTGATGTCGCGCAGAACTGTTTGCCAGTCGATATTTTGCAGACAAGGTCAGTGTTACCGAGTTTGGTGGACGTCGAGCTGCTGTCGCAATCTCCACTAACCGAGGGGCTACAGAGCAAGTCATCCGCTCCATACGCTATGCGGACAGAAACGACATACAGCGAGGTGCTGCCTGCGACCGGTTTGATGGTAAATTTGACGACTCTCATGTTGTTGTCAACCAGGTCACGGCTGGTAGCGCCGAATGTGCTGGTGTTGCACGCACCACCGCTGGACGGAGTGCTATACAGGACATGGGGGGTCGACGCGTCCCGCATCTTGCTCATGACATAGTTGTACTGCGTGCCACCGAAACAGAACGTCTTAAAAGGCGGATTCGTCACATCCGTTCCTAACGTGGCACCGCTGAACTGGATCGCTCCGCTGACACTTTCGAGGATATTGCGGGCGGCATTCTGTGTATTAGCAGATGTCACGCCTTTGTAATATGAGTTCGAGAACTGCAACACCCCGAAAGTGATGACTAGGATGATGCTCGAAAATACCATAGTCGCGACCATCAGTTCGACTATGGTGAAACCTATCTGATTCTGGGTAAGTGATTTCATGCGTACCATTATCATCGCCTGTAGTACAAAGTTACGTTCGCGATACCGTTACCCGTGGCACTGTCCCAACTGGTATTGACGGCATAGGTACTACCCGACTGTGAGATCGCAACGGTATAACTCAGAGTGGCGGTCGTCGGATTGCCAGCTGAGTCGACGACACATTCGCTGGCCAAGCTCGTGACTTGCCCGTTCGATTTGAAGCATTTGTCAGTGCCGATGGTGAACTTGCTGCTGCGGAGGAATTCGACCTGGCTCTGAGCCAACTTGGTTGCCTGGTCCGCTTCTTGGGCTGACTGAATCGCCTTGTTGGAACGGTTCGTGATGGCAAACGCCGACACGATGACGACCGCAACCACGGCCAAAGCTATCAATACCTCGACTATGGTGTCGCCACGTTGATTAGAGAGTCTTTTTAACATGTTGTCCCACTGAATATGCTTAATTTTACCGATAGGTCGCCGCCTGACATGTTCCCAATGGTCAAAAGGCCGGATTCATTGGTCGTACCACTGGCGAGGCAAATATCTGCCTGTTTGATCTTGGTGACGGAATTATTATTCACGGCGCTTACAGCCTGATTCTTACCTGAAGTCCCGACTTGGAGGTTGCCCACGTTGTACATTTCAAGACTGATACCGCCTGACTTCAGGCTGACCGCATCGGCCTCATAAGCCGCGAAACTGCTATAGAAAGCCAGGGCATTGGCCTTCTGGCTCTTATTGTTGTTGATCCACATATCGGCGACCGTCAGGCCACTTGCCATGGTAGTGGCCTCACTGAGATCGACTTGCGAGTCCCCTGGTACGCCGGTATTGGCAATTGCAAGTGGCTGGGCTTCGCTCAGTTTGGTCACCTCTTGGCTCCCTGTTCCGCCTATCAGACGGCGGCCGGCCACCGGGAATACCAACTGCTGGTCAGTTGTGGCACCTTGGCCGAATTGCACCACCTTGCCCAAGAATACGCAGTCGTGGTTCCCACCTTGACTAGTGCCACCGGAGGTAATCTTCGGCTTACCGGTCGTGAAGGCCTGGCATTGGAGTTGGTTCTGGTTTGGATAATACCCGTTGGAGACTTCGTTGATGATTTGGTACATCTGTGCCTGCATCTGGCCGATGGCCACTTGGAACCGGGTCCGGTTCTGTCTGCCGTTCACCATGATTATGGCGCTTCCCAATATAAAACCGGTCATGACCAAAACTATCATCGTTTCGACAATTGTAAAGCCCCAGGACTCGTCGGTTGAGCCACCCATCATAGATTCAAGTATAGCATAAGCGTTACCTGTACAGCAGGAAATCAGCTATTTTCGACCCCAACAAGCCGATGATGAATGTCGCTATCAATAAGAACGGACCGAAAGGTATGCGCATCTTCATGCTCCGACCACCTTTGATGAACTGCGGAAGGCTTAGGATGGTACCGAGCAATGAAGCCAGGAACAGGAGCAGACACGCCTCAAGCGGGCCGCCGGCTAACAGACCGAGGGCCGGCGCCATCTTGACGTCACCCCCGCCGATCCATTCCCCTTTCGAGCCCTGGAATAATGCATAGAACAACCCTCCGATTATCACGGCGCCTATGACAGGGGCGATCAATGTCGAGACTACACCACTCAAATACACCAAAGTCAGAACATACGCGACCGCCACGATGGTCAGCGGCAAGACGAGTTTATCTGGCAGCAAGAACCAGCGGAGGTCATATACGGCCAGCATGACTCCCAGAACCACGAAGACGAGCCACAGGCAGAAGGCCACGGCGTACCCGCCTGACAGACTCAACGGCCACAATACGTATGAGATTACGAATAAGCTGGCCATGACTATTTCGGTCAGAGGACTATCGTCAATCTTCTTATGGCAGTAGCGGCATCGACCTTTCAGCCAGAGCCAGCTTACCAGCGGTATCAGATCCTTTGCCGCCAGCTCATGGCCACAATGGGCGCACATAGAACGGCCTTTGGTAATAGATAGCTGCTGCTTACGAGCAGCAGTCTTAGTACCCTTCTTCCCTACGAGGGCGGCCTGCTCATGCAGACGCCAGACAGTCGCGCTGGCAAAACTCCCGAAAATCAATCCGAGAACGGCTAAGATTACATAAACCATTACCGTTTATAGTACCACACAAAAAAAGACCCCCGAAGAGGTCTTTTTTGTTGCATCTAAGTGGTTACTAGATGTTAACGCACTGTTTGACATAGCCGGTAGCATCGTTTGAGAGCTTGGCGTAAATCAAGGCGGCAGTACGGGTAGTACCTGCGACAGTCTTACCGTTGGTAATGTCGACGTCACACTTGGCCTTCGTGAAGAACTGGGCTGACATAGTGTCGGCGACGGTAGTCGTACCTGCACCAGCCGTGACGGTTACCGTCTGGATGGTGGAGTTCGTGTCGTTGTTAGCTGCGGCCTTGATGGCTGCAACATCGGTGCTGGTCAGGATCTGACCACCCTTGTTGTTCGAAACTTCGCTATAAGCCGTAACCAGGCCGTTAGCTTCCGTTTGGATACGGTTGTTGCGAGCGTTGCGCTGCAGGTTTGGTACCGCGATGAATACGACGACCATGATCAAACCGGCGATAGCCAATACGATCAGGACTTCGATAATCGTGAAACCTTCGTTACGTTTTTGTAGTTGCTTTAGCATGTTGCAAATGCCCCCTTTGCATTGTTTTAACTGCTTGTGCTTGCATGATACCCCTTATGGTTATTAAACGCAAGCATTTACACAGTTTTATACGGAGAAGTTGCTGTTGCCTGCCAAGCCATAGATCGGCAGCAGTACGGCGGCGACGATGACGAACGCCACGACCCCTAGTAGGACCATCATGACTGGCTCGATGATGGATGAGATAGTGGCGATCTGGTTATCGACTTCTTTCTCATAGTATTCAGCTGCTTTCTCAAGCATCTGCTCCATGGAGCCGGACTGTTCACCGATCTGCAGCATGCTTGGGACCAATGGCAGGAAGTTGGAATCGTTGCCGACGGCCTCGGCCAATGACTTACCGCCCTTCACTTTCTCAATTGCGTGCACGATGGAAGCTTCTAAGTGGACATTGTTGACGGCCTTACTGGTGATTTCGAGCATCTGTAACAACGGCACGCCGCTGGCGATAAGGGTCGTACCAGTACGCGAGAATCGGGCCATATACAATTTCATGAACAATGAACCTACCGGTGGCATCTTCATCTTCAATTTGTCCATGACGAACCGACCGCTATCGGTCTTTGCCCAACGGCCAATCGCTACGGCCCCACCGATGAAGGCGAGGATGACGACCCACCAGAAGTGGATGACGAAGTCTGACAAAGACAGTAGAGCCGTGGTGATGAATGGCAACTTCGCATTCGGGATACCTTTGTACAAGGTACCGACCTGCGGTAATACGGTGACGACCATGAAGCCGACGACGCCCACCATGATCACAAGCACGATGATCGGATACATCATCGCTCCCTTAATCTTGCTGTTCAAGTCAGCGTCTTTTTCCTGCTGCATTGCAAGGCGTTCAAGCGCTCCGTCAAGAGTACCCGAGGTTTCACCGGCGGCGATCAGGCTGATATATATCTGGTTGAATACCTTGGGGTATTTCGCCATCGAGGTAGACAAGGTGGAACCGGCCTCGATGTCACTGAGCAACTGGTTCAGAATGACTTTTAGGGGCTTGTTCGTAGTCTGGCCGTTGACGTTGCGGAGGGCCTGCATCAGGGGCAGACCGGCGTTAATCAATGTGGCGAGCTGACGACTGAAAAGCACCCGGTCTTTTGCCGGGACACGATTCTTGAAGCCGCCAAGTAAGGGTATGTTGAACCCGGAGCTCTCAGACAGCTTGATATCGGTCGGCACGAGGCCTTCGCCACGGATAAGACGGACGGCCGCCCCTTCACTGTCGGCCTGGACGTTCGCTCTGACCTGCTTGCCCGTTGTCGGATTACGGGCGGTGTATGTGTACGTTAACATCTGTCTGTTACTCTCTCATCATCCGGTTCATTTCGTCGATATCGATCGCGAAGGTTCGGGCTTCATCGAAGCTGATGGTGCCGGCGTGGACCATGCTGACCAAGGTCTTGTCCATCGACTGCATACCGAACTCGGCACCGGTCTGGATGACAGCGTCAAGCTGGTGCGTTTTGCCTTCACGGATGATGTTGCGGACGGCTGGAGTGGCGATCAGGATTTCAGCGGCGGCGATACGCCCACCACCGATGACCGGCACGAGGCGCTGCGAACAGATGGCCATCAGGATGTTGCTCAACTGCGAGCGGATCTGCGGCTGCTGATGCGGCGGGAACACGTCGACCATGCGGTCGATGCTCTGAGCGGCCGAGTTGGTGTGCAAGGTGGCGAAGACAAGGTGTCCGGTCTCGGCGATGGTGATGGCAGCGGCGATGGTTTCGAGGTCACGCATCTCGCCGATCAAGACCACGTCAGGGTCCTGGCGCAAGGCTGAACGCAAGGCGGCCGAGAATGAGTACGTGTCATAGTGGACTTCACGTTGGACGACGACTGACTTGCGTGATTTGTGCAGGTATTCGATCGGGTCTTCGATGGTGATGATGTGGCTGGAGCGCTCGGTATTGATCTTGTGCAGCAAAGCGGCCAAGGTGGTACTCTTGCCGGAACCGGTCGGACCGGTCACCAGGACCAGACCGCGTGGGTACTCGGAGAACTTCTGGATGATGGCTGGTAGCCCCAGCTGTTCAGTCGTGAGGATTTCGTTTGGAATGAGACGGAGCGCAGCTGCCAGATTGCCTCTCTCATGGAATGCATTGACCCGGAACCGCCCCAGTTCACCGAAGGCGAAACTGAAGTCGAATTCTTTGTCTTTCAATAAGATCTGTTTCTGGTCTTCGTCCAGGATGGTGAAGATCAACGTCTCGACAGTCTCTTCTGTCAGCACTTCAGCACCGGATACGGGAGCCAGGGCACCGTCGACGCGGAGCATCGGTGGCAGGCCCACCTGCAAGTGCAAGTCAGAGGCCTTCTTCTTTACGACCTCTTCCAGTAATATTTCGATTCTTGGTTGTCCTTGCATGTCCCGCCCTTATGATAATTTCTTTGTTTATGCGCTGTCGGCCGAGGCGACGCGGTTAACTTCGCTGAGAGTGGTCCGTCCGGCCAGGGCTTTGAAGTAGCCGTCCTGGCGCATGGTGACCATGCCCTCCTCTTGCGCTGCCTGCTGTATTTCCGTACTGGTAGCCCGTTGCAGGATCAGCCCCTGGATACGCTCGCTGATGTCGAACACTTCGTACACACCCATTCGGCCTTTGTAGCCTCCCGGTGTCTCCGGACTATCCACGCCCTTGGTTAAAGTATAAGCACTATCACCCCTTAATGGCAAGCTTTCGTAGCCAAAATCTTTGGCGGCGGCGGCCATCTTTTCGGCAGTTTCGGGCAGATACATACCCAAAGTCTCATGGATGGCGGCCGCCTCGACGGCATCCGACTGATATTGCTCGACGTTCTTACCGTTACGCCGCACTAGGCGCTGGCCGATGACGGTGTGGACAGTACTGGCGATCAGGAACGGCTCGATACCCATGTCGAGCAGACGTGGCAAGATACCGGCCGCTGAGTTGGTGTGGAGCGTGCTGAACACCAGGTGTCCGGTCAGGCTGGCCTGAACAGCCAATTCGGCCGTTTCCTTGTCACGGATTTCTCCGACCATCACGATATCGGGGTCCTGACGCAGGATAGAACGCAAACCGCCGGAGAACGTCAGTCCGACGTCGGCGTTGACCTGGATCTGGTTGACGCCTTCCATCTTGTATTCGACCGGGTCTTCGAGGGTGACGATATTGACCGAGTCGCTCTTCACTTCCCCGAGCAGGGCGTACAGACTGGTCGACTTACCCGAACCGGTTGGACCGGAGGTCAAAACCATGCCGTTGGTGCGCTCCAAACCCTTCTTGATGGTGCGGAGGGCGCGGCCGGTGTATCCCATGTCCTCGAGCATCAGGCTGGTGCCGGATTTGTCGAGGATACGAATGACCACCTGCTCACCCCAGACGACCGGGCTGATCGAAATACGCAGGTCGATGTCCTTGCCACCGACGCTGATGGTGAATTCACCGTCCTGGGGGATACGGTGTTCATCAATCTTAAGGTTAGACAGAATCTTGATGCGCGAAATCAGCGGCGGTTCGGTCGCTTTCGGGAGCTTCATGATTTCACGGAGGATACCGTCGATACGGCAGCGGATCTTTAGTTCGTTCTTCAGGGGCTCGATGTGAATGTCGGAGGCGCGGTTTTTGGCGGCATACTCAAGAATCGTGGAGAGTGCCTTACTGATCGGCGAGTCCTGGACGATGGTCTTGATGTTGTCATCAGCTTTAGGGCTACCGATAGCGCGGTTCAAGCCTTTGCCTTCAGGTTTCTCCTCGACGATCACAGGCGCGGCAGTCATACTGGCAATCTCGTCACCGACTTGGTCGCCAATGTCATTACTGTATTGGTGCAAGACGTTACGGATACCCTCTTCGCTGGCGGCATAGACTTTTAGTTGGCGACCGATCTTGTTGCTCAAGAAGTCGACGGCCTGGACGTTTTCTGCGTCGAGCATGGCGACGACGAGCTTGTGCTGCATCTCGCCTAGCGGTACGGCCATATAGCGTTCAGCGATGTCGGCCGGCATCAGCTCGAGCACTTTAGGGTCGACTTTGGCATCACTCAGGTTGACGTATGGGACTTTGGTGACATGAGCGATCGTCTTCGTCAGCTGCTCGTTGCTGACCTTGCCACTGCTGAGGAGGGCGCTGATGAGCGGCGCCTTTGACTCCTGGGCTTCGGCACGGATAGTATCGAGATCGGCTTGAGACAGCACCTTGTCTTTGACAAGGGCTTCTTCAACCTGCTGCTGGGCCGTGACAGATAAGACGCTCACGAGTGGTATGCTCCTTTATTGATCTGAGCCGAACGGACTGATGTTATTACTGTCTCCGATTTGGACTGACTGTGCCGGATTGACGCTGCTGCTGTTGAAGTATTTCTCGCTCGGAGCCTGGAAGTCAGCCGTGATAACATCGACCTGCTCGACATTCTGCTGGCGATTGCTGGGCGTGACGAATATCTTGTTGGAGATAAGGAAAGATAGTACTCCGCTGACGACGGCGATTATGGCGATGGTAGCGATATCTTTTTGCTTCATTACTTGATTACCTTCGTTGAGATATTAAGTGACTTGGCTGGTTGGTAGAACGTCTGGGCGTTGATGAGCATGACGATGTTGCCGCTTTCACTGGCCGTAAAGGTCAAGCTTTGGACCTGGATAGGCCGGATAGAATGCTCAAACGAGCCGATCATTGCCTGCACGTTGGTATATGGACCGGTGACGGTAACTGCGAATGGTATCGGTTGTGGCGTCGGGGTCGAACTGGACTGGTTCTGTGCCTGGTTTACCTGATCGTCGGTGCCGGTGATGTTATCGATCTGCAAGTTCTGAGCGACTACCAGCTTTTCGACGCTGTTGGCCAGCGCTGGAAAGTCATAGCTGCTCGGCAAGGCATCGAGGACGATCTTTGAATTGACCCCGTCGAGCGGTCCTGTACCGGCACTGCTGCCACCGAGGATGTTCGTGGCCTTCTTATTGAAGACATTGTAGGAATCGCTCAGGCTCTTGGTGGCGTTAAGGTCGGCTTCCAGTTGCTTGACGGCGGCTCGCTTGGCTGTAATTACCCGGCCTTGGTAGGCCGCTTGGCTGACAAGGGTCTTGGTAGCGATAGCGCTGAAGATGACGATGAAAGCTGCAGCTCCGGCGGCGATTACGACCGTGCTGTTCGCCCGGCTGATCTGTAGACGCTTCGATGAGAGGGATGGTTTTGCCATATTAGTTGCTCCCTTGGGCCTGGAATAAGTTTGATGGGTCACCCGTGACACCGGCCGGAATTACGAGACTGACGTTTTCTGAGCTTTGGAAGATCTTGGGGTCGAAGCTGAACGTCAGGCCATAGTGGGCGCTATCTTTGTCGCGGCTGAATGAAGCCAGGACGACGTCACTGAAGGCATTGGCGGTGGTGTCGCCGTTTTTGTACTTGGTGGACTTAAGCGTGTCAGTGAAGACGTTGACGACGTCGAGGCTCGGTGCATTACCGCCCATGGTCACGGTGTTGGCCGTGAAGTCGACGGTCAGGTTGCTGATCTTAGCACTTGTCGGAGTCACCTGCCCGATATACGTGAACAGGCGCGAGGACACGACTTTCTGGTCGTGTAAATCAGTCAAGGTGTTCAGTTGGTTCTGGACCGTAAGTATCTTGTTGAGGTTCGGTGTATCTTTCAGCTTCTTACTGTTCTCGGCGATTTCGCTCTGGAGGCCATTTAAAGTGGATTTTTGCACGACTTTGACCGTAGTGAAAGCCAGAACAAGCACGACCAAAGCGACTGCGCTCAAAACAACGGACGCAAGCGTCACCAGATGCTTCAAGCGCTGGGCTTTGACGAACTGCATCTTGACGTCAGGGAGGAGGTTGAACTGGATCATTCTGCGCGCTCCGCTAGGCCGACGGCGACGCCGAACTGGTTAGAAACCGCTGCCAGCTCATTCTGACGATCAGCTGCGAATACGACATTGCGCCAGGCGTTGCCGATTTCGATGTTGAGCCCGAACTTATTAGCCAGGTACAGAGGGAATTCCGGAATCGTCGAGGCTGAGCCGGTCACGATGATGCGGTCAAGCTTCACTTCTGGGTAACGGGCCTGGAAGAACTTAAGGGATTTGTCGACTTCACCGACAAGCACATCGACCGTACCGATGATAGCCTGATAGACCTGCCCTTCCAGCTTATCTTTGATCACACCGAACTTGTTGACGAACTGCTCAGCCTGCTTGTCATCGATGTTGAGGTTCTGGCTGGCTGATTTGATGATAGCTTCCATACCGGTTGGAATGGAGCGTGTCAGACGCGGCGCATCGGCCATCGTGATGACGATGTCAGTACTGTTATGGCCCATGTCGATAATCAACTGCGGCTGAGCGGTGCCAGGAGCGACCAAGGCCCGTGGCAAGGCGACATTGTCAGGCTCGAAAGCGATGACGTTCAGGCCGATGGACTCGATCAGGTCAAGACGTTCTTCAACGAACTTATTGGTAACGCTACTGAGGACGATTTCGACCTTGGTGCGATCCTTCGGGGAGTCACCGATTAAGGCCCAGTCGATTTTTGATTCGGCCGGCGGGGTCGGAATCAGTGAATCGGCTTGGAAGTGAATCGCCTTCCCTAATTCATTGACCGGCAGACGGTCGAAGTCGGCTACCGTCGTAAACACGCGGCTTGAGGGCAGTCCGACGGCTACGTTCTTCGTGGTGACACGGGCTTCACGGACAAGATTGGCGATGGCATCGGCTAGCTTCTGTTGGTCGGCTTTGGAATCGCTCAGGGCGATCTTTGTGTCGACAGGTACATAGGCGTATTTGACTAATGTCTTAGCGCCGTTGCTGCCACTACTTAATTCAACCAGCCGTATCGCCGTCGTACCGATGTCAAGACCGAAGAAGGACGATACCCCACTCAATATGCTCATAATTACTCCCAGTATAGCATGAGCGTTATCCAATCATGCAATTTTTTTGTTATGTTCTACAGCGTCGGCGGCAGTGATGTAATCGCGTCGTATGGCTGTTGACCGGATTCGGTTGAAATGCCGCTGTTAGCCAGCCATAGTTCCGGAGTGTAAACAAATGACTCGGCCGCAGCACGGGGTGTGGCACCGACCGGTATGAGGTTGCCGTAGGTACGACCAAGCCGGATATTCTCGGCAGCGACCGCTCCATAAAACGTCAACGGTCGGTTACAGGTAACGTAGGTGCTAATGCCTGTGAAACCAGTACTACACGTGAATACGGTTCCCTTGCCTGCCACGCCCTGGGCTTGCGCTATATAGATGCCGTGCAGCTCGGTGACATTTGAATCGATGTACAGGTTACCTCTGACGATCAACGTCAAGCGAGGAATGTTATTTGGATCAGTGTACGAACCGTAGAGGATGTTGGTGTTTATGTAGGCATTGCCGTCAATGACAAGGGTAATCTGACGGCCATCGCCGTTGATCGTAGCATTGCCGCCAATACCGATTATCACGTTACCGGTGTACTTCTTGTAGTCCCCGTCGGCGAACCCTTCAAGGTTGGCTTTCGTAATCAATGCACCACCAGTGACCGTCGCCTGCGCATTAGCCTTCGTGTAGTAGTCAGGCATACATGGCAACGACGTGTTGCCCAGTCGGCCGCTGGTGGCAACATTTGAAAATGTCAGGTTGTTCCCCGCCCCGGCAACACCCGGTGGCGTGGCTGTCGAACTGCTGCCATCGATCGAATTGACTGCCGACGCAAAGCCGATGATGTCCCCGATAGCAAGCGCCGCCAACTGGCTGCCGGCGCCGTAGTAAGGACCGCCGTTATTCCAGCCCTTGATACCGGCACCGATGGTGTCCGTACAAGTCGTTCCCTGCGTAAACCCGGCTCCGGCGATGATGTCGCCTCCGACATTACTGAAGTAAGGGTAGAAAGCTGCATCAAAGCTCGTGCCACCACCACAGATCCTGTTGCCGATCGCACCGTTGTTACCGAAGTAAACCCTGTATTGGCCGGCAACGGTTATCGCGGTAGCCGGAACGGTCACGGTCGCACCGACCAGGTTGCCGTTGACATCGACTGACGTGGCGATGCCGGTCTGTTGGAACACCTGTGTCTCGGTCGGGCCGACAAGCCGGACGACACGAACAGTATAATTGACACCGTTATTACGGGCCGACGTTGCGGCTCTCGTATCCTGATACTTGATAGAACTGGCAATCGTGAAGCTCTGGCCGGGCATGACTTGACTCGGGGTCAGTACGGCCGGATTCACACATTGACCCGAAGGGGGTGTGATCGTGACACAGCTATGATTACTTTCTCCTCCTCCTTGGCTGAAATCTCTAACCACGGCTCGAGGATCGTATGCCGTCCAGGAGCATACCTTACCGGCATTCACCTGTGACGCAGGTATAGGAACATCTTGGATTCCATAGCCCGGCGCATTCCCTCCATTCCCCACGTTAACGAATGAATTGGTTGACGGCCACGCGGCGACGCCACCGCTTCCGAACTGCGTACGATCCCCAAACTGGAATGAAGCCGTATTCGGCCCATTATTGTGGATATTGTAGTAGAAGCGAGCGGTCTCACCAGGATATACGTTTGTATTGGGCGTAGAGGACCAGGAAGAAAGATTCCAGTTAACCGTAGGAATGTCTATGAGCCCGGCATGCCACCCGACCGGGTTACCACACTCGATACGGAGTCCGTACAGCACCTGGGCGGTATTGTACGGGTTTAGGAATATGATGGATGGTGCCGTTTCGTTATAGCCGAGGGTGTAATAGGCGTCGTCGTTCTGCGGTCCTTGGTAAAAGGAGTTCGTGTAATACGTGTAGTTGGTATTCCAGTTGATCAGCCCTTTTCGTTCGTAATCAAAGACGCGGTTACGCCACTCATTGAAGCGGTTACAGGCCTCATACTTATTGATGCCACCAGGGTTTGAATTGTCTGGCGCGACTCCTAACATCGTCAGGACGATGAAGGCCGCACCCGTCGCGTGCTGGTTGTTAGGGAACGCTGCACAGTTAAGGTAGCTCCCGATCATGTTGGTGAACTGCGTCGCGTTACTGACGTAAATACCACCAGGTATGACGTCACCACCGCCCTGGTTGTAGTGACCCCAATCAAAGTATCCGTGCCAACACTGAGTACCGGTCTCGCCGACACAGTCGTTGGCCGACACGGCGAAAGCCGGTTTGGTGAAGCCGATGACCGCCACGGCCATAACGGCGATAGCCAGCATGCTCACCATAATGACATGCAACCGGGTGTGGAGGCCTACGCGTCTCATAATTTCTTGTTTACCGCGTCAATGTATTTCTGATACTGCCGTATGTTTGATTCACGTTGCGGGCCGGTGACTTTTGATTCGATATCTTTGGCTTTCTGATAATAACTGAGTGCGAGCTGGTTCTGCCCGAGTGCTTCAGCCGAGAGGCCGGCGTACGCCGCCTGGGACGAACGCAGACCATACTTCTTGTCTATCGCATTATACGTATCAAGCGCTTTCTGGTAACTTCCCTGCGAGTAATAGACGATGGCACGTTGACCGTCGTTATCCTGGTTAGAGGGCGCCTCATCAAGCACTTTCAGGGCTTCATCATATTTTTTTATAGCGATCAGGCCGTTAACCTTTTCTGTTGGAGAAAAGGCGTGCTGTTCTACGGTGGGCACCGTCCGGACGGCGGACTTTGAAGGTGCCGACTTATCGTCCTTATTGGTAACGTACCATATTACGCCCCCGGCAATCAGGGCGACAACTAAGAGACCGAGCACGCCGATCATGACTTTCTTACGGGCAATCCGGAAGCGGTGTTTGCTTCCACCACTACCTTGTACCACCTTGGTTTCTGTGTCCGCCATAGCTGCGCACAGTATAACAAAGCTTTAGCTTAATGACTACACCTTTTACAGCTTTCTTGTAAAACGAAACGAGTTCATCTTGAAAGTAATGAAAGGTGTAGCGACATGTCAGATTGCGGGTTCCCGAATAAACGGAAACGGACATGGGCTACGCCGGAGGAGCGAGGGAGCGGACACATACCTGGAGGGTATGCTCATCGGGTGATGAGTGCGTGTCCGCATCCCCTGCTCAGCCGTTGGCTGGAACTTGCTCCGCGAAAACGACGGTGTTCTCTTCGCTGGCATGGTAATCGCCGTTGAAGGTCCCGCTGCAGGTCATGATGACCAGATCAGCCGTCGTCGGAGCGTTTTGCAGGACTTGCCGCAGGGCGTTGGGGTCGTATTTATCGACACCTGCGACTACGGAGATCACCTGGAATCTCATGACGTTTCCGCCATCATCTTCCAAAGCGACATCCGCTCCAGCCTGCAACGTTCCAAGGTCATTGAAGACCCCGTATCCTCCACCGACTTGCGTGTGTCCCAGAATGACCGGCAGTTCGCCGTCAGGACCACGCTCGCCCGGCTTGACCTCAGACCACCAGGTGGTCGTGTAGAGATCATCCGGGACACCGAACATCGGAACCCTCTGTTTGAGGAATTCGTTCCACTGCAGTTCGGTCGGCTTCGGCGCCATGGTCGTGTTCACCCCGATGGACGGAATGAACAGATGGGTCGGGTCAATCGACATGACGACCGGTGTTGGAGGCACCGTCGTCGCGACAGGCTGACTAGAGGACGACGCCGGGGGCGCTGTCGTAGCAGGGGCTGTCACAGCCGGCTCAGAAGTTGGCGATGAGGCCACTTCTTCGGGTACCGGTGCGGTGACGGCCGTCATGCGATCGTTGGTCTGGTCAGTGATGACCCAGTACCTCCAACCGAAGACGACCGCCACCAGCACCAGCACGAGTCCGACGATCAGACGGACGAACCGCCTACTTGCCGGCCTTCGCACGACGCACCTGAGGAGCAGCGAGCAGGAGCAGACCGAGCACCGAGAGGACCACGCCGGAGGCGAGGAACGAGGTGTTGTCGGTCAGGCTCGTGCCCTGTCCACTGGTGCCGGCTCCGACCGGGTAGCCACTTCCGCGAGGAACCACGGGAGAAGCGACGACCGGCGTGTGGCTGGCCGGAGGGTTGACGACCGGCGGGTTCTCGACGGGCGGGTTGCCGACGGGCGGGTTGACGACCGGCGGGTTGCCGACGGGCGGGTTCTCGACCGGCGGGTTCACCACGGGCGGGACCCAGGTGCAACCGTCGTCCGGCGTCGTGTAGCCGTCACCCGGCGAAGGGATCGTGACGCACGGCTCCGGCTCGTCGGGTGCGGTGGTGCAGTGGTCGTCCGACGTGTAGTGCTGACCGGCCGGGAGGGGCTCGATCGGCGTGCACGGCGGCTCGATCGGCGGCATCCAGGTGCATCCGTCGTCCGGCGTCGTGTAGCCATCACCCGGGGAGGGGATCTGGGTGCACGGCTCCGGCTCGTCAGGAACGAAGCACGGGTTGTCGAAGGTGACCGAGTTGCTGACCGTGCTGTCGCTGGTGCGCTCCAGGGTGACGGTGATCTGCGCCGGGGTGAGGATCGGAGCGGCGCTCTGCCACGTGATCTCACCGGTGTCGGCGTAGATGTTCTGCGTCTCCGTGGTGGTCCCTTCGTAGTAGAAGGTTCCCTGCGGGGACGTCAGCCTGTGCGACTTGCCGATGGCGACGTTGCTGAACGACACAGCCACGGAGACGTTTCCACCCGTGCAGGACGACGAACTGACGGCGATGGTCTCGCCGGAAGTGGTCGCCTGAGCGGACGGCACGAACATGGTGGCCAGACCCAGGAAGAGCACTCCGACGCCACTGGCGCGGAGCATCCTGGATCCGCGTCGCCGCTTGGCGACGAGTGGGACGTTGCTGGACATGTGACCTCCAAAGGTCAACGGTTCGGCACGGTTGCCGAAGTGGGGTGTTACAGGGATGAGAAACTGCATCGTAGGGCGACCTGAAAGGTCGGTAATCCGCGGTTTGCGGAGCTACGGTCAATCCACTACCCTCTCCTAGGTGGTGATAAACTGGTCGTGGCCCCGCAAACATTTCTCAAACGTAGCATATTTTGCAATCTGACATGTCAAGGTGCACATCCTGAAGGCGGCATCTCTGGCACAAAAATATTATCGTCTGCCGAGGCCAGCAACTCCAAAATTGCTCAGCATAATGTAATCTATTTTTGGCATTTTGTCAACCTTAAGCGCAACTATCCCTCGTTTCTGTGGTCGCTCTCTTAAATCTCCTTACTCCGTATCTATTACAATAAGGAACATGAGTTTATCCATCGGTACAGATATTGCGTAACACAACAACCTTTTGAACTAAAGCTGACTATGCCACCGACTGACCGTGGCAGACGTGGCTACTCCGACGAATATGTCGCTAAACTGGTAAAAGAGCTGCTTGAAGCATAAGAGCTTTGACATTTCGCAAGGATTAGTGCGTAGGTGATTTCGCTAGTATAATGACGCTATAGCGAACCCCATTAACGTCTCCTCTGTTTTCATCGGTGTATCCGAATGCGACCCTATTGAACTCATGAAATCCGAGGACGACACTCGTCGCCTAGTCTTTCTACCTATAATCCACGATAATGCCACCAAGAATGGTTCGGTCAAAGGCAGCTTTGTCTACCAGCGCAAGCGAAAAGCCGATGAGTGGGAGAAAGTCACCAACAGTGCGGAGTCCCTTAGTAAATTGAAAGCTGGTGAAGGCTTCCGCCTAGACCTGACAACCGACGCCGTTACCAAGCTAGTTAGCGGGCTAATGGACGTCAATGAGATTGCCGACGCTGTTAAAAAAGGCCGTACCAACACCACTTTTGTACCAAGTGCAAAGGAGTTGGCACCAATACTCGAACAACTGCTCGATAGCCTTGATGACGACACCCTGCTTGACGAGCTTTTTAAGCTCAGTAAGGACAACGCCTTACGCTTTAACGACCTAGTGCTCAATGCCCGGATACGGTCTGCACTCGCCTATTGGGATGCTCATAAAGAAGACTCCACAGAAGAAAATTGGCAAAACTTCTTTAGTGGTAGGCCGTGGATATTATCGCTGATTTGTGCCGAGCCAATCATTGTATACCAGCAGAAAATGTATACAGGTGGTACGAACGCTTCGGGAAAGGGTGGTAAGACGGTTGATTTTGGCCTAATCAACAAACAGACAAGCAACACTGCTCTGCTCGAAATTAAGACACCTATGACACCGTTACTTGCCAGTGAGTATCGCTCAATCTACCCACCGTCAAATGAGCTTTCGGGTTCGGTAACTCAGGTACAGAATTACAAGTACAACCTACTAAAACATCTTACTACGCTGCAAGATGGTTTAGAGCCTTTTGAGGCGGTGAACGTTGCCACCTATGTTGTAGCTGGCAACTGTGAAAAGCTAACTAACTCTACTCAAAAACGGTCACTTGAACTTTACAGGCGCAACCTTAGTAGCACGGTTGTCTTAGCCTACGATGAAGTGTTTGAGCGACTCCGAATTTTATTAAACCGTTAGCCTAAGCTACTTTGCGCAACGCAATGTCTTCTACTTCTTGCTTATCAAGTTTGCCGCCTTCTACTCGAACACGTTCAGCCGCTAAACGAGGACGGCCTACCAGTGCTTCATCAAATGACGTAGGCTGCCCTGAATAATGTACGCCAAGTTCGGTACTGTGCATTTGAATGCCGCCAGGTGCACCAAATATGTCAACATTACTCTGTACACCAGAGGCAATCAGGTCCTTGCCCAACTGACTAATAACTGATTCCGTACCTATTTGGAACTTTTCGCCGTTATCATCAATGTCGCCAGATTTTACTTCTGTAGCAGCATGACAAGCTGAAAATATAATCTTTTTACGACCCTCATCACGACTATCATCATCAATACCTTGGCTCGGCTTCATATAAGTCTCTACCAACCGTGCCATGCCTTTCATGCCGTGCATAGAATAGCCATAGTCGCCAGGATCGAGGTCGCCACTACCATTAGCCATTGCAACCAGCTTACGCCCAGCAACCATAGCAATATCATGCCGTTCCTGACCATTCGCCTTTTCACGTACATCAGATACCATAAACTGACCAGGGGCACTGTGTGAAGCTAAAATCAGTGTGGAGGGTTGAACTCCTGCTTTACGCAAAGTTACCATTCGGCGATAAATATCGTCCATACCATTAATTTCAAAGAATACAGTACGCTTGCTACTGTCATCAAAGTTAGCAGCAACATTGCGAAGTACGCCATTATGGTCGCCAAATCGGTTTATCATCACTGCCGTAACATCATGTTGGGCTAACCTTTCGGCAACCTCGGTAGGGTTAGCAGCTAGAGCTTCCATACGTTCCAACTGCTCAGTAGTGTATGCTTCTAGACCGTGAATACCGCTAAAGGCCGCTAATTGACGGATACGATCCACGCCAAAGCTGTTAATTTTATTGATAATGTCAATTATGTCAGTATTCTCGGCATCATTTTTCCGTGATGCACTAAAAACGTAATCGGATGCCTCGGTGGCTGGCATACCTGTAGCAACTTCGATGGCACTACTCATCCATTTACGAGCAGCTTCCTGTGTTTGATGCCATTTAACATCCATATCCCTGATTGCTTCTTGCTCGTTGAAGCGAATCCACTTAATGGGATTCGGCTGCAAGAGAGCGGAGCGGAGCTTATCACTGTATTCATCGCCACCTACACCTAATAAATCAGTTAGAGAATCAGTGCCGTAAGCTACTTTGAGAGCATTTAATTCTGGCGTAAGGACACTCGACTGCTTAGTATTACCCTCTTTTTCTATATCAGTCAGCATCGCAGTATGCAGCGAACCACTAGGTGATTCAGCGGCGAAGCCTCGCCCTACTACATCCTCACCTAAGTTATAAATCATTTGTTGCAAGGGGCGGCCATGCGGCTCACGCCCTGTAATAGTGCGGCCTAATTCCCGCTCTTTATCGTACAAGTCAAAATATCGTGATATGTAACTTGCATCGGCTTCACCAGACTGAAGCTGGGGCTTAATACTGCGTAGAGGGGCTATATCTTCACTGTTAAACCATTCAGGATACTGACCCGTTCCAGCCAAGCTGCTCATTTCTGCTTCAAGCCGTTCAAGACGCTGTTGCCATAATTCAAAACCTGCCTCTAAAGGGGCTACTGCTTGTAATTCGGCTGTTGGTACTTCGTGTGGCATATTTTTATTTTAACGCTTTACACAAATAATAGTAGCAAGTTATTGCCTTTTTGTCAAGTATTTACCTCTGTATGTATTATGCCGTTCACTCAAACGCCAATTCTTATCAAGAGTATCATCGGATATGATTTTTTCCAGGATTTTGACCCCTGAACGCCATTTATCTGACACTGAACACTTAAAATCATACACCAAGCAAGCAGTTAAGCTAGGGATATGTACGAAAATTAAACGTTACTTTGTTTGCATTGTCTTGTGCTAATAAACACAATGAGCAGCCCGAAGAACCAACCGTTGAATATGTCGTTGAGGAAGACGAATTCAACATCTTAGAGGGCGTGTTCGATGAACTATTTGAACAGATTGAGCAAGAAATAAGGAGTAAAACATAAGGAGTAGTATTGATATTTACTAATAAATACTTATAATGGAAATTACTATGATTGGATATAAATTTTATACGGTTCAGGAAGTAGCAGAAATGTTACAGGTACACTGGCAAAGCGTACTAACCTACATAAAAAACGGTGAGCTGGAAGCCATTAAGTTGGGTAAAGGCTACCGCATAAGCGAGACGGCTCTACAAAAATTTATAGCCGACCACTCGACGAGGAAAAAGAAATGAAAAAGGCAGCAATTTATATGCGTGTCAGTACGGCACATCAGGAAGAAGAACAAACAATCGGAAATCAAAAAATGGAAATCATGGAGCGTGTCGGTAAAGACACCAACGTGACACTAATAACAGATTATGAGTACAAGGACGAGGGTTGGAGTGGAGCGATTATCGAACGCCCTGACCTTGACCGTATGCGTTCTGACGCTCGTGAGGGTAAGTTTGAAGTCTTGTACGTCTATGACCGTGGACGCTTGTCTCGTAAGTTCGTACACCAAGAAATCATCTTGGAAGAACTGCGTGAATGCGGAATTGAGTGCATAAGCCTCCATGACATTAACGGCCAAACGACCGAAGAAGTGCTTATGGGTAGCGTCATGGGTATCTTCCATGAGTACGAGCGTGTCAAAATCACGGAGCGTATGCGTATCGGTAAGGTGCGTAAAGTCCGTGAGAACAAAAAACTGCTTGGCTATAACCCTAAGTATGGTTACGACTACTACCGCCGCATAAAAGCGGGTCCTGACGCACGGGACGGGTACTTTGAAATCAACAAGCAACAGGCAAAAGTCGTCAAGCAGATATTTGAGTGGATCGCCGCAGGAGTATCTAAGCACGAAGTGAAACGTAAATTATTTCAAATGGGTATTGCCCCACCCAAGGGCAAACGTGACCAGTGGAGTGGAGGGACATTAGACCGCATGGTGTGTGACACTACCTACATGGGTGACCACTACTACAACAAGAGCGAGAGTGTTCCAACCAAGAACCCTCGCAATCCAGAACAAAAGTACCGTAAGGTTACTAAAGGCAGCCGTAAGCACCGTCCTAAAGAAGAATGGTTTCATGTTGCGGTGCCCGCTATCGTTAGCACTGACCTGTTTCATAAGGTTCAAGTGCAGCTTGAGAAGAACAAGCGTACAAACACTCGTAATAACAGCGTAAACAGTTACCTTGTAGGGGGTTTAATCGAGTGTGTCTGCGGCAAAGCTCGTACTGGTGATCCAGTAAGTAATGGCAGCTCGTATTATCGTTGCACGGATCGTTTGAGCAAGTTCCCTCTTGAGCGTGAATGTCATGAACATGGTATCAACGTACCAGTGTTCGACGCACTGGTATGGCGTAACATCAAAGAGTTGCTTCTTAACCCTCAATTGGTAGCTGCACAGGCTCAACGTCGCAAAGCCACTTCCCCACTGCAAAACCAGTTAGACGCACTTCACAAGTCGCTCAAGAAGCTAGACGATGAGCAGTACCGCTATGATAAAGCCTACGGTCAGAACGTAATGTCCGAACGCCGCTATAAGACTGTAATGAATGAGCTAAACGATAAGCGTGAAGCAATCGTGTCTGAAATCAACGCCCTAGAGGACGAAATGGTCAATCAAAAGCCCATAACCGTTGAACAATACTTTGACGGAACGATAAAACGTATCGAAAACTTGAGTTTTACAGAGAAGAAAGCGATAATTAAGAAAGTAATCACTAAGATTGTAGCCACAAAACAAGAGATTAGCATTTGGGGACGTATACCGTTGCTGGCTACACCTACTAGTGAAACTATAAATAATAATGAAAGTTCAATTTATGCAAACTATCTGGAAAATGAACATGAGGTTGGGTTAAATGTTAAGCATTGGCATAGTCGGCCTTCCTAACGTCGGCAAATCCACCCTTTTCAATGCCCTGACCGGCAGTAATATCCTGGCCGCCAACTATCCTTTCGCGACCATCGAACCCAACACCGGCGTCGTGCCCGTCACTGACACCCGACTGGAAAAACTGGCTGCCTTATATGAGACCGACAAGATCGTACCGGCGACCGTCAATTTCATCGACATCGCCGGCCTGGTCGCCGGCGCCAGTCAAGGCGAAGGTCTGGGCAACCAGTTCCTCAGCCACATCCGTTCTACCAACGCTATCATCCAGGTAGTCCGTGGCTTTTCTGACCCGAACGTCATCCACGTCAGCGAACAAGCCGATCCGGAACAGGACATCAGCATCATCAACACCGAGCTGGTACTTGCCGATTTACAAACCGTCACCAATCGCCAGCCCAAACTTGAAAAAGAAGCCCGGGCTAACCCGAAGCTGAAGCCCGAACTCGATGCGCTGGTGGCCATCCGTCAACTGCTCGATGCCGGTACCCCGCTCTGGAACCAACCAGGCATCGTACCGGATACATTGCAGGATCTCCACCTTATCACCGCCAAGCCAATCATTTATTTGTTCAACCTCGACGAAGCTGGCCTGGTAGAGACAGCCCTGCAGGACAACCTGAAACAATTAGTTGCCCCGGCGCAATGCCTCTTCGTCTGCGCAAAGCTCGAAGATGAACTCAAAAGTCTCGATACCGAGGATGCGAATGAATTACTAGCCAGCTATGGTCAGTCTGAATCAGGACTGCTTAAAGTCATCCATGCCGCCTATCAGACACTCGGTCTGCAAAGTTACCTCACGGCTGGCAAGCAGGAAGTGCGGGCCTGGACAATTCCAATCGGTTCCACCGCTCCGCAGGCCGCCGGCGTCATCCATGGAGATTTTGAGCGTGGTTTCATCGCCGCCGAAGTAGTCAGCAGCGCCGACCTGCTCGCGGCTGGGTCCCTACCGCAAGCCCGGGCGGCCGGCAAGGTCCGGACCGAAGGCAAAGCCTACATCATGCAACCCGATGATGTGGTCGAGTTCAAGTTCAACGTCAAGAGATAGCTCAGGTACGGTACGGACGTCGTGGTAACGGCAACTTGTACCGGCTCAGCCCCGGCGGAAGCTGGCTGAAAACCACTGCCCGTGGCCCGATATAGCGGGCTATCTGTAGTGCTACCTGGTGGCGGAAGCCGTCAAAACTGTCGTTATTGTTCATATGATCTGTCGCCATACGCTGCAAAGCAGGCTGTTGCTGCTGATGCTCTCGTAGTGGAGGCGCCTGCTGATAAGACTGCTGGGGTTGATGGGTCCGGTGCTGCAGCTCTTCTTCGATTTCCTCGGCCACCTTCATCTGGGCCCTCTCGGTCTCTGTCCGGCGGTGGCGAAGTTCGGTCACGCGCTGCTGAATATGGCTCATGATCAGGCGCAAGCGGTGCGGACTATAAGCGGTGAACTGGAGGGTCTTGACCCCCGTCATTATCTGCAAGGTCGAATCGAGGAGACGCCGACTGAAATTGAGGTCGGAAATCATATCGAAACGGATATCCTCAATCGTGAGGTACATCGGTTTCTTATCGACCAGTAACACCCGCTGGTCGGTGGCACAGAGCAGCGCAAAGCCACCTTCATACGTACCGTTAACGCACTGGGCGATTTTCTCGTCCGGCATGAGAATCTTACTGAGCTCGATTATTTCAGGTCGACCCCAGAACTTAAAATTACAGCCGATTTGCTTGAGCTGTCGCTCGACATCTTTTACACCGACCATCGTGACTCCTCCTCTGCACCACTGGCGTTTGACGGACTATGGTGTAATCCTATCGTGGTATCTTCATCATATACCTAGTTATCTGAACCCGCGGTTAAGTTGCTCACGGTGATTTTGAGATAAATATCACAAAAAATAGCTATGGTATACTTACGGTATGTTAGCTAGCAAAGTCCAACTGGCTGCATTCCATGATTTTTTTGCGGAGCACGGGTCACACCTGCAATACCGGAAGAACGACTTCATAATTCGTCCTGGCGAGACCCCTTCAGGGGTCTTTTTTATAACTGACGGCCTGGTCAAGGCCTACGACATCACGAAATACGGCGAAGAAAACCTGCTGATCGTACGCCGCCCCAACGAAATATTCCCGCTGATCTGGGCCGCTAACGGCCAGGACCGACACATCATTTATCAGGCGCTGTCGCCAGCCTCAGTCCTGCAGGTCACGCGCACCCAGTTCGTCGACTACATCCATAGCAGTCCTGATGCCATGGTTCCCCTGCTTGATATCACTATCGAGATGTACCGTATCCACAGTGAGCGTATACTCAACCTGGAATATCGAAGTGTGCGGGAACGACTTATATCTTTCCTGATTACCATGTCGCAGCGCTTCGGCCGGGTGACTGATACCGGCACGCTTATTGACGTCCCCTTGCGGCACCAGGACATCGCCAGTTCGATCAACGCTACCCGCGAAACGACCAGCCGTGAGCTGGCCGGCTTGGAACGCAAGGGCTGGCTGACGACGAGTCAGTCATGCATCACCCTATTGGACCTCGACGCGTTAAAAACGTCGTTACGCTAACGCCACTTCAGGATTATTTCTTCAAGCGTCTTCACGATCGTCGCGTGGTCAGGCACGTCCTTCTGGTCATAATAATGCTCTTTGGGCAGCCCGCTGTCGATGACGTTAAGGCAGAATATCTCATCGGCTAGGACATGCATACGGTCGACCGCCTGTACGGTGGCGACAGGTGTGGCGACGATTACCTTGGTGGTGCGGACCGGCTTGAGGAAAGCGAACGCCAGATCAAGGCTCATGGGATCCATCAGTCCGTCACTGACGAGAATCACGTTATGACCGCGCAACATGTCCTTTCGGATCAAGCCGCCGCTACCGAGCAGCTCGTTCATATGGTGCATCTTCTGCAACTTCTCTTGCTCAAGGTACCCGTAATACTCGCTGACGTACTCTTCGATTTCGATGTGTGAAAGCGTGCTGTTATACGTGAAGCTGCCGTCCTGGCCGATGCCACCTATGGCCAAAGTTTCCATAGGTAGGTTTATCTGGTCGGCGAGCAACATTGAAAGAGACGTGTGCAAGTGGGCGGCAATTTGCGCACCGATCATCACCCCCCCGTCATCAAGCGCGATGGTAGCGGAGTTTTCAAAACGGTATTTTGTGGCAAGCTGCTCGGCTAATAACTGACCGGCCTCCACCCGACTACTGAAATACATGTGCTGTTATTCTACCATTCTTATGGTTGGATGACCCGTAGTTTATAGAAGCGTTCCTGATTGCCTTTAGCCCCGGCGACTCCCGAATCGGCTTTGGCTATGATTTTGAAATGGCCCACCGCCCATAGTTCAAAATCCTTGAGGATTTCGCGCCGCATCTTGTCATTTTTGATGACACCCTTATGTTTGAGGTTGCTGTTACGGGCTTCGAACTGAGGCTTCACCATGGCTATGATATCGGTGCCGACCTCGAGGAGGCTGGCGACGTGTGGCAGGATTTCGCGTAAGCTGATGAACGACACGTCACCAACCACCAGATGTATCGGTTGGTCGGTGGTGAAGTCTCGGATATCAGTTTTTTCGTGCAACTCGATGCGTTGGTCGAGGCGAAGGCTCGGGTGGAGCTGTTCGGTGCCTACTTCGACGGCGATCACCTTGGCGGCGCCATGTTTGAGGGCGTATTCGGTGAACCCACCGGTCGAGCTCCCGACGTCTAGGACGGTCTTGCCGGTGAAATCGATGTACAGCTCGTCGGCGGCACTCTTCAGCTTCAAGGCGGCACGGCTGACATATTGTTCGGTCGCCATAAGTTTTATCTTGTCAGCTTCGCCGACCAGCGTACCGGCCTTGGTAACCGGTTTATTGTTGACGGTTACCTGCCCCAGCTTGATGTAACTCTCGGCCTGGCTGCGGCTTGATACCAGCTCGTTACTGACCAACCAGACATCGAGACGCTGTTTCATCTAACCCTTGACTCGTTCGCGGTACGCCCCGGTGGCAGTGTCGACCGATACGATGTCACCCTGCTTGATGAAAGCCGGCACCCGGATGTTGATGCCCGTTTCGAGCGTAGCTTCTTTTTGGATGCTGCTGGTGGTGTCACCTTTGACGGCATTCTCGGTATATGTCACTTCGAGGGCAACGTTCTTAGGAAGTTCGACGTTGATGGCCCGGTCGTCAAAGAATTGCAGCTGGACCTGATCGCCTTCTTTTAAATAGCCGGCACCGTCACCGACGAGTTCGCTTGAAATTTCAAACTGCTCGAACGTGTCACCGTTCATGAAGTAGAAGATCACGCCGTCATTGTAGAGATACTGGACCGACTGGTTGGTGACGTCAGCGGTTTCTAGCTGTTCGTTACCCTTGAAAGTCTTTTCCAGTACTTTGCCGTCAATCAGGCTTTTGATACGGACGTTGACGATCGAACCGCCCCGCCCCATTACCTTTTGGGAATATTCGACGACGCGAAACGGCTCGCCTTCCATCTGGAACAGCGTGCCTTTCTTAAGATTGGTAATACTGAGGGCCATAGGCGACTCCTTTACTGTAGATTAACGATGATCTGCTCGATCTTGGCGGTCAGCTGGGCGACGTCGGCCGCTCCGAAGACGTTCTGCTCGCTCAGGGCCAGAATAGAGCTGCGCAGTACCTCCAACCGCTCTATGGCGGCTTTGGCGTTGTCGAGCTGCTCCTGACGCGTCTCAGACAGCTCATAGTCGCGAGTGTCGAGTCGGGCGTCGACGATATCACGGCGGATACCGATGACGAGTCGTCGCTCGCGGGCAGCCATATCGCTGACGTCGTAGTGCATCAGCTGTCCGTTCAACTGGGATTCCAGCTGTCTGATAAGTACGAAGGGTGAGGTCTGGGCCATCACCCTAATGTAGCATGGGCGCTTAGTTGTTGGCTACGAACGGCAGCAAGGCGATGTGGCGGGCGCGCTTGATGGCGCTGCTGAGGCGACGCTGCTGGCTTTCGGTCAGGCCGGTCTTCTTGCGGGTTTCGATCTGGCCGTAAACGTTGACGTAGCGCTGCAACGTCTTGAAGTCCTTGTAGTCAAAGAAGGCTACATCGGTCCGGTTCTTAAAAATCTTTGCCATATGGGTTCTCCTTAGAATGGAATGTCATCTAAATTAATTGGTTCGTCGCTGATGTCTTCGATGACGACATCGTCTTTCTTGCCTTCGCGGCTTGGTGCCGACTTGGCTACGGCTGCCTGAGGGGCGCTACCGTCTTGATCGCGGTTGTCTAAGAATGTCACGTCGCTGGCCACAACTTCGAGCTTGCTGCGCTTCTGTCCGTCTTGTTCCCAGCTGCGGCTGCGCAGTGATCCCTGGACGATACAGCGGCGACCCTTACTGAGGTACTGAGCGACACGCTCGCCGAGCCCTGCCCACGCCGTGATGTCGACGTAGTCGGTCTCTTCGATCCACTGGTCCGACTTCGGATCCTTGTATGATCGGTTGAGGGCGAGGCTGAAGCTACAAACAGCGCTACCACCGGTAGTCTGGCGCAGTTCAGGATCGCGCGTTAAGTTCCCCATTAATGTGACCTGGTTAATGCTCCGTGCCATAATTAGTACCCTTCCTTATTATTAGCTGAGAATATTCTTATATTATCGCAGCGGTCGGTGGGCCGCAAGCTTATTTTTCTGTTTCTTCGGTGCTGTCAGCAGCTTCACCGCGCTCAGCGGCCTTGCGGGCTTTTTCAGCTTTTTGGGCTTCAGCCTTGGCGATAGCTTTGAGGTCCGGCTTGGTAATCAGGAAACGGATGACCTCGTCTGTAATATTGAGGACAGCCTCAACCTTGATGACGTTCTCGGCCGGTAATTCGACCGTGTAAAACACGTAGATGGCGTGTTCGTTCTTATTGATAGCGTAAGCCAGCTTGCGCTTGCCCCAGTTATCAACGTTCTTGACGCTACCACCGTTGTCGGTAAAGATTTTCTCTACACGGCTGGTAGCCTTTTCCAGATCAATTTCCAGATCCGGGTGATACAATACGGCAATTTCGTATTGCTGCATAAATGCCTCCTTTGGTTATAGCCTGCACGCCTTACGCTGCAAGCTGAGTTGTTAGTAGTCAAATTATACGAGATTTACCTCTGTTGGTCAATAGTCAGGCGGTCTTTCTGGTCAATCCGGCGTAATGTTCGGCCACTACCCTGGCATCTCTGAAATGCGTGAGCGATCGTTTAGTAACCCGGGGGCCGATCGTCTCGCCAGCCCGATACCGTTTGGCCATGCCCGTCACCCGCTCGGTGAGCGCCGTAACGGATCTTTTCTGCTGAAGTGTCGCAGTCCCCTCATGAACGGCCGACAATGCAGCCAAGGTCTTACTCGGCGAATGTTGGCTATCGACCGAAAGATGCATCTTTCCTCTGACGAGCAAGGCATCATACCGTTCCTTGTCCTCCCGCTTCAACCGGCATTTTATCTCGGTCGGGGTCGCACTACGGATCTGTCCCCACCGCTGCTGCAGAATCACCATGTCATGGGTCTGCTGGCGATATTCATATCCCGTATCACACCGCGCCATCGCCGGTACGACGAACCAGGTCGCGGATATTGTCCGGTTGAAGGCCAGTAAGAAGTTACATTCATACGCGAAGCCGGCGTGGTCACCTACGCCGCGGTCATCGCCCTCGCGCAGAGCCAGGTTCAGCTGGACATCGTTGGCCTGGGCTATGTTCAGACAATCAGCGTAGACCTTCTCGAGGGTGTCGTGCCGGATATTCTGGCGTATCATATCTGCCCAGAGCGGTGCGGTGGCTATGTCCATCGCCAGGCGATACGGATATGTAAGGTCTTGCAGACATTCAGGCGCCACCTGGTTGTAGCGGCGCTGGTTGCGCAGTGCCCGTTGCCAGCAGCCTACCCCCTCGTCCAGCAACGCCAGTCGTTCTTCCGTTGTCTTACCGGTCGACATGACGGCCGATTCGACTGCGGCAGAACCGGCTGCAGACAGATAGCGTGGTAGTTCCTCGCCATGTAGTTCGTCATGAGTTTCTTCCAGTAAAGCTGCCCCGCCCTGGCCCACAAAGACTTTATGGATACGAAGATACTTGTCGTACGCCGGATTGGGCCCAAATGAGACCCCTTCCCACGGCGTTTCATCCACTGGTGCGATAAGTTCTTCGTACGGCTCATAAAAAATACCCTCGGTGATATCGCCGGGGGTATTTATGTCGTCAGCCGTATGGAGTGAGCACAAGTTGGGGGTAATGACCTTTGCGCTCTCCACCGCAGCCTCCATTTGCAGTTTTTGTTCTTACGTTTATAGTAAGAATTCTCACTAAAATAAGCAAGTCTTTTTATTCTTCAGGAGGCTGGTATGATATGTTCGCCCATGCCAGCGCCCGCAGCATACTGCCGCCTATACGGGCTGCTTTAGCAGCCGGTCGGTTCTCTCTTTCATGTACTGTTAGCTGCTGATCAAGATCAAGCCGGTTAAGCACATGGCTTAGGCGGAGCGGCAATACCTCCAAGTGTTTTGGCGTCACCGTTACGGGTGATACGTAATTTGCCTGCCCGTCCCGGAACCACCACATGTCACGCTCGCTGTGCTCGGCACGTTTGGTTTCGAGGACGATATCGCCCGGCTGCGGTCGATACGGGTGTGCCCGTGATTCAGCCATATCTCCTTCGGAGACGATTTCAATGCCTAAAATGAAGTAAGACGCACTGTTTCCCCACCTTACCCAACGCTGACGGGCCTGGGCGTGGATGCCTTCCAGCTCACACGAAATCGTGGTGAGCGAACGGGAATCATCAAGTAGGTGCCCGACCGCCTCCAGGTGCTCGGGCGAAAGGTCCACCGGGATATTAGTCATAGGTTCGATGTCAGGACGTACGTCAATGCGAGATTCGAAATCTTGGATGCTCATAATCTAATGGGTGAGGAATTCGTCGCGGGGGTCGCTGGCGGCCATAGCTGGCTCACCTTCGCCGCCGAACACTTCGCTCAGGCTGCTGACAAGCACTTCTCTCGGCTTCGCACCGCTGCTCGGGCCGACGATGCCCTGCTCTTCCATCTGTTCGATCAGACGGGCAGCGCGGCCGTACCCGATGCGCAGGCGTCGCTGCAAGAGGCTGGTGCTAGCTTTGCCGCCTTCGATGACGACGCGGACGGCGTCCTTCCACATGTCATCGTCACCGGCATCACCGTCCATACTGGCGACAACACCACCCTTGCCGTTCAGGACGACCGGTTGGCTGACGACTTCGTCGTTGTAATCAGGTGGTTGCTGCATGCGGATGAAATCAGTGACCTTGAGGGTTTCGTCTTCGTCGATGAAAGCGGCCTGGACACGGATCGGTTTCGGCATGCTGCTGGTCAACAGTAACATGTCACCTCGGCCAAGCAGTTTTTCGGCGCCCATCTGGTCGATGATAGTACGGGAGTCAATCTGTGAAGCGACGGTAAAAGCGATACGGGCCGGCACGTTGGCCTTGATCAGACCGGTGATGACGTCAACTGACGGGCGCTGGGTAGCGAGCACCAGGTGGATACCGGCGGCACGGGCCTTCTGGGCCAGGCGGACGATGAGGGCTTCGACGTCGCGGGCAGCCATCATCATCAGGTCGGCGAGCTCATCGATGACGATAACGATGTACGGCATGCCGGCGTCTTTCTTAGCGGCGTTGTAGCTGGCGATGTCGCGCTTACCTTCCTCGGCCATGGTGCGCAGACGGCGCTCCATTTCAGCAACGGCCCATTTGAGTGCGCTGATACACTTCTCGGGTTCGTTGATGACCGGCGTGAGAAGATGCGGAATGTCATTATATGGTGCCATTTCGACCTGCTTCGGGTCGACCAGAATCAGCTTCAGGTCTGACGGGCTATTGCGGTACAACAGGCTGGTCAGGAAAGTGTTGATCATGACGGACTTACCGGAACCAGTCTGACCGGCGACCAGCATGTGCGGCATCTTTGCCAGGTCGTTAACGACGGCATTACCACCGATGTCCTTACCGATGACGAAGCTGAGCGGGCCGGTGGACTTACTCCAGTCGGCGGACTGCAACAGGCTGCTGACACGGACGGTGGCGGGCTTGATGTTCGGCACTTCGATACCGACGGCGCGCTTGCCGGGGATCGGGGCTTCCATACGGATCGAGTGGGCAGCCAGGTCGAGTGCCAGGTTGCTTTCAAGCGCGGTGATCTTGGTCAGCTTGACGTTGGTCGGCGGGCGCAAGGTGTACTGGGTGACGCGCGGGCCGACGTTGGCGCCTTCCATCTCGACGTCGATGTTGAAATTCTTAAAGGTCTCTTCGATGATGTGGGCATTGCCTTCGACGTCACCGGCGTCGGCTTTGTCCTGCTTCTGGTTGAGCAGTTTGACAGATGGGAATTCCCAGTTTGGGTCGCTGGCGGCAGTCAAAGCTTCGTGATTTTCGGAGACAGACAAGGCCTGGCCGCTGTTCTTAAGCAGACCGCGCTTAGCGGCGACGGGCTCGGCAGTGGCAGCCATGGCAGCCGGCGCATGATGTTCAACCGGGACGCCTTCGTTGACGTTGAAGCCGGCTTCTGGCTTGCGGCGTTTGAGGTCGATCAGGTCGGTATCACCTTCACGCTGCTGGGTCTTGAATACGTCACCGAGCTTGAGCAGGACTTTCGGCGAAATCGCGAACGCGAAAAAGACCGAGAAGATGACGAGGACGAACAACAATAGGCTGGCCGGCATCTTGTCGAGGGCCGTCAGGACCGCCCCGCCTAGACCGCCACCGATGGTGCCGCCGTGACCGCCGAGGTAGTTTCCTGATACGGTTTCGAGCGTAGCGAACGTGGTGTGCAGAAAACCGGCTGAAAAGATCAGCACGGCGAGCATTCCGAATAATTTTGATAGCGGGACGCGGTGATCTTCAGCCTGGAACTTGTAAATGCCCCAGTAGATTAACGCGACCGGTGTTAGCCAGGCGGCCCAACCGAACAGCCAGTACGCGGCGTCGAACAGGCCTTTGGGCAGGCTGCCCCCTGTTCCAAAACCACCGAGCAGCAAGAAAATCGCCGTCAACATCAGTAAGACGGCGGCGCTATAACTCCAGAACGGCGATCGTTCAGCGGCTGCCACAGGGGTGGCTTCGACTGCTCTGGCGGATTTCTTTTTTGTTGTTTTTTTCTTTTGCGCCATATGTGTTTATTATAGCATCTTTAATGCTTATGGTCTAGTGTAGTTTCTGAGGATTTTCCGTTGCCAGCTGGAGGCCGAGTGCGATGTTGCGACAGATGGGCACACTGGCGGGGCCATCGTAGTTGATGGCCAGGTTCCTGCCCCGCTTTTCGTAAGCCGCCTGCCAAATGCGCTGCATGCCGAAGACAATCGCGAACGCGTTCATGGCGAAACCTTCATCTTCGGGGCTTCGGCCAGAGCTGGCACTGGCCTGCACTTCTACGGATGCTTTGCCATTGCCGAGATCATAGTATTGGATGCTCCCGAACAGCGCACCGTCATCGGCAAGCCGCTGGAAGTCGACCTGACCACGGAGGTGGGGTGTCTGTTTGAGGCCCGGTAAATAGCCGGTCGTTATGCGGTCTGCCCGTTCATCAAACCACATGAAACGGCTGTGGCCACCGTCGCTATGGGAATTCTCTGTCACCTGGCCAACGATCGTGCGCCCTGCGAGCGGGCTGTCTTCATACTGATCGAACGGTGACCGCTCGAGAGTGAGCGGCTGAGCGTCGATAAGAGCCAGATGTTCCAAGCTACGGCCGATTAAAGCTACGGTTTCAGGGTGTAACCGCTCTTCATCTTCCGGAACCGGATAGGTCATCTGGACTTCTGCCATGTATATATTATAGCAGAAATGCTTATGTTTGTCTAATCTATGCGGGCGTCTTGGGTGAGCAGCTTGGCGCGCAGTTTCTGGAAGCGCTTCTGTTGCTCGTCAGCCATTTCTTCGGCTGATTTGCTGCGACCACCGGAAGAAGTCTTGATATCGGCTTTGGCTCCCCCGCCGATGACGTTGACGACCGGAATGACGATCGGGCTACGCTGGGTCTTCTCAAACAGGTAGTGCGTGACGTGATCTTTCAGTTCGGCTTTGAAGCGGTCGAGTTCGACGCGCTTGAAGCGTTGCTGGGAAGCACGGCGCAGTTCGGCGCGGAGGCCGTTCATCAGTTCTTCGTTGTCACGCATGTAGATGAAGCCGCGGCTGATGATGTCCGGGCTGGTCATGAGGTTGCCGTTGCGCTTGTCGACGGTCAGGACGATCGAGACCAGGCCTTCTTCGGCCATGATCAGGCGGTCCTTGACGACGACGTTGTTGACGGTGGCGCCGGTCTGGTCGACCAAGATGGTACCGTGCGGCACTTCACCGGTGACCTGCATGGTGTCAGGGGTCAGAGAGATGATCTGGCCGTTGCCGACGTTCAAGGTGTTGGCGCGCGGCATGCCACAAGCTTCGATAGCGAGGTCGATGTGGCGGGCCTTAGAGCGGTATGGGCCGTAAATCGGGATGAAGAACTTCGGCTGCGTCAGGTTGATCATTTCAGCGTATTCGTCACGGCTGGCGTGACCGGAGACGTGCAACGGACCGACGTTATCGATGTCGTGGTAGCGGTGTTCGAAGACGTGAACGCCCTTCTGCATCAGGCCGTCGACCATTTCACCGACGCGCTTGTCGTTACCGCTTTCCGGGATCGGAGAGCTGGAAAGCACGACGGTGTCCTGCTCTTTCAGCTTGATGTGACGGTGCTCACCGCTGGCCATGCGCTGCAAAGCACTGCTCGGCTCACCCTGGCTACCGGTACAGACCACGACGAGGTCCTGGTCTTTCATGCCGGCGACGGAGGCGATTGGTACGAAGGTACCCTTAGGGACCTTCATGAAGCCATGGCGGACAGCCATTTCGAGGGTACTGACCATACTGCGGCCGTCCATGGCAATCTTGCGGTTGTGGTGGATGGCGGCGTTGATGATCATCTGGACACGGTTCATGTTCGTCGAGAACAGACCGACGAAGATGCGGCCTGGAGCGTTGTCGATGATATCGACGAAGCTCTTTTCGATTTCAGATTCGGACGGCGTGCGGCCGGGGCGTTCGGTGCTGGTGCTCTCGCTGAGGAGGGCCAGGACGCCTTCGTTACCCAGTTCGCGCAGGCGCTCGATGTCGCTGCGTTCGTGGTCAAGCGGGTTCGGGTCAAAGCGGAAGTCACCGCTGTTGATGATGCGGCCGACAGGCGTATCGAGGACGATACAGGTGCTGCCCGGGATGGAGTGCGTGATACGGACGAACTCTACGAAGAACGGACCGACTTTGAGGCGCTCGTGCGTGTCTTCGTTCATGGCAACGGTCTTGAGTTCAAAACCTTCAGGCATCGGCAGGCCGAAGTTCTCAAAGATTTCTTCGACGCGGCCGATGGTGAACTTGGAACCGTAGATCGGAGCCGGCAGTTTCGGCACGATGTGCGGCAGACCACCGATGTGGTCTAAGTGTCCGTGAGTGATGATGTAGGCGCGCAGCTTGTGCTTGATGCTTTCGAGGTAGGTCGTGTCGGCGATACCGTAGTTGATACCCGGCAGGTCGACACCAAGGTCGTTACCACAGTCCAGGACGACGGCGTCGTCGCCGTACTCGACCAGGATCATGTTCTTGGAGCCGGCGCCATCCATACCACCGAGGCCGATGATCTTCAGACGCGGGGTGTCATCGATCTGATTGGCGCGTTCGCGGGTCGGCTTGAAAGCTGAGGCGTCCTGGAACTGGTTGGCGATGCGCTGGGCATCCATCTGGGAGCGTTTCTGAGCGCGGACGGCGGCACCACGGCTGACGCCACGGTTCCCGCCTCCGTTGCCACCTTTCTGAGGGCCACGGTTAGTATTCTTGGCTCGGTTGTCCGGCTTTGGCGGCCGGTTGTCGTTGTTTTCTTTTGGTTGCATAGAATGTTTCCTTTGCTACTTGGATTGATTAATTAATTTCATGATTTCGGGGATCTTGGCGAAGTCGTCGATCAGGGTCTGGCGCATTCCGCCGTTGTAAAGGGCGGCCGCCGGGTGGAAAAGCGGGAGGTAGACATGCTCGCCGTGGCGTTTCGGTTGACCATGGACTTTGCTGATTTGCAGATCCGGTAGGAAACAATTGAGACTGTGGCGACCGAGGGTCACGACCAACAGTGGTTCAATTATATCCAACTGGGCCTGTAAATATGGTAAGAAAGCCGTTTTTTCATCGGGTAACGGGTCGCGGTTGTCGGGCGGCCGATACTTGACGATGTTGGTGATGTATATATCTTCCCGCTTCAGGTCGATGGTGGCAAGCATCTCGTTGAGGAACCGGCCGGCGGCACCGACGAACGGTATGCCCTGCAGGTCTTCATTCTTGCCTGGCGCCTCTCCGATGAAGACCAGGTCGGCGTCAGGGTTGCCATCGCCGAACACCAGCTGGGTGGCGCTGGCGGCCAGCTGCGGGGTGATATGGTTGTTAAGGATCTGCTTCTTGAGGTCATCAAGCCGTTGCTGCTGGCTAGTCACGGGGTTTCCTGACGGTGGTCACCAAGCGGTTGAGGCCGAAGATGAACAGCACGAACACTGCCAGATACTGCCAGGTATTGGCGGTATCGAGGGCACGCAGGGCGAAGTAATACATCGCCGCCCAAGCCGCCAGGCAGAGGGCCAGCGCTACAGGGCGCTGGTCATACCACTCAATTTTCTTTGGGGCTGGTTTCTTCTTAGCCATCTTATTTCTTCAGTTCCTTGGCAGCGGCTTTCATGCTGAGCTGGAGGCGGCCCCGGTCGTCGATAGCTAATAGCTTGACGGTGACCTTGTCGCCTTCTTTCAGGACGTCGCTCGGTTTGTTGATGCGCTCGTCGGCAATCTCTGAGACGTGGACGAGACCGTCCTTGCCTGGCATGATCTGTACGAAGGCGCCGAAGTCGAGCACGCTGACGACGGGCTTGTCCTTGTAGATGGCGCCGATTTCAGGGTCTTCGGTGATGCTGCGGATCCATTGAATGGCGGCTTCGATGCTGGCCCCGTCCGGGCTAGCGATCATGATGGTGCCGTCGTCCTTGATGTCGATTTCGGTGCCAGTCTCAGCGGTGATCTTCTGAATGGTCTCACCGCCCTTACCGATGACCTCACGGATCTTGTCGGGGTTTATCGTGATGCTCTCAACTCGTGGTGCATACGGGCTGAGGTGATCGCGCGGTTCGGCGATGGTGGTCAGCATGTGCTCCAGGATGTGCGCGCGGCCATCACGTCCCTGCAGCAAGGCTTGCTTCAGGATGTCGACCGGCAAACCGTGGACCTTCATGTCCATCTGGAGAGCCGTGATACCTTTGGCGGTACCGGCGGTCTTGAAGTCCATGTCGCCGGCGAAGTCTTCGGCGTCGGCGATGTCACTCATGATGTACGGTTTGTCACCGTCCATCATCAGGCCCATGGCGATACCGGAGACCGGTGCTTTCAGCGGTACGCCGGCGTCCATCAGGCTCAAGGTACTGGAACAGGTTGCAGCCATGCTGGTCGAACCGTTCTGGCTCATGATTTCAGTCACGGTACGGATGGTGTACGGAAATTCGGCTTCGGTTGGCAGGACAGCTGTCAAAGCGCGTTCTGCCAGGTAGCCGTGGCCGATTTCGCGGCGGCCTGGGCTACCGAGGCGGCGGACTTCACCGACGGTGTAGCCAGGAGCGTTGTAGTGGTGCATGTAGCGACGTTCCCCGGATTTCTCCATGGTGTCAACCAGCTGGGCATAACTAAGTGGCGCCAAGGTGGTGATGTTCATGGCCTGGGTCATACCGCGGGTAAACAGGCTGGAGCCGTGGGCACGGGGTAAGAGGCCGATTTCGCTACTGAGGGGGCGGATTTCAGTCAGACTACGGCCATCAGGGCGCACGCCTTCTTCGACGATACCCTTGCGCACATCCTTGTGCAGGGCCATCGTGAAAGCTTCGTCGTATTCAGGACGGAGGCTGGCGTACTCTTCACCGTTCTCAAGCTCGAAGGCTTCGTGGAACTGATTGCGCAATTCATAAACTAATTCATTGCGTTCCGGGTATGGAGCGCGCAAAGCTTCGCCGAGCTTGTCTTCAACCCACATGTCGACTTTGGCTTGGATTTCATCGTTCGGCTTGACCAATTCGTAAGGCAACGCGACGACGGACATCTTCTCGACCAGCTCTTTCTGAACGGCGATAGCCGGCTGCAAAGCGGCTTGGGCGAATTCGAGGGCTTCGACGATGGCCTCTTCGGTGACTTCGGAAGCACCGGCTTCGACCATCATGATGCCGTCGGCGGTACCGGCGACGACGAGGTCTAACCCGCCCTTTTCAAGCTGTTCAGCCGGGAGGAAGGCAGCCAGTTTGCCGTCGGCGTCGTAGCCGATACGCAGGCCGGCGACCGGGCCGTCAAACGGCGCACCGGTCAGCATGAAAGCAGCGCTCATCGCGATCATCGCGACCATGTCCGGGCGGAAAGATGGGTCAAGGCTAAGCACACTGGCAACACCTTGAACTTCTTTACGATAGCCCTTGGGCCACAGTGGGCGGATCGGGCGATCGATCAGGCGGCCGATCAGAATGGCTTCGTCACTAGGGCGACCTTCGCGCTTGATGAAGCGGCTGCCGCTGATCTTACCGGCTGCATAAAACTTTTCTTCATAATCGATGCTGAGCGGAAAGTAGTCCATGCCCTGGATACTTTTATCGCTGACCATAGCCGTACCGAGGACGACAGTGTCACCGTAAGTGACAGTGACGCTGGCGCTGGTGCGGAAGCCGACGCGGCCGACCTCTAAGGTCAGTGGCTTACCGCATAGCTCGGTGCTGACGGTTACGATTTCTTTTCCGTATGGGTTGATAGTACTCAAATGGTACCTCGTCTTTCTGTTTCAGGTAGATGTAGCAAACACAGTTCAAATATATGCTCGGCTTGTGCTAAATGAGTGGCATATATCTGTCGCTCTGCCTACTACGCCCTGCTAAAACCTTAATGTGCACAAGTTCGGGCCCTCAAATCTTTGAGAGCCCTGATCTATACACTTTAACGGCGGATGCCGAGTTGCTTGATCAAAGCAAGGTAGGTCTGGCTGTCGCGGTCTGCGATGTAGCGCAGTAAGCGGCGACGCTTACCGACTAACTGCAAGAGACCACGGCGGGCAGCAAAGTCTTTCTTGTTGACCTTGAGGTGCTCGGTCAGCTCCTTGATACGCTCGGTATCGATAGCAACCTGAACACTAGCACCACCGGTGTCCTTATCGTGGACCTGGGCGCTTTTAATAGCGGCTTGTTTTTTCTCACTGGTAATCATGAAACATATTCTATCAGATGAGCGCCCCTGGCGCAAGGCTCGTCATAAACTTATTGTTCACTACTCAGTTGTGTCTCGAGAGTATCAACGGAAAGAACGTCAGGCGCGACGGCCTGGTCGATGGAAAACTTGCCGACCCGAGTGCGACGGAGGTCTGACATATATGCGCCTGTTTCCAGCGTCCGGCCCAAATCTTCGACCAACGATCGGATGTAGGTGCCGCTACCGACGTGACTGGTGAACCGGACATACGGGTAGTCATAGCTCTCGAAGGTATTGGCATAGATCTTGACCGGGCGCGCTTCCATCTCGACCGCCTTGCCTTCTCTTGCAAGCTTGTAAGCCCGCTGGCCGTTTATCTTCATGGCGGAAAAGATCGGCGGCGTCTGCATGAGGTCGCCGGTAAAACTCAGTAGTGCGTCCTCGACGGCTTGCCTGGACGGGATAAAATCATTGACGGCCGTCTTCTCACCTTCTTCGTCACCGGTCGTACTGGTTTCGCCAAGTTTCATGGTGACTTCATAGACCTTATCAAGCTTGGTCAGCGATTCGGCCTGGCGGGTGTAATCCTTGCCTACCAGAATGATCAGTAGACCGGTGGCAAGCGGGTCAAGCGTGCCGGTATGACCGACCTTGCAGTTCTTCGGCTTCTTACCCTCTACTGTCGCTACTATCCGACGGACGTAATTGACGACGTCGAAGCTGGTCCAGGATTTGGGTTTGTCTACGAGCAGGAGGCCTTGCATCTATCTAGAATACAGTATGTCGACTTCGCTAGCGCTGCGGGAACGGTGGCAGCATTGGAGGTGGGCCGGGAGGCGGCGATGACTGGCTGCTAGCAGGTGGCATGGTGGTCGGCAGTGGTGGTGCGATCGTCGGCAGCGGCATGTCCATCGCACCCGGGGCCGGTGTCGGCTGGTTCGAGACCTGTTCTGCAACCGTTTCGGCGACCAATGGCGCCTCGGTGGCCGGCTCCGGAGAGAGTTCTGCCAAAGGCTGCGCGTTCAAAGCCGCGATCGGTTCGAGCGGCTGGTTCGGACTGGAAGCGATGGCTTCATTGACGGCGTCGCGGGCATTATCTTCGTCAGGACGGGCGGCTTCTTCTTTAGCATGGACCTCGGCTTCGATGTCAGCTAAAGTCTTGGCCTCGCTGGAAGCCCCCGGGGCGAGCGCTGGTGCCGGTTCAGGTAAGGATATCAGCGCAGGTACCTGCTCGAGTGCTGGAGCCGGTTGTGGTGTCGGCTGTGGTTCGGGCGCCGGGGCGGGCGTGGGTTCTGGAGCTGGTGGCGCAGGTGTCACGGTTTCAGCCGGGGCCGGCAGCGGAACAGTAGGCGGTTGCGATGAGACGACCTCGGTGTCGTGGCTTAAAAGTGCGTCGCGGGCCGGGGCTGGGGCTGCCAACGGGTCGGTCGACTGGCCGAACATCTCGTCTTCGGCTACGGAGTTGGCTGTGAACATCGGGTTGTTAGCCGGTGGTTGCATGATCATGTTGTTACCGCTCTGAGTGATGCCGGGTTCGACATCAGGCAGACGTTCACGCTTCGGAGCAGCCGTAAAGGCGCTGAAGTTACCGCTTTCATCAATGTGGATCTGATTGTCATCAACAGGTGCTTCGGCGGCCGGTTCTGGTTCGTCTTCGTGATCGAAGATCATGGCCGTCGGGTCGGCGTTCTCATCAGCCGGTGAACCAGCGTCATTGTCTTCCCTGTTGTCTTCCTCAGCCTGGGGAGTTTCAGGGGTGTCTTCAGGCTCCGATTGTGGTTCGGGCTTATCAAGCTCGCTGGCAACCAACTGCTGGTTGGCGCCGGCGGACATCAGGTTGGCAGCGATACCCATGGTCGCGGCGCTGGTCTTGGCATTGCTGAAGCGATTGGTCTCGGCAACGATACCGGTCAATAAGGCGGTGGCGGTCTGTTCGTCCAGCTTGAGGTTTTCAAAGCTGGCGGCCAGGCTGGCAACCTGCTCACTGAGGCTGCTGGCTGATAAGTCCTGCCAGTTGACGCTACCGAGGTTGCCATCAGGCGTATTGTTGATGCTGACGACGGCGGCATCGTGCAGGATCCGGCCGTGGGCCGTAATGGCTTGATCGAGGTCTTCCTGGCTCTTGACTCCTAGGGCTACGACAACGTCGATGTTGAAGTCGCCCTGGCTGAAGATAAGGTCATGGTCGCTCAGAGACGTGCGGTACGGGGTGATGAAGATCTTGACGACCTGGTCTTCCTTCTTGTAGCGCAGCTTGTCGGCCTTCGACATATCGAGCGAGATGATGAAGTCACGGAGTGAATCGGTGTTCTTTTCAATGGTAGCTGCCGGCTGCAGGAATTCGATAGTAGACGGCGTTTCCCCGCTGTAAACGGCGGTAGCCCTTTTACCGGCCTCATTAAGCATCAATGTCATACCGATACAGGCGGCCAACTGGTCGACGGTCGGGTTGTTACTGACAGTTACCAGGATGTTCGTAGCACCCTGGAGTCTCTCTATAAGCTGTTGTTTTTGTGAGTCCATATTTTTTATTTTACAGGTTTGTAGTCAGAGTAGCACAAGCGTTACGGTCAGGGCAAGCCCATAACGGCCCTCCCCTTTACAAACTGTTGTAATATCGATATAGTTTTATCTTGACTAATCAATTAACAAAAGGGTTTAACCAATGCCAATCATCAAGTCAGCTAAGAAGCGCGTTAAAGTCGCTGAAAAAGCCGCCATCCGTAATAGCAAGACTAAGCGTTCTTTGAAGGCCGCTTTAAAGGAATTCACCAAGGCACTCACCTCCGCCGACAAGAAGCTCACTAAAGAGTCGCACGCAAAGGCTCAGAGCAAGCTCGACACCGCTGCCAAGAAAGGTCTCTTGCACAAGAACAAGGTCGCCCGCCAGAAGCGTCAGTTAGCTGCCAGCGCCAAGAAAGCTGCCGGCGCTACCAAGACCGCTACCGCCAAGACCGTCAAAGCTGCCAAGCCGGCCGCCAAGAAAGCCGCTGCTCCTGTAAAGAAAGCACCTGCTGCTGCCAAGAAGACCTCTGCTGCCGCCAAGCCGGCCGCCAAAAAACCAGCTGCAAAAAAGACCACTGTCAAAAAAGCCGCTAAATAATTCGGCTTCAGCTGTAAGAATCGCCTGACTTTAAGTCGGGCGATTTTTTATTGCCCGAGAATCAGGATGTAGTGCTTTAGAGCTTCGTCGCTATCGATCGGCGCCTGCTTGGATCGGATATCGATCGCTAAAAGCTGATGGATCAAGCTGCGGATACGCTTCGGCGTCAGCTGGCGGGCAATCTGGGTACTCTTTCGCACGGTGTACGGGCTCAGTTTGGCTTCCCTGGCTACCGTGTCGGCCGGGCGGTCCCCTGCCATCACGAGCAGCGCGAGAACGTGTAACTGCCACGCCAGCATGGCCACGATCTGTGGCGGCTCGACTTTGAGTGAACGCTGTTCGTCATACAGTTCTAGCGCACGGGCAGTACGGCCGGCGAAGGCGGCCTCGACCAGTTGAAAGATGGTACTCTGGGGCGCCGCCTCGCTCAGAAGTTCAATGGTTTGCCGGGTGACGTGCGGGTCGAATAGCATGAGTTTTGCCAGTTCGTTCTTCAGTAATTGTTGATCAGCACCCACCCGTTCCACGAGGAACAGCGCATCGGTTTGGCTGATATTACCTTTTTCGGCTTTAGCGGCTTCGGTCAGCCACCGGGCCAGTGCGCGTTCATCCATTGCCGGGTTATCGACGAATGTCGTTTTCTGTTTCAGCACTTTGAAATAGACCGACCGTTTATCAAGTTTGGGCTCGACGATAACGAGATCGGTGGTGTCGGGCACATCAGCCAGGATGGCCTCGATCGCCTCGGCGAACTGTTTGTTCTGACCGGGGGCACGCAACACCACCAGTTTGCGCTCGGCCAAAAACGGCAATGAGTGGGTGGCTTCTCTGAGTTGATTGAAATCAGCCTCCTCGCCGTCGAGGCGTTCATAGCCTAAGTCGCCATGCGCAGCGATAAAATCAGTCGTTATCTTACTGAGCTTAGCGGCGATGGCAGCACTGTTTTCTCCTGTTAAAGTCGTAGTCATCACTTACATTGTACCAAGCCGGTGTGAGCTAACTCACTTCGAGATGCCGTATTGCTATGTTAAAACTATAGTAACGCGATGCAACCGAATATTATCATTGTTTCCAACCGACTGCCCGTCAGCGTTAAAAAAACCGATGACGGGCTCGAATATTATCCAAGCGTGGGTGGTCTGGCCACCGGCCTGTCCTCATATGTGACCGACAGCCACAATATTTGGATAGGCTGGCCGGGCGTGCCAAGCGATGACCTGACTGAAAGCGACAAGGTAGCCATTACTACCGAGCTGGCCAAGCACAACTGTTACCCGGTCTTCCTGAGCAAGCAACAGCTGGAGGATTACTATAACGGCTACAGCAACAGCGTTCTGTGGCCCCTCCTGCACAACCTGCCTCTGTCGGATGACCGGTCCGAAAGCTGGTGGACGGCCTACAAAGAGGTTAACGATCTGTTTGCGCATACGGTCGCCGCCATGGCCAAAACGAACAGTATCATCTGGGTGCACGATTATCAGCTGCTTCTGCTGCCAGCTATGCTACGCGAGAACGGCGCCGGTCAGCAAATCGGCTTTTTCTCGCACATTCCCTTCCCCCCAAGCGAGGTCTTTACCACCCTTCCGGAAGCCCGTGCATTAGTCGAGGGGGTGTTGGGTGCGGATCTGGCTGGGTTCCACACGCCGAGCTATACCTCTAACTTCCTCGAAGTCTGCCAGGCTCTCGACAGTGGTATCGTCACCGGTCAGCAGGTCGTATCCACCGGCCACGTTACCCGCGTATCGGACTTTCCGATGGGCATCGATTACGCCAAATTCTCCCGAGCCAGCCGTTCGCGTAAGATCAAATCCGAACTCCGCCGCCTTAAGCGCAAATATGCCCGTAAACAAGTCATCCTCACGGTCGACCGGCTCGATCCGACCAAAGGTCTGGTGGAACGCTTGCGGGCCTATCGGACCCTCCTCAAGCAGAACCCCGATCTGCGCGGCCGGGTCGTCATGGTCATGCTGGCGATGCCATCACGGACAGAGATCGCCGAATACAAACGGCTGAAAGTATCAGTCGAGAAACTGGTACGCGACATCAACGACACCTACGCCACCAAACGCTGGCTGCCGGTCGATTACATGTTCACTTCCCTGCCGTTTGAGACGCTGAGTGCCCTCTACCAGTTGGCGGACGTCGCTTTCATCGCCCCGATCCGTGACGGCATGAATCTGGTCGCTAAAGAGTACGTCGCCAGCAAGAACGGTAAGAAAGGCGTGCTGATTCTGAGTTCGACCGCCGGCGCCGCCGAAGAATTGAGTGACGCCCTGATCGTCGATCCCAAGAAGCCAGCCACATCGGTAGCGGCCCTGAAGCACGCCTTGACGATGCCCAAAGATGAACTGCGTCTGCGCCTGAAGAACATGCAGAAGCAGATTTCAGATTTCACCGTACACGAATGGGCCGGCAGCTTCATGAGCACCCTCCGCACCCCGGCAACGTCGCGCAGCCGCACACACCAGTTGACCGGCAAGCACCGCCAACTGCTGGTGCAACGTTTCGCGTCTGCCCGCAAGCGGCTGCTATTGTTCGATTATGACGGCGTCCTATCCGCATTTACCCGCGATCCGTCCAAGGCCGCTCCGAGTGCTGAAGTCTATGAACTTGTCTCGAAACTGACCGCCGATCCGGCCAACGAGGTCGTGATTCTGAGCGGGCGCAGCAAGGATGACCTGCAAGCCTGGTTTGGCGACCTTCAAATTGCTCTGGCGGCAGAGCACGGGGCCCTGTTCCGCCGACGTCGAGGTAAGAACTGGTATAAGACGAGTCACCTTGATAATAGCTGGAAGTCCATCATCCTGCCCGTACTCGAAAAATACGCCGAACTGACCCCTGGTGCTTTCGTGGAAGAAAAAGAATGGTCGCTCGTCTGGCATTACCGCCGAGCATCCGCCTATCACTCGTCAAAGAACACTACCATCCTCAAGCACATCCTCCGTGATCTGCTTCCCCCTTATAATCTTGTGTTACAGAGCGGCTCAAAGATCATTGAGATCCGTCCGGCTGACGTCAATAAAGGACGGGTCGCCCAGGAATGGCTGATTCACGAACATGATTTCGTGCTAGCGATCGGCGATGACATTACCGACGAGGACACCTTCGCAGTCATGCCCCAGAGCGCTTATAGCGTCCATGTTGGCAAGAAGCGGACGCTGGCCCGCTACCGCCTGCGTAGCTCACGCGATGTTACCCGCTTGCTCCAGACGCTTACGCGGTCATAGGCTCGGGCTGACAATGCGGACAGGTGTGAGTACCGCGGCCGGCCACGCGTGACTTGATGATTATCCGCCCGCACCGTGAGCAGGCCTGCCCTTCGCGCCGGAAGACGTTCGCGAACGCCAGATAACTGCCCCGGCGGCCTTCGGCGTCAACGTAATTGCGGTCGCTTGACCCGCCCTTGTCTATGCTCAGCCGTAAAACGTCGACCAGAGCGCGGTGAAGTGCCTTTATCTTCGCGTCAGAGACATTCTTAACGAGGGTTGCCGGATGCAATTTAGCACCCCATAAGCTTTCGTCGGCGTAGATGTTCCCCACTCCCGCGATGACCGTTTGATCGAGGATGGCGGCTTTGATAGAAGTGTTTTTGCGGCGGGTCAGACGCTCTTTGAGGATCTGCCAGGTAAAGTCAGCCGCAAGTGGTTCGGGGCCAACCTTTTTGAAAAAGTCTATTTGGGGTATTTCGGCCGTCGGCAATAGTCGGACCCAGCCGAATTTACGCTGATCGTTAAAATACAGGCGGCTACCGTCCTCGAATTCGATCGTCACACGGGTCGTCTTATCAGGCAGCTCACCGATCAGACTGTCGTTCGGATGGCCGGCCCCAAAGTTCTGCTCACCCCTGAACACCAGCTGGCCGGTCATCTTAAGATGGACGATAAGGCTATATTTACTGTTCAGCTCGATCAACAGGACTTTGGCGCGCCGCCGCACTTCGGCGACAGTGGCATTGATAAGAAAGACCTCGACATCCGCCGGGGCGTTCGGAAAACTCTTCGGGGTGTCATGCCGCACACGAGCGATCACACGGCCTGGCAACAGCTGTTGCAAGCCGGCCCGAACCGTTTCGACCTCTGGTAATTCTGGCATTCTTCAAGTATACGCCTAGGCGGCGTGAGCAACGTCTTCGCTTTGGCGAGGTGACGGTACTATCGGAACTACACCTGTCGGGTAGTCGGCAAGTGCGGCGTCGCGTTCTTCGGGAGGGGTGACAGGCTTGGCTTCCCAGCGAGCAATAAGATCTTCGTATGCATCCATCTGATCTTGCGTAAGCGGCTCCAGGTGTTCGAGGTCGGGATTAATAGGCACTGAACCTTCGGCTGCCGGTTGTTTTGGTTCGTCAATTGTTACCCATTCAGGTAACCACTTATTTTTAAGTTCCGATACCCTGGCTGCCCGGTTGGCCACATCCTCGAGGCCCATATCAGTTAACATCAGTCGGGCGTTCGCGCGGTGGTGAGAGTCTACGCGGGCACGCGCCAGTTTTTCGAGAGCACGTACACATACTTTACTGTCAGACCCGGTGAATACTACGGGTTCGACCGCCGGAGCCGCTTCGGTCTCTGCAATCGGAGCTTGTAGAAGATCGCGCGCGGTAGTTTCGCGTAACCCATTTTTACCAATGATTTTTGCCAAGGGTTCTCGCCGGTGAAGCCGGCCCTGTTGCTCGAGGGCTACCTTAGTAGTCAATAAGTTTCCAAAACGGTTGATTACCAATGGTGGTTGTTCGCGGTTTAGAGCTAATGTCATATTTTTGTTAGACGCTTATGCCTTATATTCGACTATACTACTAGTATGGATAGTTTGCAAAACATACTGCTGGGCCACAGCCGCAAACGCGAGGAACCGCCTGAAATCGCGATCATTAAAGATTACGCTTTTGACGTGTTCCAGGAAAACGTGCAGGTCATGGTGCGCGAAAAGGACATCACGATCACCTGCCCCAGTGCCGCGATGGCGGGAGCTCTGAGGATGCACACGACGGCTTTGCGAAAAGCTTGTGATACTCATAAGAGATTAGTATTTCGAATCGGTTAGTAGACGACGTCGCGGGTCAGCGTGTCGTAATCAGGAATCTGCCGTTGAAACAGCGCCAGTACCGCGTCCAGGTTACCCTTGAAGGTTCCGCCGCCACAAGTGGTGGTCCAGTAATGTTGCAACCGTTGGTTGCCGTCATAGACATCGAATGAAATACGACGCCCGGTCGGACAGGCTCCGCTTTCATTAGACTTCTTTGGGTCCGGGTCACCGCGATTAAAGCCGGCGGCCTGCAAACCATATAAGAACTCACTGTATGAGTTTTGGTTGTTTTCGTAGCTCTGGAACTTGATGACGTTGCCGTTGTAGCCACCGATGACGTTCATGACGGCCTGGTTCTGACCGACGCTGATTTGGACCTGGCGGTGTAGCTCGTCGGCATTGATGATACCGTCGACGGTGAGACGGGTCGTTTTGGTAGTGTTGGCGTAGCTGGTCAAGACGGACTGTTGCCCAGACTGAACGGTACTCGTATCACTGCCCCGTCCTGTCAGATTGATAATGAGGACGAAGGCCAAGATGATAAGACCGATAGTAATGAGGAAGCCGAAGAAATATCGCATAATCTATAACACCCCTTGTAGGATGCGCTTATAATATCACATAAGCGTTATTTATGCAAGAACTGCCGACAGGTCTTTTTTGAACTGTTCCACCGAAGTAAAAACTATGGCCTGCATGCCAGTTGCTGCCGCCGCTTCACAGAAGGCAGGTTGATCGTCAGTGAAGAGACATTCTTCCGGCTCGACACCGAGACGCTCGGCAATCGTCTGATATGCAGCCTGCCCAGGTTTATTGACCCCTGTCTCGTAAGAAAGCGCGACCGCGTCGAAGAGTTCAAGCTGTTCGGGTGTGAATATATCAGGGAGCCAGTTGGCGCCGGCATTGGAAAGAATGCCGATTTTGTAATGAGCCTTCAGCGTTTTGATAAGGTCGAACAGCTCTTGATTCGGCGGATTGGCCTCGATACGGGTCCGGACTTCTTCTTTCTTGATCGAGGCCATGTCAGCGACGGATGACAGGAAGTCCTCATAGTCGGCCAGGCCGGCATCGACCTGCTTGTTCATGTCACCGGCCTGGTCAAACAGTTCCTGGTCGTGACCGAAGTACTCCCGCTTGAGAGGGAGCCAGCCATCCGTGCATAGTACGCCGAAACAATCAAACACAATCGCTCGTATCATGCATCCATTGTAGCAACTATTTACAGACGTCGGTGTAACGGTTTACCACCGAAGTGACTGAGGAATTATCGCAGACCTTCTGTTTGACATCGAGATTGTCTTTGAGCGACTGCTGGGTGCTGTCAACCCGGTCAGAGATCCGATGCGTAAAGCTGATCACCTGGTACAGCAAGATACCAAGCGTAACTAACGCGATAACTATGATCGTGCCGAAAAAGGTAATCCAAAGGTTGAGAATCTTGAGTTGGCGGGTCAGTTGTTTGAGAAGTGCTTCATCCATGGCTCTGATTATAGCTCAGGCTGACCGAAAAACTGCCGCGCGGCCGGACCGCCCAGTTCCATATATTGGCCCGCGTGATACGCGGTCAACGTCAGGTTACCGGTCGTTTCAATGACCCTGGCTTGTTCAACGATAGCCCTGAATTGCTCGTCCACCGCCTCTTGCAAGGCATTGTTAATCATGTGTTCGACATTGCCATGACGATCATCCCCGTACTCAGGCTGCATTACTTGTGGCATCCACTCCCTTTCTAGGCACAAGCAAATAAACACGTGGAGAAGTTGCGCCCTAGTACTCCTAGACTATAAGGTAACGTGAAGTGATGTCTGTGAGATTTCAGACTTTAGCTATAGCGGTTCTGCAGACGACGTCAGCCATCTCGACCGCTTCCGCCAGGTCGACCCAGCGGTATTCGCTGTGTTCGACGCTTAGTTCAGGCTCACCGCCGGTAAACGTGGCTTCGATCCGGTAAAACACCAGCGCGAGGCTCAGATCGGGTTTGATATCCTTGTGCAGACGATAGGCGTCGATTATGCCCTGATTGTCATACGATTCGATGTTGGGCAGCTCTTCACGAAGTTCACGGTCGAGAGTGGCCTCTATGGACTCGTCATCATCGATGCGGCCACCGGGGACATCCCAGTATTGGTAGTCGCCGGCCCTGCGCACCAGCAATATCTTGCCTTCCCGGACGATCAGGGCTTTGATGCCGACATTAAAGGCTTTCATCATAGTTCGCCCCAGTCCTTGGCGATGGTGACGTCGACATCGAGTCGGACAGGCAGCTCGTAAACGTTTTCCATGATGTCTTTGAGCATGTCAGCAGTCTGCTGCGCTACTTCGGTCGGGCACTCGATCAGGATCGAGTCATGGATCTGTAACAACATGTTGCAGTCATTATGCTGGGCGGCCAGACGCTCGGCGACGGTGATCATCGCCATCTTCATCAGGTCGGCTTCGGTACCCTGCACGGGCATATTGATGGCAGCCCGTTCGGCACTTTGGCGAACAATAAAATTACTGGAATGGATGTCTGGCATCGGGCGGCGGCGGCCGAACATTGTTTCGACGTAGCCGTTCTTGCGCGCAAATTCTTTCGTATTATCCATATAGTCGAATAGCGGTTGACGCAACTTTTTGTAACGCTCGATGAAATGGACGGCTTGCTCGCGGGTCATGCCCGTGGCGATGCTCAGACCGTGTGGGCTCATGCCGTACAATATGCCGAAATTGATCGTCTTGGCGGCACTGCGCATCTGCTTGGTGACATCTTCCGGCGAGCGGTCGTATACCTGGGCAGCAGTGGCCTGGTGGATGTCAGCACCCCGGTTGAACATATCGATAAGTTCAGTATCTCCAGCCATTACGGCTGCGAGGCGAAGTTCGAACTGGGAGTAATCGGCACTAACCAGTGACTTACCCTTCCCGGAGACGAAGGCCGTCCGGATGCGGCGACCCAAGTCGGTACGGACCGGGATGTTCTGTAAGTTAGGGTCGGTGCTGCTGAGACGGCCAGTCTGGGCGATCGTCAGATTAAAGGTAGTGTGAACCCGCGAATGTTCATCAACCAGCTCCGGCAAGGTATCGATATAGGTATTCTTGAGCTTGCTGACCTCACGGTATTGGGTGATCAGGTCGATGATCGGGTGAACCTGACGGAGCTTATCGAGCTCGCTGGCGGCCGTCGAGTAGCCTGTCTTGCCACGCTTGACCCCTGCCTTGGGCAGATCAAGCTTATTGAACAAGATGTCGGCCAGCTGGCTGGGGGATCCGATATTGAATTCTTGTCCGGCCTGTTCATAAATCTGTTTTTCTAGCTCCCCTATCGTCTTGTTCACCTCGCCGGCGAAATTCTTCAGGTAAGCGGTGTCGAGTTCTATGCCCGCCAGTTCCATGTCGGCTAACACGGGGATGACCGGAAGCTCGATGGTCTCGTAGAGCTTCCGCAGGCGCTTGTGGTCAGTCTTATGCAGTTCGGTACGCATGGCGGCGTACAACTTGGCTGCCGCTGCAACTTCGAGACGGATCATATCGTTGCCGGTAATATTTTCGGCGGTCAGTGATAAGTCCAGGTATTCTTCTGCCAAAGCGGCCAGGGAGAGGTCGCGCTGCAGCGAGTTCAGGATAAATGCCACGATCTGAATGTCAAAAACATCTTTGGGCGGGGTTATGTTCCAGCCTTTGAGGTGCTTCAGCAGCGACTTGTAGTCGTACGTCACCCAGGTACCGGCTGAACCAAGCCTCGCTAAAGCTTGTTGCACGGTCGTGTCTGCCAGTTGTTCGGCTGTAATGATGAAGCCTTTGCCGTCCGCCTCAGCCACGACCAGCTGGTTGATGGCCGAGCGTGATTTGTCATAATACGGCAGCCAGATCAGCGGCAGATCGACAGCAATGTCAGCCAGCTGGGTGGCATCCGTCAGATCCGTCAGAGCGAACGGCTTGAGGCCGTCCTTTCTGACATCCAGTTTGGCATCCGAAGTCGGCATCTGCATTATCTCAGGTAACTGGCGCGCCAGCGTGCGAAACTCAAAACGGTTTAATAATTTCTGAATGTTTTCTGGGTGCGCGCCCTGCCCGTCCATATCTTCAGGCGTGAATGTCAGGGGTGCATCGGTCCAGATGGCGGCCAACTGTTTGCTCAGGTAGGCGGAGTCTTTACCGGCGACCAGTTTTTTGCGGACGCTGTCTTTGATAAGGTCGATGTTTTCGTAAATCCCATCGAGGGTCTGGTGGTCCTGCAGCAGTTGCACGGCGGTCTTCTCACCGATGCCAGGTACGCCGGGAATGTTATCGGACGAGTCCCCTTTCAGCGCCTTGAGGTCCAAAAATTGATGCACGTCGATGCCATACTTGGCGGCGAAGCTTTCCGGTGAATACAAATCTATGTTGCTCAGGCCTTTTTTCAGGGCGAAGACTTTGACGTGGTCGTTGATTAACTGGAGCATATCCATGTCGGAAGTGATCAGGAGGGTGTCGACGTCAGCAGCGGCCGCCTGTACGGCCAGCGTACCCATGATGTCGTCAGCTTCATAATCATCGAGCTCGTAGAGCGGCCAGCCGAATGCCTGCAGTAATTCGTGCAGTAACGGAACCTGCTCATAAAAATCCGGTGGGGCTGGTTTGCGACCGGCCTTGTATTCGGGGTAGAGTTCGAGCCGTCGGCGGATATTGGTTTTTGGTTTGTCCCAGGCTACGCAGACGTAGTCGGGCTTCAGACGCTTGATGACCTCGAGAGCCATGACGGCAAAGCCGTACACGCCGCCGGTCGGAGTGCCGTCGCGGGTAGCGAGCGTCGGCATGGCGTAATAGCCACGGTAAAAAACCGATTTGCCGTCGATGATCGCTAGTTTCTTGCGCTCCGCCATTACAGATAAGTATAGCCTATCCCGTCAGATAGTCGCGCATGCTGCCGAATGCTGTCTCATTGGCGTGTTTCCTGAGTACCGTGGTAGCTTCGCGCTCTATCTGCCGGATACGTTCGCGGCTTAATCCGAACTGCTCGCCGATTTGCTCCAACGTCCTGGGAGCATCGCCCCCGAGTCCATACCGCGCGACAAGGACGTCATACTGAAGTTTGTTATTATCGAGCACGGCACGCATTTCTGACATGAGTTTGACACGCATGTCATCGGCTTCAACCTGAGCCTCCTGATCGACCGGAGCATCCTCTACCAATAGGTCGCCGAGTTCTGTCTCGCCGTTCTCACCTACTTTCGAGTTTAACCGAAGCACCGGGCGGCCGTAATTGCGCAGTTCGGCGATCCGGGCCGGAGTCATATCCAGTTCCAGGCCCAGCTCTTCGTCATCCGGTTCTCGCTCTAAATCCTGCGTCATACGCCGGGCAGTCCGACTGACCTTATTGACCTGTTCCTGCAAGTGAACCGGCAGCCGGATATCGGCCGCCTTATCGGCCATGGCGCGGGTGATGGCCTGGCGGATCCACCAGGTGGCGTACGTCGAGAACTTGAAGCCTTTCTCATAATCGAACTTTTCCACCGCGCGGATGAGTCCGAGATTGCCTTCGGAAATAAGATCAAGAAACTCCATGCCCTGGCCGGTATATCGCTTTGCGAGGCTGACGACCAGCCGGAGATTGGATTGGATCATCAGGTTCTTGGCACTTTCCCCTTCCCGAGCCAGCTGATTGAGTTCGCGGCGGCGGCCGGGAGTGAGCGAATCACCTTTGGTTTCGAGCAGATGTCCTGCGTATAAACCAGCTTCGATGGCTTTGGATAAGTCGACCTCTTCTTCCGCCGTCAGCAAAGGTGTCTTACCGATGGATTTAAGGTAGTCTCTGACCGGGTCACCCGAGACATCACCCGAATCAGCCACCTTTTCACGGGCCGGTGCGGCGTTGCGGGGTTGCTCACGCTTTTGCTTCGGAACCTGCCTCGATGCATCGACTGGTAACTGAGGTGGCAATTCCCCATTCTGCCTGAAATGAGCCAGTAAGGCAGACATTGCTTCAGGTGGTAAGGCGGCCTGGAAGTCTTTCACGAGAGCGCTGCGGCGGTTATACACGGTTTGCGAAGTTCCCGCTTTCGCGCCAGCTTCTTCAAGGATCTGACGGGCCGTGCGGCCGGCGATCAGCTGACCGACCTGCTGGGCACGTAGCCGCTCGGTCTGAGCGTCTGAGGTACCCACGACGTCGTACCGGGCAAGAAGCGCGGCATAAAAGCCGACCGCTTCGGTCTGCCCGCCCTCGAATACCTCAGCGGTGCCGAAAAGTTCTTTGGTGATCCTTTCAGCCTGAGGAGACAATGCGTCCACGGCTATTCCCCCCGCCAACTCGGCGACGGCAGTGATGTCGGGGCGTAGTCGGCGCGCCTCTTCGGCGACTACTAAGTCAGCGTGGGGCTCGGCCATATCGTCACTCCTTTACGTTGGCACTATTTTGACCTGAAACAGCGATGTTTGCAAGTCGTGCCTCTTGGAGATCACATAACGCCACCAGAGCTTGGGTCGGCCAGCTCCCAGCCAGATCGGCTGCCAGCTGGCGGGCGGCAGTCGTGTCACCTGCGCCAAGTGCCTGCATGAATGGTGTGATATCATCGGTCGCGTGGCAATCCGCCCCGGCCAGAACCATTCCGACATGCATCGGGTTCAGGAACTCGTAGTGTGCCGTCTTGCCGTTCAGGCGCAGCAGACTGCTGCGGTTCAGAATACTGAGGACTTTGAGGCGGTCGGTCTCGGCGGCGTCTTCGAGGTTTGCGAGGGTTATTTCGGCCATATATGTGCCCATCTGGGCAGCTTCAGCATCACCGGCATCGAACAGACGGGCGCTGGCGTGCATGACTTCCATGGCGCGGGCGGCCTGGATGATCATATCCGGATGGGTGCCGCCTTCAAATTTGTAGCCGACAAGCGTCAGCAGGCCGCACCAGCGCCCGGTGTCAGTTCCGACTTCATCAAAAAGACGCTGACAGGCCTTACCGGCTTCAGCGCCATAACTGGCTTCAACGGTTGCCAACTGCTGGGCCGCATACGCCGACAGTTCATCGGTCAAACGCTGTTGAAACGTTTCTAAAGAAGTCATACCGACTTTTCGAGTTTGAGTAACTGGCGGATCTGCTCTTCGAGCGCGATCATGTCGTTCTCGTTGAACAAGGTGATGTCACACTTGGCTTTGACGTCGGCGGCGCTGATGGTCGCTTCGTCATTGCCTTGGCGGTGCATCTCGCGCTCCTCGTCGGCCAGAAACTGTTCGTAGCTGATCCGGTCTTCCGCTCCCCGGCCCCGGTCGACGGCCTGGATGCGCTCATATCGGACGCGCGGGTCGGCGTCGACCCAGATCATGATGCCACCGAGTTCGTGAATGACGTCAGCTTCAGCCGGGTGGCGTAAACTGCCAACGACAAGGCCACGGTACGTGGTGGCCTGCTGCATGAAGGCTTCGTAGGCTTTCTGCACGATGACCCCATACCCCTGCTCACGGCGCCATTCGGCACTCAGCTCGGACTTATGGATACGGTCAAGTGGCAGTCCCCGTTTCTTCAGCTCAGCAGCGAGCATATCGGTCGCCGACATGAAAAGATATTCATAATTCGCGGACAGGAACTCCATGACGGTGTCCTTGCCGCTGCCGTTGGGGCCGGCGATACCGACGATCTGGTTCTGTTGCATACCGGCCATTATACAAAAATTACTTGATGTAGTCGTGCAATTTCTTAGCGTCGCGGTGCTTGCGCAGCTTGGCTAAGGCCTTGGCTTCGATCTGGCGGATGCGTTCGCGGGTGACGGCGAATTCCTGGCCGACCTCTTCAAGCGTGTGGCTCTTGCCGTCTTCGAGGCCGAAGCGGAGTTTCAGAATCTTCTGCTCGCGTTCGGTCAGGGCACCGAGCATGTCACGGACCTGCTCTTTGAGGAGCTGGTTGTTAGCGGACTCTTCCGGAGCTTCGGTCTGGTCGTCTTCGATGAACTCACCAAGCGTGGTGTCTTCATCTTCGTCGCGAATCGAGGCGTCCAGGCTGGAGATGTCCTGCTTGATCTTCATGATGTGCTCGACCTTGTCGACTTCGATTTCCATGGCGGCGGCGATTTCTTCGTTGGTCGGCTCGCGGTTCAGTTCCTGGGTCAGGCGGCGCTGGGTGCGCAGCAATTTGTTGATGGTCTCAACCATGTGGACCGGAATACGGATGGTGCGGGCCTGGTCGGCGATGGCACGGGTAATTGCCTGGCGGATCCACCAGGTAGCGTAGGTGGAGAATTTGAAACCCTTGTCCGGGTCGAACTTTTCGACGGCGCGGAGCAGACCGGTGTTACCTTCCTGGATCAGGTCTAAGAGGTCAAGGCCACGGCCGACATAGCGTTTCGCAATGGAGACAACAAGACGCATGTTGGCTTCGGCCATCTTGTCCTTGGCGCGCTTGTCGCCGGTGATGACCTTGTGGGCCAGTTCGAGCTCTTCTTCGGCTGATAACAGCGGAATCTTACCGATTTCCCGGAGGTAAAGGCGGACGGAGTCATCAGCAACGTCGTCTTCGATGAAGACCTGCGCCTCGGGGACCGGTTCCTCTTCTTCTTCGACGGCCCAGTCGGCACTTAATTCGACGGGTTCGGGTTCGTCGGCAGTAATGTCGATGCTGGCGTCAGCCAGCTCGGTGTAGAGGCTGTCGAGCAGCTCGGCGTTCTCCGGCGCGTCGGTGATGACGGCGAAGATGTCGCGCTGACTGACGTGACCGTCTTTCTTAGCTTTTTCGATAATTTGTTGCTTGAGCTGCTCAGGTGTCGGAGCGGCAGCGTCTGGCTTCGGTGCTTTTGGCATAAAACTTCCCTTCTTTAGCTATGGTTCGTTATTTGCATTCTTTTTGTTATCGACTGGTCACCACCGGCACTTTTGGTAAAAAGCGAATGTATTCCGGTAAAACCTATTACTTTTATTATATCACATTTAATACAACATTTGCGACTCTAGCGTCGCAGCTTGTTCAACGCCGCCACCTTCGCCAGCAAAGTTCGCTGTTCCTCTTCACTCAAGGTGCCCATGGCCTCACCCAGGCGCCGCGTCTGGTACTTGGCGTAGTTGTCGATGATGGCCTGGCGTAAGAGCTTGGCGTTGTATTCCAGTTCGACCCCGTCGAGGTTTTGATACTCGGTTTCGTACTGCAGCAGCAGTTCATTGCCATACTCGCGCAGTTCGGCTGGCAAAGCGGTGGCCTGCTTGATGTTGAAGTCGCGGTTCTCAAGGAGAAAAGTCCGGATCAGCGAGGCGTTATCTTCAAAAATGTATTCAGGCATGCGCTCCAATGTGTCTCGCATGGTGGGCTGCACCAGCATGATGCTGAGGAGTAAGCCGATGGCGCGCTTCGCGTTCAATAGCAACGGATCTAGTTCGGTCGGTTTGGCGGTCTTCTTGAGGGTCGCTTTGCCGGCGGCCGGGGTCTTGTCTAATTTCGTGAACAAAGCCTCGCGGCTGATCTGGATGATTTCTGAGATACGGTTAATGTAGTGGTCCTTTTCGACGCTGTCGGTCAGAGCCTGCACCGTCGGTAGCAGCACATCGCTGAACTGGCGTTTACCCGGTGCGGTCGTGATATCCAGTTGCGACTTGTAGCGGTCCATCAGCCAGTCGAGGGCCGGTTGCGGCTTGGTGATGATGTCTTCCCATATCTTGGGATCCTGTTTGATGAGTTCGTCGGGGTCCTTGCCTGACGGAATCGAGACGATGCTCAGTGTGACACCGACTTTGCTCGCAATTGGGATGGCGCGCTCGGTCGCGTTCAGGCCGGCCTTGTCGGCATCGAAACACAGCCGGACGTCATGCGTGAAACGGCTCAGCGCCTTGAGATGCTGCTCGGTCAGAGCAGTGCCGGCCGTGGCAACGACCTGTTTGACCCCGGCCTGATGGCTGGCGATGACGTCGAGGTTGCCTTCACTGATGACGACGTAATTGTTGCGGCGGATCGACTCTTTGGCCATGTGCAGGCCGTAGACGTGCCGGCTCTTATCGTAGAGTGGCGTCTGGGGCGTATTGATGTATTTCGGCGCGTCGGGGTTGTCCTCTAACAGACGGGCGGTAAAGCCGATGACCCGCCCCTGCGGATCAGCCAACGGAATCATGATGCGGCCGCGGAACATATCGCTCTTATATTGGTTCAGCAGGCCGGCCTGCTTGATCTCCTGCTCGGTAAACTTCTTCGACCTCATGAAGTCGACCAACGCCCTGCCCTGGTTCGGCGAGTATCCGAGTTGCCACGCCAGCGCGGTTTCTTTGCTGAACCGGCGTTTCTGCAGCACGTACTCGAGCGCACCGCGGTTATTGGCAAACTGCGTCTGGTAAAACTTGGCTGCCAGTTCCAGCGCTTCGTACAGCCGTTCTTTCTGCTTGCCGTTATTTTGGCCCGGGCCTTGGCGGAACTGGTCCAGATCGACCCCGGCCTTGCGCGCCAGCAGCTCGAGTGCACCCTTGAAATCGAGGCCCTCGACTTCCATGACGAAGCTGAACATGTTGCCACCCTTGCCGCTGCTGAAATCGTGCCAGATCTGCTTGTCAGGGCTTACCATGAAGCTGGGCGAGCGTTCATTGCTGAACGGGCTCAGCCCCTTGAAGTTACGGCCGGCCCGCTTTAGCTCGACATACTCACCGATCACATCCTCAATGTTCAGGCGGGATTTGATCTCCTCGACAGCGTCCATATAGCCTTATTGTATAGCAATTCCCCTGTTCCGCGGCTTTTTCTTGTACGCCACTTATGGTTAAATACCTCTATGCAACCACAAAATCCTGGCCCCGGGCAGACACCCGGCCAGCAGCCGCAACCTGGTTACCCTGTTCAACCGGGCAACCAGCCAGTGCCCTACGGAGCCGTGCCCCCGCTGAATACGCCAGGCCCTCAGCCATTACCGACCTACCCGGCGCCGAATAACGCCGACCCCTCGGCGTACGAGTTCATCGTTAATCCTAGCCACACGAGCGCCAAAAAAATCCCCCTCAGTGGTATTCCGAAGCCGCTGATCCTAGTCATCATTATCTTAGTCGTGCTGACGCTCGGTTTCGCGGCTTTCGCGGCCATCAGGGGCAGCGGCAACAAGAATGTCGCCGAATACTTCTCTATCGTGCAGCAACAAGCTGAAATTCAGCGGCTAAGCCAAATCGCTTGGACGCAACAGACCGTATCGAGTGACACCAAGGCCGATGCCCTTACCACCAGGATGACCGTCAGCACCGACTCGGCCCAATTGACTGCCTTCTTGGCGGAAGGCGGGGTCAAATTCGACGAGAAGAAAATCGCGCTCGGCCAGGACGTGCTCGCCAATAAGACATTGGACGCCGCCATCACCACCGGTACGTTCGACAGCGCCTTCAACAAGATCCTCATTGAGAAGCTGACCAAATATCAGCAATCTCTTCAGACGACCTATCAGAATATTTCAAGCCAGACCGGCAAGCAGATCTTATCCGCCAGTTACGATCACACGACACTGCTTATCAAGCAGGCCAAGCAGGACTCACCCGCCGCTGACTAACAGGTAGGAGTGACGAATCAGGTCCTGGACCTCGTCCCAGCTGAGCTGACCGCTCAGGATAATCGTGTTCCAGTGCTTCTTATTAAGGTGGTACCCCGGCAGAACGGTCTCATAGCGCTCACGCAGAGTCTGGGCGAGTAACGGATCGCATTTCAAGCTGATCTGGACCGGCTCTTTGCCTTCGGTGATAAGGGCGAACATCTTGTCATTGAACTTATAAACGGCCACGCTTTCGCCGAACGGGTAGTCACGGACGGCGTCCGGCATGCTCAGGATGTACGCTTCAACGGTCGTATGGTCCATGTTACGCCGAGCCTCCCCGCAGCCACTTAAGATAAAATTTGAGTTCAGCTATGCTGGCTTCGATGTCACCGAGGGCCCGGTGGTCTTCGGTCTTTTCAAACGGTACGCCGTATTTGGCCTGCATGATGATCTTCAGGCTGCTGACGTCGAGCATGCGGTAATGCAATAAGTCTTCGACTTCCGGCCACCAGCGTTTGATGAAGATGCGGTCATTATGGATGCTGTTCCCTGCCAGGATGGCAGGTTCGTCACCGAAATGGGCGTTGACGAAAGCCGCGAGTTCGTGCGTGACGTCGCTTTCCGGGCGGCCAGCCATCCGAACCCGTTCCAGAAGACCACTGGAGGCGTGCTGTTGCTTGGCCCATTCGTTGCCGCGCTCCAAAGCTTCGTCAGACTGCCAGATGACCGCTTCGTACTTATCGAGCACCTTGAAATCAAAGTCGGTAACGATGGCAGCAACTTCCAGAATTACGTCATTCTGCGCGTCCAGACCGGTCATTTCTAAGTCGACCCACAGTAACTTTGTCGGGACAATCGTCTTATCTATCTCTGTCATATTGCCTTTAGTATACCCTAAATTGAAAAGAGCCCTCTCGCCAGGGCTCTTTTCTTCGGGTTACGGTTATTAACCGCGCAGAGGCTTGAGGGCTTCAGCGTAGCTGAAGATCTGCTCAAGGGCTGCATCGAGAGGACCCTGTGGGCCCCATGGGTTAGCCTTCAACTCAGCTGACAGTTCCCCGTCGTCGCTGATGTCAGCCAGGTTACCGTACTGTACGTACACGTTCTTTGGCATGACGATAGCGTTTAAGGCTGGAAGGATCATTTTGAGCGTCGCGTACGCCTGAGCACCTCCGGTGCTACCGTGAGTCACTGCGGTAACCGGCTTGTCGGACATCTCAAATGCGACGTGGTCCAAAGCGTTCTTAAGAACAGCTGGTAAGGCACGGTTGTATTCTGGGGATACGAAGATGTAGGCATCGGCTTCGGCTAACTTATCCAACCACTTGACGGTTTCAGGTGCTGGCTTTCGGTCAGGGTTGTACTGAGGTGAAATCGGCTCCTCAAGGAAAGACAATGAGTAATCGGCCAAGTCGACGATCTCTATTTCTGCCTTGCCGCTGGCAGCCGCACTGTTAGCGACCCATTTAGTAACTTTTTCTGTAACGCGGCCGGGACGGGTGCTACCCAAGATGACTTGTACTTTCAAATGTGACTCCTCTATGGTATATTAAGTATAGTATTACTAGTTTAGCACAATGCTATACAAAGTAAAGTAATTATCATGACTATGCAGATCGAACCCAAGATTGGCTGTATTGCCAATGCCATGCAGATTATAGGCAACAAGTGGACTGCCCTCATTCTGCGTGACTTGAGCGCCGGTCCGAAGCGCTTCAGCGAACTTGAAAAGTCTGTCGGCGGCATCAATCCGCGCACCCTGAGCCAACGCCTGGATGACCTCGAAGCCCATGGCATCGTCACCAAGCGGAGTTACGCCGAGGTACCGCCACGTATCGAATACACCCTCACCTCCAAGGGTACCGACCTCATCCCCGTTCTCAAGCAGATGGCTTCATGGGGCGAAAAGTACTACGACTCAGCCGCGGTCTAAGCTTTTTTCTCAAATCCCAAAGCAGCCGAATTGACACAATACCGCAAACCGGTCGGCTGTTCAGGCGCATCATGAAAGACGTGGCCCAGATGGCTGCCACAGACGACGCACTCGACTTCGACGCGGGACATGCCGTGAGACTTATCTTCTACCAGCCTGACGGCTTCAGTGTTGGAAACATCGTAAAAGCTCGGCCAGCCGGAACCGGAGTCAAACTTGGTATCGCTCGTGAATACGACGTTACCGCAGGCGGCGCAGGTATAGTCGCCCCCGTCATGGTTGTGAAGTAAAGCGCCGGTAAACGGTGCCTCGGTGCCTTTTTCGCGTAAAACTTTGTATTGCTGAGGTGTCAGTTCTGATTTCCATTCATCATCGGTTTTTTGTACGGTCATATACCCTCCTCTACCCTGATATTGTGCCGAATTACTTGCCGGTAGGCTATGAAATATTTCTCATCTGCCGTTACATGCTGGTGGGTGCCGGGATACCGAGCAATGTCAGGCCCCCATGCAGAACCGTGGCATACTGTCGGACCAGCGCCAAGCGGACAGTCTGCCGCGGGTCGCCGATGACACGGTTGTGTTCGTAGAAGCGGTTGAAGTCTTGGGCCAGTTCGTACAAGTATGTACAAATGTGATGCGGCAACAACTCAGCGACCGATCGGTTGACCACTTCCTGGTATTCGGTCAGCTTACGGACCAAGCTCCGCTCGGCGGCATCAAGTTCTCCGGTCAGAGTGGTCTCGGCCTCGGCTTTGGCGAGGATGCTACAGGCACGGGCGTGGGCGTACTGCAGGTACGGACCGCTGTTACCTTCCAGACTGACAGATTCGAGCGGATCATAGATGATGTCACCTCCGATACGCGGCTTGATGAAGGCGTATTTGACCGCCGCCAGAACCGTATCATAGGAGGCCTTGTCCGAGATTTTCTGAGCCGCCGTCGTCGCAGCGGCCAGGATGTCGACTGCCTGCACCGTATTTCCTTTGCGGGAACTCATCTTGACGCCGCCGGTCAGTTTGACGACACCATGAGTCAGGTGCTGGCTGCGACTGACCGGTTCGGGGGCGAACTGCTCGATGCTCTTATAGACGACTTCCATGTACTGGCTCTGCTCATTGGCGGTGATGATGAGTGAACGGTCAAAATGATAATCCTGCCATTTGGTGAGCAACAGGCCGACATCTTTGGTCTCATACGTCGGTAAACCTTGGGAATTTATAAAGACGCGGGTGTGCAATCCGAAAGGCTCGCCCTTGAAGACCACTGCCCCATCACTTTGTGTATAGACACCTTTTTCGAGCTGCTCTTTGACAGTGGCAAGTCCGAGAGGAGTGACTTCACTCTCTGGAATCATACGGTTGAATGGTTTGACGCCAAGCTGTTCGTATAATTTGGCAAAATATTCGTAGCTCCACTCGCGGCAGGTCCAGTAAATCCGGGCGAATGGCGATGCATGGTCCCCGCTGTCGTGCAGTCCATAAATCCGCTTATTGTATTCGATTATCTCTAGCTTGGCCGCTTCGTCATCCTCATACGCCGTATTACCTTCGACGTACCGCTCGCCGAGCCAGTCAGCCCGGTGCTCAGGGTCGATCTCGGCCAGTTTCTCAGGGGTTTCACCGCCGAAATACTTGCAGATTGCCCACATGTTCTTGGCCGCGTGCAGCCCGACGTCACCACCGTAGTTCAGGCGGGTCAGATTTGCTCCGCCAGCCTCGATCAACCGGGCGATCGAGTCTCCTACTAACGTTGTGTAGAGATGGCCGGCATGTAGCGGTTTGAAAGGGTTCGGGTCGGAGTATTCGGCAATGATATTCTGGCCGGCATATGTCTGCGTGAATGGCTCATCGAGTGCGCGTAACAATTCCGGGTCAGCCACCGTCAGGTTGATGAAGCCGGGCCCGGCTACGGTCACTTCTTTGGTGCTGCCGGACAGCTTTTCGCGGATGGCGTCAGCGATAGTCTCAGCGACTTGCCGTGGGTTCTGGTTGAGCGGCTTCGCCAACTGCAAAGCAACATTGGTGGCATAGTCGCCGAATTGTTCATCGGGTCGGGTCAGCTCGATAGTGACTGTCTGATTGAATAAATCAGCCACGACAGCCTGGATGGCTAATTCAAAACGCTCTTTCATCTAGCCCAGTATAACAGATAAGGACTAGGCTTCGAGGTCCCTGATTACCCTGACAGCTTCCCATAGTATGGCGTACAGCGTTGACAGCAATATGAAGAATGACAACGTCGTCAGCACCATCTGCGGTTCGTGGCCGATCTTGATAAGACGATCCGAGACGTCAAACAGTATGCCGGCCGGGTTGGCCAGGATATCCCAGGTATTCCAGCGGAGGTCACGGCCGAGGTAAATCGCGTAACTGCAGACGAACAACACGAGGCCGACCAGCCAGTAGCTGGTGCGCCTACCAACCCGGGTTACCAATTCGCGATGTACGAGGAACAAGCTGAGGAACCCCACCACCAGTCCGGTAAAGATAAACGAAGTGAACATGACGACGTCGAACAATATGTCGACGCGTTCGATCTCCCGGAGGTGGACATAATCGGTTATCAGATAAAAACTGTTCGGCAGGAAGCTCAGCCACAAGAAGCTGAACAGCATTGTCAACCAGTTGGACCAGGCCCGCCGTCGCAACAACTTGATAACGATAGCGGCGAACAATAATGGTACCCAGGCGAGGAACAGATTCCAGACCAGGTATTCGTACAACAGGCTCTGGTTACGCCAGGCGCCATACGCATACAGCCCGATGCTTACCAGCGACGAGCAGAGCAATGCCAGGACCAGTCGGATAACCGGCCGGTCGTCAAGCGCGCTCGATCTGACGTTGCTCAGGCGTTTCGTGCGGCCGGGCATAGTCATCCTCCAGACGATACGTTGTTCCCCGCTCTGGTGAGGAAACTTCAATTATGTCGCAATCGGTCAGTCCGGCCAGGCGGTGACGCTGGCCTATCTGAGTCGTGTAGCCCTGGCCAGGTTGCATCTCTGTCTCTACCAGTTCGCCTTGGTCGTTCTCCCAGATGATCATGGCGCGGCCCTTGAATAAGAACCAGCTTTCCTGCTTGGCGTCATGGAGCTGTAAGCTGATGCGGGTTCCTTCGTTAATGTGCAGCACTTTGCCCATGTATGGCAAACCTGCTGGCACCCAGTGCAGCTCATAGCCCCACGGCTTATCATATTTTTGGACGTAACTTTCGGTGTTGAAGGCCGCCGGATCAAAGGTCGGCAAATCTGCGTTAGGCATAAAAATCCTTGTGCTTAGTACGAGTACTGGCTATAGTATAACGTAAGGATAAAATTGACATAAGGGGAACAGAATGTTTGGGCACCAAGACGAACCTAAAGACGATTCAGTAACTACTACTAGTGACAACCCGGCCGCTTCACCGACCGTCGGCGCACCGAGTGACAACCCGTTTGAAGCCGTCGTGAACGAAGTCGCTGCACCGGTCGAGCCACAGACGGTCAGCCCTCAGACTGACAGCGCTGTCGTCGCCGACGTTCCGACCGACGATTTAGCCGCCATCAAACAGTCTGCCCTGCAGCAACTGTCACCATTGGTCGGTCACTTGGAGCAGTCTCCGGAAGAAAAGTTCCGAACTACCATGATGATGATCCAGGCCTCTGATGACCATTCACTCATCAAGGACGCCTACGAAGCCGCTGGCAACATCACCGATGAAAAAGCCCGTGCCCAGGCTTTGCTCGATGTCGTCAATGAAATCAACTACTTTACTCAGCATAACGCCGCGTAAATAGTGCCCTCTTTTTAAAAAAGCCCCTCGGTTGAGGGGCTTTTTTATTGGTTGAGCTGGTTGCTGCCAGCCGAATCAGACGGTTCCGGAGCAGCCGGCGTCTGGCCGCTTTGCGGAGACTGCGTGATGCGTTGTTCACTCTGGCTTTTAGCCGCAGGATCATCGTTGTCATCGCGGTGGCTTAACCACCGACCGACGAGCAGACCCACAACGATGATGAGTGCCAATATGACGATGAAAGCCGCGAGGCCGGTCAGCAACTTCCGGCGGGATTTGGCCGGCGTCGCGGTGAAGACTTTGGCGCCTTCGAGTGGTGGTGTCTTTGGTTTCCGTAAAGGCATGACTACCTACAGTTTACATCATGCCCATGCCGCCGCCCATATCAGGCGCAGCAGATTTCGGTTCAGGCACTTCGACAACGAGAGCACCCATCGTCATGGCCGTACCGGCAATCGAAACAGCGTTCAGCAAGGCTTCACGAGTGACGCGGGCCGGGTCGACGACACCGTTGGTCTTAAGGTCGACCAAGCGCGTCGGTTCGTTGACGTTGACGCCCTGCCCGGCTTTAGCGGCTTTGACAAGCGGGAGCCATTCGTCCGCGTTCAGGCCGGCGTTGGTCAGAAGGATGCGGAACGGCTGTTCGAGGGCACGCACCAGCAACTGCTTGCCGGCGGCGATCGCAGCGTCACCTGACTCGTCAGCGGTAACTGCTTTGACGAGGTTGACCAGGGTCACGCCACCACCTGGTACGATACCTTCGTCCAGGGCGGCTTTGACAGCAGCGACGGCGTCATCGACACGGTATTTTTTCTCTTCGATCTCGGTCTCGGTAGCGCCACCGACCTTGATGACGGCGACTTTGCCTTCGAGGGCAGCCCGGCGTTCGGTCAGGTGCTGCTTGTCAAACTTCTTTGCATCAGTCAGTTGAGCGTTGATCTGGTCGACCCGGGCGGCGATCTCAGTCGGCTGACCGGCACCTTCGATGATGGTGGTCTGATCTTTCGTGACTATCACGCGGCGGGCAGTACCGACGAAATCTAGGTCGGCGTTTTCAAAGGTATAGCCTTGGTCATCTGAAATGACGGTGGCGCCGGTCAGGATAGCGATGTCATTCAGGATTTCCTTGCGGCGGTCACCGAATGACGGTGCCTTGATAGCGACGGTATTGAATACACCCTTCAGACGGTTCAGGACCAAAGTACCGAGCGCTTCGCCTTCGACGTCGTCGGCGATCAGGACGAGATCTTTCTTACCGGCCTGGGCCAATTTCTCGAGTAACGGTAAGAATTCCTGGATGTTCGAAATTTTCTTGTCGGTCACGACGATGGCCGGCTTGTTGTAGGTGGCTTCCATACGGGCGGTGTCAGTTACCATGTAAGGACTGAGGAAGCCGCGGTCGATAGTGAAGCCTTCGACGACTTCGCTTTCAAGTTCGAGTCCCTGCCCTTCTTCGACAGTAACCACACCATCCTTACCGACTTTCTCAATGACGTCAGCGATCAGCGCACCGATAGTGGCATCACCGGCTGAGATGGTAGCGACTTCGGCGACGCGACCCTTTTTGCTCTGGATATCTTCGGCCATACCGCTCAGCTTGGTAATGACTTCGTGAGCAGCAGCTTCCAGGCCTTTGCGGAGCAGCATCGGGTTGTGACCGGCAGCGATAAGTTTGTTGGCCTCGTTCAAGATGTGGTAGGTCAGGACGGTGACCGTGGTAGTACCGTCACCGGCTGTCTCATTCATCTTGTTGGCGGCTTGTTTGATCAGTTCGGCACCGACTTTGTAGCCGAGCGTCTCGTCATCGACGTCGGCGATCTCGACGCCCTTAGCGACCGTCACACCGTCGTGGGTGACGGTTGGAGCGCCGTAGCTCTTACTGATGACGACGTTACGACCCTTGGGACCCATCGTCGTTTTGACTGCACTGTATAAGATTTCTGCACCGGCCAGAACTCGGCGGCGGGCATCATCATCGTAGAATACTTTTTTTGCCATAATTCTGTCTCCTTATTTGACCGTTGCTAAAATATCTTCTTCTTTGACGAGGACATACTCGTCCGGACCGACCTTGACGTTGGTCGAGCTATACTCTTTATAAATGATACGGTCGCCGACTTTGACGTGTTTGACGTCGACACCGACGGCAACCACCTTGGCGGTCTTAGGTTTTTCCTGTGCACCCTGGGCCAGGTATAATCCGCTCGCGGTGCGGGTCTGGGCTTCCTCGGTCTGAGAGACGACGTAGTCAGCCAACGGTTGAATATTCGCAGCCATGATTAACCTCCTATAACATGATTATTTAGAGTTAGCAGTTTCAGTATGAGAGTGCTAACCGTCTCTCTCATGATAGCGAATTATCGAGAGAACTGTCAACCTAAGGGCTGGTTGGCTGGAATCACTGAATACGTAACGAGTTTCGGCAATATAAGGTGGGTCGGCAGTGCCGGATCTTCGGACAGTTCATCGTAGTTTTCCCTGTCGACGGTATAGGTCGTTTCGAGTCCGTCATGTAAACCGGTAACCTGAAAATAATCATAGCCTTCTCCGACGGCAATGAGTGGCCGTAATATATTGGCATTTAGAATCGGAACCGAGATTTCGAGATTTTCAGCTTGTCCATAGAGACCCCGGCGGTAATGTTCGCTCAATTTATAACTGGCCGTGCGGTGCTGTACATTGGACATATTAATATCCAACATTACGTAAGTCTGTTTCAGAGACAACCGTCCGAATGCCACGGCACGACTCAATTTGAAGCGTGCTTCTCCCAACGCAATGGCGAAGGGATCATCAGTGTTGCTAAAGTCGATATTTTCATAAGGGAACGGGGTTGCGCTCATCTTTGCCATAATATCATACTCTTGTCAAAAGTACGAAGAATTGGTATAATAACGCGGTCCACGGTGGACAACTCCCACAGGGAGAGAGAAAACTGGAGCGTTCAGCATGACGCTTGCAACATCGTCACGGCTGCTCGACAAGTTCGGCTCGATCCGACTCGCTGGCCAACCGGTCGCGATCAACAAGACCGGCACGGCATTCCGCGTGCAGTTCCACGTTCAGATCGTCAACCGCGCAGCCAGAGAGGTGCTCGACCAGGTCATCAACTCGATGGCCACCTTCATCCAGGAGGGCACGCTGTACACCGACGACGGAGTGTTGTCGATTCACCTCGACACCTCCCGCCTGATCGGCGACGCCAAGTGCATGGACGAGGTCTCCAACGAGACCCTCAGCAAGATCTACCAGTTCGTCCACAAGACGATCAAGCTGTTCATCGACGCGCTCGACGAGTTGGCCAACGAGGTTCTCGAAATCGGCCCGCCCGACAAGTGCGCTTCCAGCAACAGCAACAACAACCGCCGGCAGCAGACCCGTCCGCGATCCGGACCCCAGGCTCTGACCAGCCGCCGCTGATCCACCACCGGGACAATTAAGGAGGTGCGCGATGCCACCACACGTGCGCATCGCGCACCTCCGTCCCTGGAATTGGTTGCGCAGATGGCGTAGAAGCTGACCACCCGGTCACCTCCCCATCTCTCGCAACGCAACCAATTCCAGTACCACCCCACCCGACCCTATTCCTTAGCCTCTATCCTATTGAGAGAAGTTAAGGAACGGGGTCGTTTGTTTGTTACAATAGGTGGCATGACTCCAGCTACCCTTATCGGTGTCCCCCTTGACCTCGGTGCCGAGAACCTCGGCGTCGACGTCGGTCCGGACGCCTTCCGTTATCAAGACCTTATTAAGAAACTGGCCAGCGCCGGCTTAGAAGTCGAGGATGCCGGCAACATCGAAGTCGGCAAGCGGGCCGACCTATCAGTCGGTGACCTCCGTTTGCGCTACCTCGACGAAATCGTCCGGGTCAACGAAGCCCTGGCGACCCAGGTCGAGACGGCCATCAAGGCCGGCCGCAAAGTGATCGTCCTCGGTGGCGACCACTCACTCAACCTTGGCACAGTTGCCGGCGCCAGCACGGCCGTCGACGGCAAGATCGGCCAGGTCTACCTCGACGCGCACGGCGATATGAACACCGACGAGTCCACCCTGACTGGCAACATCCATGGCATGCACCTGGCCAGCCTGATGGGTTTTGGAGCCCCTGCTCTCGCCCAAGCCTACGGTAACCAGGTCAAGTTACCGAAAGAAAATTTATTACACATCGGTGGCTGTGATCTCGACCAAGCCGAAATCGACCTGATCGCCCGCGAAAACCTCGAGGCCTTCACCATGCTTGACCTCATGAAATACGGCATGGCGCCATTGCTTGAAAAGATCGACGCATTAGCCGCCAAGGCCCCGAATGTCTGGGTCAGCCTGGATCTCGACGCCATCGACAAGGTCTACGCCCCTGGTGCAGGCATGCCGAACCCGAAGGGTCTCACCTACCGAGAAGTCGTCGCTATCGCCGAATACGTCGGTCAGAAGTGCAATGTCATCGGTCTCGACGTCGTCGAGTACAACCCGCTCCAGGACATCGACCGCAAGACCGCCGAACTCGGTACCGAACTTATCGCCACTTTCCTTGGTAAACAATATAGTTGGTACAGTGGGTACCTCGAGCAGAATAAACTAGATTAAACATGTCCGATCCCGAACATTCCGATGGGCTACCCGAGAGCCCCGAGTCAACGCAGCCCATCCCGATCGATCCTGCGACTTTGGAGTTTTTGAAGCGAGCCTTAGAGCGGAATAAACGTTTTACTCTTGAACACCCTGAACCGACGCCTACTCTTCCGGAAGAATCTACACTTTCAGATTAAGCGGCCAACAGGTAACCGGCAATGGTCTCTTGTAACTCTGCCCGCTTTTCGGCCGCTTCCAGGTGCTCCTGGGGCGGCCGTGCCAAACCACGACGAGCCGCAATTCCTTGCGCCATCCCACGCATCTCACGGAGCGTGACGCCATTGCCAAAAATGACTACCGGAAGATAATCTTCATTTCCGGCCTGCCCTCTCTTTAATTGGGCAGGCGTAGTGATCGTTTCTTTGTCTGTAGCGCGGTAAATGACCGTGTCGAACGTCGGGTTCGGACTGAGGCCCTGGATCGGCCGACCGTCTTCCTGACTGAAAGCGTGCCTCACCCCGAAAGTACCGATCTGACTGTCATAACGTTCGCGTAGGTCTTCGACGGCCATATCGCGCAGCAGTAGTGGTATGAGATTCTCGAAGTAAAAGCCGGCCATCAACCGCTTCTCGTTCTTCATGGCCGTAAGCAGGCGGAGAGCCTGGGCACCGACGGCCGCCTCGATACGCTTGAGTGGTACGGTAGTATTCTCTCCTTGGTTGGCGCGGTGACGAAAATCATCATTTGCCTGCTGGACTTCAAGATCTTCCTTATGTCCCCTGGCTTGGAAGCGCACGAGTGGCGATGCGGCCGGATGATTTCCGACCGCTTCAAAGATTGCGGCAGCATGCCGCACGATGTCCGTCGGTTTCTTGTCATCATTTCCAGCGACAATAATCATATGCAGGGCTTGAGCGGCTTCAAAGGCTGTAGAAGCGTCTTTTAACGGTTCCCCGTCGATGGCACTGAGCGTATCGGCCAGTTCGATTTGTTCCACTTGGTATGCGTCAGGAAAGAAGCTGCGTTGCAGCAATAAGCTTGCCACACGGCTGACGTCGCTAACACCGTACGATCCGAGCGTATTAAAGTGCCCAATATTGGCTTTAAAGAGAGTCAGCCTACGAGTAAACTGTATCGCGTCACCGTTGCTGTGAAATATCGGCAGCCGGCCATTCAGCCACTTGTCACTGACGTCTTCGAGTAAATGGGTTCTCTCACTGAAATCAGCTTCGAACGGACTAACGTCATGCCCACCTGTTGCCAGGTGGTCACCATATTCTTCCCAATATTGGGTGTAGTCGTAATCGGCGGGCGTCGGCTCTCCTCCGGTATGATCCAGAGTGTTCAAACCAAGCTTCGTGAGGTCCGCTTCAGCCACTTAAAACATCCATTACGGTTATGATTACATAATGCCCGTCCCGCCACGGATGGTCAAGTGAATTACTATATCACTTTGCTAGTTTTTTGCAAGCCTTGCGAGCCGTACCGATTTCGTCCCAGTGGTGTTCACCGTCAGCGCGTTCGATGGTTTTCTCATGACCCTTGCCTAAGAGTACGACGGTGTCGTTCTTCGTAGCGCCCCTGGAGATGGCAAATTCTATGGCCTTAGTCCGGTCGTGTACCAAGAATAAGTCCTTGTCCCGCTTCTTCCCTGCTTCTTGGGCACCAGCGGCTATTTCTTCCATGATTGTCTGGCCGTTGACGTCGCGGTCATCCTCTTCGGTAATGACCACTTCGTCACAGTATTCACCGGCCAGTCGGCCTTGGACTGCGCGTTTAGCCTCATCACGCCGTCCAGCGGAACCGAACATGACGATCAGCTTGCCTTTGACGACCGGTCGCAAATCTTTGAACAGCTTCTCGAATGAGTCAGGCGTGTGGGCGAAGTCGACGATAACGGTCGGCTTCTGGCCTTCCTCAATCGTGGTCATGCGGCCTTCGACGCTTTCAAGTGCGGCGATACCGTGCTCGATCTGCTTGGGACTTAAGCCGACCACCCGGCCGACACAGACGGCGGCCAAGGAGTTATAGATATTGAAGGTGCCTGGAATGTTACAGGTGATGCTATAGCTTTCGTCGGCCATCTCCACCGTAAAGGTACTGCCGGCAGAAGTCTGCTTAATATTCGTAGCCCGGACAGCACCGTCATCGACCCCATACGAAATAGGATGCAAGATGTCGCTTATGAACAGCTTGGCACTCGGGTCCTCGGCGTTGACGATACCGGCGCGGAGCCCCTGCTTGTTGCTGTCGGCCAGCTTGAAGAGGCGGCGCTTGGCATCACGATACCGCTCGAAGGTCTTATGGTAGTCAAGGTGTTCGTGGGTGACATTGGTCATGACGGCGACCGAGTACGGCACGCCCCAGACACGGTTCTGTGCCAGTGCTTGACTGGTGGTCTCAAGTACGAGCCATTCAACACCCTGTTTACGCATCCACTTCAGGCGCTTCATCAGTTCCGGTACCGGCACGTTGGTCATGTGGTGTACCTGCGGCCGGATGTCGTCCCCTACTCCATAGGCGACGGTGGTCATAAGACCGACCTTGTAGCCGGCTTCATGCAACATGCGGTGAATCAGGAAACTGGTAGTGGTCTTGCCATTGGTACCGGTCACTCCGATAACCTTCATACCCCGGGCCGGAAACCCGGCTTTGGTATTGAAGGCGATAGATTCGACCAGGTGACCGTACGGTTCGATCGCCGGAAACAGGTTTTTTGGGATGACTTTCTTGACGGTTTTGCGGATATTCATGCAATCAGTATACGCTACTGCTGGTCGGAGTGGTGCTCTTGGTTGGGCTCTGGAAGAAAGACCTCATCAGACTGCTCTTCTTCAGGAGCTTCTTCGCTGGATTCTTCAATGGGAACGACCGGGTTCATCTGAAGTTCCACTTCATTCAAAAGCTCCAGCAAGGCGTTGGCCTTGGTGTCTTCATCAGTCAGCTCATGGATCTTTTCCAAGACTTTTGGCAACAGATGAGCGTCTTCAGTCATATGCGCGATAGACAGCAACGTGTCATAGCTGACGTCCTCGCTGGTTGCCAGCTGGTCGCTGTACGACAGCAGTTCGTTCAAAACCTGCTGTCGAAGTTGGGTTAATTGTTCGAGATTATCTGAAGCCATGGTGCCCTTTCCCCTTGTGCTTTGTTATCTGTCAGTATGAACTATCGGTCGGGTTTACGCAAACATCGACCCTTTAAGAGGGGCGAACAAGTTGAGCCGGCGTCTTCTCGTACAGACGGTTGCGCATACGAGCGGCGTAGCCACGGCCTTGGCTGTCGCGAGCCAGACGGCCACGCAACCAGGCGGCACCTTCAGGGGTGAACTCAAAAGCGTATTCGTCCCAAGTGTGGCCTTCGTCGTTGCTGACCGTCTTGCGTTCCAAGGTCCATGCAGGTTTGCCGTCGACTTGAGGGAACAAGGCGCTCAAGCCCCATGTCGCCAGCGCCTGGTCGGGATACCAATGGGTCACGAAGTTGCTGACCTGGAATTCGACGCGCGAGCGGGTCGACTTAAAGCGGTTACGGACACCGAGCGCGTTCTCTGGCTTGAATAAGCGGCCGCCGGTCTTCTGGCCACGCGGCTGGTAGCCACCTTGGTCGAACTGACCCCAGGCTTGGGGAATGAACTTGCCTTCGCGGTAAGCCGTCAGGAGACGATCGGCTGAGCTATCAATATCGGTGCCGGCGACGTGCTTGATAACCGTGCGCGGTTTACTGCCGGCCGGGCGTGATGCAGTTCGGCCGCTCGTATAACCCGGGTCATATGCTGGACTCTGGCCGTTGCGGATCTGGAAGCCACGGGCCGCCAAGATCTTACGACCAAGTTCGGAGTCAGCCCCTGCCCCAGCGTCATTACGGTCAACACAACCACCGACGGCGGCGTAAGCCGACATACGGAAGGCCGAGTTCGGCCCGATGGTGGCAGGCTGCACTTTGTAGCCGTTATTGTTGCGCGTACTAACGAGGTTCATGACCTGCATGACCGAAGTCGCGATGCTGTAGCCTGGGAAGCGGTCAGCTTCTTTACTGCCCCAACGGATCAGGCCGACGAAGGCGTCGCTATCCTTGTTGCGCTCTTCGGCTTTGATGTAGTTCTTGAGGTACTGCGAGTGCATACCCTGAGCGTCAGCGTCATTGGTAACCATCAGGAGATCCTGGTCACTATCGATCTGGCCGTTGGCCATGGCCTGTTGGACTGACATAGCAGCGGTGTCATACAAAGTCTTGATGACTTCACCGTACATCTTGCCCTTACGGACGTTATCAACCCAGTCGCGGGTCCATACCTTGGTAAAGGTAGCAATGTTCAGGCTTGGATACGTCTGGCGGGCGCGTTCGATTTCAGCCATGGTCTTTTCGATAGCAGCCTGCTTGGTCGGGTCCTGCTCGGAATCATCAATCCAGTTGACGTTCAACAGCAGAGTCGTCTGTTTGAGAGCTTCTTCATCCTGCTTAGCGTATAGGGAAAGCGTCTTGAAGATATTGTCTGCCTCGGCTACTCCGGCGACCGGCATAACGACCAGCAGACGGCTATCTTTATTCAAGCCGCCTAGTTCCTGACTCTGGCGGATGTTGTCATCGATTTCAGCTACGTAGTCATCACCACGGCGGCGGGCGAGTTCATCGCGGTAGAAGTCGAGTTCCTCGCGAGGGTTGAGCACCGCATCGGGGTTTTCAAGAAGTCGAGGCGAGCGTTCCTGTGCCCATTCTTCTGGCGTCTGGCGACCATAGCCGTAGTAACCGGCTTCGATAACCGGTCGTTCGGCGGCCGGACTCTGCTCAAGTCCCCGCCGGCCATAAACAGGTAATACGAACGGCACTTCTACTGGTAATTCCCTTTCAGCCGGAGCTGACAGCGCGGAAACGATGCGCTCATGATGGGTTACCTGGGTCGTCTCGACATGATCGACGCCGGGGTTCGGCTGGCCTTCGCCGACGACAGTTGCAAGCATGCGCACATTGGTGCCGCCGTCAGATGCCTGGCCGGTGACCTGGACGGCTTCGGCGAATGCGCCGACGAAGTGGGTCTGCCCGTCACGGTTTTCAAATAAGCTTTGGCCGATGTAGCTGTTCGGATCGATGACGGCGTTGCCGTTAGCATCGACGTCGACCATGTAGACATGTGACTGAGTGCCTTCGGTAACCGACAGGGCGATTTTCATCTGACCGTTCACGATCATGTTATGAGCGTCGGTCGACTGGCCCTCGGCAAATGACCCGTCTTGCAACATCGAGTTGACATTGAATACGTAGTTGCCATGTTCATCCATACCGGTACCATTGGCACCGCCCCAGTCAAGGAGAAGCTCGTTCTGGTCATAGGCGGAGGTGTCGTTGTCGTACCAGAGTTCACGGTGGATGGCGGTGAACTGGTCAGGATGGGCGCTCATGTACTCATCCGGAGTGCGTGGGATGTCTTCGGTCGTGGTGGTAGTGGTGTCGTACTGTTGGGTCGTTTCAGCCAGGTTGAAGCCGTGGTCTTTCAGGGCGTCGACGCTGCCATCGGTCAGATGGCCGTCCTCGCCGAAGTGAAGAGCGGTTACGACATTGTTGTCGGCGTCCAGCAAGTCTGCGCTACCACCGTCGACCGGGCCGAGGTGATAGCCGTCCGGCAACTGCGTGCCGGCGTTGGCTGATATTTCCTGTACCGAGCCGGTCGGGCCTACGCCGCCAGCTTCAAAATGGCCATGGTTGAAGAGACCGGCCAAAAGGGTGCGACGGTCCTGTTGATTGTCGCTACCCTCGAATACTCCTTGTAAGGAGTCCGAGAAGACTGACCTGACTTCTTGGATAGCGGTACCGACGACGACTGCGCTGACGGTAGCGACGGCGGCCATCTTAAGGGTTTCCTGGCGACGGATCTTGTTGAAGAGACGGTCACGGTCATTAAGGTCGGGGTTAAGTGCTTCTTCGAGGCGCGCCTCATCCTGGTCATATATGTCATCGGGGTCCCGGCTCTCAAAACCAAGCGAGGCCATATCGGCGTCGGACAGTGCTTCGAGCGCTTTCTTGAAAGCGACCCGGCCCTTGGCGGCGGCGATATCAAGACCGAGCCGCTCGGATTCGACGGCGAACTTACTGGAATACTGCAGCAGGTCGATGGCTTCTTCGTCAGACTTACGGACTCGGGTGTGGGCTTCGGTCAGGCTGCCTAATAATGAGCGGACCGATTCGTGGCGGCTGGCATCAAGACTGGCGGTAGCAGCTTCGATGGCTGCGGTAAGGTCAAGGGCTGAAACGGTCTCGTAGCGGGTATCTTCGAGCTTCTGACGCTTCTTGCTGTCAAGCGGTACGTCCTGCCCTTCAGCCATCTGGCGCATGTGCTGGCGGCGCTCCTGGCCCATGCGGGCGTGTTCGCGGGCACCGGCGATGACACCGGCACCGACACCCATACCGACTGTGTAGCCGAGGGCAGTTATGGCTTTCTGGGTCGTCCATTTGCTGGCAGAGATCGCGACACCGGCTGCGACGGCAATGGTGGTTTCGTTGACGAGACTGCCGGCTTTGGTCGAGTACAGTTTGTTGACCAGGCGGTCAGTACGGGTTTCCTGGGCTTCGGTGCGGACACCGACGCGGGCTTCACCGGTTCGGCCGGTCAGGGCGGTCTCGATGCGATCAAGGCCGATACCGTGGGCAGCGGCTGCTTTGGCATGCTCAGCGACTTTCAGGATGTTGTCGGCGAACAATAAACCTTTGTTTCGGTCTTCTTGTTTCAGGCCGCGGCCGTATTCATTCAGTAAACGGGTGCGGGCTTCGCGTAAATCTTCGGCGCCCATCGATCCGTCAGCATATTGCTTAACGAGCGACTTAAGGCCGTCGTGTAACTCGGCGCCATGGTCGGTCTCGTCCATGCTCTCGTTGTACTCGCCGTCATGTAAGGTGGCGTATTCATGGGTAAAGCGCTCGACGACAGCCGACATGGCTTGGTCGTGATCCTGCTCCGTGCCGCCCTGCAGCGCGTACAGGTTATCGGATTCCATGATCTCATTGCGACCGCGCTGAATCTCACGCTGGCGGATGAAATCACGGGCGATGTTGCCATGCCAGATTTTCTTTAGGAAACCTTTGAAACCGCGCTGCGTGGTCTGCTCGCCGATATATGCGTCGGCGTGGTCAACCGAGTTCTCGACGACACCGCGCGAGACATCGACGATCTGCAGCGACAGATGCTTCTCAAGCTCAGCCTGGTCTTCGTAGTTCGGTGGCGGCAACTGCTCTTCTGGCGGTATCGGTTGTGGGGCGGTCTCGGTCGACATGGCATCAATCTCTTTTTATGCTTGGATTCCTAAATACAGGGCCCGGAACTCTAGTAAGGCGCGGGTGGTAATTTCCTGCTGGTTCGGGACGTGTTCGGCGATGAACTGCTGGAAGGCCTCGGCATTTTCGGGCTGGGTGTCGACGAGATGTTCAAGGGCGGTGGCATCTTCGTCACTCAATGATTCGATGATGCGCTTATTGACTAAGTTGGAAGCCCGCTCGGACAAATCGTGAATAAGCTGTTCCTGAACAGCTTCATCGAGGTCGGCCGGGAGGCCCTTTTCACTTAGTAATTGGAGGATGAATGTTTCCATAGATGATATTTTTGTTTACTTTTTAATTTATTAGCGCATTATACCATATTTATTGCAAAAGCAATAGGGGTAGGCCATTTGATACAATAGATGGCAAATGGTGATTTTAGGAATTGAAAGCAGCTGTGACGAAACAGCGGTGGCTATCGTACGCGATGGCCGTGAACTCGTGAGCAATGTCGTGGCCAGCAGCATGGATCAGCACGTCATCTATGGAGGTGTCGTGCCCGAGATTGCAGCCCGCAGCCATATCGAGGTCATCATTCCGACCGTCGATGAGGCCCTCCGTCAGGCCGATATGACCTGGGATGATATCGACGGCATCGCTGTCACCTACGGCGCCGGCCTGGGCGGCTCACTGCTCATCGGTGTCGTAACCGCCCGCACGCTCGCCCTTACCTTCGGCAAACCACTCTATCCCGTCAATCACGTTGAAGCGCATGTTTATGCTAACTTCTTGACCGTGTCAGATGTACCGGCCGTTTCGGCCCGCTCCGAGCAACCGGCTTTCCCGATGTTAGCGATTATCGTCTCCGGCGGACACAGCCAATTGGCACTCTTTCAGGATCACGGCACATATGAACTGCTGGGCCAGACGCAGGATGATGCCATCGGCGAAGCTTTTGACAAGGTAGCCAAGATTCTCGGCCTTCCCTACCCTGGCGGCCCGAGCATTGCCAAAGCCGCCCAAGAAGGAGACGCGTACGCCTATTCCCTGCCGAAAGCCAAGATGAGCGGTGAATATGATTTCAGCTTCTCGGGGCTTAAGACGGCGGTACTGCGGCTGGCGCAACAGCTTATCGGAGAAGACTTTACCTTCCCTTCGTTCAAATTGGCCGAACGGCTGACTGAAAAACAGAAAGTGGACATCGCTGCCAGTTTCCAGCGTATCGCCATCGAGACGATCGTCGGTAAAGCGTTGCTGGCCTACGAAAGGTACGCCCCCGCCAGCGTCGTCATCGCCGGTGGTGTCGCAGCCAGCCAAGAATTACGCCGCCAATTGCTCGAGTCCCTACCCTCCCCTATTGAATTCCCGGATTTTAAGTTGTGCACGGATAACGGTGCCATGGTCGCCACCCGGGCCTGCTTCCCCTTGAAAACAGCCGACCCGTTCAGTTTGGATATCAATCCGAACCTCAGTATGTAATTCTTGTGTTTTCCTGAATCAGGATTATAATCATTAGTACCGTAGACGACGGCCATTGCGGTGTCGTATTACCTGTTGAGATAGCCGCAATACGTATGACGTGACAATTCGGAGGAGCTTCCTGGAGAATGAGAGTCAAGGGCTTTCTTCAAAATCTTTAGGATTTCTTAATGTTACTTTTCACGTGAACAATGACGTGACCTCTGTTTCATGCTATAATTTTTTAGATTGTTTTAATGTTGAGTTCGGAGAAATAATGAAGCTAAGTACTGCGTATTCCCCTGGTGAATATGAAAAAGACATTTATGCGTTATGGGAGAAGGCGGGCGCCTTCATTCCTGCTAAAGACGCCAAAGGTACATACAGCATCGTTATGCCACCGCCGAACGCCAACGCTAATCTCCACCTCGGCCATGCTCTCACCGCATTCGTTGAAGACATCCCGGCACGTTACCACCGCATGAAAGGAGACGCTACCCTGTTGCTGCCCGGTGCCGACCATGCCGGTTTCGAAACCTGGGTCGTATACGAAAAGCAGTTAGCTAAAGAAGGCAAGAGCCGCTTTGACTTCAGTCGGGAAGATCTATATGAGCAGGTTTGGAATTTCGTGGCCCGCAACCGCCAAAATTTCGAAACTCAGGTCAGGGCCTTCGGTACCAGTTGTGACTGGACCCACTTCACCTTTACGCTTGATGACAAGATCATTAAGCGGGCCTACCAGACCTTCAAAAACATGTGGGATGAAGGATTGATTTACAGAGGTGAACGCTTGGTCAATTACTGTACTTTCCATGGTACGAGCTTTGCCGACATCGAAGTAGAACACCGTGAGGAAGCCAGCAACCTGTGGTATATCCGGTATCCGTTGACCGACGGAAGCGGGGAAGTCATCGTCGCTACCACCCGTCCGGAAACCATGCTCGGAGACACTGGCGTCGCCGTTCACCCGGACGACGAACGTTATGCAGGCTATATCGGCAAGACCGCCAAGTTGCCGCTGACGGGCAGGGAAGTACCGATTGTAGCCGATAGCTTCGTCGATATCTCCTACGGAACCGGCGCGGTCAAGCTGACACCGGCGCATGACCAGAACGACTACGACGCCGCCGAGCGCCATAGCCTGCCGAAAATACAGATCATAAACAGGGAAGGCGCCATCAGTGCCGAGGCTCCTGCCGAGTACCGCGGTCTGACAGTACGAGAAGCGCGCAAGAAGGTCGTCGAGGACCTCGAAGCTGCCGGCGTCCTTGTAAAAACCGAGGAAATCAGCCATGGTGTCGGCCACTGCTACAAGTGTGGCACCGTCATCGAACCCTTACTGGGGGAGCAGTGGTTCATCAACATGCAACCTCTCGCCAAAACAGCTATCGCAGCCCTGAAGGCCGATGAGATTACCTTCTATCCGGCCAGCAAAAAAGACCAGCTCATCAACTACCTTGAGGGTCTGCGTGACTGGAACATCAGCCGCCAAATCGCTTGGGGCATTCCGATCCCAGCTTTCCAGAACGTCGACGATGCCGATGACTGGATTTACGACGAGCGTGTCGACCAGGAAATCATCGAAGTCGACGGCAAGACATACCACCGTGACACCGACGTGTTCGACACGTGGTTCAGCAGTGGTTCGTGGCCGTACGCTACTCTTGAGGTCGGCAGTGAAGACTTCAAACGATTTTATCCGCTCAACCTGATGGAGACCGGCGGCGAGATTCTTTACCCATGGGTATCAAGGATGATCATGCTCGGACTGTACGTGACAGGCAAGGTTCCATTCAAAGAAGTCTACATTCATGGCTACGTCATGGCAGAAGACGGCTCAAAGATGAGCAAGTCGGTCGGCAATGTCGTTGACCCTCTACCGGTCATTGAAGAACATGGCGCCGACGCATTACGCATCGGCTTGATAACGAACAGAGCGCCGGCCGTCAACCGTGGCTATGATACCGCCAAGGTAATCGGTGGGCGCAATTTCTGCAATAAGTTATGGAACGTCGCACGTTATATCGAAGATAAGGTAGGCGAGGATTCATTGACTGATAAACCCGCCCCGAAGACGTTAGCTGACCACTGGATGTTGTATAAGATACAACACTCTATACCTGTTATATCTGACCATTTGGAGCAGTACCGCTTCAGTGAGGCTTTCGACGTGGTCCATGACCTTATCTGGGATGACCTGGCCGATTGGTACATCGAAGCGTCCAAATCAGACAGCAACAGCTCGGTCCTGGCTTACGCCCTGAAGACCGTACTGGCGCTGGCCCATCCATTCGCACCCTTTGTCACCGAGACCATCTGGCAAACACTGGACTGGCAGCACGACAGCCTGCTGATTACCAGCGCCTGGCCAAAACCGCTCAAGGTGGGCGACAAGGCTAAAGCCAAGCAGTTTGAGAACATCCAAGCATTAGTCACCGAAGTCCGTGCCATCACGAAAAGCCTCAAAGCCCGGGGTGTCGTCCTGGAACATGACGGTGAATCGGTCATAGCCGACAACAGCGCCATCATACGGCGTCTTGGCGGCCTCAAAGACATCGTAGAAGCCAATACCAGCGGTCTGACCCTTACAAGCGGTCTGACAGCCCGTCTACAGATCGATGACGCTACCTTAGCAAGTTATCGGGACGAGTTGCACGCCAAAGAAGCCGACCTTGCAGTCAAGATTACCCAACTCCAAGGGCGACTAAATAACGACTCTTACGTCAAGAATGCGCCTGCCACAGTCGTACAACAGACGAAGGATCAAATGGCTGAGGCCGAGGCCCAGAGCGAGAGCATAGCCGCCGATCTAGCCCGATTCGCCTAATCGGCGAGTTCAAGCGCTTGACGGATGCGCTCAATGGAAGAAGCCGGTTCGTAATCATCAAACCAGATGACGCGCCAGCCACGCTTCTCGGCCGTAATCAGGTTGGGGCGCGAGTCATCTATGAAGAGGATTTCGTCCTCCGGAACACCAGCCATCGCGGCGGCGGCGTCATAAATAGCCGGTTCAGGTTTGACGGCACCGACGACCGAGGAATCAATGATAGCGTCGTAGTGCAGGTTTGGCAGTAATTCACGGCGACGCATGCTGTCGATAGCGCCAGGTATGACATTCGTCAGTAGCCCGACCTGGTAGTGTGAAGCCACCCAGGTGACGAGTTCGGCCATGCCCGGCATAGGGTCAAGAGCATTCAGATAATATTCCTGCCAGTCAAAGGGTTCGGTGTCGAGCCGGTGGGCCATAGCCTGGCTGAAGTCCTCGATACTGAGGGTACCGCGACAGACCTCGTCGTTGTAATGCCAGAAAGCCGTCTCAATCAGATCGGCGCTGACACCGGTGTCGGCCGCCAGATCACTGAAAGCTTTTTGAAAGAACCGTACCAGGCAGCCGTTGACATCGAAGTAGACGAAGCGGATGCCTGTCTTAGACTGTTGTTTCAGCGCCGGAACGGCCGGATTGAAATCAAGTAATGTGTCCAAAGATGTCCCCAGAGCGGTTGCGATGCTCTGGATCGTGAAGATAGAAGGGGATTTGATGGCCCCGCGCTCAATTTTGGCCAGCGTCGAATAGCTGAGATTCGCCCGCTGACAGAGCGTTTGTTGGGTCATGCCGGCAGCTTGCCGGGCAGTCTGTAACTTTTTACCAAGCGCCAACTCCGGCGCGGTCCCCACCATCTGATTCATGGCTTTATAATACTAGTTTTGGCACAAAAACACCAGCAACTAGTATAAAACGGCTATTTCAGGCCAAGGACGAACTTGAACAAGGTAAACAGTACTAGGAAAACGCCCAAACCAGCGACGCCGGCGCCCAAGAGCGCGCTCTTGGCATTGCCGTAGCCGGATTGCCGGGCCATCTTCGTATAAATCCAGGTGCCGATACTAAGTCCGAACAATAAAGCGATGAGGAAACTTCCCATACCGGTATTGTATCACCCTTACGCTAATTTACTGGCCATCTCTTGCAAAGCACTGTGGTCAGGTTCGGCCGAAAAGTCTGCCTGCACCTGCAATTCATCAGGGTGGTTGAAGGGTATCAGCTGGACATGGGCATGGGGCACATGTACGCCGATGATTCTTTCGTGTACATAGGTGCTACCAAGGCGCTCACGGATACGTAGTGCTAGCTTTTTCGTGGTCATCATGACCGCCACGTAGTCATCATCCGGCAGATCCCAGACGAACTCCACAGGGTTCTTAGGCACAATCAGTATGTGTCCGGGCTGAACCGGGTGAATATCAAGGAAGGCGAACGTTTTGTCATCTTCATATAGCTTATATGAAGGGATTTCACCGTTGATGATGCGTGTGAAGAGTGTTTCTGACATGAATTCAGTATAGCAGGGGAGGAAATAGGGGGCGGGACCATTAAAAAAGCCCAGGTCAATCAGGGCTTTTTTAATGGCGGAGAGGGAGGGATTCGAACCCTCGATACCGTTGCCGGTATACTGCATTTCGAGTGCAGCGCACTAGACCAACTATGCGACCTCTCCAAAACGACCTCAGTATTGTATCAGATTAGCGGCAAGTTTTGAGGTGTCGAGCAGAGGACTGGTCAGAGAGGCTGAAATATGGTAGGATGTCATCTGTTGTACGTGCTGCAAGTGATGTGCCGTACGCAGTTTGTACCCGTAGCTCAGCTGGATAGAGCGTCGGCTTGCGGAGCCGAAGGTCGTAGGTTCGAATCCTGTCGGGTACACCAGTCATAATCACGAAAAAGACTTCTCTTACGAGAAGTCTTTTTGTTATGCGCGGGTCTGTAGGGAATCTTACTGTCTCCTAGCCCGGCGGAGCTTATAGTGACGTAATAACCTAGGAGGAAAATCATGTCGAATATGGATAATACTGATCGATACGCATATATAACGTTGGGTGCTATGGCTGGCATCGCCGGCGGCGTCGCTCTCGGCATGCTCCTTGCCCCACGCAGTGGGGTGGAAAGCCGCGAGCATCTTCGCCAAAAAGCAATGGAAGCCCGCGAAAAGGCCCGCCACCAATTCAATGAGCGGCGCGAAGACCTGGCCGACAATCTGACCAAGGCGACCGAGAAGAGCAGTAAGCTGGCTAGCTCCGTGGAGCAGACCGTTAAGAAGCGTGCCAATCAAGATAACGTATAAAATTATTGTTAGGGGGTAGGCAAAGCGTGGACGCTTTGATAGTCTAGAATTATACGTTTCGTACACGAGGTGCGCGAGATAAAAATAAATGTAATCCTAGGAGATAAACATGTCCACGCTTTTTCACCTTTCACGCCGTCACTTGAACGCCGTTACTTTCCGGTTCTTTGAACTCTGGCGCTAGAAATCCTGGCGATAAGTCTGTTTCTGTTCCAACTTTCGTTCCATCCGCTCCAAAAAGTTTTGGCGGCGTTCTCGTTGAACGGCTTCGTATTCACGTACTCGTAAACTGAATGGTGTTGATTTCATGGTGGGACTCCTCCTCATTTGATATTTCAAGTGTACCCCGATACGCCATGGGGGTCTGTTGAATATCTTACAAAGCTTACGCTTAAGGAATCCTAAAAACGGATGCGGCGCATCAGCTGCTCGACGAGATCCGGAGCATGATCTTCAACCGGTAAGCTGTCCGAAACGATATCAATGATAGCTTCTTCGTCTTTGGGATCGATATATGCCGAGGTCAGCAGGGCGAAGCGCTTCAAGGGCTGAAAAACGATGCTTGAGAAAGCGCCGTCCTGTACGATTGAGAACGAGCGGAACTGATGAAATGGCAAGAACCTGTCGCCGATACTGATACCTTGCTCATCAATCTGATATTGCACCTCATGGGGCTTACGGCTGGCAGCGACACCGAATAATAGGGCCGCTAGCGGTATGAAACCAGCGGTAATCTTGTCACGGGTTATTAAGAATATAAGGGCCGTGACTACGACTGTGCCGCCACCAAGTATGGCGTACCAGCCGATGGATTTTTCATGAGCGATAAACTCCGAGGCGTTCCATATGATTGTCCGGGGCGCAGGTGCCTGGCTAAAAGGATGTGGCTGAGCCATATCGTCTGAAGACATGACGGCTTGATCTGATTGACCAGACGCTTTGGGTTCGTACTGCCAGTGACCTCCCGGTTGAGTCGATGGATCCATAAGCAGTATTGTAGCAGGAATGGAAGGGAAGTGAAACGAGCGAGGCTGGGCGCTTCATAACAAATAAAAAAGACCAGGCAAAGCTGGTCTTTTTTATTTGGCGGAGAGAGAGGGATTCGAACCCTCGCAGGGACTCGCGCCCCTCTAACGATTTAGCAAACCGTCCCCTTCAGCCACTTGGGTACCTCTCCAAAGGGGTTTGACCTGACTAGTTTAACAGATGGCGCAAGCCATGCCTAGACAATTTGGCGGAGAGAGTGGGATTCGAACCCACGGTACCGTTGCCGGCACGACGGTTTTCAAGACCGTTTCCTTAAACCACTCGGACATCTCTCCAGGCAATAGGGGAGATTATAGCAGTTTTTGGGCGGCTGCGAAAACCACAGCCGTGACCTGCGTCGCACCGGCTTCAACCAGGACCCGGGCGGCCGTTTCTAAGGTAGCGCCGGTCGTCATGACATCGTCGACGATTATGATGGAGCGGCCCGTTATATGCCCGGGAGATATGACTCGAAAAGCGGATATGAGTTGGTTCTGGCGCGACTGATGATCCGCGCCGACCTGCCGGGTGTGGCCGACGCGGGCAAGCAGGCGCCGGTAGGGCAGGCCCGAACTCCGGGACAGATACCTGGCAATCAACTGCGCCTGATCATAGCCCCGGCTCCGCACCCGACGCGTCGATGTAGGGGCATAGGTGACGATGGAGGTGGGGTCCGTCTGGCGGAGCAGGGGAGCCATCATCTCGGCCATTTCTATGGCGACACTGCCGGCCCGATCCGACTTTAGCTTGAATAACATTTTGCGCACCAGTATTTGATCATAAGAAGTCCGGGCTAAGGTAGCCGTCAAAGTATCATGACAGGCGATACATACCTTGCCTTTGGAGCTGGGGGTCAGACATCTGTAGCATCGGCTTTGGACATGAGACAGACTGCTTCTACACCAGCTACATAACAACAGACCCTCATCGCCACAATCCAAACATACGAACGGTGCCAGATAGCCGATAATTCGTCCAAGCGGGTTCATACAGGGCAGTGTGAACCACCTCTATTAACTTATCATTTATTCCCGTTGTGTTTATTGTGTTGTAAATAAGGGGTCTGGTGTTGCTTAAGAGTAAGCGGCTCAGTTATACTGCTATTAATACAAAAACGCAAGTATCTGTAGAAAGACATAACCGGAGGGTAACAACTATGGCGCGACGAAATCGCGACGACGATCTCTTGATGGAAGAGGACGAATTAACCGCGGCGTTTTTGGGCGATGATGACTTAGGTTCATCCGCACCGGCGCCACAACAGCAGGCACCAACTGACGGTACTGACGAATGGGACGAAGAAGACAATGTCTTGCCCGGTCAGTTAGCTGTTGATGTATATGAGACACGTGAGTATCTGGTAGTTAAGGCTCGCACTGCAGGCGTTAACAACCACGATCTTGATGTCAGTATTTCAGACAATACTTTGACGGTGCGGGGGACTTTGTCCGCTGGCAACGAAGAAGATGTCGAAAACTACTTCTTGCAGGAATGTTACTGGGGTGAGTTCTCTCGCAGCATCGCTTTGCCAGTACCTGTCAAAGAAGAAGACATCGATGCCCAGCTCAAGCAGGGCGTTCTGACGATCAAGTTCCTCAAGCTCAAACAGGACACGGTCAAGAAAATCCAAGTCTTGTAACAAAAAACCACCCGATGAGATTTCATGGGTGGTTTTTTTGTGGGCTAAAATAGTGCATTAAAAAAGACGCCGGGAAGGCGTCTTTTTTAATTAGTGACTGAAAGGTTAGCTAACTTGGCTGACCTGTGACAGGACAATGTTAACGATGACCTGTGCCAAGGCGACCAGGATCAAGCCGATGATGGCGTAGATGATGGTGTTCTTAGCAGAACCGACCTTACCTGAGTCGCCCCCAGAAGTGATGTAGCGGAAACCTCCGATGATGATCATGATGACGGCAACGATACCGACGATGATCGACAGGATGTTAATGGCGGTACGGGCGATACGGGCGATCTGGCCGGTACCATCTGTCTGTGCGTTAGCACAACCAGTACCGGATGAGACCGTGCTGGTCGCACCGTTGACGGTACCTTCTGAAGCGGTGGTGGCGCCGCTACAAAGTCCGCTTGTGATGCCATTGCTGACAGCGTAGGTTGGGGCTGCTACCAAGACGGCCGGGGCACCAAGTGCCAGCGCCATTGTGGCAGCAACGATGAAGTTTTTTACTTTTTTAATCATAGTAACCTTTCGTTAATATAACTTTATTATATAGCACACTGAGTAAAAACCGTACAAGACTTACGGGGTACCGGATTGATTAGTTGCGGGCGGCGGAGTACTGGCAATATCAGCTTGGGTAAGCACGAAGTTTACGATCAGCTGAGCGATGGCCACGATGAAGAGACCGATGAGGGCGTAGATGATGGTCGACTTGGCCTGGCCGGTGCGATTCGAGTCCCCGTTGGAGGTGATGTAGCGGAAACCGCCGATAATAAGGAAGAGTACTGCCAACATACCGACGATGAAGCTTAAGATGTTGATGATCACTTTTACTAGTTTCGACGGGTCGGCTGCGCCCGCGCAGGCGTTCGTGCCATCAGGGTTGATGCCCGTGCAGGCTTCGGTCTTAGATGCGGCCGCATCAATCAGTGCCAACGTAGGTGTCGCGGGAACCGCCGCAAAAAGCGTAACGGCTGCCATGACGGTGAGTAATATTTTCTTCATAGTCTTCCTTTACAGTTTATTCAATACGTATGCGATGATCAATTGCAGCAGGGCGGTGACCCCGAGGCCGATAACGGCGTATATAAGCGCACGGCGAGCCGTGCTGACACCGCTTGAGTCGCCCCCGGAAGTAATCATCTTTAAACCGGCAATCATGATCGTGATGATGGCGATGACGCCCACGACAAAAGAAAGTATCTTAACGACACTCGTCAGGATGCCGCTCGGGCCATAAATAGGGTTGGAGCCAGTCGGTTTATTGTCCCGACACACAGTCGGTTTCGACGGGTCATTCGGGTCTGTCTGACCACACACACCACTTACCAGGTCCACCGGAGCGGCATAAACAGGACCGGTAGAGACAATGGCAGTTAGCGCCAGGATGATGAAGAACAATTTACGCATTGTTAAGCACGTAGGTTACGATTACTTCGGCCGACAAAGCAATGATCAGACCGACGACTGAATATATCAGTGCCTCGCGGAACTTGGAAGCTCCGGCCGGGTCACCAGTAGTCAGGAGCAGGCGTATCACAGACACGATTATCGAAATGACAGCGATAGCAGCGATAGTACCGAAAGTAACCTGGAGTATTGTCTGGAGAGCGCCTTGATCGGCTGTGACCGCTGGTAAGCCGACGGTACAGTCTCCGCCGCCCGGACAATTGGTGGCTGTGGTGACGGCGAGCTGTTGAAGTACAGACATCATCCGTTAAATCTCCCGGCTATATACGACAAGATGGTCGTAGCCGCCACGGCGATGATGAGTCCGACCAATGCGTCTATGATAGTGTGTCGGGCTTCGGCGGTCTTATTCGGCTCACCTTGGCTCGTGACGAAGCCGATAGCGCCGTAAATGACAAAGCCGATAGCCAACAAGGCTCCGAGGCGGATAAGCAGTTCGATGACAGCAGCCCCGACCAACCAGACATTGTTGATGTTATTCAGTTGCGGGGTATTGTCAGGGCCACAGGAAAGGTACTTGTACCAGGTCGGAAAGCCAAAGAACGAACCACCACTACAAGCTGCTGCAAATTGCGTATACAACCCTGGGATCATTTCAGAACCTGCCCTGGAACCACGAAGTTAAGAAGCGCGAAGCCGAACAAGAAGAACAGCAGGGCGATGGCATTAGCGCGCAAGCGGGCCTTTGACTTCGCGACAGCGTTGGTATCACCTTGAGAACTAGTGTACTGGAGCCCGGCAACCACGGTTGAACCTATCAGCATTATACCTACGCCGATAGATAGGAAACGGATGATAGCGAACAGTAAGTCAGCAATAGGTTGGTTACCCGTGCCGCTACAACCGAAATCAATGGACGTGGTGATACCACCGGCGTTAGGATCACCGCAGTTTTTGCTGGCATAAGCCTGGGCGGAAAAGATAGTGAGCCCGCCGGCTATGACGGCGATGGAGGCGAGGGAGAATATGATACGGCGCATGTTTGATTTTACCTGTCTTTAGAGCATAATATACGTTTTTTAATGTTATGACAATGCTTTTAAGCCGCTTATGAAAACCTGTTGCATTCGTCGGGTTGTGCTATATTGAATGTATGAATTCTCGCAAACGAGGTGGGACATCAAGGCTTTTTGCTGTTGCCGCGCAAATACAAATACGTCTTAAAAATATCGTTCTATTAAAGAACCGCCGGGTGCTGGCGGTCTTAGGTGGCGGCCTATTATTAGGAGTAGTGTTCCTTGCGCTGCCGTCTCAGCATGCTTACGCCGCCGATGCGACTTGGAAAGATGAAAATACTATTACGTACCTTAACCAGACTTTCACAGGGCCAACCGAGTCTACTATAAGCGGACGTAAGGTATATAGTTACAGTGCCGATTCAACATGTCCGGACCCTAACCCTCGCGCCCAGGCCCCAGGTGACATCATACGGTTTGATCACGATCCGACAGCAAATGGCGCCAAGCGTGATAGCGCCCAATATTTAGCCCGCGAAGACCGTAATGGGCAGTGTCTCACACAAGCTCCTGCCAAAACGATTAGTATTGGTGGTACCACAGCCGGCAATCAGAGCAGCACCCTAACCGGCGCCTGGGTAAACAGCAGGACCATAACGGTCAACGGCCAGACATTCGATGGACCTTATATAGGGGAAGGCACCAATACCGCTTACGTCTCCCGCACGGCACTCAACTGTGACGATCCTAACGACCGTAGTATTCAGCTCAAAAAATACGACGTGATTGAATTCGCTGCCAATCCGACCGCCCAAGGAGGGAACCCGTCACAGGGTTTTTACGATGACTGGATGGACTCACCAGCCGCAACCAGCGGCTATAATACTGCCCAAGGTACCTGTATGGTTAAAAATAACCAGGCCATCAGGTTGACTAATGTCTCCGTAGCTCGCCTGACGGATGCACAGGCGGCTTGCGTTGGCACAGACAATGGCGACGGTAGCGCCTGGGAGCGATGCATGCAGACACAGACCCAGAGATTGTGTCAGGGGGCAGGAGCGGATGTCGTGGAGTCGTGCGTTGAACGCCAGAGGGGTGTCACACCGGCAGGGGGCATAGCACTTACAAACAATGCGTTGTTAGATACTCAGAATGCGGTAGCGGCTAATCCCGCCGATACCACGCCGACATGTGAGGCCAGCGGGTTCAACCTCAGTTGGATTGCTTGTCCGATATTCAATGGCCTGGCAGGCTTTACCAGTTGGGTCGTCGATAACATTTTGACGCCGATGTTGCGAACATCCCCTATATCAACCGATGGCAGTGACAATATATACAAGGTATGGTCGAACTTCCGGATTTACGGAAACATCTTCCTGATCATAGCTTTGATCGTCATCGTATTCGGGCAGTCCATCGGGGGAGGGTTCGTCGATGCTTATACAGCCAAGAAGGTCCTGCCGCGCTTGTTGATCGCTTCTGTCCTGATTAATCTGTCCATATATATCGTGGCCGGCCTGGTGGACATCACCAACGTTATCGGGGGAGGGATCGGCCAGCTGATGACAGCCCCGATCAATGATGCCGGGGCATTCACGATAAAAATGAGTGGCGGGGGTGCCGACATCGTCGGTGCTACAGCCATCTTCGGGGGTATCGCCGGACTCGGAGCATTATTAGGCGGCGTGACCGTTATGCCATTCATCCTGCTGTTCATCGTGCTTCCAGTCGCTTTGTCAGTCGTCATGATCATAATCACACTTATTCTTCGCCAGGCACTTATCACTGCCTTGGTCCTCGTCAGTCCGGTCGCCTTCGCTCTGTACTGTTTACCAAACACCGAAAAATACTTCAAAAAATGGTGGGAGCTATTGCTGCAGACACTGATCGTGTATCCGATCGTAATCGTATTCTTTTCAGTCGCCAGCATATTATCTGTTACGGTCGACCCGGCAGCGAGCGCCGCGAATACCATCATTTCATTGATGCTGCAGTTCCTGCCGCTGATGTTCGTTCCGTACGCCTTTAAATTGGCGGGCGGCGTGCTCGGGCGCATCCATGACTTAGCGGCTGGTAAAGCCAAGCAGGGTATGGAAGCGGTCAAGGGCAACCCGAACGATCCGAACAGTTTGCGCAACCGCGTCAAGTACAACACTAGAAGCTCGTACAACGCTGCCCGTAGCGAAGCCTATGGCGCCCTGTCTGGTAAGACTAAGGGCGATGGTGTGTCGAGCAGGGGCGGTCGCCTCAAGCGCGGAGCTTACGGCTTACTGGCCCGTGGAGTCGGTTATGGCAACCTCGAAGGTGAACGTGCTCAATATAACGAACAGCAAGAAAAAATCATTGCCGCCCAATACTCACAGGGCGGAGACAATACCGTGCGCGCGTACTGGGCAAAACAAGCCACTGCCGAAGAGGCTGCGGATGGCAGCGGCCGGCAGGAAGGGCGCTACTACAGTCCTTATCAAAGCGCGGACGGCACGTACAAAGAATGGAGCAAAGCGGATGTGGACAAAGCTCATCGCATCGTTGGCAACGACCAGTCACGTGTCCAGTCTTACGCGAAATACGAGATGGGTAAGGCAGCCAACGACGGTCAATTGGAAAACTTCGAAGGGCGGTTCATTTCCAAGTCGAACGAAATGGGCTGGTCATCCGACACGGCTAATGGTGTCTATGCAGGCATTAAGTTCGCGCATCAACAGACGCGCAAGGAGCGCAAGTACCAGTCAATCGGCGGCTCGGCAGGCAGCCTGCATTACACCGATATTGACCATGCCGGTCTGAGCAATGAGCTGGCTGATACTACCCGTCGCGGTGACTTCGCCAGCTTCCGTTCATCGACTGGCCGGGAAGCACTTAAGGGTTACCAGGAGGCCGCGTCTCGTATTGCCAGCGGCCCGGCAGCCTATGCAGCCGGCCCAGACGGCAAGTCCGAATTCAATATGGCCACGGACCAAGCGGTCGTCAAGAATTACCAGGAAGTTGCCGACAGTCTCGACAAGGTATTCTCAGGTAGCCCACGGGCGCAGCGAGCCGGTCAGATTTCCCAACAGGTCCAAGCAGCCCAAGGGGAAGACGAAGCCTTCGGTGGCTACGGCATCGGTGCCTCGGCCAGAGCAGAAACAGCTTGGCGTGAATTTACTGATACGGTCAAGGGCAGGGGTGGCGGAAGCGGTGGCGGGACACCGCCTCCTGCCGCGCCTTCGGGTGGTGGATCGTCCGGCCCGACGACACCTTCGTCACCACCTCCAGGACAGTTCTTGGGCTCATACCTTACTGTTCCTCAGATCTTGTCAGTTTTCAAAAGCAACACATGGAGCGTAGCAGGCAATGGCTGGATATAAGGTAATCCAGGACATCGAGGCAGAAGACAAGCTGCTGGGTCCTCTCAGTCTTAGACAGTTCATTTACGCGCTGATCGCGGTGGTCTGCCTGTATTTCTGTTTCCTGTTATATAGCAAGGGCGCCGGATTTCTCATGCCGTTGTTCTTTATTCCGGCGTTCTGCTCTGGGTTCTTCGCGGTACCGTGGAGCAAGCAGCAGACTACGGAGGTCTGGGCACTAGCTAAAATCCGTTTCTTCCTGAAGCCGCGTCGCCGGATATGGGATCAGAGCGGCGTCAAAGAGCTGGTCACGGTTACGGTACCGAAAAAAATTGAACATCGTCTCACCAACGGACTGTCACAAGGGGAGGTGCACAGTCGCCTCGAAGCATTAGCCAGCACTCTCGACAGCCGTGGCTGGGCAATCAAGAACGTCAACGTCAACCTGTACAGCCAGCCACAAGCTAATATATCCAGCTCAGACCGATTGGTCGACGTCAACAATTTGCCGCAAGAAGTCCCGAGTTTCGCTTTGACAGCAGCCGACGATATGCTCGACGAGGTCAATAACCCACTGGCACAGCAGTTCGATATGATGATTGACGCTCAGACACGGAACCATCGTGCCCAGATTATGCAGGACATGCAGCGCGCCGCTGCTGGCATACCTGCCATGCCGACCGCCCCGCCAATGCCGCAACAGCCTGCCCCTGCGCCCGTACCGGCAGCTCAACAACCGGCAGCAGCTGCGGATTACTGGTTCCTTAATCAACCCGCTCAGGTGCCTTTGCAGGCAGGGCAGGCCCAGTTTACGCCAGCAGCTCCGATCATGCCTGGCATGACGCTTGATGAGGCCCAAATCGTGGCCAGTCCGGAGGAGGAGGCAATCGCCGCCCGCGCCAAGGCCAGCAACCTTCAGACCAATGAAGTCGTGTACGGTCGTTTGCGTACTTTAAGGCCGATTTCAGACCAACCGGTGGTCCAGCCTCAGCAGGTAGCCGAACCGGCACAGGTGACGCCAGTAGAACCGCCAAAACCGGTGACAGCGCAACCAGACCCTGCTATACTTGAACTTGCTAGAAGTAACGACTTGAACGTTGACACGATTGCAAGGCAAGCCAAAAAAGCCAAGCAACATGACAACGACGAAGTGATCATTTCACTGCGATAAAGAGTCGTGATCAATATCGTTCTAACGGTGGTGGGAAACAAAGCTAATGAATCCGTCTGATCCAAATCAACAGCCAGCCTATCCGGCGGGTATGCCGATGCCGTCCGCGGCACCCGGTCAACCATACCCTCAGCCATATCCGACTCAGCAACCAGCCTATCCGCCAGTTGCCGGTCAGCCGGCCACCGTACAGCCACAGGCCTATCCTCAGCCTGGCACCGCACCGGTTCAGCAACAGTACGCACCGCCAGCTCCCAATATGGGACCGACTCCTTCGGCAATGCACTACGCCGCACCGGGTGCTCCTCAAGTGGTAGCGCCAGCCACCGGACAACCAGCCGCACCTCCTGTACGCACCAGCAACCCCAACAGCACTCAGAACACCTTACAGATGGCTGAAATCCGTGACGGAATCGTCATTATGAACGACGGCACGTACCGGAGCGTCGTGATGGTCAAGTCAGTCAACTTTGATCTGATGAGCCCCCAGGAGCAAGAATCCATCGAGTACAGCTTCCAGGGTTTCTTGAACTCTTTGTATTTCCCGGTACAGATTTTCATTCGTTCCCAGAAAGTCGATCTGCGGCCGTACATCGAAAAACTCGATAAGATCCGCTCGGAACACGACAACATGTTGCTGGCGTTATTGATGGAGGATTACATCACTTACATCGACGATCTGAGCCAGCAGACCAACATCATGGACAAGAAATTCTATGTCGTCGTGCCGTTCTTCCCGAATGAAGATATCAAGCAGAAAATGGCCCAAAGCAAGAATTTCATCGGTGGGCTATCACAGCTGTTCAGCAAACAGGAACAGCACGTCGTCATCAATGAGCATGAGCTCGAGCAGGCCAAGACCGAACTGCGTAACCGCGTCCAAGCCGTCATGAGCGGTCTGTTGCAATCTGGCGTGCAGGGGTTGCCACTCGATACCCAGGAGCTCATCGAGCTTTACTACGATACCTACAACCCTGATACCGCTACACGTCAGCAACTGAAGAACTTCGATGATCTCAGCGCAGACGTCGTTACAAAAGGCACCGGGGCGACGGTCCAACCACATCTTCAAAGGGAGCTTCAATAATGGCACGTAAGAACAAACAAACTGTCGATCCGGTGGCTATCGCCCAGGCTCAGCGCCAACGTGAAGAACAAGAGGTCCAGGCGGCTTTTCAAAAGGGCATCACTGCCTTACGTGATTTCATCGCACCAAGCTCTATCGAAATCAATTCGACGCACTTCCAGCTTGGCACTCGTTTAGCCCGCAATTATTACGTGTATGGCTATCCTCGTCAGCTGTACACCGGTTGGATGAGCGGCATGATCAACATGGATGAAGTCATGGACATGTCGTTGTTCATCTACCCGGTAGAAAGCCAGGTTGTTCTTGAAAACCTCCGAAAAAAGGTGACCCAGCTTGAAGCCGGCATCCAGATCGACTCCGAAAAAGGTCGCGTCCGTGACCCGGGCAAGCAAGCCGCCGTACTCGACGCCGAAGAGATGCGCGATAAGTTGCAGGTCGGGGAAGAGCGCTTCTTCCGTTTCGGTTTTTACTTCACGATTTACGCCTCCTCGATGGATGAACTCGAATTCGTTGCCCATAAGGTGGAATCATTGTTGGGTCAGCAGTTGGTTTATTCCAAGGCATCTACCTCCCAGCAGGAGCAGGGGCTCAACAGCACCGTTCCGCAGTTCACCGACCAGCTCCAAATCCGCCGCAACTTCAGTACCGGCGCGCTCAGCACTACTTTTCCGTTCACTTCGGCCGACCTGACCCAAGATAATGGTATCCTTTACGGCATTAACATGCACAACTCGGGCTTGGTTATCTTTGACCGCTTCAGCCTTGAAAACGGCAACTCGGTCGTCTTTGCTAAGTCGGGTGCCGGTAAGTCATTCACCGTCAAATTAGAAGCACTTCGTAGCCTCATGTTCGGCACTGAAATATTTATCATCGACCCCGAGAACGAATATCAGCGGATGTGTGATGCCGTCGGTGGCGCCTACGTACGCCTTAGTCTGAACTCCGCTACCCGCATCAACCCCTTCGATCTGCCACAGGTTGTCGACACCGAAGAAGCCGACAACGCGCTTCGTTCAAACCTGATTACCTTGCACGGCCTGTTGCGTCTGATGATGGGCGGGGCACAAGCCCAGATGATGGGCGGCAACAGTGCTTTGATGCCAGCCCTGGCACCAAGCGAAGAAGCCGATCTTGACGCCGCCCTGATCGAAACCTACGCCAAAGCCGGTATCACCAACGATCCGTTGACCCATTCATCGCCACCACCTACGATTGCCGACTTATATGACACCTTGCTGCACATGGGGGGCACCGGTCCGCAGTTAGCCCAGCGCCTGCGTAAATACACCACTGGTACGTTCGCCGGCATCTTCAGTCAGCCCAGCAACATCGACATCAATAATCCGTTGGTCGTATTCAACATCCGTGACCTCGAGGACGAACTCCGTCCAGTCGCTATGTACATTGTCCTGAACTACATTTGGAACAAGACAAAATCTGACCAGAAGCGCCGCATCCTGGTCGTCGACGAGGCTTGGCAGCTGATGAAATACGAAGACAGTGCCAATTTCTTATTCTCGCTGGCGAAGCGCGCTCGTAAGTACAACCTGGGGATCACGACGATCACTCAGGACGTCGAAGACTTCATGGGCTCCCGCATGGGGCGTGCTATCGTGGCGAATGCTTCCATGCAGTTCCTCTTAAAGCAATCGTCGTCAGCCGTGGACGTGTTGGCCGACGTATTCAAACTGACGAGTGAGGAGCGTAAGCGCCTCAGTCAGTTCCCGGTAGGGCAGGGTCTGTTCTTCGCCGGGCAGAACCACGTCCACATCCAGATCGCAGCCAGTCCGACTGAGACGGCTTTGATCACCACCAACCCGCAGCAGGTCCAGGCCATGCAGCAGGGCGATTTCAGTCAGGCGCAAGGAACAATCGACCTCGGCAACCAGTTGATGCCGGGCAACATGAATACCCTATAGACATACCATGCAACCAAACCGTCAAACCAGTTACGATCCAGACGAAGAAGATTCAATCCGGCCTTCATTACGGTCAATTCCAGGCGGTGGTGAGAGCACCGACCGGCAACGCGGACACCTTGGGGCCGTTCCTGATGCTCCTGCCGATGAACCACTGTCGCAGGCCGAGCCACGGGGCAGGCATCTTAGTGCCGTACCTGACCTTCCTAGTGAAAAGAGCTCAACTCCCGCTCAGCTAGGCGGCCTCGAAGGGGTTGCTGGCGCCGCGGCAAGTCGCTGGCAAACCAACCTCCAGGCAGGAGCCGAAAACGTGCAGAGAAAAATCATGGGACTCCCGCCAAAAAAGGCCGGCATCGGTGGCGGCATTGCCGGCTTGATAATTGGTGTGGCGACATTTTTTGGCGTCATTGGTACCGGGGCAGGTATGCTAAGCCAGTACTCGCAGCTGTTACAGAATCTGTTTACGCCCCAAAGTGAGATTGCCGACCGCCGCGTCTCGTCACTCCTCCGGTACGCTCGCACCGGGAATGTCGGTGAGACACGCCTCAGTTACCTGGGAAGCAAGATAAATGCCCGTGCACAGCTCAGGTTAGCCGAACGAGGAATCACTGTCACGACGCAAGGCATCAACGGCCAGGCCAGCAAACTTATCTATGATTCAAAACTAAATACCGATCTACTCGGCATGTCTGACGATCGGGCTAAAGCGTTCTTAAGCGAAAAATACCCGGGCCAGAACATAAACCGTATAGGACCAGGCAGATATGCTGTCGACGTTAATGGTTTATCCGTTAAGGATCGTATCAGCGTCGTCAAAGATGTATACGGCTCACTCGGCCATGGTAGGTTGGCGACTGCCATCAACCTTCGCACCGCCCGCGCCTATCTCGGGTTGCCTTCATGGTTCAAACCATTCAGTCGGCTTGGCGCCGAGGCCAATGCCCGCGGCTACAGCGTTTCCGGGGCCATCAGGGACTACGCCAAAAACCGTTCATCCAAACTGACCGCCAAAACCGCTACGGCCAAAGCGGCGGCCTTGGACCTTTCGAACAAGATGGGTATCACGAAGGGTAACGTAGCCAAGGGTCTTCTCGTTCAAGGAGCCCTTTGTATTGCCAAGGATATCGCCGGATCGATTGACGCCGCCAACCGTCTGAACGTCGTCATACCGTCGATGGGTCTGGCTGGTGACGCCATGTCCCTTGAGCAGACCAAAACAGGTGTAGATACACAGGGCGATCAGGTCAACGCCGTCGCTAATTCGTTCACTGCACCTGATGGTACGACACCGTGGGATTCGGACCTTATCATCGACCTGCAGGGCAGCGACGGAGGTGTCACGACCGACCCGGCATTGGCTGCGTCGTTCGATGAAGAGAGTGGTTCAGCTGATTTTGAACAGACACTTGACGCCCTAGGGGCAAATACACTGTGTAGCACCGGGGCTCAGATAATCGGTCTTGCAGTCGGTGTCGTTTTGCTCGTCGGTACCGGTGGTGCGTCAGCGGTCGCACAAGGCCTGGGGAATGCAGCCATCCTAAGTGTCGTTTTGGGCGTAGCCGCTGGCATCGCGGTCAAGGCATTGTCTGATGATCCACTGGTTGCGATAGCTCACCAAGGCGCGATGGGCGGTTCGATCGATGCACTGGGCGGACATGAACTGGCCCAGACTGCCGCCCGGGCCCAGGGAAGCGTCGAATTAACGCCCGAGCAGACCAATACGCTCGTCGAAGCCGCACAAGCAGACGAGCGGCAGGAGTTCATGTCACAAAGCTTCTTTGCGCGTACGTTCAGTATCTATGATTACCGGTCGTTGACAGCCCGCTTGATGCAAAAAAGTGTCTTTTCGCCGCTTAATAATTTCAGCAAACTGATCGGTAGTTTCTTCGGCATCGGGCAGTCGTTCGTCAATTTGGCAAAATCCTTCTCGCCGAAAGCCTACGCCGCCGCACCGCTCAGTAGTTATAGTGTAAATGGAAACCCGATATATAGTTTTGACTTAGCCCTGGTTGATAACCCAGCCTATGATGACAGCGTTGGTCTGGCCGAAGATACGGCCAGGACGGTCTTTGACGGCGGAAACGCCGGCCATTACATCGACAAGGCCATGAAATGTTTCGGCAATACCATCAGCAAGGTTGACGGGAAGTGGCAGGCACTGCCGACCGCCGACGTCAACGCCACCTCGGCCGCCTACAGGGAGGCGAACTGTGACGATACTTCGGACCCGAACTGGATCAAGACCCGCTTCTTCGTTCTTGATTCCCCATTCACGGAGGCTATGGCTTGCTACTCACTCAGCGACAAGCAGGCGTGCATCAACTCCGGCATGGAGCACGCTGCCACGGCTGCTGCCGCTCCGGCTGGTCCTGGTAGCACCACCATAGCCACAGGGAGCACTCAGGAGCTAGCCAAGCAGATCATGGACATCGTTAATGCCAATGGTAATATCTCGTTCCAAACTGCCCAAAAACAAGCCTTCTTCCAACAAGTCGTCGATACCGGCCATCAATCCGAATGCGGTAATCCGGTAATCGATCCTAAACTGCTTGGGGTCATCTTAACTTTGTCACAACAGTATAAGATCGTTCTCGGCGTCTTTAACAATGGCCATAATGACGGCGGCTGTGACGGCGGCTTCCACCCCAAAGGACAGGCGATCGACATTAACGGTGTCGCTTCACTCGACGGCAGCCAGACGACGGGTAACCGGATCGGGGACGGTGCAGCAGCAGGGTTTGACCCCGAAGAACAGGCCATAATGAAGTCGTTTTATACATCAGCCGCTGACGTACTCAAAGCAAACGGTGGTGGCGGCCTTGGACAGCAGCAGTGCTTTAACGGTGGCCCGCCGGTTGGTGATGACGCCGGCAAGAAGCTCTTTGTCTTTGATGATGCCTGTACACACTTACACCTTGATGTGGGGCAACGATAGATGAACAAACGTCCTTTGTTAGTGCCGCTCACTTTGGTCGGCGCGATTGTTCTTTCATTAGTCGTATATGGCATAAGCCGTCCGGGGGACTCTGCTGATGACACGCCAAAACCGGCGACTTCAAACAGCTCAGATGCTCCACGGGATCCCAACAGCCTAGAAGGAAAGATTGACACGGCCGTCCGCACACAGACGACTGACGCCGAGGCCTCAGTCAACCCGTCACTGCTAAAATCCTACAAAACCTTGGCGGACGGCTGGTACCTTGCTACCGTCAACGTCCCGTCGGAAACCGGCAGTACCTCATATGCTCTGGTTCGCCACGATAACGATGGGGGCTATACTCTCATGCAAGAGGTGACCATCCATTTTGACCTCGCCGCCCTGAAACGGCTGAAGGTGCCTGACTCGGTCATCAGTCAATTGCCGCAAGAAAGCGAGGGAGCGGACCCAAATGAATAAAAGATCATGGCGAAGGGGAGCGGCGCTGGTCTGTGCGTTGACGTTCTTCTTAATGAGCCGGCCGGCTGAAGCTTTGACCCAATTGCAATACAACACGCTCACCGGGGGTGTCTATTACGTCAACACGGAAGATGATATGACCTGTGCGGCAAACGTTTCGACTACCCTGAACGGAAACGACAACGCTGAAAAGGTATGGAATTATCTCATCAGCCGGGTCGACTCCTCCGGCCAGCCAGCTTTGACCGCCATACAGGTCGCGGGCATCATGGGTAACCTGACCCAGGAACATCATTTCAATACCGCGGATGCACCGATCGTGAATGGTGGGTATGGGGGCCTCGGTATCGTCCAGTGGATCGGCAGTCGGCGTGAGGCCGCCATCGCGCTGGCCGCCCAGCAAGGCAAGCCGGTGACCGATCTGGGTGTTCAGTTAGATTACCTATGGAGCGAGTTGCAAGGTAGTGAAAAAGCCTCGTATGACGCCCTACGCCAAACTACGACAATAGAAGATGCAACGACCCAGTTCGAGTTGAAATTCGAACGCGCCGGTGACCCGCAAATGGCGAAGCGTATCCAGTTCGCCCATGAAGCCTTCAATACTTATGCCGGTCAGACGTCTCCCGCCAGCGCTGCTGACGGCACGGCTCTCGTCACGAGTCCGGGCAATGTCTCGACCGGCGACTGTAGCGCCACCACGGCTGGCAGCGCCACACTGTTAGCCGACGGTTTCACCGTCTATCAACAGTGCGGCGAATCATGGAGCGGCCTGAGCTATGGTCCGGGTGACGTATGCGCGAACGGTTGCGGGCCATCGGCCATGGCAATGGCCATCACGGCACTGACAGGTCAAGCTGTCACACCGGCTCAGACCGTTCCAAAAGCAAACGAACTTGGTCAGGTAACCGCCGATGGTTCGAGTAAATGGACGATCGCATCGGCACTTGCACCAGAATATGGTTTGAAATCGACGAAGGTCGATGCCGACGTAGCCGCTATAACCCAGGTCTTACAAAACGGTGGCGTCGTCGTCGCTTCCGGTCGCGGGGCATTACCGTTCACTACCGGTGGCCACTACATCGTCATCCGGGCTGTCAGCGCCACTGGTAAATGGCTGATCGGAGACTCCGGCCACAAAGATACGAACACCCAGGAATGGGACCCGAATCAGATAATAGGTGACATGAACGCCGGCAGCGCTTACGCTATAACTAAGTAAGGAGTTTTTTAGAATGAATCTTACACCAACCCGTCTCAAACAAATATTCGTCATCTTCGTCGCCGTCATGGTCGGTGTCGGCATTTTTGCTCTGACCCTGCCAAGTAAGAAAGATAGGGATAGCAAGAAAATCACTACTTCGACCGATAGCACCACCAAACAACAGACCAGTACCATCAAAGGCGAGAATGAATCGATCGGCATCAATGATAAGGAACCTATCTATATTGGCACCAGCGTGTTGGTGAGTGAAACTGGTTTTTCCTCCCAGCAGGTGAAAGTACTTCGACAGTCTGTCTTCGAATACATTTTAGCCGAACAGCTTGATACCAAGCAGGTCAGTCTGGACGCTAAATCTATCGTCACGAGTATCAATGACCCCACCAATGGTGGCCGCGATTACGCCACTTTCAATCTCGTCTTCGATGACAAAACCACTATAAAAGCCAAGATGTTCTTTGATGGTATAACTTCTACGGAAGTATTACTAAGCACCAAAGACGGCAAACAGGTTTACGATTCCGGCGTGATCGACGGCTCGACTATTAAGTAGTCAGTGCCACGAGGTTGACTGAGCCGCTAAAATCCTTCGCAAGCATATCCGCGTCAGTCGTCGTCAAAAACGTCTGGTAGGGCTCAAGAAAGCCTGTGAGCGCATGCCGACGGGTAGTATCGAGTTCGCTGAAGACATCATCAAGCAAAAGTAGGGGAGTCTGCTGTCGGCTGGATTCCAAAAGACGCAACTCCAGGACCTTACACAACAACACGATGCTGCGGGTCTCGCCTCGGGAGGCGGTGATATTGGCAGGCTGACCGTTCAGCCGGACAAACATGTCGTCACGGTGTGGACCGGCCGTTGTAAAGCCGCGTTGTATATCGGTTTCAATGTTTGATTCTAACTTACGTAACATCAGGCTTTCATAATGTTCAGCATGCCATTGGCTATCGTAATCGAAATCAACCGTCGCCGTGACACCAGCCAGGCCTTCATATAACGTACTGGCATCAGCTTGGAGTTTCTCGATGAGCGATTGACGCTGACGGGCTATCTGGCCTCCCAGCTCACTCAATCGTACATCCCATGGGAACATCTGCGGTACGGCTATAGCCATACCTTTTTTCAACAGGGCATTACGTTGTGCAAGTACCCGTCGGTAGTTCCGACGTAGTCCGCCATATCCTGGAACCGTCTGTTCCAGTACATCATCAAGATATGAACGCCGTAAATCAGGGCTGCCGTGCAACAACATCAGATGGTTCGGCTCAAAGACGACGACCGGTAAAGTCTTTTGCAGACTCAACCGTGACAATGGCTGACCGCCGATATCGAAGCTCTTTTTAAAAAGCGGCAGCGTTTGGTATTTAACCGTGCGAGATCCGTCGGTCAGTTCGCCGTCAAGGCGGGCCCATTCAGCTTCATACGATAATAATTCGACGTCCTTAGCCCGGTATGACTGCCCCCGGGCTATTACCAGTACCGCCTCTAATAAATTCGTCTTACCACTACCGTTGCGCCCAGCGATGATATTGACACCTGATTCAAATACGAAATCGGCGTCATCATACGAACGGAAGTGCTGCAGACGCAGTGACAGGAGGGACATGCTTATAGTTTAGCTCTTGAGCGGCATAATGATATGGACATAGTCGTCTGCTTTAGGATCACGGACCACGGCAGCCTCAAGTTTGCCATTGAAGCAGAAACTGACTTCATCGCCGTTCATAACCTGCAAAGCATCGAGCAGATATCGTGAATTAAGGGTGATCGAACCGCTGCCGGTGACCTTGCCGGTCGCGTTGCTGGTATTCTCACCTAATTGTGAAGCGACCGATCGGACACTGATAGTCTGGGCTTGCTCATCGATGTTCATCGTTATGCTCCCGGCACTTTCACGAGCGAATAGACTGGAAACCTTAGTTACGTTTACTAAATCGGTGCGCTTGACGGTAGCGACCACCTGAAAGCTTTCCGGTATCAGCCGTCGATAATCAGGATAGTTCGCATCGATTAACCTTGCGACCAGCTCGACGTCACCAGCCTGGAACAGTACTTGCTGATCATCACTGGTAATACGTACGTCGCCCTCTAAGTCGCCTATGATACGAAGGAGATCCTGCATGGCTGTGGCTGGAATCAACAAGCTGTACGTGTCCTCAGAAGCTCCGAGGTTCTTTTCAGCTAAACGATGGCTGTCGGTAGCTGCTAAATAAATCATACCTTTCACTGAATGAAGAAGGACACCGGTCAATACAGGCCTCGTCTGGTCATTGGAAGCTGCAAATATTACTTGCTGCAAACCTTTTTTTAACTGCTGGCCCGAAATCTGCCAAGTCTTTCCATCTGTTATGGCTGGCATGACAGGGAAGTCATCCGCTACGACACCATTAATTACCGAGTTGTACTGGTCTGTACTGATATGTAACTTGTTTTCTTCAAGACGTAATTCAATGACACCATGTGGCAAGTTACTGATAAAATCCTGCATCAGCCGGGCAGGGACGGTGATCGAACCTTCTTCAGATACTTTCGCTCCACAGTATTCGGTAATAGCGATATCTAAGTTAGTAGCAGCAACACTTAATCGGTTGTTCGTGGTCTTTAATAGTACGTTCGCCAGGATAGGTAGGGCATTACGAGTATTGGCTACCCTCGCTACAGTTCCTAAAGCTTTGTTTAAATTTTCTTGGGTCACTTGCAGTTTCATCAGTCGCTCCTTTTATCCCCACCGTGCGCTTATAATAATAATTATATATGTATATATCCTGTTATTGTTATTGTTGGTCCTGTGGAAACCGCGTATAACTTTTGTTTCTGAAGTGTTAATTGTCGGAAAATGGCTGCGGACAGACGTGGGTAAAGTAGGGTGGTCCGCATGGGTACAACTGCTATGTTAACCACATAGGTCACCACATAGGCCCAATAGCCGGTGTATAACTTTTGTGCAGATTTGCGAGTAATACGCAGGCTATCCCCAAGTTGTACACATTTTTTACGCATACAGTAAATCCTTGATATCTTGGACGGCTGTACGGAGGTCGGAGTTCTGGTTAACCTCTTTTTGAATCTTTTCAACCGAGTGAATCGCCGTCGTGTGATCCTTACGACCAAGTTCCCGCGCAATCTTCGGAAAGCTTAAGTGGAGCTCACTTCGCATCATATACATAGCTACCTGGCGGGGGACGACGATGTCCTTGTCACGCTTCGGTCCTAACATGTCATCCACCTGAACCTGGAAGTGTCGCGCGGTACGCTCAATGATCTGTTTGGCGCTCAGATGCTTCGGACGAGTTTTGCCCCCACCTAGTACGCTGGTAGCAACACTGGCTGACGGCTCCATCTTATGGACTTCACACCAAGCGAGTAACTGGTTCAGGGAACCCTCAAGCTCACGGATGTTATCTTGGGCGACAGTGGCGAGATATTCGACGACTTCGATATCGAGTTCGCTGCCCATCGCCATAGCTTTGGTCTGAACAATCGCACATCGTGTTTCAAAGTCCGGGGTTTGCATGTCGATGCTCATACCCCAGGCAAAACGGGAGCGTAAACGGTCTTCGAGGCTGGGGATTTCCTTAGGCGGCTTGTCGCTACTCATAATGATCTGTTTGTTGGTCTGGTGCAGACTATTGAATGTGTGGAAGAATTCTTCCTGGATCTTTTCCTTACCGGCGATGAACTGAATGTCATCTACGATTAAGACGTCGGCAGAGCGGTAATGCCGGGCAAATTCAGCGGTGGTGCGGAACCGCAAAGCCTGGACGAATTCTTTGACGAACTGCTCGGTATTTATATAAATCACGTTGGCATCCGGATTCTTACTGATGATAGCGTTGCCTACGGCTTGCATGAGGTGGGTCTTACCGATACCGACGCCACCGTACAGATAAAGTGGATTGTACTTAGTACCAGGCATGAGGGCGATTGACTGGCACGCTGCGAACGCCAGTTCATTAGCTGACCCGACGATAAACGTATCAAAGATGTATTTACTGTTCAGGCTGACAGAATCCGGGACGCCGTCAATCGGTTTACGATTTCCGGTTACAGTGGGCGCGATACTGAATGGGCTGCTGGCGGTAGGGGCGGCCTTTGGCGGAGCAGACGGGGAGGGCACATCCAGTAATAATTCCTCGTTGGCCGATTGGCGAAGAGGCGCCTTAATCTTATATTCGAGCTGGGCGGGATTCTGGCCATTCTTGCGCAACTTTTCGAGAATCAAATCACGATATTTGGCTTCAAGCTTGTTCTTAATGAAGACTGAACCGACTTGGATGATTGCCGCATCGTTGTCGCAGGAGACGAGTTGACTAGCCTTGAACCACGTTAAGAAGTTGCCGCTTGATAGCTCAATTTCGAGTTCCCCCAGCACTGCCTTCCATAACCTGTCTAACTGCATAGTCGTTCTGTTACCCCTCAGCTCTCCGGCTGTCCACTTGTGTATAACTATACTAACCCAGGTGAAAAAAGTTTTCCACAGTCAAAAAAGCATCAGTTTACATAATCATACGAATATATTGGCAAGTTTATGCACAACTTGCCCTCACATCTGTAATACATGTGGAAAAACATTGAAAACTGGGGACAAATAGGGTAGAATTGGTGGGTAAATAACTCTGGCCACCAGCTCAGACTGGCGAAGCCGTACTAAACTAGTGTAAAGTAGAGACCATATGCCTAAACGAACCTACCAACCAAAGAAGCGCCACCGCGCTAAAGAACACGGCTTTTTGAAGCGGATGGCTACCAAGGCCGGCCGCAACCTGTTAGCTCGTCGCCGCCTCAAAGGCCGCACGCGCCTTAGCCACTAGAAGGGCAGCCCATGATCAGCCGCGCACACCGTTTCCATGGTCGTGGCAGCTTACGGTATGTCTACCAACGCGGCCAGACGGTCCGTGGTGATTCGATACAGCTTCGTTATGTGCGTAACGACAGGCGAAAAGACTTCCGTGCTGCTATCGTGGTAAGCCGCAAAGTCCACAAGTCGGCCGTCGTGCGGAACCGAATCCGTCGCCGCCTGTACGCGGTGCTGCAAGCCCAGCCGGATTTACAGGTCACCCCCGTCGACATCGTAGTGACTGTCTTTGACAGCCGGTTTGCCACCATGCCGGCACCGGAGCTGGTCAAATCTATGCAGAATCTGCTGGCTCAGACCCGACCCACCTCTTTATAATCGTAACTGCCATGCTATAGTTAAGGCACGAGGAGCCGCCATGTTCACGACAATTATCGTCCAACCTATTTTTAACTTATTAGTATTCATTTACGCGATCCTGCCCGGACACAACTTCGGTCTGGCACTGATCCTTTTCACGATTGTAGTCCGGCTGTTGCTGTGGCCGCTTGTTAAGAAACAACTACACCAGACGAAGAAGATGCGCGCGATCCAGCCGGAACTCAAGCGCATTAAAAAGGAAGCTAAAGGCGACCGTCAAAAAGAGTCGATGCTGCTTATGGAGCTGTATAAGGAGCGGGGAATCAATCCGATAGGTGCACTCGGGCCGGTCATACTACAGCTACCTATCCTGATTGGGCTGTACATCGGATTACAAAAGATCATCACCGATAATAACCAGCTGATCCATTTTTCTTACCCGTTCGTACAGGATCTGCCGTGGATGCAACACCTGGCGCAGAACATAAAGCAGTTCGATAGCACGCTCTTCGGCATCGTCGATTTGACGCGGCCGGCGTTATCGAGCGGGAACGTCTATATTCCAGGGCTCATCATCGTCCTGGGCAGTGCTTTGATCCAGTTCTTCACCAGCCGCCAGTTACTGCCACAGGATAAGGATGCCCGTAGCCTCCGCGCCATCCTGAAAGAGGCCGGCAGTGGTAAACAGACCGACCAATCAGAAGTCAACGCCGCCGTCGGCCGCAGCACCTTGTACATCCTCCCGGCATTCATCATTTTGTTCACGATCAATCTGCCGTCGCTATTGGGCCTCTACTGGTTGGTGGGCGGTATAGTCGCTTATATTCAGCAGCGGAGTGTGCTCGGTACCGATGAAGCTGAGATGGAAGCCTTGGCTGATGGCAAAGTTTTGAAGAACGTCGATGACATCCCGGAAGCCGAAGTCGTTACTACTAAGCCAGCTCCTAAAAAGAAGCCGGCTAAGAAAAAACGGAGAAAGTGATGCACGAAGAAGCCATTCAGTTCGCGAAGCGGTATGTCGAAGATATCCTTTCATTCTTCGGTTTGAATACGGATGTACAAGCCCATCTCAATGAAGATGAAATCATCGAACTACAGATCCCGTCCACGCATATGAACGGCTTCCTGATCGGTCAGCACGGAGACGTTCTGCGCTCGATTCAGTTCCTCGTCAGTAGCGCTTTACAAGCCAAGGATTTTCCGATCCGACGAATCAATCTGGACGTGGCTGATTACAAGAAACAGCGTGCCGACCGTCTGGCAGCCCAGGCTGCCGTCTGGATCGAAGACGTGAAGACGACCGGTGAAGCCAAGGACTTACGCCCTATGAATGCGGCCGACCGGCGCATCATCCATCACGTCGCCGCCGAAGCCGGCATCGAGTCTGATTCTGTCGGCGAAGGCCGTGATCGGCACATCGTACTAAAACCAGCTAGCTAGTAAGCGCCTTGTCGTATTCGGCCAGGGTCTGTTCGGCCATACGTTGCCAGGAGTATGTGTTGACCTGTTTTGAGGCGGCTGCGACGACCTTCTTACGAAGATTTTTATCGGTCAGTAGTTGTTCGATCTTTGCAGTCATGTCTTTGACATCGGTTGGATCAAAATATACTGCGCCGTCGCCGTATATCTCAGGCAGACAGGTAGCATTGCTGCTGGCGACAGGGGCACCGTACTGCATCGCTTCCAGGCCTGGCAAACCGAAGCCTTCACTCAAAGACGGGAAACAATACACAGCCGTGTGTTCATAGAGCCAACGAAGCTGCTCGTCACTGATGAAGTCAGTGAAGATGACGTTCTTTTGTCCGGCAGCCTCCAGACGGTCACGCAGTCGCTGATAGTTAGCGTCGATCTTTCCGGCAAGCACCAGATGAAGGGAAGGGCGGTCGGCTTGCAGCAATTGGAAGGCCTCAACCAAACGATCGAGATTCTTGTGGGGTGTCGGCCTACCTATGTACATAATATATTCAATATTTTGCAAACGGGGGAGGGCAACGGGGGAGGTGACTATCTTGTCGGCGGCCTCATATGTGACGGTCATCGGCCGGGTGCTGTGCGTGAAGTGCTTCAGGTCGTGAGCTACGAACTGACTGGGCGTCAGGATCCGTTTGGACTTCCATGCCACCCACAAAATTACAACTTTATATACTTGTCGTTTGACCCATGAAACCAGTGTGCTTTTATTAGGGTTATGGAACCTGGCGGCCGTTAGGTCGTGGACGGTCGTGATTGAGCGCTTGAAATATAAGATCGGTTGCTCCGTCTTGCCGAAGTGGACCAGGTCGGCCTTCAGCCCGTACAGTTGCTTGGCGTAGCCAAGCTGTTCGCTAAATGTAAATTCCTTGTAAGGGCATGCCACTTTGGAAAAGCGGCTGTCAGATGGCTCCCAGCCGTCCATATCCTTTGGCTTCAGCAGCACCGTGTAGGTATGGTCAGCATGTAATTGTTGTAAATAATGCAGCAGACGTTCGACGTAGCGTCCGGTGCTGGTGCGTAGCTCACGGGCATCGATAACTATATGGCTCATATATGTTTACCTCTCAATTTCCACCATTTTTGACGTAGTTTGCGTAAGTTGTGTGCGTTCGGCGGCAGATCGTGTGT
>JAQGGZ010000002.1 GCA_028289125.1 Candidatus Saccharimonadota bacterium
CGATGATGTAATCTAAAGCGCCGCCACCTTTATATGCCACCACCGGCGTCCCAGCCGCCAGGGCTTCAACAGCGACGATACCGAAGTCATCCAAGCCGGGAAAAATGAAAGCCTGAGCTTTTTGCATCCTGGCTGCCACGGCCGCATCATCAGGTTCGATGACGAACGTGACCGTCGGACCGGCCATGGCTTGCAGACGTTCGTGCTCGGGGCCTTCGCCCACTACAGTCAAAGGCAGGCCTAAACGGGTGCAGGCCGCGACGGCCAGGTCGATACGTTTGTACGGCGTCTGGCGTCCGACGATCAAGTACCCATGCCGTCCGTGATTTGGAGTGAAGGATCTTAAGGCGACCGGCGGGAAGATGACAGTCGCATCACGGCCGTAGTATTTCTTAATTTCCTGAGCGGTATGCGTCGAGTTGGCAACGACATGTGTCGGCTTCTGGGCGGCGCGGTAGTCCCATTTGCGCATCGGTCCGACCAGGCTTTTCAAGCCTAAGCGGGCGAGCCAGTCTAACTTTCCAAATCCCGGATGCTGTAGATAATCGTCGTAACGTCGCCAGTAGTAATGAGTCGGGGCGTGACAGTACCAGACGTGAGTCGTCTTTGGCCCCGTCTTGATGGCTTTAGCCTCGGCACCGCTGCTGGTAATGACCAAGTCGTAAGCGCTGAGGTCTAATCGGCTGAAGCTTAAGGCTCTCAAAACCGGAAAGAATTTTTTCAAGCCGTTCGGTAGTTTCTGCAACCAGGTCGTCCGAACGTCGGCATCCTTGAACCAATCGATCTTAGCGGGATCGTATTGCGAAGTGTAGATAGGAGCTTCCGGATAAAGCCGGTGCAGTTCCAGGACGACGCGCTCGGCGCCGCCGATACCGACGAGCCAATCGCAGACGATCGCCACTTTAAGCTCAGCCACTTACTTCGCGCCTTCGCTGCCGAGGACGCTTCGGACAGTTTTCAAAAGTATCATGACATCCATCCAGAATGACCAGTTCTGTACGTAGTAAACGTCCAGTTTGCGACGTTCGTCAAAGCTGATGTTACGCCGGCCGGAAACTTGAGCCAGCCCGGTGATGCCTGATTTTACCGCCAGGATAGCGTGACGTTTCTCGTACACGGCTAATTCCTGTGGAATCAGGGCCCGCGGCCCTACCAGGCTGAGCTCACCCCGCCAGACATTGAATAACTGTGGTAGTTCATCGAGGCTGCTGCGACGCAAGAATCGGCCTAGGGCGGTAACGCGCGGATCCTTGGCAAGGTAATCGCCGTTCTTCCGGTATTCGATCGCTAGTTCAGGCTTGCCCATAAGTCTGAAAGCTTCTTCGGGTGTCGTTCCGTCGTAACGCTTGTACTGGCTGCGGAACTTGAACACTTGGAATTCATTGTTGTAACGGGTCAATCTGGTCTGGCGGAAGAATACCGAACCGCTGCCGCTGAGCATTTCTAATACGGCGACCAGCAACATAATGGGCGATGCCAATACGATAAGTACACTGCTGACACCGAAGTCAAATATCCGTTTGACCACTCGGCCCCAGCCAAGCAGGGCGGTCTGGTGGACGGCGATCATCGGAATCGAAGAGCGGAACAGCTCGACATCCAGGTTTCCGACGAACAGTTCGGTGTTGCCCGGCACGAACCTGTAGCCGATATGATTGGTTTGGGCGAAATTGAGGATGTCCAGGTTCTTCTGGTCGTCAGCGTACAGTTCGGTCTGGACGATCAGGTGTAACTGGCTCCGATGGCGGTCGTCAAAATCTTTGAAGCTATGATAAAGTTTGACGTTGCCGTGCTTGCCGAGGCCGGTTTTTCCGCCGACCACACCGACGACCTTGTAACCCGAACGTTTGCTGTCGATAAGCCAGTCGACCAGCTCGGCGGTCATCTTATTATTGCCGACCAGCAGTATATGTGTCAGTCCACGATTGAAGCCGAACAACAATCCTCTGATGAATCGGGCGATATTACGGAATATGACCAAGAAAACAAAGGCTAACCCTAACCCGTAAAGCGGCACTGCATGCGCCGGAAAGATCGGCCGGACCGAAAAGAAGTCCCAGAGGATGGCGAACATCATACCGATGAACGAACCGATCGCCAGGCGCCCAAGTTCGCGGAAGCGTTTTTCGTAGATGCTGCTGTTATATAAGCCGAGTAGTGCGAATACCAGAATCCAGAATGGCAGCAGCAACAAGAAGAGCTTCAAATAGGTGACGGCCGGTATGAAATAAGGGGCGGGGCGGTCGTCGAGACTGATACGTAATACGAAGGCACCGACGAAGGCGGCCACCAAAGCCAGGAAATCACCGATGATGAGACAGATGTTGTAGAGAATCGAGGCGTTATTTTTCATAGCTTCGTTATACTTATAGTAACACCGATGAAAACTTCCCCCTCCACATTTTTACGCGCAGCACCGAACCTGCTTCTGGGGGCCATGTTCGTATTCGTGCCTTTTTACGCATTGATTACTGTCTGGCTTGGCACGACACTCGGAGGCTATTCGATATGGCGGGTTATTCCGGAAATAACGTTACTCGCGTTAGGTGTCGTAGCGGCCATAACCATGATGCAGGAAAAGAATCGCCCCGGCACTTTGTTTCGTGATCGCTTGCTGCAGGTATGCCTTGCGTACATCGGCATCCTTGTCGTGTATGGAATGGTATCGTACTTCCGCGGCGATGTCGGCGCTCGGGCTATTCTGCAGGGTATGGTCATGGACCTGCGGCTACCGGTTGCATTCCTGGCTGCTTACCTCGTAGCGCCCCGTATAAATGGGGTAGAGGGCAAGCTCTGGCGATGGATCTTGTGGCCAGCCGTCGGCGTAGTCGTTTTCGGGTTGTTGCAAACGTTCGTGCTTCCCCCTGATACCCTGCGCCATGTCGGGTATGGCCCGACGACGGTTCCAGCGGTTACCTTGGTCGATCAGAAGGCGGATTTTCCCCGCGTACAATCAACTTTGAGGGGTCCGAATCCGCTCGGCGCCTACCTGATTATTATCCTGTCTGCGCTGACGGTGGCGCTAGTCAAAAGCCGTAAACGCTGGCAGGCCACAGTGTTCGGCCTTGCGGCCGCAGTAGTGCTTATATACACCTATTCTCGTAGCGCCTACATCGGTGCTTTCATCGGCGTAGCCGGAATCTGCTGGCTGTTAGCGGGCAGGTATCGTCGTTGGCTTCTCGTGGCATCAGGCTTGCTTGTGATCATCTTCATTACAAGTCTGGTATTGTTACGAAACAATGACCAGTTTCAGAATGTCTTCTTTCACACTGATGAGACATCACGCTCAAGCCGAAGCTCCAATCAAGACAGGGCAAGTGCTTTGCACGACGGGTTCATCGAACTCGCCCACGATCCGGTCGGACGGGGTGTCGGAACTGCCGGACCGTCATCGGTCTATAGTGGTGAAGGTACCCGAATTACCGAGAATTATTACTTGCAGATAGGGCAGGAAACCGGCTGGCTTGGGCTGGCACTCTTCTTGGGCTTCACGGGTCTTATCGCGTACCGCTTGTGGTCGTACCGGCGCAATCACTGGGCAATCGTATTGTTGGCAAGCGGCGTCGGTCTGGTAGTCGTGAACTGTCTGTCACACGCCTGGACTGATCCGACCCTGGCGTATGTCTGGTGGCTGGCGGCCGGCCTGACGATCGGGTCTGGTATACTGTCCTCAGAAAGCCCAAACAAACATGCTAAAAAAACTACTCAAAGGCTTTGAGCCTAAACGTTTCTTAGAGTACATGGTCAGCGGCGGTGCCTATTTCTGGTTCGGCTACTTCGTGTTCTTCGTCTGCGACCAATGGCTTCACTTGAACCTGTGGTGGGCCAAACTGCTGGCCAATGTCAGCGGCTGGACCATCAATTACCTCCTGCAACGCTACTGGGTCTTTGCCGATGGCCGCAAAGCCAGCGAACAAGCAATCAGTGGCCGCTATGCGGTCATCACGCTGGTCGACTTTTTGCTCGATTATCTGATAGTGGCCGGCCTGCAGATGCTTGGCCTGACGCCGTATATCGGCCAGTTCGTATCATCGGCCTTCTTCACGGTGTGGAATTACGCGTGGTACAAATGGTGGGTCTTCCCGGCCAAGTACGTCCACCGGGCCCGGAAGAGTACCAAGAAGCGTAAGCATCCAGCACAACGGAAACGGCGTAAATGACACAGCTGAAGACGGTCAGACCGACCAAGAAGCAACAGGAACTGCTCCAGTTCATCGACGCGTTCATCGGGCAGCATGGCTACAGCCCGAGCTATCGTGAAATCATGAACGGTCTCGATTACACCTCGGTCGCGACCGTGGCGTTGCATGTCGGCAACCTGATCCGCCGCGGGCACCTTATCAAGCGGGATCGCTCGGCCCGGTCTTTGGAACTGGCTACGAAGGTCGACGAAATCACCGACACTGCCGCTCCAGAGCAGTGGCTACTCGACCATATAGAGGCCCGCTTCGCTGCCGAAGAACCTGATATTGAAGCCCTGGAAACACTGGTTAAGGCGTTGCTGATACTCGAACTCCCGGCCGCCGAAGCATTCCAAGAGCGGCTTGAAGCGCTTCGTTCATAGCAAAAACCACTACATTTAGCGTAGGCGTTATGTAGTACACTACTAGGTATTAACAATCGAACGCTGGAAACCGGTTAGAATCCGGTACTGTGCCGCAACGGTGACTGGCCCTCGAGCCATAAGTCCGATACAGCTCCTAAAGTCTTCCGAGCAGAAGCGCGACCAATGTGGTCGGTACTGCTCGAGACGGCGAAAGTCACGAGTGAAAGAGACCGAACCAACCCTACCAGCCGAACAAGCTTACGATGCCTACGCACCCTTTGACCGGGAAGCGATCGAGTTTGAAGCTATGGCCCTGATTGAGAATCGTCAGCATGCCCCTGAGGTTCCGTTGGCGCCCCAGGAACGTTTTGATAACGCCCGTACCGCATTATGGGAAGCGTTGACCACCTCCGGCCATTTATCGCGCGTGGAGATTGACGGGGACTCGATCGAAGATATCAACCGACAGGTGCTGGCCCGCCTGGTGAACGGCTTCCACGCCGAGCTTCCGTCGCATGAATATAATCGCCGGTACGCCGAATTGTGTAACGAACTAGTTATCCAAAAAACCCATCTGGCGATCGCTGCCGGTACGATGGATCCCGAAGTCGCCGTCTTGGAGCTGTCGGATTTTCCGACGGTACTACCTGATTCCGTGGCCAGCCGTTTAGGGTATCGGGCAAAGAACCTGAAAGGCATGGTCCGTTCTACTCATTTCGAACGCACTTCGGACGGGCGCTATCACCGCGTCATTGAACAGATCAGCCGCAGTAATGCTGACGGACATTCAAGCCGCGCTTTCCTTGCGGCTTCCGGACAACATATGCCACCACCTGAAAGCGATGACCTCCGGGTCCTGAGCACGCCGCTCCACTACTCGAAACGGGATTACCGTGACGCCGTGGTTGATATCCAACGACGCCTGGACGCCTATTCAGGGCCAGGTGTACGCTTCGGTGAGCCTACGTACAACCCGCTCCATGTTGAATATGAAGCTCTGCGGGAAGAATCTGAAGCTCGGGAAACGCAGGTTGCGTACTTTGCAGAAAAACTGGCAGCCTACGAGAAAAAACTTGACGACAAGTTAGCGACGGGAGATATCTCCGAGGACACCCGTCTGTATCTCTACGGCCAAGAAGTCAAGAAAATCCTAGCCGCCATCTGTACGCTGGCACCGGAATACAGCAGCGATTGCCTGGGTACCGAAGCGACATACTATATAGAACAAGCCGCCTTATACGCTGCCGCCGGGGACATGGAACGAGCGGCCGAACTGGCTGACGCCGCCGCTGACGCCGCCGACACGATTCTGTTCTGTGGTATGGAAATAAGTAAGGAAGAAGCCGACCGGCTGGGCCTGAATCCAGACAACACCGGCAACCTTATCGGTGAAGGCAAAGAAAAGATGTCTTGGAAAGACGGCGTCTGCCGGGTTAAGTCCTGTAGCAGTCCTCGCCCCACCAAGGTCGGGCCGTGCAGCGTCTGCCGTAACTGCCAGCATATGTTCGACAAAGGCATTGATCCTACGAAGCTTTCCTTGGCAGCGGCACTCGCCGCCACCTCGGAAAACGAAAAGAAGTCCCGACAAAAACAGAAGGACTTTGAGCTGGCAGCCTGACAAGACAGGCGTATAATAAAAGGATATGAAAAAGGCACCGCGTATCGGCATCTATGCCGGTAGTTTCGATCCGGTTCACGCCGGGCATATCAGCTTCGCGCTCCAGGCTTTGCAGCAGGCCAAGCTCGACGAAGTCATTTTCTTGCCGGAGCGCAAACCGTTTTTTAAGCCGGGTGCGGAACATTTCGGTCACCGTGTCGCCATGCTTAAGACGGCGCTCAAGCCGCACCCCTCCTTGTCGGTGGCGGAAACCGTCGACCGGCAATTCACGGTACGCCGTACGCTCCGTCAGCTGAGAGCATTGCTACCTCCGGATGCTCAGTTAGTATTTCTATTCGGCGCTGACACGGTCGCATTATTGCCAACCTGGCCGCACGCCGAAGAATTGCTCCGGACGTGTGAAATTGTCGTCGCCGTCAAGCAAGGACAGAAACTGAAAACAGTCCAGGGAGTCATCAAAGGGTGGCCGACCCAGCCGTTGGCCACCACTATCATACCGGCGCATGCTCCGCATGTGTCGAGCACGGCCATCAGGGCTGCTTTGCGCAAGAACATACCGACCGGCGGATTGCTCGCCAGCGTGCGCCGGTATGCCCATCGCCAGTGGCTCTATGTCTCACTCGATAAGTTGAAGAATCAAGCTTGACAAGCATAAGCGTACTCTTGTAAGATTAGTCTACTTTAGAAGCCTTCATGCGAGAGACGGCAGAAAAAAGACAAAAACATAACAAAAAAAGAACGCATCCATGATAAATGGTGCGACGCTTGGGGGTCACGATAATGCCAATCACGGTCATTACATACCAGGCCAACCCGACGAAGATACCTGTAAAGGTTCGCCGGCCAACCTGGCAGGAATTCATCCACTACTAAAAAATCGCCCGTCACTATAGAACGGGCGATTTTTTTAGGTCAGGTGTTTTAGATGTCAGCGTTCTGCTTGCTCTTGATTGCGGCGTCAATCAGTTTAGACCAGTCCTCAACGTTCTGCGGCGCATTGGCGACCTGTTTGTCGTTCAGGAAGAAGGTAGGTGTGCCTTGGATGCCCAGTTTTTGACCGGCAGCCAGGTCGGCCCGGACGGTGTCATTCACTTTGTCACTACTGTAATCACTGTCGAACTTCGTCACGTTCAAACCGAGGGCCTTTGCATACTGCTCAAAGTAAGGTTTGGGATTTTGGCTGTTACTCCAGGTCGTCCAGTTAGCTTCGGTGTAAAGAGCCTGATGCATTTCCCAGAATTTGCCTTGCAATGCTGCGGCTTCAGCGGCACGGGCGCCGGCAAAGGCGTTCTGGTGAATGGTGGTGAGCGGGAAGTTGCGGAACTGGAAGGTGATCTGCCCCTGGTACTTTTCGTAGACCTGTTCGATGATGGGGTAATAGGCTTCACAGGCGGGGCACTGGAAATCGCCGTACTCGACGAGGACGACACCGGTGCTGCCTTGGCCCCGGACGTGGTTCGTAGCGCTTACCGACGAATTTGAGCCGCCGTTTTCTGATGATTTCTGCTTGTTAGTCGTGAAGATGATTCCCGCGACGACCAGGATGATGACGGCAATGACTGCCCAAAACTGTTTACTCATGAGCAACAGTATACACGGTTTAGCTTACGTTTTCATCGTAAAGACGGTAAGATACTTACATGCTTGCGTTTATTTTCGGCCTCATCCTTTTAGGCATTTTGTTACTGGCACTCAGTGCCCAGAAGACCTATAGCTATTTGCCACTGCGAGAACTGAAGCGGCAGGCCCGCACCGGTGATAGCCTGGCCCAGATTCTTTATGGCGCGGCCAGTTACGGCTTCAGCTTACGGGCATTCCTGTGGCTGGTTGTCGGGCTCAGTGCCGCCGGCAGTTTCATGTTGCTACAGGCCGCCTTGCCGGGTTGGCTGACATTCATCACGCTCGTATTCATATTATTGCTGGGATTCATGTGGCTGCCGGCCAGCCGTTTGTCCGGTTGGGGTGCACAGATCGTCGCCTTCATCACGCCGGCCGTAACCAAGGTGCTGCATTATGTGCACCCGATGTTTGACAAGCTTTCCCGGTTTATCCGTAAACACCGCCCGGTCACTGTCCATACCGGTCTGTACGAGCGCGAAGACTTGCTGACCCTCCTCGATAACCAAGCTCAGCAGCCTGACAGTCGGATTGACCCGGCCGATCTGAGTCTGGCCGCTCATGTGCTTACCTTCGGAGACCAGCATGTCAGGGATTGCCTGACTCCGCAGCGGGTCGTAACATCGGTCAATGCGACGGCTTCGATCGGTCCGGTGTTGATGGGTGAACTGCACGAGTCAGGCCACAGCCGTTTCCCGGTCTATGACGAACACCAGAAAGTTGTCGGCATCCTGTACTTACGCGACATCACCGCTAGCAAACAAGGTGGCAGCGTCCGCACTCACATGCGCCCTGATGTGTACTATGTCCATGAAGACCATACCTTGCGTCAGGTGCTCCACGCCTTCCTGCAGACCAAACATCATTTGTTCATCGTCGTCAATGAATTCGAGGAATACGTGGGTATCATTACTATTGAAGACGTGATGGAGCAGATCATCGGGGAACCGATCGTCGACGAATTTGATCGGTACGATGATATGAGGGCCGTCGCTGCAAGCCAGGCGGTCGAGGATCACGCCGATCACGCTGAGCCATCAACTGTGGTAGAATGACAGCAATGACAACTTCTAGTACGGTCCAGGCAAATACGAATCACCGGGTCGGCAGCTGCTAACCAGGCGTAGCAGTTCGCGTATCCGGCCCTCCCGTACAGCCTTCCGAACATCTAACAAGGAGTAAATTATGCGTATTCTCAGCGACCAGGTAGCTGGTCACACCGGTCAAACGGTTCATATCGAAGGGTGGTTACATAAGAAGCGGTTGCTTGGTGGCCTGACTTTCATCAACATCCGCGACCGGGCCGGCCTGGTCCAAATCGTGATTCAGAATAAGGACGAAGTTGAAAAGTTGCGCGGCATGCAGATTGGCACCGTGTTAGCAGTCGACGGCATGGTCGTCGAAGAGCCTCGTGCACCTGGTGGTGCCGAACTGCACGACCCGGTCCTGGAAGTCCTCGTGCCTGTCACCGACGAACCACCGATTGAAATCGACAAACCTATCCAGCACAAACCGGAAAACCTCGACACTTTGTTTGACTTCCGCGTCCTCAATGTCCGTAACCTGCAAGAGCAGAAAATTTTCAAGATTCGCGCCAGCCTATTACGTGCCATTCGCGCTTACTTGGATGAGCGTGATTTCGTCGAAATCCAAACCCCGAAATTACTCGCCAAACCGACCGAGGGTGGGGCTGAAGTCTTTACGCTTGATTATTTCGGCAAGCAGGCTTCGCTTGCCCAGAGCCCGCAGTTCTACAAGCAGATCATGGTCGGCGCTTTTGAGCGTGTCTTCGAAATCGGCGCGGCTTACCGTGCCGAACCGAGCGCCACCACCCGCCACATGACCGAACTTACCATGCTTGATATCGAGATGGGTTTCGTAAAAGATCATGACGAAGTCCTCGACACCGTCGGCGACATGACTATGAACGCTTTACAGACCGTCTATGAAAAACACGCCGCCGATCTAAAAAGCCTGAACGCTCCGGAGCTTAAGCTGCCCGCCGACGGTAAAGTGCCACGCTTCACCGTGGCCGAAATCCATGAGCTGTACACCAAGGCAACTAAGACCGACACGACCGCCGAAAAGGACCTGATTCCGGATGAAGAGCGCTGGATCGCCGACCACGCTCGTAAACAGTTCGGCAGTGACCTGGTGTATGCAGTTAAGTTCCCGGTCGAAGCCATGAAGTTCTACCACCAGCAGAACCCGGATGATCCGACGACCGTCCTATGGGGCGACCTCTTGTTCCGCGGTCTCGAAATCGCGACCGTACCGCTCCGTGAGCACCACTACGAAAAGATGCTCGAGCAGATGCGCAAAGCCGGCCTGAACCCGGAAGACGAAGGTTTCAAGTACTACCTGCAAGCCTTCAAATATGGCCTGCCACAGCATGGTGGCTGTGGGTTCGGCATCGACCGCCTGGTTCAGAAGACTATCGGCCTCGGCAACGTCAAAGAAGCGACGCTGTTCCCGCGCGATATCAACCGCCTGACCCCGTAGGTACTTGCCCCCGATACCACAGGAGAATATAGTGCTGGTATGGAATACGATAAGCCCGACCAGCAGCCGGAAGTCGATCGCGTCGACCGCATCAATCAGCTGCAAGCCAGCATGCGCCGCCCGCGACCGCGTCGGTGGCCCAAAATCGTCGCCTTGTTCGTCGTCTTATTGTTGATCGGTGGTGGTGCGGCGTACTATTTCCTTGTCCGCAAGCCCGATTCAGCCCCTGTGCCGCAGGTGACGACTACCAAACCCGCGCCAACGCCTGAAGAGACGACCGTGGCCACGAAGAAATACGATGCCCCGACGTTCGGGCTGTCATTCAACTATCCTGAGGCATGGACCGTTATCGACAAGAACGACGGTCAGCTGCTCGTACAGTCGTCGCCTGCCAGCTTCATGGTTAAAGGGCAGAAAACTACCGGAATCATCAGCTTCGCCATCCGTTCAAAAGGGCAGAATCTGACTGCCTATGATAAGGGTGATGGTACTGCCGTACTCGATTCGAACAAGTTATCCTACAAGACACCGAGTCCGACGCAACGCGCTCAAACCTACCTGAGCTACGTCCAGTACCCGGCCGATACGATAGTAGGTAATCTTGATGCACTGCATGTGACGGGCGACTATGGCTACCAAAAAGGACAGAACGTCCCGAAGGCCGACCTAGCCATTGGTGATCCGCAATTGTCGGTCATATTCCTGGCTTGTAGCGATAAGGCTTGCCAGGCGACCGCTCAGACACCGATATCGGCGGCTGATTGGATCAAAAGCAGTGATGCGAAAACAGTCACCGCAATGATCGAGTCTGTCACTATCAACTAGCACCTGACGCATCCGAAGCTTAAGTTTGTTTAAAGGCCGTCGCTAAACCGCTCGTATCGGACACATTACTGACATACCATGGCCACATGAAACGTCTGACCATAACACTGTCATTTGTGATAGTCACCACAGTAGTTGTCGTGTCAAAAGTTATTGCCACTACTGCGCCATCCTGGCATGCTACCGGTCCGTTATACATGCAATCGTTGCGCCAGGACACCGATCAACCCTGCTCGTATATGCAGACATGGACACATCCCGGCTTTACGCTAGCAGGCTGCATCGATGACTATCATCAGCCCATCGATATGGCGTTCGGACAGTTATCGGCACATGGCAAGATACGACTAGGAGAACTGCCGTACTATCGTCAAATCACCTTGCCGCCAGGTTATATCCTGTACCCGCTTTCGGGCACTGATGGGGCTCTGCTCGTAGGAGACGATGATTTTCACTATCCCGACAGGCCGATCGCATATTACCCTGATGTCATAGCTGCACTGTCATGGCCAGACCTGGCGTTGCGGTATCCTACACCGGATCAACAGTTCAGATATGGGGACGGCTACCTGTATGCGCTGCATGACAGTGTGGCCGGTTCCCGGGATGGTCGATGGGCGGTGGCGCAATCTTCTTCAGGCCAGCCCGTCCGCCTCAACCTAGAGACGTTGGCAGTCAATGCCTTCGCTGAGCCTTTGAAAGGAGTGGACGAACGGAGCGGTGACACGTACTTATACCTGATGCATGCTGCCATAAGCGATGACGGCAGGACTGTTTTCATGGTCAATCCGTATAGCCATGAGTCACAGCAGGCGGCTTTGTATGACGTGTCATGCCAGACCGGATGTATAAGGCAGCTGACTGATTACCTGGACGACGCGTTGTCGGGTTATGTGTATGCTTTGAAACCCGTCTTTGTCACGGATGACACATTGGAGTTCGTCGGGCTCGTCAATGATCCGCAACGAGGGATGACATACAACAACTACCGTCTCGGACTCCACCTGCCGCCGGACGAACATGACTATCTGGCCTTCGGCGACTCGTTCTCTTCCGGAGAAGGCGCGTACTATTATCGTCCGCAAACCGATCTGGTTGATAATAAATGTCATAACTCGCTGGCAGCGTATTCATACATACTGCGTCCGGCCAGTCATTCGGTGGCATGCTCGGGCGCCCGGCTTAAGGATGTCAACGGAACTGCGTGGGGCCAACGCAGCGGGCGAGCCAAGTCCAGCTATACTGATGCCGAAACACGGGCCATCTTAGAATCTTTCCTACCAGGCAACGTTAATCAGATAGAGTTTTTGAAAAAATATCATCCACGGACGGCAACCATTTCTATCGGTGGCAATGACATAGGTTTCGCTGACATCATAAAACAATGCATCGACCCTCGGCATAATTGGCGCGACGATGCGACTTGCTATCCAACATACGAAGATAGGTACGAACTGTTCCAGACAATTTATGAATCATATGACCGCCTGCTGGCTACCTACCGTACATTAGCCACAGCAAGTCCTGAGACCGATATTTACATAATAGGTTACCCTCAGTTAATCAGCGTTACCGGTAGTTGTGGCGTGAATGTACAACTCAACACAGACGAGCGCGAACTGGCAGCGGAGCTGACTGATGCTCTGAACGAGACCATAGCCAAGGCTGCTCGTGCCAGTGGTGTTCATTACGTCGATGTGTCTGATGCATTCGAGGGCCATCGCCTCTGTGAAGCCGGCCAGGCGGCTGTCAACGGTATCACGGCAGGGAACGATGGATTGCAGATAGCCGGACATCCGGTCCTAGGACAGGAAACGTTTCATCCGACCGCATTCGGACAAAAACTACTTGCCGAAAAGATCGACCGTGCTACGCACAATTTCAGTCTGATACGTATCAAAGTTGAGAGTCAGGAAGCACCCAGGGTGAGTCCTCTCAAACCGGCTCTCAGTACGGTCAAGCAAGTCAATCGGCTGATACGTCGTCGCAGCCCCAGCTCAACAATTACGACGGACAAGGCCAAGAAGAAGCTTGTCGTCACCAGCAAGCATGATGCTAAGAAACTAAAGCCGAAACAAGCCGTGACGGTAGCGGTGGCTGATAAGAAAATTACCACTACCACTGACGATACCGGCGAATTCAATCTGACGATCGACATCGGTGACATTACACATACTGGCTACTACGAAGTTCATATCTATGGCACCGACCCGTTCGATGAGTTGATCGATATCGTTAAGACCGCCTGGTTAGAGCGCGCTGACGATCCGGACGATCCGCAGCTCACTGTGCAGGTCAATCGCCTGGCTAGCGGAGGGGTTTGACATGGCAGACCGCCACGACACCGTCAGCTTCAAGATAACCCCGCCACACCCGGTTAACCAGGCGATAAGGTTCGTTGACCCGCACCGTTTCGACGCTGACCAACTCACCGGCTTTACGTAACGTTTTAACTATCATGTCACGTTCTTGATCGGTGTCCGGGTGGATCATATGGCTGATTTGAACATTGTGTTTGATCAGTGCAAAACCGACATCCCGTGAGGCGGCCCCCAGCCATAAGACCGGTTTGGTCGTATCAGGTTTGTGCCGGTTATGGCCGAGGTGCTGTCGCTGCAACGGTCGCTCTGCGTCGAAGCGGGTGGCCCAGAAACGCACATGGTGGCGCATGCCCCTGGAACCGCTGATCTGGATTTCAAATCCGATATCCTGGTGACGACCCAGTAAATATAAATAACTCATCGGCGCGCTCAGGTATGATTTACCGGTGAGCACCGAGAAGATTTCACGAAACACATTCACTAGGGTGTGATGGTCAGCTACCGACCAACCTGCCGCCTTCATAGACGAGACAAGCTGCGCTTTCGTACCGACGACGCCGATATTTACGGGGTCCGAAGCGAAACCGTCAGGAGTCACACTATAAGTCGGTGGATGACGGGCAGGTAATAGGATCCGGCCGAAGCGGATGACGGCGGGGATTAAAATATATGCTCCCAAAGCATACGTTATCAATATAGCCACGCTCAAAGGGAGGCGGCTATCAAGCGTAGGGAAGATGCCCTCGATAGATATATACGTGATAAATATACCAGGGAGCAAAACCACCAAGCGCTTCAAGTAGCGCACGAAGAAGCTGATCATTTTCTAAATTATAGCAAACCTCCCTGGGACCTCATGCTACGATTGAATGATGACAGGGCTTGAGCGACAGCTTTTCGCGGAGAAAGTCTGGCAGTATTACGCCGAACACGGTCGCGACTTACCTTGGCGCCTACCCACAGTAGGCGATCGCTTTGATGCATATCGCATCATGCTCTCAGAAATAATGCTCCAACAGACTCAGGTGAACCGGGTTATCCCGAAGTACCATGAATTTCTGGAGCGATTCCCAGACATTCGGGCATTGGCGGCCGCGCCGCTCCATGACGTCTTGATTGTCTGGAGCGGACTCGGCTATAACCGCCGGGCGAAGTTCTTACATCAGGCGGCACGACAGACAATGGATGAATTCGATGGAATCCTACCAGATGATCAACGCCTCCTGACGACTTTGCCTGGCATCGGGCATAATACCGCGGGGGCCATCGTGGCATATGCCTACAACCGGCCGGCGATCTTCATCGAGACGAACATCAGGACAGTCTATATCCATCACTTTTTTAATGACGCGACAGACGTGACCGACGCACAGATCAGAGCCTGTCTGGGAGAGACAGTAGATGCTGACGAACCGCGTCAGTGGTACTGGGCACTGATGGACTACGGAAGCCATCTCAAAGCAACCACCGGCAATGCCGCGCAACGAAGCAAGTCGTATACCCGGCAGTCGAAGTTTGAAGGTTCACGTCGTCAAATCCGCGGTAAGGTCCTGGCCGGCCTGACCCAAGGTCCGCTATCGTTGGACCAATTATCGGTCGAAATACCAGACGCAAGATTAGAATCGGTGCTGTCCGATTTGGTGTCCGAAGGGATGCTAATTGAGTCGGCTGAGACGTACCAGCTAGCCGCCTAATCTGTTACAATTACCCATATGGATAAGTCTGCTGCCCAGATAGCTGCGCCTGCAAAACGGGCAACTAAGCCAAAACTGAGCTTGGCCGAACTTGAAGCTCAACATGCCCGGGCACATAAGCGCCTGACGATGATAGAGACCGCAGGTGTCGTGCTGCTCGTTTTCGTGCTGCTGGCTGCTTTGGCTGGCTGGGCTTATTATCAACAAGAAACTAACGCTGCCTCCAAAGAGCCATACTCAACCAATGAATACCAGTAAACCGGCAATTTATCAGGACCTGACAGCTGCGCCCATGCTGCAGTCAATACGCGCCGGGGCTGTCGGCATCTTACCGACTGACACCGTGTATGGCTTGGTGGGCCGAGCTATCGACGAGAAAGCCGTCACCCGCCTTTATGCCCTCAAGGACAGGCACGCCAAGCCGGGAACGGTAATCGCTGCCGATATCGACCAGCTTGTCGGTCTGGGTATTCATCGACGTTACTTGACTGCGGTGGCTGATTTCTGGCCGAACCCCCTCAGCATCGTCATCCCGGTCGGCGAAGATCTGGATTACCTGACCCAGGGCAAGCGTTCGTTAGCAGTCCGTATTCCTGCCGATCCTCAGATACATGCCTTACTTGAGCAGACCGGACCACTTGTGACTTCGAGCGCGAATCGCCCGCATGAACCCACCGTCACATCATGTGATCAGGCCCAAGCGACCTTTGGTGATGCCGTAGACTTTTATGTCGATATAGGCGATATCGGCGAACGGCCGGCTTCGACGGTCATACGACTGGTCGATGACGCGATTGAGATTTTGCGCCCCGGTGCGGTAAATATTAACGAAAACGGAAAGATAACCCCATGACATTCAACGATTATCAGGATAAAGCCATTACTACCGATACGTATGGCGGTAAGATGACAGCACTCAGCGATTTCGGTTTTATCGAGAAATCATTCGGATTGGTCGGTGAAGCAGGTGAAGTCGCCGAAAAGTTAAAGAAAATATTCCGTGATAAGGCAGGTGAACTAAGTCCGGAAGATAGGGCGGAGATCCTCAAAGAGCTCGGCGACGTGCTGTGGTACGTCAGTGCGCTGGCGCGTTATCTGGATTGCCCGTTAGAGGACGTTGCCGCTCATAACCTTGAAAAAGTATTGAGCCGCCAACAGCGCGGTCAGACCGGTGGCAGTGGCGACAACCGCTAATCGGCGTAACGCTGTCGCAGCCAGTCGTCCAAAGAACTGCCGCCACCACCGGCGATAGCGACGACCATGTCGCCGTCGGCTAAGTGCTGATTAATGATCTTTTCCAGTTCTTCGTTGCGCTGTGGGGCGGAGGCGATCGAGGGATCGTCCAGATGAGAAATCAATTCCTGTGGAGTCACGATAGCCTGGTCAGGGTCTTCCCGGGCAAGGTAACTCGGCAGCCAGTAGACATGTTTGGCGCCGGCAAAACAATCCTTGTAATCATCGATCATATGTATTTGGCGTCGGTTCGTCAGCGGCTCATAGATGACGACGACTTCCTGGCCGGTCTCAGCCGCCATTTCTAAAGCTACGCTCATGGCGCCACGGATCTTTTCAGGGGTGTGGGCGTAATCACTGTATAAGTTCGGTGCGATCGCTTCCATGCGGCGCTGCAGGCCGGGAAACGCATTAAGATGCTCCACCAGCTCGGCCATCGGCTTACCGGTGAGCCCGTGGATGGTCTTTGCCACCAGCCAGGCGTCCAGACGGTTATACAGGCCTTTCAGGGTCAGGCCACTATCGGTGGGCGGTTCCAGAACGGACAGATGCTCGTCGGTCGGTAGTTGCAGGTATTCGTAATCATCCCGCCAAAGCAGGCTGTGATTGCTTTGAGCGATGAATTCGCGGAAGGCGGACTGATAATCTTCACGGGTCGGGAATATTTCGTGGTGGTCCCAGCTGACCCCGGTGATCAGGCTACGGAAAGGGCGGAAGGCTAAGAAGTTGCGATCGAACTCGTCACACTCATAAATGAAATAATCGGCTTGTGGGTCATGATGTCCCATCGTGCCGAAAGAGGTCTTGGCCGGCAGCAGGTAGCTGGTGGGCAGACCGATACGTTGGCTCAGCCATACGAGCATAGCCGTTGTAGTGGTTTTGCCATGTGTTCCGGCTACGGCTAGCAGTTTGAGCTTCTGATCGCTTAGAATGCGGTTCAGGAGCTCGTCACGCTTGCTCATATGTATGGCTTGGTCGCGGCAGAATATGAATTCGGGCGCATCCGGGTTGTCCATCGAGACGGCGGAGGAGTAGACGTACCAATCGATCGGGTCGGCGTCGTGGACGGCAGCAATTGCCTCGCGCGTCTGGCCGATATGAATGTCCTCGATGCCGTGACGGCGCAAGTATTCGATGTAGCTGGTGTTCTGTTTGTCTGAGCCGGATACGCGGTAGCCGGCTTGGTGAGCGATCTCGGCCAACGGCCCGATCCCTGCGCCCCCGATGCCGGAAAAGTAAATATGCATGTCTACAGTATAAAGCGGGCGGGATAAAAGTAAAAAAGGTATAATCGTAAGCGAGATGAAACGTCACCATATCAAGAAGCGACTTCAGACCGCTGGCCCGCTTCAACCAAGCCATCTGTTTATCGTTGCGGGTGTCAGCGGGATAGTTTCAGTGATCGCCTTACGGCACAACTTCCAGACGATGACCAAGCTGCGTAGCGCTGTCTATACGGCTGATGAAAAGAATGGTGACGTCGAGGGTGCCCTCAAGAGCCTCAGGGAGCATATCTATTCCCATATGAACACCGACCTTACCAGCGGCACAAACACTATCTATCCGCCGATACAGCTCAAGTATCGATATGACCGATTGGTGGCAGCCCAACAGGCCGACCAGAGTAATTCACAGATGTACTCCGAAGCGCAGGCGTACTGCGAGCAGCAGAACCCGACTGATTTCTCGGGCAAGAGCCGCGTGCCCTGCATCAAGGATTATGTGGAAGCGCATGGCGTCAAAGCTCAGACCACCATCCCGGAAAGCTTATATAAGTTCGACTTTGTCAGCCCTCGCTGGTCTCCCGATGTAGCCGGGTGGAGCCTGGTCATCGCAGCCGTGTTGTGCGCAGCCGGGCTGGTAATGCTGATCCGTCGCCGCATCGCAAAATAGATTACGCTCCCAATAAAAAACTCCCGCTACGAGAGCGGGAGTTTTATTATACGATTGCTGCTTACTGCTTGGTCGTAGTGGTGGTACCGGTACCGGTGGTGTCAGTGGTGCTGCTGGTTGAACAGTTCTGAGCGCCTGGGTTCTGGTCCTTGTAAGTCTTGACGGCTGCGGCGACCTGACCGGTGGTCTTCAGGTTTTCCCAGAAGGTAACCTGTGAGCGGTTGATCGTCATTGAGTCTTCAGGAGCGTGCAATTCACAACCTAACTTGACTAACTGGACGCCGGTGTTGCTGGCGGCTGAAGCCTGGTTGGTGTTTGGCTGAACCTGCGTGTTGGTCGTCAGGTAGTAGATGTCGCTTAACTGGATAGACTGGCTGTCGACAGACTTGATGTGGCCGAAGTATACCTGGCCGTTGGTCAGGAAGACTGCCTGCATGTTAGCGCTGTTGACTAACTTAGCTTCATTTTCAGAAGGGTCAGTGGTCTTGCTGGTTGCGATGACGATAAGCAATGCTGCGACTAAAGCGGTAATCAAGAGCAACAGGACGAAAGATCCAGCCTTGACGAGCTTACGTGTTTGAAATTTGCTTTCACCTTTAGCAGAGACAGAAGCGCTAGCTTTGTCGTTGTTAGGTTGATTGTGTGCCGGTTGTTGACTGGCGCCACGATTCATGAAATCCATAGGTACCCTACCCTCTTTTATTTAACGATTTATGGCATCAGTGTAATACATAAGCGCCTTCATAAGCAAGAGCAATATCGCTATCTCTGTTGCTAAAGTGTTGACAAATAAAATATCCTCAGAGTATGGTTAGGGTACCATTACTAAATAAGAGAGGGAGAACTGAAGCAATGGCATATTCACACACTAATTCCAAAGGTGTTAAGTACTTTTTGAACTCGAAGGAAGTCGTCCTGCGCGGCGGCAAAGCACAGAGAATCTTTTACTTCAGCAAGGACGAGCGCCCAGAAGCCGTTCCTTCTTTGCCAGAGGGTATGGTCGTCAACGAAAACCCACGCAACGGTTTCTTGACTGTCAGCAAAAAGAAATAGTTTCGGCTCCATAAATAATAGCGTCGGCACCCTAGGGGCCGACGTTTTTTTATGCTACTCTGGCCGTATGAGCGCAATAGTTACGGTTACTGATCTCGTCAAGCGGTATAACGACCGCGAAACCGTCAAAGGTATCAGTTTCTCAGTTAAAAAGGGTGAAATATTCGGTATCCTCGGTCCGAACGGTGCCGGCAAGACGACCACGCTGGAAATGATCGAAACGCTACGGCCGATCGACGGCGGTACGGTCATCGTGAACGGCTTAGACGCCGCTAAACAACCTGATGCGGTCAAGCGAATCATCGGTGTCCAACCGCAATCGCCCTCGTTCCAGGATAAGCAGAAACTGACTGAAATCATTCAGTTGTTCGCAGCGGCCTACGGTGAAAAAGTCGACGCGATGAGTTTTCTGCGCGATGTACAGCTGGAAGAGAAGGCGAACGCCTACGCCGAAAGCCTGTCCGGCGGCCAGCGTCAACGTCTCAGCATCGCGGCCGCCCTGGTGCACAGTCCGAAAGTCTTCTTTCTGGACGAGCCGACCACCGGCCTCGACCCACAGGCCCGTCGCAACCTCTGGGAGCTTGTCAAACAGGTCCGCGACAAAGGCGTGACCGTGATCATGACGACTCATTATATGGACGAAGCTGAATTGCTGTGTGATCGTGTGGCTGTCATGGACGACGGCAAGATCATCGCCCTGGACACCCCGAAGAACCTTATCAAGCAGTTGCTCGGCCGTGGCTTTACCAAATCACAGCGTGTCGAACAAGCCGATTTAGAAGATGTCTTTATTGATCTGACCGGAAAGGCCCTGAGGGACTGATATGAAAAAAGCCTGGTACACCGTCTATGTCTTCACTATGCTCAACACGAAGCGCTTTTTCCGTGATCGGCTGGCTATCTTCTTCGGCGTCCTGTTCCCGTTAATTTTTCTGTTCGTGTTCGGTGGTATTTCGGGCGGCGGAAACAATTTGTCTTTCAATGTCGCCGTACTCAACAATGCTACGTCGCAGCCGGCTACCCAACTGGTCAACAGTGTTAACGGCAGCAAGACTTTCAAGGTAGCCAAGGACGTAACAGATATGGCAGACGCCCAGGAACGGATGTCTCGCAGCCAGCTCGATGCTATCGTCATCATTCCAAAGGATTTCGGTACCGTCCAGGCAGGGCGGCCATCCGGCAATGTTACCATCAGCTATTCTCCTAATAACGAACAAGCCGGCAACGCCATCGCCACCCTGGTACAGAACGAATTGCTGCCATTCAACGCCAAATTAGTCGACACCGATCTGCCGTATAAGGCGATACCACAGGCAAGTAATCGTAGCAGCCTCCAGGCCTTTGATTACACGTTCGCGGGCCTGCTCGGTTTCTCTATCATCGGACTTGGTATCTTCGGCCCGGTCAACGTCTTCCCGGAGTTGAAGAAGCAGGGAATACTTCGTCGCTTGCGCACCACGTCTCTCAAGGTTTGGCAGTACTTCGTATCAACTATGTTGTCGCAAGCTATGATCGGGCTGGTGTCACTGAGCGTCATGTTTATCGTGGCCATCACAGTTTTCCATCTCCACGTCGTCGGTAATTACGTGGAAATAGCCTTGTTCCTGATTCTCAGCATCTTCCTGATCCTTGGTATGGGCCTGGCGATCGGGGGGTGGGCAAAGAATGAACGTCAAGCCGCACCACTGAGTAATATCGTCGTGTTCCCCATGTTGTTCCTGTCAGGAACTTTCTTCCCTCGCTTTCTCATGCCGGAGTGGCTGCAGCATCTATCTGCCTTCTTGCCGCTGACACCAGTCATCGACGGCATCCGGCTCATCATCACCGAAGGCGCTCATCTGTCAGACCTGCTTCCTCAGTTGGGATTGATGGCGATATGGATGGCAGTGATTTACTTCATCGCCTTCAAAGTTTTCCGCTGGGAATAGTTGCAAATTTCTGTTAAAAGTTTCATAATTAACAGCTATGACTGTCAACGAAACCTCCCCAGAATATGACGTATTACCCGGTATGCCGATACTCTCGGTTGCAGCCCCCGAAGCTTTGACGGCGCACGATCTGACGCGCCGCCGGGCCTTCGGTTCGGTACCGAATCTTTTACAGCTGACGCGTAGCATGGATCTCGATTTGGAAGTGTGCCCCTCCGACCATGACGCAGTCAGCCCCCGGGCCATGTACGCTACGTTAATCAGAGACGATCGTAATTATCAGGACGGAGCTTATGTCGACGGCGTACTGTTGAACAGTACGGAATACAGCCGGATCGCCCGTAACGTGCCGGCGATCGGTCGTCAGGTCGGCGAACGCATCATGCGGGCTCGCAGCCTCAGCAGTCCGGCAGCTCAAGCTGAGACGGCCCATGCCGGTATCGGCCACACCCTCGATGGCTATGTTGAAAAGCAGACGAAAGTCAGCGTCAGCCTGGAAAAAGAAATCGAGCGGTTACGCGCAGTCGAGCGACTGGCCAGTAGGCCAGGCTTCGCACTGACGACGGGGCACGACCTGCTCATGAAAGTTGCCGACGTGTGGGAGTTCAGCTTCATGAATCTCGTACGCACCGCCGGTGATCAGCAGCAGTGGTCACCCGACGACCGCAGGCGCGCTGAGACCGCCTTGGCCCGGGCCTTGTCGACCGGCCCCCAACGGCAACGTATCGCTGGCTGGCAGTCGTACACCTCGTTAGCAGGCAATTACGCGATGACAAAGAAGCTCTTGTTCGACGGCCGCACACGCGCTATCAAACAGTTAATGAAAAAGCGCCATGCCGCCACTTCCTAAACCGTTCTTCGTACTGGCCCCGATGGATGACGTCACCGACTCCGTTTTTCGGCGTGTCGTCGCCCGCTGCGCGCCGCCTGATCTGTTCTTTACCGAGTTCGTCAACGTGGACGGCCTGCAAAGCCCAGGTCGGCCCCGCCTACTCAAGAAATTACGCTTTACCGATAAGGAACAGCCGTTGATCGCCCAGATCTGGGGCAATAAGCCCGAAAATTACCGGGCCGTGGCTGAGCAAATAGCCGATGGCAGTCTGGCTGACGAACTGGGTGTGCCCGGCCTGCAATTCGCCGGCATCGACATCAACATGGGATGCCCCGAGAAGAACGTCGTCAATAACGGCTCGTGCAGCGCGCTGATCAATAATCCTGAACTGGCCCTAGAAATCATCAACGCGACCAAGGCCGGTGCGGCCGGCCGGTTACCAGTCAGCGTCAAGACACGACTCGGCTTTAATGAAGTCGATTTCAGCTGGCACGAACTGCTCCTGCAGCAGGATCTCGCTATGCTGACCGTCCATGGCCGTACCCGTAAGGAAATGAGCAAAGTGCCGGCCCGATGGGAAGACATCGCCAAGGTGCGCGAACTCCGCGACAAGCTCGGCGTCCAGACCTTGATCGTCGGTAACGGTGACGTCGAAAGCCGCGAGCAAGGTGAGGCACTCGCGAAGGAGTATGACCTGGACGGTGTGATGGTGGGGCGTGGCGTCTTCCATGACCCATACGTCTTTGCCAAGGATTCCGACTGGGATAATTTCAGCAAACAGGCCCGGATGGAACTGTTCCTTGATCATATCGATCTTTTCGCTCAGACCTGGCAGCCAGGTGAGCGGGCCACTCATACTCTGAATAAGTTCTGCAAGATTTATATCAATAACTTCGACGGCGCCAAAGAATTACGCGAGGACTTCATGCAAGCCGACGACGTAGCTGATCTGCGTCAAAGAGTTTCAGACGCGTTGTGAAAATTTGGACAGCAAAACACCGGTGCCAGCGTTACTATTAGGGGTGTAATCAAGGAGATCCTGTCATGGCCCAAGACAAGCGACGTAAAGGCTACGGTGACATCAACGACATTCCGATGGATGCCGACAATCTGACGCCAGATGAGATTGAAGCGCTCCAAGACTATATGGATGGCTTGGATGGGCGCTAGTAGCTATTGATACCCTGCATGAACGAGTAGAAAGATGCATCGGCACAGCCGGCATCTATGGATAGATAGGCCGTCCGGCCATCTTTAAGCTGTTTGCTCGTCTGGGTAACCGAGGAATCGGGCTTAAATGATAGCGTTACGCCGCGCGCACAAGCCTGCAAACGAGGTACCTGATCGAGCAGCTTGGTGTTGTCATCGAGATGCGAAAAAAGTTGATTGGCTGACAAGTTGACATCACGGTCGCTGGATATCGCTAACGTATCACCGAACGAAATGTAACTGAGCAGTCCGACGGCCGGATCAGTGGCCGGTAAGACTATGCGTTTCTCGGGGATGTACATCCGTCCGTCCGTCGGGCTGATGACCAGGGGAACGCGGTTATCTTTGGCGGACCTTACTATCAGTTCGGCCATGCCGATATTAGACTGGGGTATGCTTGGGCGCGGATTTAGCATGATATAGGCTAGTAATCCCAGATTTACTAGCGTTACAACGGCGATTCCCATGACTACCAGGGTCAGACGAGACGGCTTAAACTGCTTCTGCTTTTTCATATAAGTAGAATAGCATAACAGGGCCGGCTCCCGACATGTTAGGAGTTAAGTCCGCCAGTTGGAGGAATTTGCCAATAACGCTAGGCATATCCTAACGCCGTCGAAGAAGCTGTCGTGCCGACCGTACTCACCGGTCGTGAAAGCGCCGTTAGCGCCAACGTTTCTCAGCGTTGACTTTAACGGCTCATCCAGCGGGTAATGGGCCTGAACGATGTAACTTAGTTCTTGATCGCCGGCAGCCAGTTCTGCGATGTAAGCCGGAACTTCGACGGAGGCTCCCGATGCGCTGACGGTTCTCCCGCTGCCAGGGTGGTCGATCATCGTCCACCCCCGAATGTACGACCGATTGCGGGCTTGTGCCATAATGCCTTCCAGTGCAATGTAGGCGAAGGCACCAGGTTGCTGTTCACGCGCGAACGCTATGCGGTTTTCACAGCCAAGCAGTCCCTCTTCATCTGAGCTAGGAGTGACGGAGATGCCACTTTCGCTTTCCACCCCGATAAGGGTAAAATCATCATTCCATCCATACTGTGGCCCATAGGTCTGTAAGGAGTCACGCACCGCTTGGATTTTGCCTTCATTCTGAGTTGCGATGACGATGGTGTTCATATAACAATCCTTTCTTACCGAGCTATGGGTAACGACAATAAATTATAGGCCTGTTCAGTACTGGTAAACAGATGAGCATCAAGCCCGACTTCTTTGGCGCCTTCAATATGTTCCGGTGAGTCATCAAGAAAGAGAATATCGGACGGCTGAATGCCAGGCTGCCTGGCTGATATTTCGGCTAAGACGGCCCGGAAATATTCTGGGCTGGGTTTTTTACTGCCTATAAATGCTGATACGAAATACGCATTGAACTCATCCTTGAACATAACGTCCCTGATGTATTCTCCGCGATATTTTTCCTGATTGGTCGCCAGGTAACAGGGTGTACCTGACGAACGAAGGCTGGCAACAAGCGCCAGCATAGGTTCGTTGCGGGCGTCTTCCGTACTGAACCAACGGGCCAGCAGCGCGTCCACGTTGCCATCAGCATGCCATAAGTCCTCGTGCTCACTAATCAACTCTTTAAGGTCGGCTTTTCCTACCAATGCATCCTGAAACACACCCTGGAAAAAAGACCTGAACTGATGGTAGTCCGTGCCAAGCTCGCGGGCATACATAGTGGAAAATGATTCGGTATGCGTCGTCAGCACCCCATCCGCGTCAAAAAGGACTGCCTTATATTTCATACGACTGAGTATATCCTATTGCAATATGTTCTGTATAATGGTTTTATATTTGAAATAGGAGTTACTGTGGCTTACGAAAAAATTGGTATAGCCGGCACCTCTGCCAGTGGCAAGGACACAGCCGCAGATCATTTGGCAGAACTAGGTTATCTGCATGTCTCTACCGCCGAAATAATCAGGCAGGAAGCGCAGCGGTTGTATGGCAATGAAGATCAATACGTTTTGCGTAAGGTCGGTCATGAGCTTCGACAACGACAGGGGCCGGCAGCCACATGCCTGCTCGGTCTCAGCCGGTACATGGAACAGCGTCATCTTTACCGGGGTGTAGTTATCAGCGGCTTCAGAGCCGTCGCGCCGGCACAGGCCATACGAGACGTAGGGGGCGTATTACTGGCCATCGATGCTCCGCCAGAGATACGCTACCAGCGCCAAGTCGGTAGGGCCCGGCCCGGAGAGTCGAGGTCATATGAAGAGTTCCTGGCTTTCGAAGAAGAAGAACTAGCTGGCACTTTGTCAACCGGGCAAGATATCCGGGGCGTACAACGCATAAGTGACGTACAGATATATAACGACGGCGATCTGCCAACTTTTTTACGCCAAGTGGAGACCGCTGTCGGCCTTGATACTTCAACGGCAGCTTAATCTTTGAAGTCTTTGTAAATCTGAGAGGGCATCGGACCACGGCTGCCCTGATACTTGCCTTTGTACAACTCGATGTCACCCTGGGCTTCCCAGAACGTTACCTGACCAATGAGCATGCCCGGGTATACACGCACGGGTTGCACGACATGCATCTGCAGCGTCCACTGGTTTATGGAGCCAATATCGATCAGGTCGGCCGTAATGTTGATGAAGATACCGATGCGCCCGATTGATGACCGGCCTCGCATAATTGGCACGTAATGTTCACTCCCCATGACCTCCATGGTATGACCGAGGTAAAGCGTGGTAGGTTGCAGCACCATCCCCTCGGGCGGAATCTTCGTGGTCGTGCTGGGATTCATCACTTTGACGTCCAAAACGTTATCGTCATACGTCAGGATCGTATCACCGAGCCTGAAGTTGTAGGAGTTTGGGTTGACCTGGTCAAGCGTGAACGGGTCGATGTGAATCCGGCCGGAAGCCACTTCCTGAGTAATTTTATCGCCCGTCAATATCATATGGTTGGCTCACTTTCTTCCAATAGCTCTTCGTACAACTTGCTGTGATGAGGCTTATCGTGGGCATGGTACTTGCCAGCATAAAGCATTCTTTTGCTACCGGTCGTCGACCAGAAACTGACCTGTCCGATTTTCATCTTAGGATAGACACGGAGCGGTTGAACGACTTTTAGCTCCAGGGTCCAGTGATGGATAGCTCCCAAGTGTCCGAGGTCTGCGGTAATCTGTAGGAACAACCCGAGGCGGCCAACCGACGAACGCCCGATCAAGCTGGTAACAAACTGGTTGCTGCCGATTTTTTCCAAAGTCGAGGCTAGGTATAGCGTACCCGGGGTCAAGAGGTAGCCCTCGTCAGTGAGGGTGATTGATTTGTAGTTTGGCACCGCCTTTGGATCGATGACATCGTCGGTTATTTCCAGCAAGTGCGAGCCGAGGCGATAATTGTAGCTGTTGGGGTTGACCAGTTCTTCGGAAAAGGGCGCGATGGTAATCGCACCCGATCGAACCTGCTTAGTAATTTCAGAACCGGTCAGAATCATTTTTCTATGCTAATTTCTTGTTCGTGATAAATCAAACCTTAATGGCCACAAGGTGCAGGAGTAAGCAATCTGGAAATCTTTTCGTTAAGCTGACTCAGGTCGGCCATGGTCGTAACCGGGTTAGTGTGAATCAGGTCGACGACTTCATCAAACTTAGCGGCGGCTTCAGTCATGCTTTTTGGCTCGGCTGGTCCGCACTCACCGCAGCAGACTAATCGCGCGCCGATTACCCGCGAGTTGGTCAGATACGGTCGTTCGGTGCTGGTTTTGAATGCATCGTGGTAGTAATGTTTCCACGAAATGCCCGCCAGCCGTTTGCTCACAAGTGCCTCATTGGACCAATCCGAACACCAGGTCTTCAGGTTACCGAAAAAGTCGTCAGGCAACGGGCCTTCGCCTGTTCCCGTAGGTGTGGCGTCATCATTGGCATAGGTATGGTTGGCGTCGTGTTCTTCGGGTACGTAAAAGTTGTCGTAGACGTGCTGCCACTCGGCTTGTAGCGGCAAGCGCATGCCCTCTTTGTACGCATACAGGGATGCTGCCAGCCAGCTGATCCAGTAGGCCGGGTAATCATCAAATCCCTCGGTTGCCTTGAATGCCCCCTCGCTTTTATCGAATGTAATCCTACCTCCGCGTGCCGGCGGCATATGATCCATCATCAAATAGTTGTTGAGGGACGGATCTAAGCCGTGCTCGGTAAGACCCTGTAAGAAAGCACCCATCTGTTTGTTGGTAATGAGCGCATAATCCCAGAGTACGTTACTCCCAGGGTCAAACTTAACCAACCGCCGCTCGGCTGACTCGTGCTCTCCCGTCGCCTCGATTCTGGTTTGGGGCCGGGTCTCAGTTGCGACACTGACTGCGCCGAGCAGCTTTGTCTCTGCGCTTGGCTTAGCACCGGTCACCTCCTTATCAACATGACGGCCGTACAGATCGTAAAACAAGCGTTGGTCTGAGCCGTCGAACTCTGTCTGTACAAAGTCTGCGCAGGCCCGCATGGCTCCTCGCAGGGCGATCATTTCGTCCGCGGTAAAGCGGGACTCAAAGTCATCGTGGGTCTTATATATGTTGGTGCCGAATATCGAGTCTTCAACCCGGGCATGTACGACGGTTTCCGGGCTGCTCAAAGGAATCACGTCATCTTCGTAGCTGATAATCTTGCTTAATCGGTCCGGCGATACGTGGCGTGATAACAATACCGCGTTGAGCCCAATCATCCACGCCAGTTTTGTCGGCCAGCTGTCCCCCTGGGCAAGCATAGATTGAAGAGCCTCATAATTATCGGGCTGGCCTGCTTCCAGCTGATTGCCCACGACGCGGGCTACATCGGCGTATCCCCACCGGTGGTATAAATCACTTCTCTGGAATGAGGATACGATGCCTATCGGGTGACGGGTCAGGAGCTCTACGTTCGAGTAAGGGAAAATATCCAGAAACTGCGGCAACGCCAAATAGAGGTTCGTTTCTTTTACGTATTGGTGTCCCGGATAGTGCAGGGAAGCCACGAAGTTTCGCATCCAGTGCTTATCCAGTTCCGAGACATCACCACTTTCAAAGAACTCATCCACGCTTGTTAGCTGGCCATCGTAGCCTTTAGCGATTGGCCATTCGGACGGCAGCAGCAATTTATAAGGCTCATTATGAACGATATTCTCTTTTTCGAGTTGGTCGATATAAAACGTGGAACCTACCCGCTCAAACTGCCCCAATAGAAGTACCGGAGGTTGCAACAACTCACCGGTCTGTTCACCTAATAGGGAAGTGACGACCTCTGACATGAATGAATAGTGACCTAAACTGGCGCTGTTGTCAATATCTTAGTGAGATACTAACTAGTATTATGTTTCCGCTGGCGCCGTTTCTGTGTAGCCGGGCTATGCGGAAATTTCTCATCGTTAAACTCACACAGCCTAAAAAAACTGCCGAGAATAGATAAATATCTCATTATTTTGTCTGGCCAGGCGGCGCATACTCGTGAGTATCAAGGTAGATAGTCGGAGGACATGATGTTCCAAAAAGATATCGTTCCAGGCATTCATCGGATCGAACACGCGTACACTAATTTTTACGTCGTCGAAGAAGCGGGCCGCCTGACCGTTGTCGATACGAGCTTCCCCAAAAGCTGGGGACTGTTACTTGATATCTTGTCGGAGCTGGAGTTCGACCGCAAAGATATCGCTGCCATAATCATCACGCACGCGCATTTTGACCATCTCGGGTTTGCGGCCCGTGCCCAAGCGGAGCTGGGCATACCAGTGTGGGTCCATACATATGAAGCCTATATCGCCCGGCATCCGTATCGGTATGACCACGAAAAGAACCGCGTGCTGTATCCCTTATTACACCCTCGCTCACTGCCGATTCAGATGAGTATGATCAAAGCCGGCGCGCTCGCTGTCCCGGGTCTCAAACATATTCACAAATTTGAGAATGTCGAGAAGCTTGAGGTGCCCGGCTCGCCGAAAGTGATATTCGTTCCTGGCCACACGCATGGACACTGCGCTTTTTACTTTGAAGAAAGGGGAGCGCTACTGACAGGCGATGCCCTCGTGACGCTCAACCCTTATACGGGCGAGACCGGTCCGCAGATAATATCTGGAGCTGCAACCGCTGACAGCGCAGAAGCACTGGTTTCACTTGATAAGTTACTGATAGCGAAAGATTCCATCATACTTCCTGGTCATGGCGAACCGTGGAAAGACGGTGTGGCAAAAGCCGTCGGACTCGCCCGTGATAAGGGCGCTTCATAGGAGTCTTATTATTCAGCCACGGGTTTGTCATCCTCGGATGGACCGGACACGACCCCGTCTAGTTCAACGCGGGCTTCACTCTCACAGAGCGCCCTGGCAAACTCCATTATTCCTGCAAACACACCTTCGGCGAAATCCTGGCTGAACCCTTCTTCTAACGAGGATTTAGCGAGTGCGCCAGCAAAAGCCGCAACCTGCGGAAGGTCTTCAAATAAGATAGCCGACCGTTGTTCTTCCTCGAAATAGGCTGCTGGGTCGGCACCACGTGAAGCGGCGATCGCATCATCGCGGACTGACATATCCGAATAGTGCTGAAACAACTGTTCAGGATCAATATCTCTGATATGATCGGAAAGTCTCATAGTTGAAGATGGCTAAAATGGTGGGGGCGGTTGGAGTTGAACCAACCACCAAGCGGTTATGAGCCGCCTGCTCTAACCGATGAGCTACGCCCCCGACATCGGTAAAGTATAGCAGATTAGCGATAAGGTTATATAATAAGACAGTCAATGATTGAAAAAATAAAAACATTTATCAAAACCGAACTTATCGATAACCTGCGCGACGTCCGCGTTATCGGTCTGCTGACTTTCTTGCTGATCGTCCTGATGATGAGCTACAGCGGCATCAAGGTAATCGAGGCCAATTATAAATTGCAGAAACAGATCGCTCAACTGCAGCAGGAAAATAAAGTCCAGCAGCTGAAGAACAACAACCTCAAACTACAGAAGGACTATTACAATACCGACCAGTATCTCGAAATCTTTGCCCGCCAGAACTTCGGGCTCGCCGGAGCAGGCGAGAAGGAGCTGACCGTTCCGAAGGATGTCGCGCTCGCCAGAGCACCCCAAATAAAGACCGGCCCACCCACTGAAACCGCTGCCGCCGAAGCCAATCAGCCGTTCTTCGTACGCAATTTCCATGCCTGGCGTGAGTTCTTCGGCGGCCAGTCGGTCAACTGACCATTGACAGAGGTAGCTATTTCTTAGTAAACTGAAATCTGTCCTAAATATCGCGGGGTGGAGCAGCGGCAGCTCGCGTGGCTCATAACCACGAGGTCAGAGGTTCGAGTCCTCTCCCCGCAACCATAAGCATCGTAACCTCTGTTATTCCGACAGAGGTTTTTGTTTGTCCAAAATCCACTAAGAAGTTAATTGGTTCCAAGTCTTGTTTGGTTAAGTTGCGAATATTTTATTATAAATTTGCGCCCTGGGTCGCACCGTGATTTGTTTGGATGTCGTAGTTAGCCTCAGCTTGATTAAGATTAGATATTTGCGAGCCACCATAACTAGTTGCTGATTGCGAAATGGTTGAACAGTCCGTAGGTGGGTATGCCAGTAGTCCGTTGTAGAGCTGGCTTGCATATTGGGTGGCAAGATCACGATGCCCATTCTCGTGAGTTGTTAAATTCTTAATGAACGTTTGCCACTCCGAGCTGAGACCAGCCGATGCATACATACTGTTCGACCATTGAGGATAGGAAAATGTAATATGCACCACCACGCCCGCACTCTGGATAGTACACAAGTTATTGGTATCTGGAGCCGAGAGCGCAAATGCATACCTAAGCCACCAATTCGTGTATCCATTGAAGTCAGTGCTTGACGTGCCTGGTGCACATTGACTCATTTGACTCCTAATCTGGTCCGCGGTGTAGCCATAGACCGAGTAGTACTGTGGTGCATCAATAACTTGTTGCAACCCTTGTGTGGCAGGGGTTGTATTAGACGCAGATGCAGGGCTGTACGTGCCTTTTGTACAGGGTGGTGGTGTTGGGGGGCTGGGGCTTGAGTGCGTGACCGTAGGAGCAGGAGTGTGTTGTGCTTCCTTCTGAGGAGCCTGTCCGCCGCAAACATGAACGGCAATGACTGCACCACTAATGAGAAGTGTCGCAGGTAAAGCTATAAACAGTACCTTAGTTAGGGGTTGAGTAGGAAGTAACTTTTTGGACAGAATTCGGCTTAGGGTTAGACGCATAGATTTTTATATTTGTACGCTAACCAAACTATAACCTTGATTACAATAAAATAACATCACTGAAAATGGTTCGAGTATTGCTTGGTTATTTGGTATGGGTATTTAAAAGGTAAATGGTAGGCATCCAGATGTTCGTTCGAATCAAAGAAATCAATCAAGTCGCCGTCACAAAAGCCCAAGGTAGAGGTTGACGATTGTAAATAACACAAACCCATGTATATTTAAAACCATAAGCGTGAAAATTAAAAAACACCGGGGATTACATAAACTATTTAAACGGTTGACAAGGCTAGCTGTCTTGCTGGCGTTCGGGCTCGTAGCTTTGAGTGTATCGTACGCTTTGCCGGCGTACGCCTCCGCGCCGAATAATTGTTCATGGACAGGCGCACAGAGCAATGAGTGGTCAGTTGCCGCCAACTGGTCGGGCTGCGGCGGGACGCATCCGCAAGACGGCGACAATCTGATCTTTGATAATACGGGTCTCGGTGAAATAACTACGCTTAATAACGATCTGGCTAACCTGCAGGCGGGGAGTATTACATTAACCGGCAGTGGCAATAATTCATACTATCTCAACGGCAACGACATATCCCTGAGCGGCGGTATCGATAACACGGCTGGCATGTCTGAAATTTGGCTCATAAACCTAAATATCAAACTGACCGCGGACCAAACATTTGCTGATACGGGCCGCCAAAGTGCGTATTATGTGGCTCAGGGCAAATCGATCATCGTCGGCAGCCACAACCTGACAATTACGGATGGAAATTACCTGATTGTGTACGGCGATATTATAGGCGATGGCACCGTAAGGGTGGCAACGGGTGGCTCTGCAAGTCTAGTAGTAGCGAGCGCCAATTTCACTGGTAAATGGATCATATCCGGTAACACTACGTTGAGTATAGCCAATCCTGACCAGCTTGGCACTGCCAGCGTCACCGTCGAAAACGGCAGCCAACTGAGGATAGTCACCTCTGATACGGGCGACACCATTCATACTATTGCCAACGACATAACAGTGTCCGGCATCAACGGACTGCTTATCAACAACATGATGTACGCCTATGACATTTTCGAACTAAGCGGTACCATTACACTCCTGAGCGACGTGCAAGTTAATCTCGGCGGGATGTCCAGCCTCTACCTCACTGGCAAGCTGGTCACGAATGGCCATGCATTGACGACCTATGATGCTGTTGATTACGTCAACAATGCCTATGGCTACCACGAACTGCTTAATGCCGAGTCTAGCCGTCCCGTAACCATCCTCACCCCTCAAAGCACCTTGCTTGATGCACAAACCGCTATCAAGGAAAGTTCGCTCAGTGCTCAAGATACTGGCTACGACTATCCTTTAGGACTGGTGAATTATACATTTTCTAACGCAGCCGCCAGCAACCAGGTTGTTCTAATATTCGTCACCGATCTAACCCCGAGCCAAGTAATTGCCCGTAAGTACAACGCAATCACCAAACAATACAACGACATACCCGGCGCTACTATTACCGCAACGACTTTTAGTGGCAATCCAGCCCTACGGCTAACTTACGACATTACGGACGGCGGTCCGCTGGACCAGGATGGCACGGTCAACGGAACCATAATCGACCCAGTTGGCCTAGCTACTGTGGCTTCTGCTGCCAGCTCAGGCTCTAACTCCCAGTCTCAATCTACTGCTGATTCGAGTTCTACTCCTCAGCAGCAATCTAACAGTTCCTCTCCAGATGCAACGAAAGCACCTGACACCGGCTATGGCGCGCCGGTACAGTTGAGCCTGTCCATCACAGTTCTAGCCATTGTAGCCACCACCGCTACGAGCGCGGGACTTGCGATGCTCCGCGGTCAAAATCGCTCTAAGAACTAACTAAACTCGTAAAAACAACCAGGCGTTCGTTGAACTCGCTGGTATCTTTGATAATTTGTCCCGTGCAGGTCATTAGGTTAAGCCCAGGTACCTGAGGGTTGATAGGAGCCAATACCTGCTTCATATCTACTCTGTTATATGGATATATCTTTGCAGAGACTACCTGATAGGTAAGCGTGCTGGCATCGCCTTTAGTAATAACAATCTTATCACCAGGAACGAGTTTCTTTAGATTAAAGAATATTCCATCAGCTTTCCAAGACGATACATGACCATAGATAAACATGGCTCCCTTATCTCCCGGCAAGGCACTTCCACTATACCAACCCGTTTCGTAAATATTATCTGGTGTCGCTATAGCGCCGGAACTACCTAAACCTAGTTTGAGAACGGGTGTATTACTGATATTGAGTGCCGGTATGGCTATGTATCTAGGCTTATTAGCAGGAACGCTGTAATTGGCGATTGCGGTATGACTAAGCTTTTCCGAAGAAGGTGCCGCATTGAGATTGACTGACGTTTCCGATGTTTGTTTCGGAGGCCTAGGCTGATGTAGATACAAATGGACACTTATACTAATACCGATGATGCCTATGGCTATCAAGAAGTAGGCCATCGGCTTACTTTTTACTATTTTCTTAAGCTTTTTCATTTGATAAATCCATTATAAATGTACTTTTGTATTAGGTACTGACAAAAACCATTTTTCCAAGAAATCGAATTGCTGGCTGATTAATAAGAGAGATTATCTTATGACATTAGAAATGTTTGATATCAAGCAATAGCATGTAAATGACGATTCCATCTTAGGAGCTCCGTGCTAATCAGGTTCCAATTCGACTGCGCCCGGGTAACCAAAGAAAAAGGCCCAAGCTTGTTGGGCCTTTTTCTTTGGTTTTATTATGACCGAGTCTCGGTTTACGCCGGTTAGATTTCATAATACCGGAATAGGTTAATGTCAAATACCCGCGTATACTAATGGTATACATACGGCCACAACTAAAGTTTACAGCTCAAGCTAGGACCAATGGTTGTCGGACTATCGCGACAACATAACTGGAAAGACAATACTATGTCAAAAGACCGAGGACGTAAAGAAGTTAAAAAGCCTAAAAAGCCAACCGAGAAAGTTTAAAGATATGGCACTCACACGAGGAAAAACATTTTTGGACTCCGAAGAGGGAAAAGACGTAAGACGTAACTTCGAGCAGATGACAGAGGATGGAGCATACAATACCTCTTCGAGTTATAGCCCTGATAAGCTTAAATATCCTGACAACCTCATACCGTTCGCGGACAAACACATGAATTATCTGAATATGTATCCTAAAATGGACGCCCAATTGTACCTGGCAAATGTTAAGCTTGGTTGCCGCATTAAGTAACCAGATTAGTCAGGTATAAAAAGGCATTTGGCTGTCTGCCACTTTGGCTGGTACCCCTGCGGCCGTGCTACTATGATAGGCAGACGATAATAGGAACCCAGTCCGTCATGAATGATATCCGCTATATCCCGATTACCTCTAACCCTGTACCTGAGCTCTTTGAAAACCAACTGGCAAAATTCACGCTCGAGAGCATACACGCCCAGCAAATCGCTGATTTTAGCCCTGAGGGCGCCCATGAAGTACTACGCTCGAAAGAGGGCAGTAAAGTCATCGGTGCAGACTTCGGTGGTGACAAAGGGCTTACCAGGCTTTATGTCATCCGGGACGGCCGATTGGAGTTGGATGATGGCTACGTAGACTACGTGCAGGGTACACATGGCGACGGCTATATTGCCAGCCTGGAAAAAACCGCTGCATTTGCCAGCCAGAACAATATACCAGTCGGTATTTCCTGGGGCGCGCCATTAGAAGGAACGCAGCCTATTTTCCACCCGAAAGCCGGCCACTTTTTGCAAGAGTTACAGGACCGCTACGATAACGACTTCAAGAATATCGTACCGACTTTGGCAGCCTGCATGAACGACGGACCGGCGGGCCTGATCAGTGGTATCATCGAGACCAGCAAAGATAGGGAGATTGACTCGGTGCTGTTTCCTATAAATGGCGGCGGTTTAGGCATGGCCGCCCTTGTGCGGAAGGGTATATATGCGGCCGAAGCGGGGCATATTGAAGCGATACCGGAATTAAATACTTACAGCCAGGATACGGAATGCGGGGTGTATGGGGCAACGTACGTATGCTTGGAAAAAATCGGTGCCAACAAGTCGGGTATCGAGCCTCAATGGGAAGCCAGGAACGGCTACATGCGGGCCCGGGATATCGAGGATCGTTTCAAGGAAGGTGACGTCTTTGCCGGTGAGCTGTATGATCATTCCGCGCTTGTCGTCGCACATATGATCGTCGGTTCGGCCATTGCTCTAGGTATTGATTTATCCAGTGAGACCACGGCTATCGTCGGTCACGGAGGAGGCTTCAAATTTCCAAATTATGGTGAAAGAGTACAGCAGATAATCGAAAAGCATTTAGGGGCTAAACCCAACCTGATAATGACGCATACGTACGGCTTTAAAGACACGAATGCTTGTTTGGATGGCGCTGCGCTGGCAGCTGCCATAGAATACTAAGATATAATCCTAATACTCCAAGGAGCGCTATGAGTCGTACAGATCATTTTGAAAGTCCGCATGCCGAAAAACACCGTTCCCACCGGGCTGCCTGGCTGCGCGCCGCCGTGCTGGGAGTGAACGACGGCATCGTCTCGACGTCCAGCCTGATGCTTGGTGTCCTGGCGGCGTCACAAAGTGACTCGGCCATCTTAACCGCGGGTATCGCCGGCTTGGCGGCAGGTGCGTTGTCTATGGCGGCCGGTGAGTATGTCTCGGTCGGTTCGCAGCGCGATTCAGAAAAAGCCGACATTGAAATTGAAAGAAAATCTCTGGCTGAAAACCCGGATGAAGAATTAGCAGAGCTGGCCTGGATATATGAAAACCGAGGGCTTGATAAGAAACTTGCCGAGAAAGTTGCCCGGCAGTTGCATGATCACGACGCCGTCGCGGCTCATGCCCGGGATGAGTTGGGCATCGATCATGAAGCGCTGGCCCAGCCGATGCAGGCAGCAGTGGCCTCAGCGATTTCTTTTTCATTCGGAGCGCTGATACCAATACTGGCGGCAATATTCAGCTCGGGAAACGCTGGCGCCTGGGCAATTACCATCAGTTCATTGGTGGCGCTGGCACTGTCGGGTGCCATCGGTGCTATCGTCGGTGGGGGCCACCGGGTGCGGGCGTCCTTACGAGTCTTCGTGGGCGGTGGTTTGGCGATGGCGATTACGTACTACATCGGTCACCTTATCGGTGGTGCCGCCTAGGGATGATTCATAAGAATCAGAATATCCCGATCGTCGTAAAATTCATTCGGCCCGAAACACCTGGGTATCTTTCAATCATATTTGAAAGGCCGGTCGGCTTTGAGTTTAAGGCAGGTGACTGGATGGATCTTGGTTTTGTAAATCCAGATATACGGGGAGGCACTACGTATTCTTTTTCGTCATCTCCGACCGAGCCCGACTTGATGATCACGTTCAGAGAAGGCGTCAGTGAAGTGAAGCGGACATTGCAGGCCGCCAAAGCAGGCGACACGTTCAGCATAGTCCAGTACGGTAACGATTACGGTTTCCATCTGCGCGAACATACGACGGCGACCTTGATCGCCGGCGGCGTCGGTGTGGCGCCGTTCAGAAGCATGATCAAAGAAATGGCCGATACTGATGATAAAAGTTCTATCGACTTGCTCTACTTTAATTCTTCTGCTGACTTCTTATTCCAAGAGGAAATAAATCAGTGGAAGGCAGCGTTACCGAGTCTTGGCGTACAATTCGTCGTAACACGTGATTTGAAGAAGAAAGATAAGGTTAAAATTTTGGCGGGCATAGCCGAAGCCTCGCAACGTTCTTATTATATTGCCGGGCCGGACGCGATGGTTGAATCGACCGAACACACTCTTATTGAGCAGGGTGTTAAGTTTAAAGACATCAAGATCGACAGCTTCGGAAGCTATTAGATTCGCTCAGGGCTGTTATGATAAAGAAATGGAAGTCTTAGGTCCGTCAGCCACTGAATTCACGCCACTACCGCCCGATGAGGTCCTGAAACCGGCCTGGCCGGCTGACGTTAAGGATGTCACGGAACTTATGCGGCAGGCAGCCGCGTTCAAGCGTCAGCAAGGTGATCAACTATGGGGTGATCAACCGTTTACCGAAGATGAAGTAGCCAGCATGATCGAACGAGGCAACCTATTCGTGTTCAAAATCGACGGCGTGGCAGCGGCTTCAGTCGTACTGGCTCCAAGCGACGTGCGGATATGGGGACCCGACGACGGCGCTGACGGATCAGCCCTCTACATCCACCGGCTATGCGTGGGTGATGCGTTCCGGGGTATCGGTACACGCGTCATGACGGCCGCTGAGGACTACGCCCTGAACAACGGCAAGACCAAATTACGGTTGGATTGCCCGTATGACAATCCCGGCCTCTGCACATACTACGAAAACTTCGGTTTTGAAGAAATGCGTCGGGAAGACCGTCCGAACTCAGCGGGCGGCAGAAATCCCGATCAGGATGTCTACCGGGCTGCCCTTTATGAAAAAGAAATAATGAATGGAGGAGACTCGTGAAATATATCATTCCCGGCCACGAACCTTTGGAGATTCAAACTATCATCCTTGATCTCAATGGAACATTATCGGTCGGTGGCGTCATTCCGGAAGGGGTAAAAGAGCGTCTCGGCGACCTCAAAGACAGAGGCTTCAACCTCGTCTTCTTTACTGGCAACACGCGTGGTGATGCCGACGAACTGTCAGAGCGGCTCGGAATCCAATGGAAGCTGGCCAAGACCGCATTAGAAAAACGTGACCTGGCCAAGGAAATAGGGTCGGCTACCTGTGCCACCATCGGCAACGGGCTCATCGATTCAGAACTTATGAAAGAAGTCGCGCTGGGAATTGTCACCCTTCAGGCGGAAGGAGTGCATACGCAGACCCTGCTGGCAGCTGATATCGTCGTGCCATCGATCAACGACGCCCTCGATCTGTTTCTCGACGAGAACAGACTCATCGCGACGTTACGGCGCTGACAGTTACCGTTTGCTATAATCCCTCCATGGAACAAACCGACATATATGTACGCGACAAAGGTTTCTTAGACGTTGGCGACGGCCACAAAATTTATTGGGAAGATTGGGGCAATCCGGACGCGACGCCGGTCATGCATTTTCATGGCGGTCCGGGCGGCGGCTTCAGTGACGGCCATAAGATCATGTTTAATCCTGACAAGCAGCGCATCATATTCTTTGATCAGCGCGGCTCGGGAAGAAGCACGCCGTATGCCGAAACGATAGATAATACGACCCAGAAACTGATCGAGGATACTGAAAAACTACGCGAGCATCTCGGCATTGAGAAGATGCACCTGGTCGGTGGTTCGTGGGGCTCGACCATGGTGCTGACCTACGCGATAGCACATCCTGACCGCGTCCTGTCCATGGTCATGTGGGGCATTTACATGGGGCGGCAGTTTGAAAACGATCTTATATCGGCCGGTCATGCCCGCTATAACTATCCGGAAGCATGGGAGCGTTTCATCGCACTCGTGCCGGCAGAATATCGGCAGAATGGCACCTCGATCACGCAGTATTATGCCGACAAGATCAACTCAGATGACGACGCCGAAGCGCATAAATATGCGAACGAATGGGCGCTCTGGGAATCATCCTTATTGTCATTGTCATACGATCAACGGAAGTTGGAGCAGAGCGTTCTTAGCGACATCAGCAACCTGCCGTTGGCTCGGCTTGAAACGCACTATTTTCTAAACGGGTGTTTCCTTCCAGAAAATTACATTCTCGATAACGTCGACGCGATCAAGCACATCCCGTGTTACGTCGTGCAGGGACGTTTTGACAACTGCACGCCGCCGATCAGCGCGGTCGAACTCAGCAAGGCTTATGGCGATAACATGACGCTGCAAATGGTCAACGCCGGTCATCGTCGGTCGGATCCGGAGTTGCTGGCCGCCTTACGAGCTGCCGTCAACATCATGTTTTAGTGACTCGATTTGACGACCAGACGCATTCTTCTATACGCTAAAGGCATGGATCATACTAAACATTCGCCGCGGTCGATGGCCGTCGATGCGACCTTGCACTGTCTGACCGGCTGTTCTATTGGTGAGATACTGGGGCTGACAATCGGCGCGATAACCGGGCTGACCACGGGCTCTACGATTGCCATCTCAGTTGCCCTGGCATTTCTGTTCGGCTACGCGCTGTCGACTTTACCGCTCGTCCAAGGCGGCATGTCGTTACGAAAAGCCGTCACACTGGTGCTGGCGGCCGACACGCTTTCGATCGTGACCATGGAAATCGTCGACAACCTTGTCATGGCCGTCGTGCCAGGCGCGATGAACGCCGGTATCGTCAACCCGCTGTACTGGATAACTATGTCGTTAGCCCTATTGACGGCTTTTTTCGTGGCCGTTCCAGTCAATCAGTATTTGCTCGTGAAGGGCAAAGGCCACGCGCTCGTGCATGGTCATCATCATTAAAAGGAGCCCCATGAAAAAGTACCCATTACTATACGGAATCATAGGCTTCATCCTCGGCGGGCTGCTCGTGTCTGTCGCCGCTACGACTTTCGACAAGCCACCGGCGGAAGACACCGAAATGTCGATGAGTGAGATGACTGAGTCCCTTAGTTCCAAAACCGGTGACGATTTTGATAAAGCTTTCGTGGCAGACATGATCGAACACCACCGGGCCGCCATCGCTATGGCTCAGCTGGCCGACAGCCGGGCTAAACATCAGGAAATCAAAGACCTGTCAGCTAACATCATCGAAGCACAGGCCAAAGAAGTCAGCCAAATGAGCCTCTGGCAGACAAAGTGGAACTACGTGGACCATTCCCGTATGGGCATGGGGCATTAACGCGGAGCGCGGAGCCGAAACCACGCGTAATGTCCCGCGGCGGCGACAAAGCTTACGACAGCGAATAACATGATGACGTCACCGGGGCCGGTCTTCGGTATCGTGGCGGCCGTCGAAGGTGACGTTGCCGGGCGTGACTGAGGAGCTTCCGCCCGCGGTGTCGTCGCTGTCTTCGGCGTCGCCAGTTTGTCCTTGGTTCCAGCTACCGACACAGGTTGTTTGACCGGCGCATCTGAAGTGTTGGATTTGACGATGGCAACGATGAAAATTATCAACGCCAAGACGGCAAGGCCACCGATTATGAATCGTTTAGTCTTCGGCTTCACTCGGTTCCTCCCTCATTACTGTGCGACCACACCCGTACACAACTTATTACAGTTTAAGTAATACCACAGTTACGCTTATCGGGCAATTTGATCGATTACACCCGACGGGCGGGCTTTACCTTAGTGGTCTTCATGACGGTATCAGGAGCGACATCTTCGTCATACTGATACGACGGACGTGGCGTACGGCCGAAGATTTCTAAGAGAATCGCACCTTCGCCGATCCAGGTCGCAGCCACGAATACGAGGATGCCGATGAACGGGATGAAGTAAGCGATGGCCAGAATCAGAGCCCCGACCAGCATGACGAGTAACGGCCGACGGGCATTACGCAGGACTAATCGGCCTACGTAAAATGCCGCCACCGGACCACTGAGCAGTACGATGACGAGCCACGCTAAACCAGCCAATAACGCCAACGGCAATCCGATGATGGTGATACCTATGACGATCAAGATGACCGGTACCGCCAGACTGGCTACGAAGCCGGTCAGCAGCGCCTTCCACGGTCGTGGCAATGCGCGGTCAGTTACGGTACGGAACAAGCGTGGGAATAAGAGGACGAGCGCCATGGCGGTGAACAACGTCGCCAGCAACCAGTACAGGAACCATAAAATACTAAAGCCGAAGAACTCGTGCCGGTTGCCTTCTTGTGTGGGTTCGGTCCGGACGATCTGGCCGGTAACGACAGCGCCGGCATCACGTGTCAGCGATGACGAGCTGGTGTAATCGACCCGGCCACTAACGCGGGCGGCAGATGTCAGGTGAAGATTCTGTACCTGCGCTTTAACGTTGCGACCGACGGTGCTACCGATGACAAGGCTGCTACCGGTAGCGGCGATGTCACGCCCGACCGGGCCACTCACCGTTGTCTCACTTGATGCCAAGCTGGCGTCACCGGCGATTGATCCGGTGGGCTCTAAAACGAATGTCTGCCCGGCCACCGTGGCGTTGCCACCGACTTTTCCGCCGACTGTCACCGTCTGTCCGGCCAGTCGCACATCGCCATCGACCGTACCGGTGATATGTATGGTCTGAGCCGCACAAATGATGTCCCCGTGTACCGTGCCTGATACCGTAACCGTCTGTCCCGCGCAGAAGACATCACCAGAGACTTCGCTATTGATCGTGACGGTCGTTCCGGCCGTAAAGAGTGTGCTGTCGATGCGCTGATCCTGGCCGAGTGTAACGTTATTGCCACTATGGAAACTATGGGCACTGGCTGGCACGGCCCACATGAAACTGACTGCTAAAACGAGAAGGGATAATGGTAGTAACCGGCGGAATCTTTTCATCTATATATCCTCTAAATATCAGTATGATAGTTCCGCCTACACCATTTGTCTATACGTTTACCAACAGTTGCTATAACGTCAGGCGGTGTAACAAAATTAACATCACAAATATAGCAGCTGTCGTATAGTCGTATTATCATCAAGAATAGGAGGTTTATCATGTTATTGACCATCGCTGCCATCCTCGTAGTCTTATGGCTACTCGGTCTCGTTGCCCATGTCGGTGCCGGCCTGATCCACATCGTCCTCGTCGTCGCGATCATCATCGCTGCCATCCACTTCCTGCGGGGCCGCAAGAGAGTTTAATCAGATGTTAATCCGCAAGAACCAATCCGGCAAAGTCGTCGTAAAAGTATTCTGGCTGACCAGTATTCTGCTCAGCCTGTTTTTGACGCTGCTACTGAACCTTATCTTTAACCACTAAATTAAGTCGGTTTGTTACACTGAACATATGTCACGTCTTATATTGGCAAGCCAGTCGCCACGTCGCAAAGAATTGCTGGCGGCCATGGGGCTGGAATTCGATATCATACCCAGTACGTATGACGAGAAACTTGATGACGCACGCTCACCTGAAGAGGTAGCTATCGAGCTGGGCTTAGGCAAAGCCTTGCAAGTTGCCGCAGATTACCCTGACAGTTTTGTAATCGGCTCCGACACCATCGTAACGGTGGACGGTAAACAACTTGAGAAGCCACGGGATAAAGCCGACGCATACGCGATGCTC
>JAQGGZ010000006.1 GCA_028289125.1 Candidatus Saccharimonadota bacterium
GTTCTTCAGTATCTCGGGTTCTGAGTTCGTCGAAATGTTCGTCGGTGTCGGTGCCTCCCGTGTCCGCGACCTCTTTGCCAAAGCAAAGAAGAACGCCCCGTGCATCATCTTCGTCGACGAGATCGACGCCGTCGGTCGCCGCCGCGGTTCCGGTATGGGCGGTGGTCACGACGAGCGTGAGCAGACCCTGAACCAGATCCTGGTTGAGATGGACGGCTTCGAGCAGGGTCAGAACGTCATCGTCCTGGCCGCAACCAACCGTGCCGACGTTCTGGACCCAGCCTTGCTGCGCCCTGGCCGTTTCGACCGCCGCGTCAACATCGGCCTGCCGGATCGTCCCGACCGTGAAGCTGTCCTGAAGATCCACTTCGCCAACAAGCCGCTCGCCAAGGATGTCGATCTCGACGCCCTGGCCGCCAAATCAGCCGGTTCCTCGGGGGCCGACCTGGCCAACATCGCCAACGAATCCGCCATCATCGCCGCCCGCAACGACCACTCACAGATTTCCCAGTCCGATGTCACCGAAGCCTTCGAGCGCGTCGCCATCGGCCCTGAGCGCAAGAGCAAGGTCATGACCGAAGCCGACAAGAGCGTCACCGCTTATCACGAAGCCGGCCACGCCTTGGTCGGTCACGTGCTGCCGGACAGCGACCCAGTGCACAAGGTCACCATCATTCCGCGTGGCGGTACCGGTGGCGTCACCTGGTTCCTGCCGCCCGAAGACCGTGTCTACGTTTCTTTAGTTGAACTGAAAGACGTACTGGCCCGCGCCATCGGTGGTCGTGCCGCTGAAGAAATTATCCTCGGCAAGGACAAGATTACTACCGGTGCCGGTGATGACCTGAAGAAAGCCGCTGAAATCGCTCGTGACATGATCGTCAATCAGGGTATGGGTTCCAAGCTTCGTGACCAGGTCTTCCAGACCAATGACGGCATGATGATGGACCGCCTGATCCACGACCGTGAATATTCCGAAGAGACCGCCAAGACCATTGACCAGGAAATCGAAGACCTACTCGTCGAAGCAACTCGCCGCGCACAGGCAGTCATTCGTGCCAACCTTGATAAGTTAGAAGCGCTGAAAGACGTGCTATTAGAGAAAGAGACCGTCGACGCCAAAGAAGTCGTAAAGATCTTTGAAGGCACAGTCATGCCAAAAGCCGCAGCGCTGTATTAAAGCCTGCAAAAGTGCGACAATAGATAAGCCTCCTCAGATGGGCATAAAGAGGTTATTGCATGCAACAAGCTGTTCACCCGAACCCTTCGATCGAAGACGATAACGTCGTCCTTCTGCTCCAGGTGCCACGGGCCAACGAAAAGAAAGAGCTGGCTGCCGAACAGATGTTCGCCAGTCTGCAGGGCTTGTTGACGATTCCGTCTACCCGTCGCTTCCAACCAGTACTTCGTGAGCGTCTCAGCTTTGAAATCGCCGCCCTCAATAAACGCATCGGTTTCTATGTCTGGGTTCCGCGCTATCTAAAAGATTTCGTCGAAGAGCAGATTTACGCCCAGTATCCGACCGTCCAGATTTCCGAAGTAAATGATTACACGGCCGATCACGCCAAGCCGTTCAACACCGTCCTCAGCACCGAACTTAAATTATCAGGCGCTGATGTCTTGCCGATCAAGACGTTCCAGAGCTTTGAAGTCGACCCGCTGGCTGCGATTACCGCCGCCCTGGCTAAGTTTGATGATTCCGAAGAGGCCTGGATCCAATTGGTCATGCGCCCGGCCGCCAGCAACTGGCATAAGCGCAGCGAGAAATATATCGCCGGCATGCGCGGGGGCGGCAAACTCACGACGGCCGGTCTGATGACCGCCTTCTGGGAACCGCCCGAGACCAAAGCCGAACCGGCCAAATTGACCGAGTACGAACAGCTACGCGCCAGCAACGCTGAAGTCAAAAGCCAGAAACTGGCTTTCGAGTGTGTTGTCCGTATCGTATACCGTGGCCCGTTATCAGAGCACCAGGCCCGCCTGCGTCTGCAGTCGATCATCGCCAGCTATAAACAGTTCAATACGACCTATCTCAATGGCTTTGAGCAGAAAAAGATCGCCAATGATCCGAATACCATCGCCCTTTACCGGACCCGTCAGTTCGGCAAGAGCGGCTATATCATGAATATCGAAGAGACCGCCACTCTCTATCACTTGCCGCACACCAACGTCGAGACGCCCTATATCTTGTGGGCGCTGTCACAGACCGCCGAGCCGCCGGCTAGTCTGCCTATCGTTACTCAGACATACGACGAGCAGCTCAGCCCGATTGCGGCCACCAACTTCCGCGGGCATAACACCATGTTCGGTCTGCCGCGTTACGACCGTTCCAGACACATGTATATCATCGGGCAGACCGGTACCGGTAAGTCGGGTATGCTCGAGCTGCTGACGATATCCGATATTTACAGCAGTTTCGGCTTCGCGGTCATCGACCCTCACGGAGATTATGCGCAGAATATCCTGCAACGGATTCCGGCGGGCCGGGCCGAGGACGTCATTTACTTCAATCCGGCTGATACTGATTTCCCGATGGCGTTCAACCCACTCGAAGTCACTGATCCCAAGCTTAAAACGCACACCTGTTCCGAACTAATCGGCGTGTTGAAGCGCATGTTTGAAAGCTGGGGACCGCGCCTGGAATATATCCTTCGCTACAGCATCCTGGCACTCCTTGATTATCCGAATGCGACGATGCTTGACATCACCCGGATCCTGACCGAAAAGAAATTCCGTCAAGAGGTCCTTGAGTACGTCCTTGACCCCGTCGTTAAGAACTTCTGGACGATCGAATTCGTCAGCTGGAACGACAAGTTCGCCGCCGAAGCGGTCGCGCCGGTCCTGAACAAAGTCGGTGCCTTTACGGCCAACCCGCTGGTCCGCAACATCATCGGCCAGCCGAAGAGCAGTTTCAACATCCGTAAGATCATGGACGAGCGCAAGATCCTGCTCGTCAACCTGTCACGCGGACTTGTCGGTGAAGACAACGCCGCCCTCCTGGGAGCGCTCTTGGTCACCAAGATTCAGCTGGCTGCTATGAGCCGGGCCGATATCAGTGCCGAGGAACGCTCGCCGTTTTACTTATATGTCGACGAATTCCAGAACTTCGCCACTGACTCGTTCGCCACCATCCTGTCTGAAGCCCGTAAATATGGCCTTCACCTCACGGTTGCCAACCAGTACATCGCCCAGATGTTGCCGGAAGTCAAAGACGCCGTCTTCGGTAACGTCGGTTCGATCATCGCCTTCCGCACCAGCGCCGACGACGCCCGGACCATGGCAAAATATTTCGAGCCGAAATTCACCGAATTCGACATCATCCACATGCACAACCGCCATTTCGTCATCAGCATGACGATCGAAGGCGAGAAAAACCAGGCTTTCTCGGCGATCAGCCTCAATTTACCGCCGCGCCAAGAAGACCACACCGCTTATATCATTGAACGGAGTCGCGCCCAGTTCGCATCCAGCCGGGAATACGTCGAAAAGTACGTTGGCGAGCGTTACCTGGGCCTGGGCAAAAAAACCGAACCCGCTAGGCAACAAGTTCCAAAACCCGTTAAGCCCGTCAGCCAACCACAACCCGCGTCGGTTCCCGCTGCTATCGCACCTAAACCTAAACGCGTCGCAGATGTCAGCATCGCCAAAGCTGCCCTCCATGACATCGACGTAGAGCCTTCTGAGCCCACCAAACCAAAACGCAAACGAACCCGACGCCGCAAAAAACCGAATACTATCGCCCCGAACGAGACGGTAATTAATTTTAGTTAGCTCCTACGGCGCCGACTCGTCTATACTTAAGTAAGCTTATGGCTCAACCCACGACTACATCGTCCAAAAAACGCATTTCGTTGAGCAGTATCGCCACATTACTGGTGGTAACGTCCTTTGCCGGACAGCTGCTTGGCTTCTTGCGTACCAAGCTTGTCAGTAACAACTTTCCGGTGGCCGGTCCCCAGAGTACTGACGCTTATTTTGCTGCCTTCACGATACCCGACTTTTTCTTCTTTACGATCGCGGCCGGTGCCCTTGGCGTGGCGTTCATGCCTGTCTTACTGGATCGCTACCATAAAGGAGACAAGCGGGGTGTCTGGCAACTATCAGCCAGCCTGATGAATCTGCTGGCGATGATCATGGGCGCTGTCGGGCTGATAATCTTTCTGTTCGCTGAACCGCTGATCCATTACATCGTGGCCCCGAACATGTCGCCGGAGCAGCTGACGAACGCCGTCACTATCATGCGGCTGATCGCCTTCAACCCGATGCTGTTTACGATTTCCGGAATCCTGACCAGTGCCCAGCAGACGTTCGGTCGTTTTTTCTTCTATGCGATTTCGCCGCTGTTTTATAACGTCTGTATCATCGTCAGCATATTTCTGTTTAAGGACAATATCGGTCTGGTAGGCCTCGGCATCGGTGCGCTGGCGGGTGCGCTGCTGCAATTACTGATCGTCGTGATCGGCCTGAACGGTCTGAAGTTCCACTGGCACCCGAAGATCATGTGGCACAGCAAAGATTTCAAACAGATCTTGCGCCAGCTCCCGGCCCGCTCGATCGACCAGGGTATCGACCAGGTCGGTAACATCATCGACACCCACTTGGCCAGCCGCCTCGGCCAGTCTTTCATCAGTTATTATAACTACGCCTACACATTGCAGACCGCACCGATCCTGTTAATCGGAACAGCGATTTCAACGGCCGCCTTTCCGAGGCTCGCCAGCCGCCTCAGCCAGAACCGACCAGATCTGTTCAGAAGGGATTTCCTGATGATCCTGCGTATCCTGATATGGATCATCCTGCCAGTGGCGGTCGTCTGTTATTACGGGCGGGGCTATCTGGCACGCATGATTTTTGGTGATAACGCCCCGCAGATCGCGACCATCTTCGGATACCTCACCGTCGCGATTATCTTCCGTAGTCTGTACGCCATCATTTCGCGCTGGTTCTATGCCCAAAAAGACTCGAAGACCCCGTTATATATCTCTATCTTCACGATCGCCCTGAACGTCATCCTGTCGGTTACACTGTCACGGCCCAACGCCTACGGTGTCGTCGGATTGGCCATCGCCCAGTCTATCGTCGCCTTCGTCGAAGTCGTCATCATGGCGACCGTCATGTGGTATCGAGACGCCAAACTGTTCGACAGCGATTTTCTGAATGCCTGCAGTCGCATCATATCAGTAACCGGTTTCACGCTCGTAACGGGAGCTATCATCGCGGCACTGCTGCCGTTGGGCGTAGCCGACCGCGGTTTTATAACGCTTGGTTCAAAGTTGGCCGGCATCGCCGTCACTATCTTCGTGGTGCACATCGCGATGTCATCATTGTTCGGACTTGAAGAGGTACGGCCGATCATCAATCGTGTGCGTAAGCTCGTCACCCGCCCAATCCGCTTAAGCGATTTGTAGCGACCCCTGTTATAATAGAGGCAATGGATCAGTCTAAAATCCGAAACTTTTGTATCATTGCTCATATTGACCACGGTAAGTCGACGCTGGCTGACCGTCTGTTAGAGGTGACCGGCACTGTCGAGAAGCGCAACATGAAGGCACAGCTGCTCGACAAGATGGACCTAGAGCGTGAAAAAGGCATCACCATCAAACTGGCACCGGTCCGGATGGAATATCAGGGCTATGAATTGAACCTGATCGACACGCCGGGCCACGTCGACTTCAGTTATGAAGTGTCACGTAGTCTTGAAGCTTGCGAAGGTGCCTTGCTCGTGGTTGACGCCAGCCAAGGCATCCAGGCGCAGACGTTGGCGAACGTCTACCTGGCGATCGCCGCCAATCTGACAATTATCCCCGTGCTCAACAAGATCGACCTGCCGGCCGCCGACGTCGAGCGGGTGAGTGCGGAAATCATCAGCCTTCTTGGCTGTTCGCAGGATGACATCCTGAAGATTTCTGCCAAGACCGGTATGGGTGTCGAAAAGGTACTTGAAAAGATCGTCAGCGAGGTCCCGGCTCCCAAGCCGGCCGCCACGCCCGAGACACGCGCCCTGATCTTTGACAGCTACTACGACGATTACCGGGGTGTCATCCTGTATGTCCGGGTATTCGACGGCGCTATCGATAAGAACAGCCAGATCAAGATGCTGGCCACCAGCGCGCCCGGCATTGCTTTGGAAGTCGGTGCGCTCAAGCCTGACATGACGCCCGGAACGCGTCTGAACGCCGGCGAAATCGGTTACATCGTCACCAACCTTAAATCGACCCGTGAAGCCAAAGTCGGTGATACGGTCACGTTGTACAAGAACCCGACGACCGACCCGCTGCCGGGCTACCTAGACGTCAAACCGTTCGTCTATGCCGGCTTCTTCCCTGAATCGAACGAATATTATCAGGAACTGAAAGACGCCATCGAAAAGCTCAGCCTGAGTGACTCGGCTTTGCAATTTACGCCAGAGAATTCACCCGTCCTCGGATTCGGTGTACGCATCGGTTTCCTTGGTTTGTTACACATGGACATCGTCCGCGAACGGCTGGAACGCGAGTACAACCTGGAACTCGTCGTTACCAACCCCTCAACCGACTACCAGGTCAGTCTTCTGAACGGCGAAGACCTGGACATTCAAAGTGCCGCTGACTTGCCGGATGTGTCCAAGATCGCCGAGATACGTGAACCGTGGATCAAAGGTGAGATCGTCGTCCCCCAAGATTATGTGGGCGCAGTCATCCAACTGATTTCCACCAAGCGCGGGCTGCACAAGAATCTCAGCTATGTCGACCAACGCGCGCTGGTCAGCTTCGAGGCCCCGCTCGCCAACTTACTGACGGATTTTTATGACCAGCTCAAAAGCATTACCAGCGGATACGGCTCATTCAACTACGAGCTGTCTGATTACCGCGCTGAAGATCTCGTCAAACTTGATTTCTACGTCGCCGGCGAACGGGTCGACGCCCTCAGCGTCATGGTCCACCGCTCGGAGGCCGACAGCCTCGGCCGGGTCATCGTTTCAAAACTGAAAGAGGTCATTCCGCGCCAGAACTTCCAGGTAGCCTTGCAGGCAGCCATCGGTGGCCGCTTCATCGCCCGCGAAGACATCAGCGCCTATCGCAAAGACGTCACGACCGGCTTGTATGGCGGTGACGTATCGCGTAAGAAGAAGGTTCTGGCTAAGCAGAAGAAGGGCAAGGAACGTCTCAAGCGGTTCGGTAAGGTCGACATTCCGGCCGAAGCCTTTACCGTCATGCTGAAGCGTGACTAAGGCCGCGGCCTTGCAGTTATGCCCTCTGACCTCTATAATTGCGTCATGGAATCTAGCGTCACAACGCTTCTCGAAACTTATCGACCGTCCTCCGCGACGGTCGAACTTGTTAATGAGACCCCGGTCGTATTATTAGTCGGCGTTTCGGGTGCTGGCAAGGACACCATAAAACACCAACTATTGCAAACGGGGCGGTATCACCACATCGTCTCGCATACCACCCGCGAGCCACGCAATAACGGTGGCGTCATGGAGCAGGACGGTGTCGAATACCACTTCGTCGACCGATCAGTCGCCGTCCATATGATCGAAGTCGGCGCTTTCGTCGAAGCCAAACAGTACGGCACCAACATATACGGCACCAGTGTAGCCGAGATCGAGCAGGCCAACGGTGAAGGCCGCATCGCTCTGACTGACATCGAAGTGCAGGGCGTCAGTGAATATAAAGCGATATCTTCTAAGGTGATAGCCATCTTCGTCTTGCCACCAAGCTACGAGGAGTGGCAACGCCGTCTCTATGCCCGGTATCTACCGGGTGAAGTCGATCCGGCCGATATCATGAAGCGGATGCAAACAGCTATCACGGAACTCGAAGAAGCCCTTGAGAAACCGTATTACCACTTCGTTATCAATGATGACCTTAATGAAGCCGTACACGCCGTCGACAGCATCGCGCACAATAATGACCAGTTCAACCAGGTCGATAGCACCGTACGGGCGCAGGCTGAAAAACTGCTCGAAGATTTGCGCCAAGCAGTTTAGCAGTCTTGTCATTTGAGTGCCAAAAGCCTATAATCGTGGGCATGACCGAGCGTCAAAAACTAATTCTCGCCTCACTTATCGAACAGTACGCCGAAGTCGCCAGCCCGGTCGGCTCTAGTCTGCTGGCGAAACTTTTCCATGTTTCCAGCGCAACCATCCGCGCCGAGATGTCCGAGTTGGAACGCTTGGGCTTCATCACGCAACCTCACACCAGCGCCGGCCGTATTCCGACCGATAAAGGGTACCGCTTTTACGTCAACGGCCTGACTGAAGAGCAGGAGACATCGACCGAACGTCGTGCCGAACGAGTCTTAGCGGCTCGCGTCACGAGTGGCGGCCAGCCAGAGCGCACCATCCGTAACGCCGTCGATACGCTGGTGGAGCTGACGCATAACCTTGGCCTGGCAACGATCGGCAACCAGCTGTATATCAGCGGTTTGGGCAACCTGTTCGGCCAGCCTGAATTCGGTCAGGCTGCGCAGGTGCAGCAGGTCGCCCGTCTGCTCGATAACCTCGAACCGTGGCTCCGCGAGGCCGCGCCGAACGAGCCGCTCAGCGTCTACATCGGTAGTGAAAACCCGATCGGCCGCAGCGCGGGGGTCAGCCTGATCATCAGCCGGTTCCGTAGTCCTTTTTCGGACCACAGTTACATCGGTACGCTTGGCCCGACCCGCCAAAGTTACCGTAACGGTATCCAACTGGTGCGCCGTGCCGGCCAGACCCTTGAAGAAGTCTTATATTCATAAGGAGCATCCATATGTCAGATAAACCCAAGAAACAACCGATCGACAACACCGAATTCGACCAGCAAATCGCTGATCTGACCGACGCCTTGCAGCGCGAGCGAGCTGACGCCGTAAACATGCGCCGTCGCCACGATGAGCAGCTGGCCAGCGTCCGGACGAGTGTCAAAGCTACCGTCGTCAAAGACCTGCTGCCCGTCATCGATAACTTTGACCGGGCACTCAAGCACGTCCCAGCTGATCTCAAAGATAATGATTATGTCAAAGGTGTCCAAGGGGTGGTCAAGCAGTTTGAAAAGACTTTGGCTGATATGGGTGTTGAAAAGATCAAGACCGCCGGTGAGCCGTTCGACCCGCATCTGCACGAAGCCGTGGCCATGGAAGAAGGCGAGGGCGACGAGGAAATCGTCAGCGAAGAACTGCAGTCCGGCTACAAAATCGGTGACACGGTCATCCGTCACGCCATGGTGCGCGTCACCACGAAATGACACGTCTGTTAGCACTCTTGACATAGGAGTGCTAATTTTCTACACTGGGTGTACTAGCACTCATATAACCTAATTGCTAAACAGGAAAGGGTACGAATTATGGGAAAAATCATTGGAATCGACCTCGGTACGACGAACTCGGCCATGGCTGTCATGCAGTCCGGCAAACCGGAAATCATCGCTAACAGCGAAGGCAACCGCACGACGCCTTCCGTCGTAGCCGTCAACAAGAACGGCGAACGGCTGGTCGGGCAGGTCGCCCGCCGTCAGCAGGTTACTAACAGTAAGAACACCATCTATGAGGTCAAACGCCTGATCGGCCGCAACTTCAACGATAAAGAAGTCCAGCGCGACCTCAAACTGATGGGTTACGAAATCATTAAGAGCGGTAACGGCGTCAAGGTCAAGATGGGCGACAAAGAATACAGCCCGGAAGAGATCAGCGCCATGATCCTTGCCAAGTTGAAAGCTGACGCCGAAAGTTTCTTAGGCGACAAGGTTACCGAAGCCGTCATTACGGTTCCAGCCTACTTTGACGACTCCCAGCGTCAAGCTACCAAGGACGCCGGTAAGATCGCCGGCCTTGAAGTAAGGCGCATCATCAACGAGCCGACCGCTGCCGCTTTGGCCTACGGACTCGACAAGGGTAGCAAGGCTGACGAAAAGATCGCGGTGTACGACCTCGGTGGTGGTACCTTCGACGTCTCCATCCTCGAACTCGGTGACGGTGTGTTTGAAGTCAAGTCGACCAACGGTGACACCCACTTAGGTGGTGCTGACTTCGACCGCGTCATCATCAACTACTTCGCTGACGAGTTCAAAAAAGAGCACGGCATCGACATAACTGACGATAAGGCCGCTATGCAGCGCCTGCGTGACGAAGCCGAAAAGGCCAAGATCGAACTGTCGAGCGCCCAGGAAGTCGACGTCAACCTGCCATTCCTGACCGCTGACGCCGACGGCCCGAAGCACTTTGAGCACAAACTGACCCGAGCCAAGCTTGAGAGCCTGGTCAGCGATCTTATCGACAAGACCGCTGAACCCTGCGAGAAGGCCCTCAAGGACGCCGGCCTTAAGGCCAGCGACATCAACGCCGTCGTCCTCGTCGGTGGTATGACCCGCATGCCGGCCGTTCAGGAAAAGGTTAAGAAAATCTTTGGCAAAGACCCGATGAAGGGCGTCAACCCGGATGAAGTCGTCGCCGTCGGTGCCGCCATCCAGGGCGGTGTCCTCCAAGGTGACGTCAAGGACGTGCTGTTGCTTGACGTAACCCCACTGAGCCTCGGTATTGAAACCATGGGCGGTGTCATGACCAAGCTCATCGAGCGCAACACCACCATCCCGACCAGCAAATCCGAAGTCTTCAGTACCGCCGCTGACAACCAGCCGCAGGTCGAAATCCACGTTGCCCAAGGTGAACGTGAGATGATCGACGGCAACAAGTCACTCGGCCGCTTCGTTCTCGACGGTATCCCATCCGCTCCACGCGGTGTTCCTCAGATCGAAGTCACCTTCAACATCGACGCCAACGGTATCCTGCACGTCTCTGCTAAGGACAAAGGCAGCGGCAAAGAGCAGAGCATTACCATTTCCGGTTCCGGCAACCTTGATAAGACCGAAGTCGAAAAGATGGCCAAGGACGCTGAAGCCCACGCTGATGAAGACAAGGCCCGCAAGGAATTGATCGAATCACGCAATCTGCTCGACAGCGCCGTCTACCAGGCCGAAAAGATGAAGGCCGACAACAAGGACAACATCGGCGAAGAGGACATGAAGACGCTCGACGAAGCGATCGAAGCTGCCAAGAAAGTCGCCGCCGACGACAAGGCTGGCAAAGAAGACCTTGAAAAGGCTGCCAAAGAGCTCAACGACAAACTGATGCCGATCGGCGCCAAGATGTACGAAGACAAGTCATCAGACACCAGCAGCGAAAAAAGCGATGACAAATCCGATGATGAGACCGTCGAAGGCGAAGTCGTCGACGAAGACAAGAAATAACCATGGCACGGGCGACCCGTCACGCCGGGCTGATAGATGATATTTTATTCCTGATGTTAGCGCTGATGCTGACGACGGGTCCGACTATGTCAATGATTCGAAACTTCAAATCGGCCGTCTATATTGATACGTCTGACGCCCTGAACGCAATCGGATCAATCCTGGGATTCGGTCTCTACGCCTTCGGTGTAGTGCTACTCGTCACGTCAGCTAGACGCATCACCATCAAGCTAACCCATAAATCTGGTACTATAGGAAACAATGGCTAAAAAAGATTACTACGAAGTCTTAGGCGTGAACAAAGACGCCAGCGCGGACGAAATCAAAAAAGCGTTCCGCAAGGCCGCGATCGAACACCACCCGGACCGGGGTGGTGATGAAGCCAATTTCAAAGAAATCAACGAAGCCTACGAAGTCCTCAAAGACAGTAGCAAACGCCAACGTTACGACCAGTTCGGTCACGCTGGCGTCGGCGGTAATGGCGGTGGTGGCAGTCCATTCGAAGGTTTCGGTGGGTTCGGCGGCCAAGGCGGCCAGAACGTCAACTTCGATTTCGGCGACCTCGGGCTGGGCGATATCTTCAACAGCTTCTTCGGTGGTGGCCAGACCGGTCAGCGTCAACGCCAGAACCGCGGCCGCGACGTCGAAGCCCGACTAGACATCACGTTTGAAGAAGCCGTCTTCGGTACCGAATCAGAAATTAATCTTAACCTTGAAGATAGTTGCTCGCATTGTAAGGGTACGACCGCCGAACCCGGCTACGACTTAAAAACCTGTGAAACCTGTAAGGGATCCGGCCAAGTCGTAACCGCTATGCGCACCGTCTTCGGTAACATCCAGCAGGCCGCTGTCTGTCCGACTTGTAAAGGTACCGGCAAGGTTCCTGAAAAAATCTGTAGCGTCTGCCGAGGCAGCGGTACCGAAAAGCGCCGCCAGGCTGTCAAGCTGAAGATACCAGCCGGTATCGATGATGGTTCGACCATCCGCTTACGTGAACACGGCGAGGCTATCGCCAATGGCCCCAAGGGAGACCTGTACGTCAACATCCGGGTCAAACCGCATAAGAAGTTCACCCGCGAAGGCAACATCATCCTGAGTGAAGAGCATATCGGCATGGTCCAGGCCGCTCTCGGTGCGGAAATCGAAGTCGACACCGTTGACGGCCCGGTCACTATGAAAGTTCCAGCCGGTACCCAATCAGGCACTGACTTCAAACTGAGTAGTCATGGCGTCCCGCACATGAAGAGTGAGGCCCGTGGGCCGCACATCGTGACTATAACGGTCGATACCCCGACCAAGCTGACGAAAGAGCAGAAAGAGCTGCTCGAGCAGTTTGCGAACCAGCCGAAAAAGCGCGGGCTGTTCTAGACTCGCGTTCCTGATCACGCTCACGTATAGCACTGAGTAAATTCGGGGCGTCGCGTAAATCAAGTCCGGCTACCGTGGCAATCCGACCCATCATCTTAAGGGCTACCGCCTGCCTGAAATTAATCGTTTCTAAGCTGGCCACGCGCTTCTTGACGTACATATCCATGTCGGCGGCATTTAATAATTCGCTTTTGGTCTGCGTGCCGTCGTGTAAATGGCAACCAAGCGATACGGAGAGGTCTTTTTCGACAAGCCGCTGCTTGACACGGCCGGTAATCTTTTCTAATTCTTCTTGGGTGTGGACGTTGCGGACGGCGATGACGAACTCGTCGCCGCCGGTGCGGGCCACCAAGCCGATAATGTCATTTTCTGAGGCGTCCTCACGGTTATGGCGTACGCTGCCTGCCAGGACCTCTGCGATGCCGATGACGAATTCGTTACCCGCTTCATGGCCTTCGACATCATTCTTTTTCTTCAGGCCGTTAGCGTCGGCGACAATTACACCGAAGGTGCCCGGTTCATATTCGAGAAGGTAGTCTAACTCTTCATTAAGAGGCGCAAGATTAGGAATACCTGTCATCGGGTCCAGGTGTTCGGGCGCTACTAAAGTGGCAAAATCCTCGCGTGAAGTCATAAGCGTGTCATTATATACCAATTATGCTAAATTGTCAATAGCTTATGCTTGATGTATAATTAAGCCATCATGCAAAAACAAACTGACGAACGCGGCTTCATTACCATGCTTGTCTGCATCATCGCCGTCGTCGGCGTCGTCATTTTCTTTGCGTATATGCGTGTCGCCCACGCCAATAATTAATAAAAAACACATTATTGACAACAGTCATAATATTTATTCATGTTAGAATTACATAATGGCTTATAGCATAACTCCCCGATTAATCATGGCTGCCGCTCTCACCCGTGGGTGGGAAGTTGAAGAGACCGATCCGCGCCATTCTTTCTATACCTTGAAGCACTCTGACGGTAACCGCCAATGGCACATACGTAACATTACCAGTGTTAAGACGAGTGCGCTCAGTACTATCATCGCCGACCGGAAAGATCTGTTTTTTGAACTGTGTGAACCGCTCGATTTTCCGCTGCCACCGACAGTATTATTAGAAAAATCCATGTCACTGGACGAAGACTTTCTCAATGCACATGGTACGGTCGTCGTTAAGCCGACGAACCAAGCCCACGGCAAGGGAGTGTCTGTCGGTATCACAAGTCAGACTCATCTGGACACGGCTGTTCAGTTCGCCCGCTCATTCAGCTCAAGAGTGATGATTCAAAAACATATCACAGGTAATGATTACCGGCTGTTATTCGTCGATAATAAGTTGGCCGCCGCCGCTATTCGTCGCCCTGCATTCGTCATCGGTGATGGCGAGCGTACGATCAGGGAACTGATAGAAGTTGAAAACGCCAGCCAGAACCGCAGTAAGGGTTACCAGGCTACCTTGACCGAAATAGATACGGATGCGGCGGAGAGGTTCCTCGGTAAAGTCATGTCCTCAGTGCCGGCTTATGGTGAGGAAGTCCAGGCCGTAGGCACCGCAAACATCGGCCGGGGCGGAGTCGCCATAGACGTGACCGATACGATCGACCCCGAGATAGTCGCCATCGGACAAGGGCTTGTCGACCACTTTGGGATGGGCCTATGCGGCGTCGATATCATCATCGATGAGGAGGGCCGGCCGTACGTCATCGAAATTAATACTGGCCCCAGCTTAGGCTTACACGAATTTCCGTTCGAAGGTAAGGCGCGTGATACCCCGAACGCTTATCTCGACTGGCTCGCTAAGCCGTAAATATCCGACGGAGGTGTTCGCTGTCTTCGATGACGGTCGTGACGACCTCATCGTCAACCGTGCGAGCCAGGTGGTAGGCTTCGGAACCATTCAGTCGGATGAGTTCCGGCTCGTCTCCGATAATGACGCTGGCGCCGTTCTCAAGGGCTAGGCCTTGGGTGTTATGGGCCGGAAAATGTGCCAACAGATGATCCATGCGACTGTCACTGCGTTGGCCGTATGGTGTTTGATCATGGCCATCGGCATGCGCCGTAACCACCCCCGGCAGCACCTCTAAACCATCGATGAACTGAAAGTCCCAGTCCTCGGCCTGTGGGCGGCGAGAACCGTTGCTATGCATGGACTGGAAAGGCAATAAAGCTCCGGCACTGATACCGGAATGAGCCTTGCCTTCTGTCAGAGCATCTTTTAAAGCCTGGAATAAGACTGTTTCACGAAGGCGCTCCATCATGTAAGGAGAATTGCCCCCGATAGTATGTATCAAACTGGCCCTACCGATTTCATGGTGAATCCGGGTCGTCGTAGGGCGTTCGCCGTAGCCATGCAGGACGCTGGCGACGACGCCTAATGATTCAAACAAAGCGAGAGTCGTCGGAACTTTTTTGTCGTACGATGATTGCGTCGTACAGGCGCTGGGCAAGATCAGGACGTCAGTGTGTTCGGCGCCGATGGTTTCAATCGTGTGTTGCAGGGCGGGCTTCTTAACGCCTCCGCCGATCGCCGTGATAAGCATAGATATATTATGACATAGTATTACAAATTAGTAAACTAATGCTATGATAAGTTGTTATGAAAAATATCCTTATTTTATGCCGTCGTGATGACCGCGAATCGTATGATACCCAGGCGACTATGCTCGCCCAGTTACAGGCGCTTGAAGACCCGGATGCACAGTATTCCGGGGCTGACTATGAAGACCTCCTGTTTGACTTTGACGGACAGGAACTGCGTGTCACCGACACCGTTTCAGGTAATGACCTCCGCACCTTTGACACTATCTTTCTGATCGGCTGGTTCAAGACGAAAGCGCTCGATGACGTTGCCCGTTCAGTCGCCCACTACGCCGCCGCCCATGGCGTAGCCTTCGCGAACAGCGAAGCATTTTACGGCCGCTCATTCACCAAGCTGAGTCAGTGCGTCTTGGCCGCCCTGAACGGTGTCCGCGTGACCCCGTTCTTATTCTCACTCGACCGCCAGGTCTTACACTCCGCCATCCTGCAAGCCGACCGGCCGTGGCCGATGATCGTCAAAGCCGTTGCTGCCAGTCGCGGTCAAAATAACTTCTTAGTTCATGAAGCTGAAGAGATGGAACGTATACTTACGACCGACATCGAACTTAACATCCACTATATCGTTCAGGAATTCGTACCGAATGACGGTGACTATCGCATCCTAGTAATGGGCGGGAAGGTGCGCATGGCGATTCACCGCAAGGCCCAGTCCACCACACACCTGAACAATACATCACAGGGTGCGACCGCCACTCTAGTGGCTGCCGAAGATCTGCCCTCAGCCGTCCAGGCCGAGGCCTTGAAACTCGCCCAGTTATTTCACCGCGAAGTCACCGGTGTCGATATGGTGAAGCACCGTGACAATGAAAATTACTATTTCCTGGAAGCCAACAACATGCCGCAGTTGTCGACCGGCAGTTTCGTGCCTGAAAAGATGCAGCAACTGGCAGCTTACCTTAAAGAAATCACTGCTATCGTCGGATAACAGAGACGGTTATGCCGGCGTTTTTTGTGCATTTGAGACGATGCGCGAAGTTTGATAACAATAGATAAAAATGTTATCGTATAAATTATGTTGACTCAGGAATGTGCGCGCCAAGTAGTTGTATTAGGTGGTGGTTTGACTCCTGATGGCCAACCTTCGCAGGAGACATACGAGCGCGCCGTAAGTGCCGTTTACTATACTGATAGGTTCGACGCTGATAGTGTCATCTTCGGCGGTGGGCGCGGTTTCCTGGCTGACGGTTTAGCAGACGTGAGAGCAGAAGCCGATGTGATGGAGCAAATAGCGGTTGAACACGGTATGGACCCGGAACGTATCATCGGGCTGGACCGTTCATCCCGCAACACGTTTGAAACCTTCCTGAATATCAAGCCGCTACTTACCGAGCAGAAGACGGCTATTATTACCCACGCTTACCACATGCCTCGTGCACTTCGCATGGCCCGGCTTGTTTTGCCACAGGAGGTAGTCGGGTTTGAAGCATTGGCGGAACATTCTGGTAAGGCGAGGGCACCCCTCAATGAACGCGTATTGCAATTAGCCACCAGGCTCAGCATGACCGGAGTTTCCGTAGGAGATGACGTAACGCTGCGGCGTCGCAATGAGGTACTCGCAAAGGTAATTGATACGCCCAGCCGTATAGGGCTTCTCAAAGCTACGCTGCTTCGGAATCATACATCCGTCGAGGCTTCCAAACCTGCGTCGCAGAAATAACTCGCTAGGAACACTCACCGCTAGAAGCCGGCAAGAATTTTGCATAAAGAGGGCCACCGCCACTACTACTATTGACTAATTTAGCTTAATGTGGTAATGTTTTTAGGTTAAATATTAAAACAATAACCTATTTAGAAGCAAACGTTTTGTTGATTGCTCTAATGGTTAAAGTAAGGTTATATAAGCGCATGGCACGATTCGATGAAGCACAAGAACGCGATATGGTCCTCTTCGTAGGGTCGTATCTTTCATCGCAGAAAAAGGCCATGGACAAACTCAGCAAGTCGCTGAAGAAGAACCTGACCGCCTGCGTCCTGTTGGACGAGACCGATAAACCCAAGAATATCCCACCAAGTTATAAGGCGGTCATCATCAAGTGTGACTTCACCAAGGAAACGTTTATCCAGAAGGCACTGATGCCTTATAAGCACCGGTTCCTGGCCGTCACTTGCCGTGCCGAACGCAACATCCCGTTGCTGAAGAAAGTCGTACCGCACGTTCCGTACCTGAACACCCCGACCGAGAAATCATTGGACTGGACAACCGACAAGATCAAGATGCGCCAAATGCTGCGGTCGTATGACAAGGCAATATCACCAAAGTTCATTGTCGCTCATGATGCCAGCCAGGAAACGATGAACAAGATCGAACGTACCGTCGGTTTTCCCTTAATCATCAAACCGGCCGGCCTCGCTGCCAGCCTGCTGGTCACGCTTTGCTACCACCGCGAAGAGCTTGAATCCAACCTGGCTCGCACCGTCAAGAAAATCGATCAGATTTATAAGAAGAAACGCGGCCGCGGTGAACCCCAGATCCTGATCGAGGAGTTCATGGAAGGCAGCATGTATTCGATTGACTCCTATGTCAACCAGCGTGGTGTCGTCTATCATGCGCCGCTCGTCCACGTCCGCACCGGTCGCTCAGTCGGCTACGAGGATTTCTTCGGCTACATGCGCATTACGCCGGTCAATATCAAGTCGTACAAAGTCGACGCCGCCAAGCATGTCGCTGAAAAAGCCATCGAAGCCTTGAACCTGCGCAGCACTAACTGTCACATCGAACTCATGCGCACTGAAGACGGCTGGAAAGTCATTGAGCTCGGCCCGCGCATCGGTGGTTTCCGGCACGAGATGTACGAGTTGTCTTATGGTATGGACCACTCGATGAACGACATCCTCATCCGTATCCCGAAAAAGCCGGTTCTGACGAAGCGCATCAAGGGCTACACCGTCGTGATGCAGTTCTACGCCCGCCAGAAAGGACGTCTGACCAACCTCGAAGGTATCAACAAGATCCGCAAACTCGAGTCGTTCAACCGCATCGATATCAAGAAGAAAATCGGTGATATGTGCGACTTCGCTCGCAACGGTGATGATCCGGTGTTTGACATCATCCTGTTCAACAAGGACCGTTCGAAACTGCTCGCTGACATCCGCCGCCTCGAACAAAGCGTCACGATCAAGGTCAAAAAGACCGGCACCAAGACGACCACCCCCGCCCGTTAATACGGCTTATGCTATATTAAGGTAGATGATTAACGCCTACGTCATATTGGCCATCGCCGGGCCGGCTGTCTTATTGCTTTTCTTCCGCAGCAACGCGGCTCTGACCTTTCTCAGTCTCTGCCTGGGTAGTGTCTTGGCGCACGTCGCCAGCAATGACGCGTCGCAGCTTCTCGGCAGCACCTCGGCGAACGGCCAGCTCGTCAACCCCATGCTCGTTTCAGTCGGTCTCTTGGTCATTCCAGCCATTCTGACCGCGCTATTCATGATAAAGAGTGTTCGTCCCAACCGCCTAATTTTCCAAGTCCTTCCGGCGGTCAGCACCGGGGCAGCTGCCATCATATTAGGCAAGCAGTATCTGTCATTGTCGGCTCAGGATCAACTGTCACAATCGGTCGTCTGGCAGACCGTCAACCAGTTCGATGTGCTGGTCATCGGTTTGAGCGCTTTGTTCTGCCTATTGGCGATCTGGATGCAGCGGCCGAAGCATCACGGCGATAAAGAAGATCACCACAAGCACGGTCATTGACTTTTAGCCCGTTTTATCGATAATATAAGAAGTTATTTGAGTTATGGGCCCATAGCTCAGCCGGTTAGAGCACCTGCCTTTTAAGCAGGGTGTCGTGGGTTCGAGTCCCACTGGGCCCTCCAATAAAAATGCACCGACCTTTCGCTACCGCGTCGGTGCATTTTTATTGGCCCGGCGCAGTGCGAGTTATGAGGACGGGTTAGTAAAATTGCAGTCTTGCAATTTTAGAGCGAGCAAAGCGAGTGATCCCACTGGTTTTCGCGAAGGCGGTATTATTGCTACCAGTGGACGAGAGAAAAAATTGTCCGATATGTATCACAGTATGACTGATGTAGCGGAAGCTAGGCCGAATACAGTAAAAATTGAACCCGTGTTAGGTGACGTTGAAGGTACTCACCTGGTTTTAATGGCAAAGTTAACTGGGTGAATAGACAAACCTTGCTATCATTAGATTGATGCTACTGAAAATCCATCAAGCCGGTCAACCCATTTTACGTAAACAAGCTAAGACTGTTACTGAGAGTGTGCTACGGTCCCGCGAGACTCAAGACCTTATTGATCATATGATTGAGACGCTACGTGACGTGCCCGGCGTTGGCCTGTCCGCTTCGCAAGTAGGAAGTCCCCTGAATATATGTATCATGGAAGATAAGGCCGCTTACCACAAGCCGTTATTGCCGGAAGTACTCATGGCCCAAGGCCGTAAGGAGTTTTCGCTGAAGGTACTCGTAAACCCTCGTCTAGAAATCATTGAAACCGAACCGGAAATATTTTTCGAGGGCTGCCTTAGTGTTGAGGGGTATGTCGGTGTAGTGCCGCGGGCAAGCAAAGTTCGGGTTACCGCTACCGATAGACACGGGGAGGCGTTATCTTTCGTAGCCAAAGGCTGGCAGGCTCGAATCCTGCAACATGAAGTGGATCACTTGCATGGAATTTTGTATATCGACAAGGTCAGGCTCAGTAGCTTTATGAACATCAAAAACTTCAACAATCTTTGGCGGGATGCATTGCAGCCGAAAATAGAAAAGCATTTCATATAAAAGCTACGATTGTCGACTGGTTTCGCAAGTATCTGACTGCCTGAGAATACGTCGCACGCCGCTTGGTATACTTAGGTTATGAGCGACACAACTTCTGAACATCCAGTAAATAATAAATCCGCTTCACGACGTGAAAGCTACCAGAACGCTTTAGCCGGGCACGGTGAAAGCCCGAAGGCATTGCAGTGGAGTAGCTACGACGCTGCCGCTATGCGGTACAGGCAACTCGTCGCTGACTTAAACATTGAGAATAAATCCATACTTGATGCCGGGTGTGGAATGGGAGATGTACTGCCGTTCCTGTACGGCAAAAGTCCTAATTTCAAATACCTGGGTGTTGATATAACGCCGGATTTCATTGAAATCGCCAAAAAAAGATACGCCGGCTACGAGTTCGAAATTTTTAACCCGTTTGAGGATGAGTTAGCCCAAAAGTACGACATCGTTATTTCTTCGGGCGTCATGAATTTTAATACTCCAGGCTGGGAGGACGAGAGAAAAAAAATGATCGAGCGTCTGTACGGCTACGCTAATGAAGCGTTGGCGTTTACCATGTCTGGATGGATGCAAGAAAGCAGTGGAGGAAAGAAAATAGCTTATGCGAACATTCCGGACATGCTCAAATTTTGTTCTTCATTAACACCTAAGGTGATACTTCGTAACCATTACAGCGCTAAGGATTTTACGATTGTAATGTTTAGATAATACAAGTTGCCGCCCAGAGTTATAATTAGAATACGTTAAGGGGGGTGTCTAACTATGGGTGAGTTCACTGGTGAGCACGATCAACTTCTACAAATAGAGCAGGCGCTTGAGCGCGCGACGCTGGCGGTAACCGGCGAAGAAGGTCACGATCCCTTGGAAGTATTTCCGAACCCGGCGACGGCTGAGCGGCGGGCGGATGTGGCTTGGGATCCTCGTTTGACCGAGGATCAAGAACAGGCGTTTCGTAGCAGTATGGCTGAGATCGGGCCTGGTCGTCCGACCGATATCGGGCCGGCCGAAGTCGGGTTTGGCAATATTGATTATGTCGCCGTTTTAGAAGGTGGCCAACCACACAAGATGGTCGCGCAGCTCCAGGTCGTCCGGGCTCATGGTCGGGACCTCATGCCGGGCATGATCGTACAGACTGCTTCGGCTGACCGTACGATCGGCGCCAATGAACGGGCGTTCATGGCCGGTCACCTCGGCTGCGAAGAAAGTGAAGTCGCCGACACGGAACTTGGCGTCGCCGAGCAGATTCTCCGTCACGAAGCCGACTTTGAGGCCGTCGGTTCGGAAGCCACGCTCGAAGACGCATATGTTGCGGGCGAGGTATCTCTGATGGATGCGATTCATATCGGCAACTTCATCCATCCGGATCCTGAGTCTCCATCGGATGGTACGCGCGTCAATGTCATACTGGTCGGGGTCAAAAGGGTATACGCCGATGATGGGTCAGGGCAGTACTCCCAAGCTTCCAATGCGGATAAGATCAGCCAGGCCCTTAACTTTTCGACCTTTCAGCGGAACATAGGGTTCGTTACAAGCTCCACCTACCAGCCATCAAATGTTATCAGTGCCCGGCAAGTCGCATTCGATACCAGTTCGAACGTCCAGGTGCTGAGCTATGGCACTGAAACCTTGGCCCGCGTCAAAGTCGCCCAGCCCGAACAGCCGAGCTTGGCCCAGCTAGGCGGCGAGGCATTCAAGACGGCTTTGCTACTTACCGAACACGGTGAAGAGCAAGCTAGCAGGTGATGCAGTCGTAAGCCGGTTCAGTATTTTCGACTTGTTGAAAACGGTACAGTAAGCCGCTCTTTGCCAGCAGGTATTCATCGACCACCACGCCAATGACGAAGCCTGTTGCCAGTATCAGCGCCAACCCCATATAAACCCGTGGCTTCATGGGCAGCTTGCGACGGAAAATAATGAATAGTACGAGAATGATAGCGAAACATATGAGAAAAATGATGCCCGCCGGTGAAATGGTGACAGTCGTGGTATATGGGGATTGCATGACTTCACTATAGCAAACCCATTAAAGTTATGTATAGATTCTCTACGCATTACTTCTAACGGCCGGAAGTCGTTCATATAGTGGAACGATGAATCCTGTCATGCCGCGCAACAGCCATCGCACCTCAATATTAATCGGAGGCTGTGTCAGTTTTCTCATGGGTGTCGGGCTGGCGCCACGGTTATCAGGTATATGTGTGATAGCGGCCGGGCTGATGATAGTAGCGGCGGCTATTTTTGGCCCGGTGAGGACGATATGGATGATAGGGCTCATCGTCTGCAGTTTTGTGTTGGGAGACTGGCGGGGCAGCACCTATCATCATCAACTCGATCGTTACGATGCCTATGTCGGCGTCAAACAGACTGTCAGCGTAACGGCGCTGAGCGACGCGGTGTACGATTTAAAAAAACAGCTGACCTTTGATGCGCAGGATGTGACTATCGGTGCCGAACATCTGAAAGGTAAGATCGCAGTGTCGGGTTTTGGTGAGAACATGGTGTTCAAAGGTGACCGGTTGTTTGTGACCGGTTCGATGCGGGCGGCCCGGGGTTCATACAAGGCTCGCATCAGTTTTGCTGCTTTACAGGTGCAGTATCATCACGATACGTTGATTGATCGCTGGCGTCGCCAGTTCGCGGCTGCCTTGACCAGCACGCTACCGGAGCCGCTGGCGCCGTTCGGCATGGGCCTGTTGATCGGACAACGCAACACGCTGCCGAAAGAAACCTCAGACACGTTGCTCTGGGTCGGGCTGACGCATATCATCGCCGTTTCTGGTTACAATCTTACTATCCTGTTGCAGGCGTCGCGACGGCTACTCAATAAAGGTTCCAAGTATCAGACGCTGCTTTTATCATTAGGTCTTATCGGGACGTTCCTGCTATTCAGCGGCAACAGTCCATCGATCGTGCGAGCGGCAATCGTCAGTTCACTGGGATTACTGGCCTGGTATTATGGCCGTCAGTTCAACGCTGTGCTCCTCATTTTGCTGACGGCAGTAATCACCAGCTGGGCCAACCCGTCATATGTGTGGTCTGATAGCGGCTGGTACCTGTCCTTCCTAGCCTTTGCCGGTATCTTGATTCTGGCGCCCGCATTGAAGCACTATCTGCCTCATCGCCTCGCCGGGTCGTTGATCGGGGGCATGGTGCTGGAAAGCATCTGCGCCGAATTGATGACGTTACCGTACCTGCTGTATGTGTTTGGGCAGACATCCGTAGTGGCACTGGTGGCGAATATTGCGGTGGCGTCGTTCGTCCCGCTGGCGATGCTGTGTACGATGATAGCCGGGCTGGCCGGCCTGTGGTTACCGCTGTGGGCCGGTTACTTCGCGTGGCCTGCGAACATGATCCTGAACTATATGCTTGATGCCTGCGCGTTACTCAGCCGGGTTCCCCATGTATTCGTTGAGAACTTTTATATCAGCCTGGCAGGTATGATGCTCTGGTACGCGACCGTGGCTGTCAGCTGCGTGATTTTATCGAAGAAAAATGCTATAATAACAGATAGAAACCAACTTCTGACATAAAGGAGCCTGTACCTATGAGTGGACACTCGAAATGGTCAACCATCAAGCGCCAGAAAGGCGCCAAAGACGCCGCCCGGGGCGCCGTTTTTACGAAACTGGGTAATGCCATAGCTATGGCCGCCCGCGGTGGCCTAGACCCTGACACTAACTTTTCCTTACGCCTGGCAATCGATAAGGCTAAGGCTGCCAACATGCCGTCAGCTAATATCCAGCGCGCCCTTGACCGCATCAAGGACAAGTCGGCCGCTCAATTGGTCGAAATTCTTTATGAAGGCTATGGACCCGGCGGCGTCGCTATCTTGGTCGAATGTGCCACCGACAATCTAAATCGCACTTACCCGGAAGTGAAACTGGCCTTTAGCAAACATGGCGGCAATATCGCCGAAAAAGGCGCCGTCGCGTTCCAATTCGAACACAAAGGCATGATCCGCGTCAAAGGCGCCGGTGACGATGTGATGATGCAGGCGCTTGAAGCCGGTGCCGACGACGTCCAGGACGAAGATGGTGAGTCTGTCATTTATACGGTGGCAACCGACCTGGCCAAAGTCCGTGATGCCCTCAAAGATGCCGGCATGGAAATCACCGAGGCAGAACTTACCTATGTTCCAACTACTACTGTCGAGGTCAGTGACGGCGCAACCGCCGGTAAGATCATGCGGCTGATGGATGCACTTGATGACTGTGATGACGTCGTCAATACTCACGTCAACTTTGACATCCCTGAGGCCTTACTCGTTTGAGAATCATCGGTATAGACCCCGGTACCGGTATCCTCGGGTTCGGTGTCATCGATGTGGTCAACCGCAATGCGCAGCTGGTTGACGCCGGCGTCATCCGTACGCCCGTCAAAGAAGACGACGCCGTGCGGTTACTGACCATATATGAAGAGCTGACGGACATAATTACGGCTACCAAACCGCAGATGATGTCGGTTGAAAAATTATTCTTCGCCCGTAACGTGACGACGGCCATGACCGTAGCGCAGGCCAGAGGCGTCGTCTTGCTATGCGCCATGCAGGCCGGCCTGGAAATCGCCGAGTATACGCCGATGCAGATCAAGCAGGCTATCACCGGTTATGGCAAGGCTGACAAGAAACAGATGCAGGAGATGGTGCGAGCCATTTTGAAGCTCAAGGTCATACCAAAACCCGACGACGCGGCTGATGCCATCGCGGCCGCACTGACACACGCTCAGTTCATCAGATAGGGTATACTGAAAATATGATCGCCACCTTATCGGGAACAGTATCTGAAAAGCTATCGACGATTCTTGTACTGGATGTCGCCGGGGTCGGCTACGGCCTCAACGTCACGACTGAAGATTACGGTCGGCTTGAGACCGGCGGCGCCGCTAAGGTGTACGTCTATGAACATATCCGCGAACAGTCATACGATCTGTTCGGGTTCAGCCAGCTGGACACCAAGAAACTCTTTGAACAATTACTGGGCGTCAAAAATGTCGGGCCGAAAGTAGCACTAGCTATCTTGGATATCGGTTCAGCTGCCGCGGTGAGAGGTGCTATCGCCGCCGGTGACGTCAAGTTGCTGCAGAGCGCCAAAGGCGTCGGTAAGCGTGCCGCTGAACAGGTTGTCGTCGAACTTCGTGATAAAGTCGGCGCTATCGCCAGTGATGCGGCTGAGGGCATCGTCACCCGTCCAGGTGTCAATACGCAGGATGAGGCCGTCGAAGCATTGATATCGCTCGGCTATAACCCGCAGGATGCGACCGCCGCCTTGGTCGATGTCAATCCGTTGCTGAGTGTGGAAGAACGAGTAACCTTAGCCCTGAAGCGGAAGTAGCCTATGAAGATGGTAACCCTCAATAACGGCACGCAAGTTCCGCAGATCGGTCTTGGGCTGTGGCAGGTCCGTGACCCGCAGCAGTTCCATGAAGCGGTCCGCCTGGCATTTATCAATGGGTACCGCCATTTCGATACGGCGCAGGCATACGGCAACGAAGCGATGTTTGGTCACACGTGGCGCGAATCAGGCATCGCTCGCAAAGATTTTTTTGTCACCACCAAGATCGCCGTCAATAATTTCGGGTATCACCGTACGAAGCGAAGTTTCATGCAGTCATTGGAAGATCTCGAAACCGATTATGTTGATCTGTTGCTGTTGCATTTTCCGGTTCCTATCCTGCGCAAACGATCCTGGAAGGCCTTGCAGTCGATTGCCGAACATGGTCAGGCCCGGGCGATCGGCGTCAGCAACTTTACGGTAAGACATCTTGAGGAGCTCGCGAAATACGCCAGGATCGTACCGGCCGTCAATCAGGTCGAACTCCATGTTTTCCTGCAACAACCGGAGCTGCTGTCCTATTGCGCATTGAAAGGCATCGTCGTGGAGGCTTATTCGCCACTAGCCCATGCCCGGGACATGAATAACCCTGTCATCCGGGAAATAGCCGAACGCCACGGCCGGTCATATGCACAAATTATGCTGCGCTGGTGTATTCAAAAAGGCCTCATCGTATTGCCGAAATCAATCAACCCCGAACGGATAAAGGAAAACTTCAACGTTTTTGATTTTGAACTTGATGCCGATGACATGCGCAGATTAGAAGCACTGGACCGCAACTTCCGCACCTGCTGGAGTCCGGTTCATGTACCATAAAGTTGCTATCCGTGCGATAATACTATAAGCATTATGATTGATCGCATCGTTACAACCGGCCTGGACGAAACTGAACCAGGTGAGCAGGAGCTTGAGAATACGCTCCGGCCACGCGATTTCGAAAATTATATCGGTCAGGAACGGCTGAAGCAGAATCTGAAGCTCGCCATCGAAGCCACTAAAAAACGTGGTGAACCGCTCGATCATGTCCTTTTATATGGCCCACCTGGCTTGGGCAAGACGACCATGGCCAGCGTTATCGCCCATGAGATGGGTGCCCAGATCCGTATTACTAGTGGCCCGGCCATCGAGCGGGCCGGCGATCTGGCCAGCTTGCTGACCAACCTGCAGGATGGCGACATATTGTTCATCGACGAGATACACCGGCTTAACCGTTCGGTCGAAGAAGTGCTTTATAGCGCGATGGAAGACTTCAAGCTGGACATCATGCTTGGGAAAGGGCCGAGTGCCCGCAGCCTGCGACTTGATCTGCCACGGTTCACCTTGATCGGCGCAACTACCCGGACCGGTGCGTTGGCCGCCCCACTACGTGACCGTTTCGGCATGATCCACCGGCTGGAATTTTATAAACCTGAAGAGGTCCAGCGTATCATCAGTCGCACGGCCGATATCTTGGGTGCCCGCATCGAGCCGGCTGCTGCGCTTACTCTGGCAGAACGCTCCCGTCTGACGCCACGTATCGCGAACCGTCTGCTCAAGCGCGTGCGTGATTTTGCTGACGTGAATGGTGACGGTTTCATCGACGGTGCCACCAGCCAGCGCGCACTTCAGCTCTTAGAGGTGGATGAACTTGGTCTGGACCCGGCTGACCGTATGCTGCTGATAGCGATAATCGAAAATTATGACGGTGGCCCGGTCGGCGTCGAGACCTTGGCTGCTCTGACGGCTGAAGAACGCAGTACGATCGAGGACTTTATCGAGCCGTACCTGCTACAGATCGGCTTGCTGGAACGCACGCCACGCGGCCGTAAGGTTACCGCCAAGACGTATCGCCACTTGGGACGAGCGGTAGGTGAAGAAAAGCCACAGACAAATTTGATCTAGGCGCTATAATAAACCGATATGAACCCGCAACAACCATCCTCACCAGGCCAGACGCCAACCCCAGCAATCCATAATCCGCTTGAAGCGATGCAAAAAGACGAGCAGGTGATTTGCGAAATCAAGCGACATCCCATCGGCCTTGTCGGCCCATACCTCATGGGGGGACTATCGGTGCTGGCCATTGTCGGCATCACCATATTCGGACTGCCTTTCATCCCGGATGGCACCGGCCAATATAGCCTGAAATTCTGGAGCACCATCATAGCATTACTGCTCGTCGCCCTGGCATTGCTTTACACGTATGTCGCCACCCGTATTTACAGCGCCAACCGTTGGATCGTCACGAGCGATAGTGTTACCCAGGTCAATCAAGTCGGTTTGTTCGGAAACCAATCCAGCCAGTTACCTCTGTCTAGCCTGGAAGACATCACGGTCAACCAGTATGGTATCCTGGCACACACGTTCAATTACGGCACGTTAGTGGCTCAGACTGCGGGAGAGCATTCAAAGTTCTCTTTTTCGTACTGCCCAGATCCTAATAAATATGCCCAGCTTATTCTCAATACCCGCGAGAATATGAAATCCGGTTCATCCGAGTAGAGCTGATCTCTTAATTGTTATTCTGTTTGACGTAAGTACCGCCGCCTTCAAGGGTGGCGGTCAGCGTGTAGGTGGCGCAGGTCGTATCGTCTTGCTCGCAGCCATTGCCGCTGGTCGTTAGGGGCTGGTAGGCATAATTATGTGTCGAGGGGTTTGCTACCAAGGTCGGTCGGTTGCCCGACGGATCCTGTAACAGCGCAGTATCAAGACTCTTCATATTCACCTGCAGCCAGCTCGAGTCATTCAGATCCCGTAGAGAAGGGTAGTGACTGTTCGTCTGGTAGTAAGCTTCAAGCTGTTTCTGAATCGCATTGACTGATTTAGCGCGGTCTTGGTTGCGGTTCCTTGCCAGCACGCCTTTGTAGGCGACGCCGACGATGGCCAGCAGTATGGCGATGATCAGGACGACGACGAGTAATTCTATTCCAGTGAAACCATCTTGACGGTTAGGACGACGCATAGTCTGAGCTTAGCTCCGTTTGCTGATTTGTTCAAGTTCGGTCAAGCCGCGGAGCGCTTTGATGACATGGTCGAGGTCAATTGAAACCGAGTCAGCTTGGGCAGTTTGGCGCAGGTCGGCAATCGGCCGGTTCATGATGACAGCCCGTTGGATCGGCGGGGTAAGCGCGATGACTTCCGCCAGGAAAATCTGGCCTTGGTAGCCGCTGAAATGGCATGCCTGACAGCCGACCTTACTGGCTTTCCAGAGTCGGTTCAAGCCAGTCGGGGAACTGCTGGCATCGGCGATATCCGAGCCTAACCCGAAAGCGATGGCTTCGCCCTCCAGCTGATTGACACGGCTGACGAAGGCCTCAGGAGCCAGCCCGCAGTTCTTGGCGGCGCGTTTGACTACGGTCGGGCTTGGCTTATATGGAGTTCGGCAGTGAGCGCAGAGCTTTTTGACCCGACGTTGGCCGGTGACTGCCTTAAGGCCGGCGGCTACCAAATGAGGTGCGAGGTGCATGTCGAGCAGGCGGCGGAGAACATGCTCGCCGGATGCGGCGTACATGCTGCCGAGTAATAACCGGTTTGTCATACCGGCTTCAAAAGCCAGTTCACCGGCATCGTGGTCGATAAGGTTGCCCATGATGATGACGTCGCTGTCCTGGCGAAGGGCGGCCAATAAGTGGTCGGTCGTGATCTGCCGGCCTGTCATCTGCATATGGTTGATACCGTCGATCGTCTGGGCGCTGTCCGGCTCGATATTGAGCACACTCCGCTGGACTGATTGCACGAGCGCGCCAAGAGCTGCCAATGTCTTACTGGTAACCTGTCGATCAAGGCTGGCGCTGACGATAACGCCATGCGGTTCACTAAGCGCATGCTCCAAGGCGCGCTGTCCAGGTCCCCAGAAACCTAATGATGGTAAATCAAGCGGCCGCTTGAGGTGAGGGACGAGATGCAAGACGACTTTTTCGCCATCCATCAGCTGGAGGCTGGTGAAGTGGATGAGGACAGGCTGGTCGGCTGTAGGGTGACTGAAGCTACTGCCGGCGTGATTGACGGTGGTAGCCCGTTGCTTCAGATGGGTGACTAGGGCTTCATGGTGCTGGCGAGGAAGTTTGGCGGCATCCGTCAGTAATCCGTCGTGTCGGAATCGGACAATGGTCAGGTGGGTCCGGGGCTCGAAGTGGACAGCGCTTGCGCCTCTGTTAATAGCGTCTTCTAACAGTTGGTCGATAGTCGCTTTTATTAGGTTGTCGGCCTCATTGGCCGTTGCTGAAGATTGCCCACTCATTCTAGTGGTTAATTGTAACAGAAAAGCTTAAGCGGCCATACCTTAATATGCCGTAAAGTCGACCGTTATGACGGTTCGGTCTTAACAGGGGAGAAGTGTATACTAGTTAGTACAAAAGGGTAATGACCACGGAGGGTAATACTATGGCAGAGACCAAGACTAAAACAGCTAAACCAGTACCAGCAGCCGCCTCAGCAGAAGACGGTAAAGGTAAGGCGCTTAACTTAGCACTTGATGCGATCGAAAAACAGTTCGGTAAAGGCTCAATCATGCGCCTTGGCGATGCGCATCCGGCTAAGGTGGAATCAATCCCGACCGGTAGCTTATCGCTCGACATCGCGCTCGGCGGCGGTCTGCCGAAAGGCCGCATCATAGAAGTCTATGGCCCGGAAAGCTCCGGTAAGACGACATTGACCCTACATGCAATCGCCGAAGTGCAGCGTCAGGGTGGTACCGCCGCTTTCATCGATGCTGAGCACGCCCTAGACCCTCGCTATGCCCAGCGCATCGGTGTTGATACGACTAACCTGCTGTTGTCGCAACCTGACAGTGGCGAACAAGCGCTTGAGATTGTCGAGACTTTGGTACGCTCGAACGCCGTCGATATCATCGTCGTCGACTCCGTCGCAGCGCTTGTACCACGGGCTGAAATCGAAGGTGACATGGGCGATGCCCACATGGGCTTGCAGGCCCGTCTGATGAGCCAGGCGCTTCGTAAGCTGACTGGTGTCATCTCCCGTTCAAAGGTTACGGTGGTATTCATCAACCAGATACGTATGAAAATCGGTGTCATGTTCGGTAACCCCGAGACGACCACCGGTGGTAACGCCCTGAAGTTTTACGCCAGTGTCCGCATGGACATCCGTCGTATCTCCCAAATCAAACAAGCCGACGCAGTCATCGGCAACCGCACCCGTGTCAAAGTGGTCAAGAATAAGGTTGCGCCGCCATTCCGTGAGGCTGAATTCGACATCATGTACAATCAGGGCATCTCGCGTACTGGTGACGTCCTTGATTTGGCAGTCACGCATGACATCGTTGAAAAAGCCGGTGCGTGGTTCTCGTACAATGGCGAAAAGGTCGGCCAAGGCCGTGAAGCCTCGAAGCAATTCCTCCAGGAGCATCCCGAAATTATGGAAGAGTTGGCTAAAAAAGTTCAGGATGCAGTCACTGCCAAAGGCTAATTGAGAGGGGTGGTATGAAAATCACCGCAATCAAGCAACAAGTCAAACGGCCCGACCGATATTCGATTTATGCCGATGACGCATACGTCTTCAGTTTAGGTGAGACCGGCCTTCTTAAGGCCGGTCTCTTTGTGGGCTTAGACATCGATGCGGACCAGCTTGAGGCTTACAAGATTTCTTCGAAATATGACAAGCTGTATGACTTATCGCTGCGTTATATCGCTATCCGCTTGCGTAGTGAGTGGGAAATGCAGACCTATTTGAAACGCAAAGAAGCTAGTCCGGAAGACGCCGCAGCTATAATGGAGCGTCTTCGTGATAACCGGTGGTTGGATGAGACGGCATTCGCCCGCGCTTGGGTCAGCAATCGTCGCCAATTGAAGCCGACCAGTAAACGTCGCCTTCAACAGGAGTTACGCGCCAAACGCGTCGATGAGCATATCGTCAGCGCTGTATTAGAGGAAGATGAGACAGACGAGAGCGATGTATTGATAGAACTGATACGACGTCGTCGCCGGCAGACACGTTATCAGGATGACGTAAAGCTGATGCAATACCTCATCCGGCAAGGCTTTTCATATAGTGACGTAAAGGATGCACTCCGGTCAGAGGCCGAAAACTTATAGGGTGACCGTGGCCCGGGACGACGCCGTCTTCAGCAGTTCTTCAATTATGATCTTGTCGGCGGTTATCTCAGTGATTTGATTGCGATCGACGACGAGTGAACCACCGGTAAGATGTTTGACGATTGACTGGCTGACGTACAGTTTGTGAATGAAAAGGCTGTCCAAGTCGGTGGCGAAATCACTGACTTTGCCGACCTTATCTCCGCTTACGGTACACACGCTCTTATTGATCAGTTCAAAGTGCAGATCGATCACTTCTTCTAGGCGAATTAACTCCTCAGGAGGCGTCAGAACATCATAGTCGTCTATGATGATGCCTTCAGGGATTCGGTCGCGGATATCTTGCCCGACTAGGATCAGGACATGGCTGCTGCGGTTATCCTGGCAGTAAAAGCCTTCGATTTTCAGGTTAGTGGGATTGATGATCGGCCCCACCGCCATAGCCACCGGCTGTCCTGAACGAAGGCTCAATACCGGCACATAGGAGAGTTTCGTGCTCAAGTGCAACATACTAGTAGTATACCGCCGTATTAATAAAACATAAAAACTTAGCAGTTAGCCCCCACACCTTATTATTTTCTCCGTATCATGGAAAATATGAGACGGGGAATCAACATAGCTATCGTTACGGCACTGATGTGTATGATGTCAGGCACGGTATCGGCTGACTCCGAAGGAGCTTTTGTAATCAGCGAGGTTTCAGTCGGTAGCGCTACGAATTCACGCGAGGAATTCATCGAGCTCTACAACGGCTCGGGTGATTATCTCGATTTTTCAACCGGCCAGTGGCAGCTTCATATAGCCAGTAGTGGCGCCAAGGACTGGCAATCACCTTTGCGGACGGTTACCTTGTCGGGGTACTTACATCCGGGCTATAGTTATCTCATCGGTTCATCTTTCAGCCAGACGACGGACGGTGCCAGCCTCCTCCATCATTTTCCGGAAAACGCGGACGCGTACAATGCATCAGCACTGAGCGCTTCCGGCGGCCATGTGCGGCTGGTAAAGACTGACAATGGTCAAGCATCCGTCATTGATGAAGTCGAATGGGGAAACGGACCGACCGCCGGGTCACTCGATAGCCGTACGATTTACCGGATGTCCAGTGCTATCAAAGCCGGCCGGAGTCTGCAACGTACCCAGAACGACGAGTCCGTATATATCGATACGGACGACGACGCCTTCGATTTCATCCTGAGTGATGAACCTACGCCAGAAACGACTACTCCCGACCAGCCGCCACCTATCCCACCGGCTATCCCGGAAACCACTGATCCCGGCCAGTCGGATGATGATGGAATATCCCTAGATCCCGACGTGTTGCCGCCAAGGATTACCGAACTCTTACCCAACCCGGCCGACCCGTTTACAGACGCTAGTGACGAATACATCGAACTTTTCAATCCGAACGACCAAGCGATTAATCTCCGCGGCTACACTTTGCAGACCGGCCTGACGACTCACCGTACATATAAGATCAACACTGATAATTTCATCCCGCCCATGGCTTACCTGGCATTTTATGCCAAACAGACGAAGCTGAGCTTGAGCAATACTGGAGGACAGGCCCGTTTGCTCGATCCTTCGGGTGTGGTCGTGGCTGAGTCGGCGGTCTATGGCAAGGCGCTCGATGGGCTGACCTGGCAGAATGACGGTGACATATGGCAGTGGTCAGCCACACAGACTCCAGCGGGCGAAAACCGGTATATGCCACCGGTCACCAGCCTGCTGAAAGCGGTTGGCGCCACCAAAAAAGTCACCAAACCCAAAGCAGTTAAGACGGCCAAAAAAGCCCCGAAAAAGAAAGCGGCCAAAAAGACGATACAGACGGCTTTCGTTGCCGATAAGGCGCCTAAGAATCCGACGATCCATGCATCCGTGCTTGCCGCCGTACTCGGTATTGCATTACTATATGGGGCATATGAATACCGTCATGACGTGGCAAACCGTTACCGACAGCTTACAGGCAACCGAAAGCTTGGGCGCGGCTATTGGCGAAAAATTACGCGGTGGCGAAGTGATCCAACTGATCAGTGACCTCGGCGGTGGCAAGACCGCACTCGTGCGTGGCCTCGCTAAGGGCCTGGGCAGTACGGACAGCGTGGCCAGCCCGAGTTTTACCATCAGCCGCGAGTATAAGGCCGGCGACAAGACCCTCTACCATTTTGATTTTTACCGCTTGCAAGATCCGGGTATCATGGCGAATGAACTTGCGGAGCTGTTTGAAGATGAGCAAGCCGTCATCGCGATCGAATGGGCCGATATCGTCGAATCCATTATTCCGCCTTCGCACGTGACTATCCGCATCGAACCGAAAGCCGAAACAGAACGGCTTATCAGCTTAAGTTGCCCGACGGATCTAGAATACGTCGTACCGACGGTTATGGAGCGGGCATGATAATTCTGACAGTCCGCACGGATAAGCCTGAAGCCGAGATAGGCTTGTTCAGTGATTCGCAGCAGCTTGGCTATGAGACATGGGAGGCACATCGACAGCTGGCTGAGACCATCCATAGTAAGATTGACTCACTATTGAAAGATCATGGGAAAAGCCCGCACGACATCCAAGGCGTCATCACGTTCCAAGGTCCGGGTAGTTTTACCGGCTTACGCATAGGGTTGAGCGTCACGAATGCTCTTTCATACGCTCTGCAGGTTCCGCATGTCGGAGGCCAAGGTGAAAATTGGATCAAAGATGGCACAGCAGAACTGGCCACTGCCACCGGCCCGTCGGTCGTGCTTCCGGAGTATGGCGCCCCTGTTCACATCACGACTCCCAAGAAGTAGTTTATTTGCGGAGTCAGCTGTTTAGCAGTATAGTTTTAAGCAGGGAATAACATTCCTGCTTGACCATTAATACGATATTTAGGCGTTAACCATTCAAATTTAGACTAGTGAAGTGATAGCGATCGTCTAAGGAATACCGCGTTAACTACTACAACGACAGAAAGGATACTACATGTTACTCACCATTGTATTTGCTTTGGTTGGATTAGCTGTAGGTTTTGGCGGTAATACCGTCCTGACCAAAAAGCGGATCGGATCAGCCCAGGCCCAGGCCGATAAAGAGATAAGCAAAGCGACGAAAGAAGCCGACAAAATTGTTGCTGATGCCCGTAATGAAGCCAACAAGATTACCCAGGATGCCAAGCATGACGAGCAGATTCGTCGCAAGGAATACCGCGAAATCGAATCTCGCCTGCTCAAACGCGAAGAAGCGATAGACAGCAAACTTGATAGTCTCGACAAAAGAAGTGAAAACTTACGTAGATCAGAGACCGAACTCGAGAAACTAAAAGATGAAATCCGCGAAATTCGCGGCAAGCAGCAGGAAAAACTGGAAAAGGTCGCCAAGCTCAGCAAGGCTGAAGCCGCCGAAAAACTGATGCAGATGACCGAACGGGACATCAAAGGTGACCTGAGCGGCCTGATTGCGAAGATGCAGAATGATGCCAAGGAAACTGCTGAGGAGCAAGCCGGTGCCATCATCGTCGAAGCCATGGAACGTATGGCTAGCGAAGTCACTGCCGAACGCACCGTCACGGCAGTCAAACTGCTGGATGAAGAAATGAAAGGTCGCATCATCGGTAAGGAAGGCCGTAACATCCAGGCGCTGCAACGTGCTACCGGTGTCGACATCATGGTTGATGATACTCCCGGCTTCGTCGTACTGAGCAGCTTCGATCCGATTCGCCGCGAAATCGCCCGTCAATCCATGGAAATGCTGATGAAAGATGGTCGTATCCATCCTGGTCGCATCGAAGAAGTCGTCGAAAAGGCCCAGAAGGTCGTGCAGAAAGAAGTCATCCGTGCCGGTGAAGACGCCGCTCGTGAAGTCGGTGTGATCGGCATCCCTCGTGAGGTGTTACAGCTTCTCGGCGAGCTGAAGTTCCGTACCAGTTATGGCCAAAACGTCTTGAAACACAGTACTGAGATGGCGCACATCGCCGGCATCATCGCTGAACAAGTTGGCGCTGACGTTAAGACCGCCAAGTATGCCGCCCTGGTCCATGACCTTGGCAAGGCGCTGACTCACAAGATGGAAGGCAAGCATCACCACATCAGTGGCGAGATGCTGCGTAAATACGGTGCGCCCGAAGCCGTCGCCCTGGCGGCCGAACAGCACCATGATGACGTCGAAGCCACTACCACCGAAGCCCTGATCGTCCGAGTCGTCGATGCCATCAGTGCATCCCGCCCCGGTGCCCGCAACATCAGCGCCGAAAACTTCGTCGAGCGTATGAAGGACCTGGAAAACGTTGCCAACAGCTTTGACGGCATCGACAAGGCCTACGCGATCAGCGCCGGCCGTGAGGTCCGTGTCTTCGTCCGCCCACACCATGTTGACGATCTGACGGCTATCAAACTGGCCCGCGACATCGCTACCAAGATCGAGTCCACCATGCAGTACCCAGGTACCATCAAAGTCAACGTCATCCGCGAAACCCGCGCGGTTGAGTTCGCCAAGTAAGGGCCCCACGTGCGCATACTGTACCTTGGTGACGTGATGGGTGAGCCGGGTATCAAAGTGCTTGAACGACGGCTGGCCGATCTCAGACGTGAATTATCCGTCGATGTCGTGATCGCGCAGCTTGAAAACCTGTCGGACGGAAAAGGTGTTCGACACGCCGACTTCGATCGTGTACGAGCCGCGGGTGTAGACTTCGGCACCGGTGGTAACTGGAGTCTGCATCTGCCTGAATCTGCACCGCTCCTGTCCGACCCGGCCGTTCCACTGATCCGCCCGGCCAATTACCCTGAAGGCACCCCCGGTCTCCCTTACAAATACCTGGAAACGGCTCAAGGCAACGTTTTGATCGTCAGTCTGATGGGCCAGATAGTCGGTAAGGATGCCGACAAGCCGGTCGACAATCCGTTACGGATAATTGACCGCATCCTTGAAGAGCAATCATCCGTCCAGAAAGCAGCTGTCGTGGTCAACCTGCATGGTGACTTCAGTAGCGAGAAACTCGTTATCGGGCACTACCTGGCAGGCCGAGCCAGCCTTGTCGTTGGCGACCACTGGCATGTACCGACGGCCGATTTGCAGATACTACCCGGCGGCACCGCGCATCAGACTGACGTCGGTATGTGTGGGGCGCTTGATTCCTGCCTCGGGGTGCGTTTTGACATCATCGAGCAGCGCTGGCGCAATCAGCAACCAAGTCGGAACGAGCTTGAGACCAGCGGTCGCATGCAGTTGAACGGCGTAGTAGTCGACGTCGAAGACGGCCAAGCGGTCAACGCTCAGGCAGTCCGCGAAATTATCGTTTAGCCGTTGGTCTTGCTGCCGAAACCGTAGGCGGCAATCAACACGCTGACGACCATATTGATGATGACGATCTTGATCAGCGGCAAATCATGATTGAATGCCAGCAGGACGGCGCTGCCTAACCAGATGGTGGCGATGACGCCGGCCGTGTACGGGTATTTGATAAATAAGATGAATTCCTTAAGCATGTTTTTCCTCCACTATAGTTGGTTCGGTCGGAACCGATATATCTTTGCCGATCTTTACCTTGGCTACTAATTCCTGAAACAGGTCCGGGTCACGGCTGGCGACGCGCTCCAGCCAGCCATGGATGGTCTCGTAAGCCTGGTTCATGGTCATCGCGTCGTCAGATTGGTAACGGATGTCAGGAATGGCCTTTTCAATGTCGTTAAGCGCTGTCTCGAACATTACCGCGAATACCTTGTCACGCCGGCCGAGTGAGTTGACCAGGGCCATGTAGGTTTGGGCGGCCCGCAGGACCTCGGTGGACTCGATGCGCATGACAAGGCCGAAGCGGTTACCACGGTTGACGACGTTGTTGAAGAGATCAAGCGTGCGGCCCTCGCGGATAATCGTCTTGACGTCCTGCGTGCCGATGGCACTCTGCATGATATTGCGGACGACCTTGCCGACTTCGTTGACGAGATTGTCGGGCAGATTATAACTGCCGGAAGAGCCGGCCGAACTGTTGATGTTGACCCGGCCGCCGAGTTTGCGCAGGGCATTGTACAGATCATTGACGAAGAAGCGCATGAAGCTCGTGAATAGCGACACAACGTCGAAGTCGTCCTCACTCTCGGCGTACATCTTGTGCCATGAATTAATGATCTGGAAGAAGGCCGGCTGATTGCGCGGCCTTGAGGCCGATATACCGAAATCGATCGTGCCGACTTTATTGTCAGGTAACAGGCGGATGTTGCCAGGATGCGGATCGCCCTGGATGCGAGGCATCGTGATGCTGCCGGCCATCAAAGCGCTGCCGAACGATATGAGCTGCGTGTCCAAATCGCTACCGGTCTGTTCTTTAACGAAAGCGACTGGGTCGACGCCGTCCTGCTTGGCCTTAAGGACTTCGACCACCGAGAGGCCCGGCAGATAATCCTGGACGATAACATTAGCCGTACACAATTCCAGATACGTCTTAGGGATTACGATGCGCGGATGATCCATGTAGGCTTCAAACATCTCAGCCGCGAACAAAGCTTCGGATTTATAGTCGGCTTCCCGTAAGGTCGAGTGGCGGAATTCACGGAAAGCGCTGTTGAGGTTCATGCCGATATTGCGGTATTCACGCTTGGCGAAACTGCGCGTGAACATGGTCAGCAGCCGTAAGTCGTAGGCTAGTAAGTCGGCCACCTGCGGGCGTAGCACTTTGATGATGATGGCTTTGCCGTTGATATGTTGGCCGTAGTAGACCTGACCGAAACTACCGGCCGCGAACGGCTTCGGTTGCACCAAGGCTATATCGCGGAGGGCATCCGGCTTAAGTTCACGCTGCAAGACCTGGACGATATCCATCTCAACCGTGTCCAGGTTCTCGAAGATGCGCATCTTATTAGGATTCTGCCACTTCTTCATGACGACGTTATTGAGCAGTACGCCCTGCAGGAACTTGACGTAGACCCCGCCCATATCGACGAACTCGTCACAGATCATGGTGTACAGCTCGGTTTGCTTACCGCGTTGCTGCAAGATGTAGGCGCGAGCGATCAGCCGGGCCAGGCGCCGGGTACGTTGGCGTTTAAGGGCGGCGATGGATGGCTTTCGCTGTTGCGCCATAGATCTATTTCCGCGTAAAACCGATTATGAACAAGGCGACGGTTGAAAACATGGCGGAGAGGTAGAGAGCGAAGACGTCGCTGGTGGACTTGACCGTGATAGCCATCAGGATGACAGCCAGCCAAATCAGCAGGATGGTTGCGAATACTGATATGTATTTCATGCTTACTATAATTATACCATCAAACAATTATTACGACCAAAGTTAGGACTGGATTTATCGGCGCTCTTTCGCTATACTACCTCAGTTACGCTCTCGGGGATTGGCGCAGTTGGCTAGCGCGCGCGGTTTGGGACCGCGAGGTCGAAGGTTCGAGTCCTTTATCCCCGACCAACTAAAAAGACCAGGCTTGTCCTGGTCTTTTTAGTTGGTCTTGTGATGGAGCCTCGGTTCTTCGACGCGACAGCTTGCTGGCGCCTGTCGAAGGTTCGGTCGGCAAGCTCGCCCGCAGAAATCATATTTCGAGGACGAGTGTAGGCGTGCGCGGTCCTTTATCCCCGACAATTGACGTGTCAGGAGCCCAAGACTTGCCCGACATTTTATTATTTAAGAGTTGAGTTATACTTACGAACAACCTAGATAATATTAAAGTGTAGTTTACTGATTGTTGACTTTACTTGTCAGCCGCAAGACATTACCAGTCTATTAAAGCTTGACCCTTCAGATGTATTTATAAAAGGTGAGATTCGTAAGCCTAAATCTAGGTTTCAAACTGGAACTGTACCTAATCCGCGTAACGTATGGGAATATGATTCACCACTTGATGTAACCACGGGCGTTGAAGAACATATTTCGTATATGGCGAATCTTCTGTACGAAAGAAAGGAAGCAGTCCGTGCAGTATCGGGTCAATACAAAGTCGAGTTAGCTATTACGGCTTTCATCGATCATGCGGGTTGCTATTTAGAGAAAGAAATAATTGTACAGCTAGGTGAAATGGGGGTAGGTATTGGGTTTGATATGTATGTGCGTGACTTAGAAGGCGTAGATCCAAACGCATAATCACAATAATATTTTGCGAGTTACATAGATGGTAGGCTGACGTATGCACTTGCATAATGCACGCTAACATTGTACGGTAAGGCAATGTACGCTTACCTGAAGAGCTCGTTAAAGAAACTTTATCCATTTTTCACTCTACGCATTGTCGGAAGCGTCGCCGTGGTGTTGCTAGTCTCCGCTGTAGCCATAGCATATTCCGTACAACGCCATAAAGATGACAGAGCGTTGGCCCAGACTGCAAATGCTCATGCCAAAGCGGCCTCCCAAGTTAAGCAGGCCGATGCAACGCAAGAAGCGGCCCTGAAGCAAACTATCGCTGCAGCAAAGAAGAACACAGAGACGAAAACTGGCACGCAAAGTAGTACCGCTCCGACTTCTACTGACGCCAAAAATGTCACCAAATACTCAACCTCATCCGACCCTCGGTCTACGGCTTACTCCTTGACACCTCCGGCTGCGAACCCTGCCAGTTTCAATACGAAGATTACACACGCCGGACAACTGAAGGCGGGCGACATGGTTTATTACAACGCTACCAAAGGCGAAAAAGGTTACTACGCTGGTGACTTAGTAATTAGCCGCCCGATCATTACCATCAGTCGTAACGGCGGTCCGTATGGTGGTCGCTTCTATGACCCGAACGTAACCGTCTCTTCGCCTGACGGCCACGTCATGTCCTTTCCTACATCACCATGGGATAGTACTTCGCCGTATTTCGTAATTGCAGCTGAGGCGTCAAAATATAAGAATACTGGCACGAGCTTTGACATGTATCTTCAGGTTAAGCAGGATCTTCCTGCGAACGGTAGCTATCAGATGCACGTTTATAGTGGCCAGGTCGGTACGGGATCACCATACTCCTGGCAATACGACGGCTTCATCACGGTCATCGTTACCGATTAGCTGTACCTATTCCCCTAGCCAAAGATTCCACGTGAGCGCATAATAATAAGTCTCAAAGGGAGTACTCAGCATGGCAGCAGGTGAAAGCCCAGACCCACAACCCGACGAACAACAACGGACGGCGGTCCACCGCCAGTACGTTGCCAGCCTAGTTAGTAGTTATGGACCGGCGTTACGGGTTGCGTTCGGAGTGGACGGATTGCCACCTCATGAGGAGCATACGACCTTATTAAAGGCCACGGCTCGGGCGCTTGGCATGCTGGAAGTCGCAGCGACAATCGGCCGTCCCTTACCGTACTCTCGGAATGGCGATCAGCGCACCCGACACGATCCGCTGGTAGATATGGGCTGGGCCACATTAGAACCGGTACCTAATGTCGATACCGCAGAGTCGGCTCGAAGCCGCTACGTCGTCAGGGTTACCGACACGGGTGGAGAGACAGTCCGTGAGATGCGTGCCGCCTTAGGCGACGATCCGCCTGAAGTGGTATTGGCGCGTCACCTTTCAGCATATGAAGCGCAGGCTGCTGAACTCGAAGCCTTACGTAAACCCGCAGGTTCTTAAACTAAAGTTTCGGCATCTCGTCAACGAGAGCTAAGCGGCTCAACACCGAAGGGTACACATGCACGCCGTCATAAAAACCTTCTTCAAGGGGGCGGCCATCAAGGTAGGCTGGATAGGTGTCCATAAGAGTGGCTCCGATCATTGCAAGAGCAGGGAAATTGCCTGACCATTCACGCGTCAGATCGTACCCGCGGACTTCATCATATTGGATATCAGCCACGCTGGCAGCCACACGCCCTAACATTTCTTCCAGATGAGGTCGGCGCAAGGCTTCTCTCAAGCGGGCCTTATCAGGGCGGAGCGCGATGTCTCCGACGGTAGCCGCGAAACGTACGGTCCCCAGGGTGAAACCGGTGTGATACCACTCCTGTTCGACGTCAGGCAGTACGTTGTCCTCGTCTTCCTGACCACTCCTTCGGTCGGCTTGGTCCTGGACCAGGTCGACGATGCGCCCCAAAAGAGGTATCTCAGCTTCGACATCCGCGTGCATGTCGGGTTCACCGTTCAAAAAGCGCAATGCCACATTAATCGCGGCTTGTTGCAATAGTCCTGCCTGCTCCTCGCTCGCTTGTTGAGGGGTGTACAAATCTCGAAGTTCATTAGCCAAAGAATAGCTCATACTATTATTATACCATAAACACGAAGAAAAAGAAAGTATTTAATCTTGTTGGCGGCTAATTATCGTCGGTATTGCAACGTTTATTAACAGATAAGACACCCGCTTTTTAGAAAGTCAGAAGGTACATTTCGGTAAGATAGTTTACTGTAGCCTGGGAAGCCCGCTCCTATACTGGAAAGTACCAATAAAGAATAAGGAGGGTGTTATTTATGGGTACACAAGATCGCGGATTTGCATCGATGGACGCTGATAAGCAAAGGGAGATCGCCAGCAAGGGCGGTAAGGCCAGTGGCGGTAACTTTGCAAATGATCGTCAGAAGGCTAGTGAGGCCGGTAAGAAAGGTGCAGAAGCACAACCGACCGAAGCTAAAGCCGAAGGCGGTCGCAACAGCAGCCGTAGCTAATCACTGCTAGTTTAGCGCATAAAAGAGAGCTTCTCAGGGCTCTCTTTTTTAGTCCCGGTTGATGGTGATAAGCCGGCTGATACCATAAGCGATCAAGGCGTAGACGGCCATGGCGACCAGAGTGAAGAGCTCGAACCGGGCGACACCGGCCTGTAGGTCATAATTGAACAGGCTGATGAATGGTGATACGAACGGATCGGTGACTGAGTAGATGAAGTTGGCAAAACCGTTACCGGCGTTGGCGCCGAGCAGGGCCAGTACGAAACGGATACCCAGCAATGTAAGGAGAACTCCGGCGACATACCAGACGACACGGGCGGCAGTATTTTGTTTATGTGCTTTCTCACGGCCCGGTTCGACGACTTGCTGTGTGGTCTGAGTGGTGTTACCGGCGGTAGTAGTGGTTTCGCGGACTTCTTGGGTTGGCTCGTTCATGGTACGTTCCTTGTTTAATACGGTAAGCGTAGCAATAACGCGACGGTTCAAGTATGAGAATAATTACAGTCACACAATGGTAAAGTAAGACCATGAACCCGCAAGAAAAATCTGAAATCATCGCTCAGACCGCTGACTATGTAAAAGAAAAGTTCCAATCAGAAAGCTCGGGGCATGATTGGTGGCACATGTTCCGTGTCTGGCAGCTGTCAAAACATATCCTGGAGACCGAGCCCGATGCCGACCCCTTCGTAACAGAATTAGCCGCCTTGTTGCACGATATAGCCGATTGGAAATTCCATAATGGCGATGAGGAAGCCGGCCCACGGGCCGCTCGCGTCTGGCTTCAGGAACTCAGTGTTGACGAAACGATCATCGTTTCTATTGAAGATATAATCCGGACAGTGTCGTATAAGGGTGCCGGGGTGCCGTCGAATATGGCAACTATTGAGGGCAAGATCGTGCATGATGCTGACAAGCTTGACGCCATCGGCGCCATCGGTATCGCCCGGACGTTCGCCTACGGAGGGATGAAGGGTAACGGAATGTATGACCCTGACCAGAAACCGGAGTCTCACGCTGACTTCGCCTCGTATCAGAAAAGTAACGGCCCGACGATCAACCACTTTTACGAAAAGTTATTACTGCTAAAAGAGCGGATGTATACGGATACCGCCAAGCAGATGGCCGCAGGGCGGCACGCTTTTATGGAGGCTTTTCTCGAGCGCTTTTACAGGGAATGGGACGGCACCGAATAGGTGCTAGGCCTTCTTGAGCAGTTCGAATTCATCTTCGAACAAGTGCTCCAAGAAGTAGATCAACTGGGTTTCAAGCTTGTCTAAGCCGACGCGTTTGCGCCGTTTGCTGGCCTCGCGGTAGTACGCGGTGAAGTCTTTGCTGCCGTAAGTCTGAAGTAGATCGGGGTGTACATAACTGCTCCGTGCGACCGTCCGGGTGTTGCCCAGGACTTGCGCGGCGGCGTCAACGGCTTCGACTAGCACCTTGTCTTTCTTGGGTGTCTCCTCGGCCGGTAGTTGTTCGGTGCGAACGAGGTGATTGAAAGCCATGAGCGTTCCGCCCCAGGTCCGGAAGTCTTTAGCCGAGATATGTTGCCCGGTTATGGTGTGCAAGTGCGCATTAATCTCAGCCGATTCTATGGCGTGGTAGCCTTGTTCAGTCGTATAGCGGAACAGACGTTCGCCTTTTTGGTCGATCAGTTGCTGCATCATCCGGGCGATACGAGGATCATCGAACGTTATATGATGATCCTTACCGGACTTACCACGGAAAGCCAGCGTGATTACAGACCCGGCTATAACGATGTTCTTGTGCGTCAGCGTTGTCAGGCCGACCGATTCGTTCTGTTCATAGTACTGCTCGTTGCCGATGCGGATGTAGGTGTTATCGAGGAGCCACAGCATGACAGCCATGACTTTCGGGCCGTCGAGAGCAGGGCGCTGTAAATCCTTTTCAATGGAACGCCGGATTGTCGGCAGGCAGTTGGCGAAAGCGATCGAGCGGTAGAACTTTACGATATCGCGCATGGCCCGCCATTTCGGGTGGTAAATGTATTGTTTGCGGCCCTTTTCATCAAGGCCGGTGGCCAGGATGTGGCCCTTGTCATTCGGGCAGATCCAGACTTTCTGCCAGGCGGGTGGGATGGTCAGCTCGGTGATCTGCTGGCGGATCTTGGCGTCGGTCAGTTTCTTGCCGTCTTTGTCGGTGAAGGTGAAGCCTTTGCCGCGGCGTTTCCGGCTTAAGCCGACGGCTTCGTCCGAGGTGTACGTCAGACCGATGAGCTCAGCACATTTTTGATTATCAGCGTAGAGTGCTTCCAGTTCCTCGAGTTGCATGCCTACAGGTATACCATTGCCGTAATGCTCGGGGCAGTAATAATTTTCGCCTTAGTAACGGCGGTCGGCGGCGGTTTTGCGGGCAATCTCAGTAAGGGAGTCGTCGATGTTGAGGGGCTCAAAACTACCGTGCGCTTTGACAGCGGCCAGTTCGATCAGACCGTCGGTGAAGGCCGGGTTATTCGGCAGGAGCGGGCCATGCAGATAACATCCGATGACGTTATTGGTGCGTGCACCTTCGAGATGGTCCTCGCCATTGTTGCCGTTGCCGCGCAGCACCTTACCCAGTGCGGCCTGGCCGGCGTTAAGGTAGGTACGGCCGCTATGGTTCTCAAAACCGTATAGCGTGCCGAAATCAGATTCGACGGCAACATTGCCGATCAGACGCTTGTCGGCAGCGCGGGTTTCTAAGTCAAAGATGCCGATGCCTTTCATGTCGGTGCCGCTATTGGTCAGGAAACGATGCCCGAACAGCTGGTAGGTGCCGCACACCATCAGCATGGGAGTACCCTCATCGGCCAGTATGTGCAATCTGGCGCCGATGCGTTGGATGTCCTGCTCGATGTCCGCCTGAGCGGCATCCTGTCCGCCACCGCCTAGTACGATATCGACTTTTTCGGGCAGTTCACCGCCAAGGTGATAATAATGGATCACCGGTTCGTACCCAAGCCATTGCATCCGTTTGCTCAGCGTCAACAGGTTGCCACGGTCGCCATACGTATTCATCTCATTTATATAGAGCTGGACGATGTGAAGTTGTTTCATAATGATTCCCCGGCTTTTGCGGTAAGTTCTTCATACAGGTGGAGCATGGCGGTGTAGGTGGCGACGACGATTTTGCGATCAGGTAGCTTACAGAATGCTTGTAGAGCTTTGTCGATATCCGGCTCGACCGTCGTGACTTTAATGTCTGCATAGTGCAAACGCAGCGCCATATCAGCCGCGCGACTACCGCTGGTGGCGGTTATCTGACGGCCTTTCAAGGGCACGAAATCGACGTCCCATAGCCACGAGACGTCCCGGCTATCAGCGTAATTGTCGTTGATGACGATCATGGTAGCGATATCTTCAGTCAGGTAGGAGGCAAGCGTTTGGCGGAAGCTGGCCGGGTTTTTTACCAGCACCAGCTGCAGTTGGCTGCCGTTCTTGAGCGTGAATATCTCACCGCGGCCGAAGGCTGTGCCGACATTACCCAGCCAGTCGATAAGCTGGGCGGCATCGATTTCCGGCAGCAGGCTTCGTACCAGGGCGACCGCGGCTGCCGCGTTTTGGAAGTTATGTTGACCCGTCAGCTGCAGGCTCGTCTGGTAGGTCTTGCCCGCGATGGCGTAACTGGCGGTCTGGCCTTGGAAGGCGGTCAGTTCGACGTTAGGGACCAGTGGCTGCGGGTCGGCGATCGTCTGATTATCTTTGCTGCGGATAGAAACGAGCTCGTTATCACTCGGAAAGAACGACTCCAGATTAGCCGCTACACCGAAGTAACTGACGCTGATCTTAGCCGCCAGTTCACGGCCGATCTTGGCCAGGCGCGGGTCGTTGGCATTGGTGACCACGCCCTCGGTGGCAGCGCGCATCGTGGTGCCGACAAGTTCGGCGACGACGTCAACCTCGCCGAAGCGATCAAGCTGGTCGCGGCTGACATTTAATGCCAGCACCCAGCGCGGCCGGACCTGTTTGACGAAGTGCCGGGCGTACGCTTCATCGATTTCGAATACGGCTATGTCGTGCGGCAACTTGCCTCGCCAGTCGGCGCCGGTCAGCAGGCTGGAAACGATGCCCCGGATCAGGTTGCTCCCAGTAGGGTTGGTCAGGACTTCCTTGCCGGCGGCTTCCAGTAATTCGACGACCATCTTCGTCGTCGTGGTCTTGCCGTTAGTGCCGGTGATGACTATGACGCCTTCGGGTAATTGTTCGACCATATCGGCGAAGTAGGAAGGGAAGAGCTTTTCGACGACGAGACCGGGCAATGCCTGACCGCCGTGGGGTCGGAATCGGGTGGCGGTTTTGACAAGTTTTCCGATGCCGGTACTGAGGGCGCGATTCATAGGGTCTATTGTAGCCCATAAGTTGCATCAGAGGTACAGCTTCACGTAGAATACAACCACAGGTAACAGGGTGTGGCGCAGTTTGGTAGCGCGCGCGGTTCGGGATCGCGAGGTCGGAGGTTCAAATCCTCTCACCCTGACCAAGTAAAAAGCCTCAGCATCAGCTGGGGCTTTTTACTTGAGGAAATACGATAACTACGGTCTGGTGTTGTCGAGACAACCGATGACGTAATCGTCGATCTGGCGGGCTTCTTCGGGAGACAGGGCGTGTTCTGTCGTACTGTAATCTCCAGGATTGTCGGCACTGAGCGCGTAAGTACCGACCCATTTATCGACTGCGTTGACGTAGCTGGCGTCAGCGTTATTGCATTCAGGAGTATCAGCCGATGCAGCGTAGAACTGCTCGGTCCCATAAATATAGTTAACGGTGAGCTGTATATCCGGAGCCCCATAAGCCGGGGTATGTTGCGTGGAACAGTCATCACCCCCTTGCGGGACGAAACCCTCCGAAGTGTAACCGTCGGCCGTACCGTTCTGAGACGGACGGACGCAGTAATCGTCAAATCCGCCCCATGCGGCGGGGCGACTCAGGACCACCTGTCCGAAATCCTGGACCGCTTTCAGGTAGCGCTCTATACGATCTGGAGATGTGAGGTAGGCTTCTAAAGGATCGGTAACGCCAGTAGCGGGTGCGGCTTCGGTGCTCGGCATGGTGGCTGTCGCCGATGAAGCTGTAGTTTCATCGGTGGGAAATGATTGATAACTCTCGCACCCACTTAATATAGCGAGGCCCGCCGCACCGCCCACCAGTCGTAAACCTAATGACTTAGCCATAGAACGCGCCCTCTTTGAATAAGTATCTACTGTACGCCGCTTTTTTATCAGGTGTCAATCAAGTACAGTAAGGATATGATTTTCTACGCCGTCCTTGCTCCCGTCATCGGCGTGGCCATCTTTTTTATCGGTGAAGCCATTCGTCGTCGCTTGAAGCGCGGCAATGAGGACTCCCGTAAGCTGCTGCATGCGGTACATGGGCTGACCATAATCGCCTGGTTATTCCTGGTCGGTCACCAGTTCATCATCGCCTTCGAGATTTTCTTTTTCGTGGCCATGTTCGTCATCAAGTACATGGCGCCACGGTTTCCGTCCGTCGTCGGGCGCATGTACAAGGTGGGCCGTGACAGCTATGGCGAATTCTTTTACCCGATTGGTGTCATCGCGGCAATCGTCATCGCTGGATCGGACTGGCTCATCGTGGCGGCCTTGCTGCAGCTGGCGTTAGCTGATTCGGTCGCGGCCATAGTCGGCAAGTCCTTCGGTAAGTCCAACAGCTACAAACTGTTCGGTGGCACGAAATCAGTCGCCGGTACGACCGCCTTCGCCGTGACTTCAGCCATCATTTTCCTCGTCATCTTACTACCGACACAGCCGCACACGGCAGGTCTGTGGGCGGCGATCGTTATCATGCCGCTGGTAATTGCAGCCGTCGAGAATGTCAGCGTAATGGGCAGCGACAATCTGACCATCCCACTGACTGCCGCCGTACTCTTACGATTACTCGCCTAAACGGAAATATAATCAATCAGCAAGCGGATGCTGTTCGCCAGATTTTCTTTGGCGGTCTCACCATCTTTCAGACGGCGCAGGAGCTCATTCGGGTTTAGCCATTCGGCTCCGCTGAAATCATCGGCGCTATAGTTGGCCGGCGCTTCGTCCATGTAAATGATGTAATCCACGGTGACGTAGGGGATGGCGCCCGGTTTCGGGTAAGTCTTACCGATTTCGCTGAACATGTCGGGTTCGACAGATAAATTCAGTTCCTCCTCGAAGCCTCGTACGATAGCTTCCAGGTAAGTCTCGCCCGAGGCGACGTGCTCGGCGGCGCTGAAGTCCAGTCCGTTTGGGGCAATCCGTTTGCTGGCGATACGGCGGGGAATCCAGACCTCACCTTTCTTGTTGACGATCAAGGCGTGGGCAGCGCGGACGTAGCGGCCGCCGTCACGAGGCAGGTCAAACGCTTCCTCGTGGGTGATGGTGCCGATGACGGTATCTTCGGCGTCGACGAGGTCGAGGATCTCTTCGCTATAGTCGGTTGTCATAGTTTGGACCCATGGGCGCGCAAGGCATTGAAGATGACGACGATATCGACGACTTCTTGAATCAGAGCGCCGTACAACGGTTGGAAACGGCCGGTGGCAAAGATGAGCATCAGGGCGATACTCAGACCGATGCCGATCAGGATGCTTTGCTGGGCGATACGGAACGTTCGGCGGGCGATAGCAAAAGCATCGGCGACGCGACTGATGTCATCCTGCATGATGACGACATCAGCGGATTCGCTGGCGGCCGTCGAACCCTTGGCACCGAGCGCAATACCGACTTCGGCGGCTGTTAGCACGGGTGCGTCATTCACGCCATCACCGACGAAGGCGACAGGACGTTCCTTGATGGCGTCGATGGCGTGCAGCTTATCGGCCGGCAACGCTTCTGCCGTTACGTCACTGATGCCGAGTTGTTTGGCGATTTTTTTGGCTGTGGTCTGGTTGTCGCCGGTCACCATCAGGAACTTGCGGATGCCGAAGCCGTTCAGCCGCTGTAGGGTGGCCTTGCTGTTGTCGCGGACCTCATCATTGAAACTGATGATGCCAGCCAGCTTGTGGTCGATGGCGACGAAGGCGGCGGTCTGCTGAACTTTCTTGATGGAAAAAGTTGGCGGAACGATGATCTCGTACTCGTCGATCATGCCGAGACGGCCGACCATGATTTGCTTGCCGCCGACCTGCGCTTGGACACCATGACCAGGAAGTTCTTTGACATGCTTGGCCTTTGTGAGCTTGATTTTCTGCTGTATCGCCTTGTTAGTGATGGCGGTCGCCAGGACATGGTTGGAGCTTTGCTCGACGGTGGCGGCAGCACTGAGGACATCAACTTTTTTGAACCCGCTGTACGTCGTGATGCCGTCGACTTCCGGCGTTCCGTGGGTCAGTGTGCCGGTCTTGTCAAAAGCGATCGTGCGGACCGCCGCCAGGCGCTCGAGGGCCGAACCGTTCTTGACGATGATGCCGTTCCTGGCTGCCCGGCTGATGCCGGAGATGACGGCGATAGGAGCCGCCAAGATCAGCGGGCAGGGTGTGGCTACGACCAGCACTTCTAGAAATCGCTCAGATTCACCGCTGATAAGCCAGGCTCCCCCGGCGATGACGAACGCAATGATAGTGAACGGCACGCTGTAGCGGTCAGCTAAACGCACGAAAGGCGATTGGTTATCAGCGGCTTTAACTAGTTTGATGATCTGCTGATATTGGCTGTCGGCGGCCGAATGGATGGCTTTGGCGGTAATGGCGCCGTCGAGGTTGACGGTACCACTTAACAGCTTGTCGCCTGGCTTTTTCAGCTGTGGCAGGCTTTCGCCGGTTAGGCTGGCTTCGTCGACACTGGTCGTGCCTTCGATCACTTCGCAGTCGACCGGTACGACTTCACCCGGGCGAACTTCGATCGTGTCAGCTACTTTGACTTCTTTGACGGTGACATCGACAAAGGATTTCTTGCGTAGGACATGGGCTTTTTGGGGCGCTCGGGAGAGGAGGGCATCCAGCTCGGACTTTGCCCGGTGCTCGGCGTAATCTTCCAGCGATTCGCCGCCGGTCAACATCAGGACGATGACGATCGCGGCCCAGTACTCGCCCATGACGAGTGCCGTGATGATGGCGGTGGCTGCCAAAATGTCGACCCCATATTTGCCATTACGCAAATCCTCGACCATACCCCAGAGCAGCGGAATCAGCACGACGCTGGCGACGATGATCAGGATTATATGAGCGGCCTTATCGAAACCAGCCAAATCCAAGCCCAGCGCTACTGCTGACGAAAGTAACGCAAAACAAAATTCTTTATACCGACGGACAAACCGTAGCAATCGTTTCATCACAAGCTCCTTTATCGTTAGTACAAGTATAACAAAGCGTTGCTTTATTCAGTCACGACTGCAAGAATCGGCAGATAGTCTCGACGTAAGCCTGATTCGCGCCATTCTTGAAAAGATCATCGTTCAGACTGTGCTCCAGATCGGGAGCCAGGAATTTCTGAGCGTGGAAAGCCTCGATATACGAATCGCTCGCTGTCGCCGGAACGAGGTCGTCGCGTCCGTGCACCATCACAAGCGTCGGCGGAGGGGCCTTATGGTCTTGTAATAGCGGATTATCACGGAGGGCTCCGGTGTCGTGACGGTAGACGTTACGGGTCCAGCCGACATCGATTTCGCCCCACAAAGTATAAAAATCTTCTGGTTGATAGATGGCCGGTGCGCAGAGTACCAGATGCTGAACCTGCCGTTGCTGACTCAAAGTGGCCGCCAGGTAACTCCCATAACTTGAACCCATGAGGCTGATCGAAGCGTTTGGGCGCTCCTTGCGCAGCTGGTCATACACGTTCACGGCTTCAAGCAGGTGCTGTGCCGGACGTGTGTCATCCAGATGGAACGGACTGTCGCCGTGTCCGCTGTAATCGAAACAGACGATGCTGAGACCGGTTTGGTCAGCGATCTTCGTCAGCATTTCACGGTAATGCGTGCGGCTCGCCGTCCAGCCGATCAGGAAGATGAGAATACGTTCGGAGTCGCGCGGATACCAGTCCGCTGCCAGTGAGTAACCGGGGCAGTCGAACGTAACCTGCTCAATCAATGCTGTAGTACCGTGTCTGCAACAGACGTTGATATGGTTTCCAGGCGTCGTGAGCCCGCTTGTGGGTCAGGGTGCTAAGCTTGACGACGATTACGACGAGCATCGTCAGGCCGGCGGCGAGCAGACCGGCGATTATACGGTAAATCACCTCGTCACCCGTTTTAATGGTCAATATGAAACCAGTGGTGATGCCATACAGGACCAGCATGATTATCCATTCATGGCTGAAAATCTTGTTGGCGAGCAACATTGAGAACTGGGTGCGGTTTTGCTGGTTCTTCACGAGCTTTTCAAGCAATGATTTTATTTCAGCTTCATTGTCCCCTGAGTAGCTGACGCAGAAACCGATAAGGCTTTCATACTGCTTTTCGCCTTGGCCGGGCCGGCGCTGCTTCGAGCAAGTCTTCAGGTAGTCATCGAATGCGGTCTGCAGGCCGTTGCGTAATTCGGTCGGTAAGTTCTTCAGACTTAATGCCATTTCAAAGATGGCGTTCGCTTCGCTGCGGGCGGTCCGATGCAGATCATCGATGCGGGCTTTCTGTGAAGTCAGAATCGGGGCGAGGTAAAAACCGTATAAGAACGAGTTGACCGAGAACAGCGTCAGCGCGCCACTGCTGAACGTAGTTTTAGGCAGTACGAAGACTAGTACCAGGAACAGCAATAGGAAGAACATAAAATAAGTGGTAAGCCGGATACGGATAAGGAAGAATTGGCGCATTACTACGTATAATAAAGCACAACCATAAAATATGACAAATTACTTCACTGCCAAGAACGCCAGCATGCGTGCCAAATCACGTGGGCGGGACAGGAACGGTGAATGGCCGCCGGGTAAGATATAGGGATCGACGCCCAGGAACTCGCGTGCGGCCAATCTGGACCAATCCGGACGCACCATCCGATCTTCGGTACAGACGATGTAATCCTGGGGGATGCGCGGCCAGCGGTCAAGCGTCGGTTCAACAACCGGCCGACGTTGTGGGCGGAGATGACGGATAGCCTCCACGACCAGCTTGTGATCGGATACGTCATGATAAAGGAACTGGACAGCCCGGCTCCGGTCAAACTCGGTCATATCCGGGCCGAGATCGGGTCGCCTGACAATCGCTGCCCGGGAGGCAGGCGAATGACGGGGTATCGTCGTATGATGCGCTTCCAACGGACCGAAAGCCTGCAAAGTCTGCGGCTCAAATGAGGCAGCTAAGAATATCATCTGTCGGAATGGCCCTTCGCCCGTCCGCGGATCATTGAGGAGATTCACGGCCCGTGGTCCGTAGTTGCCGGCGCGAGAGTGAAATATGCCGACCAGGTTGTCACGGCCGGCTAAGGAGTCAGCTACGGCCTGCCCGTAGTCGTTCAAATCTTTGGTAGGGTCATCAACGGGTACGTCCATCGCCACGGAGTCATAGCCCAGCTCATCAAGCTCAGTTTGCAACCGCTGCATGCACCAGGCGTCATGCCAGGGTCCATGCACTAAAGCGAATGTTGGCGGACGATCACGCATATGTCTATGATATAAACCAGACAGGTAAAAAATCAAATAAGATTATCGATGTGAAACTTTTAGGTAATTTGAACGTATAGTTAGATATGATGCAAGAAGCAGCTATCATCCAAGCCGTCATCGAAGGCAAGAATGGCTACGCCGAGCTGGTGGAGCGCTACCATGTCGGGCTGATAATTCATTGCGAACGGCTCGTCGGTGACCGTACCGACGCTGAAGACGTCGCGCAAGAGGCGTTCGTCAAAGCTTACTTGAATCTCAAAAATTATGATGCTGACAAAGCCCGTTTTTCGACTTGGTTGTATAAGATCGCGACTAATCTAGCCATTGACTATCTGCGTAAGGAACGTCGCATCAGTCACGAAGCCGATGTCGAAACGCTGGCAGAGCTGTCCATGCCGACCCAGGTAGAATTGGCCGAGCGCAATGAACTACGGGCGATCGTGGCCGCGCTTGAGCCGCCGGCGTACAAACAGGTCATCGAAGGTTATTACTGGCAAGGCAAAAGCTACCAAGAGCTGGCAGAGGAGTTACGAGTGCCGCTCAACACGGTGCGGACTTGGATACACCGCGCCAAAGAGCAACTTAAGGAGCAGTTAGTATGAAGCCGACAATCGATCAACGCCTGGATGATGCCCGGCCTGAAAACACCCGAGGTGATGATGTTTTTGTCGCCCGCACCATGGAAGCGGTCGGTCGGGCAGCGACGTCTGAAACTTTTTCGAAAGCTGTGCGTACTACAAGCACAACCAAATCAGGAGCTTTCCGTATGAAATTATCAAGTTATAAGAGACACTTACTCGCGTTACCGCGACTCGCATTTATCGCTATCATCCTCGGTACGACGGGTACCGTAGGTGCGGCCGCGTACGCGACGTACCAGTGGGTCGTGCCGAATGCCACGGTCACAGACGTTAATCAGAATAATGACGACAACCGCAGACAATACACCGTCAACGGTCAGTGCGGCCAGTACTATTCGGGTCAGGATCTGAAGTATGAGATTGCCCAGAACTCGGGGTTATCCGATGACGATGCGCGCAAGGTGCTGCAGAATACTTGTATCTATGACGCCCTCGGTTCATTCATCGAAACCCGCTTCGTCAGCGACAACGACGCTAAAAGCATGGCCCGGAAAAAGGTAGGCGATACCGTCACGATGTACACGCACGACAATATCTTTCCTGGCAACCCGAACGCTAATCCGATTTTTGGGCTGACGACCGGTTATGTGACCGACATATCACCTAAGAGCATCACGATCACTCTGACGTTATATCGGGTTGATAACTCATTCGACTATAAATCGGGCAGACCGTTTGAGTATTATCCCGAAGGCAAGTCCGTCTCACGCACGATCGCAGTCGCGCCCGATGTACAGGTCTTTGAAAACGGCAAGCCCATACAACTGTCTGATGTCTCTGTCGGTTCTGTCGTTCAACTTGTAACACGGACCCAGCATCTCGTGCAGTATTACCAAGACTTACATGGTAATGGTCTTGGGCCGCAGACCGGTTTCGCGGTTGCGGGCATAATCAAGACCGACCTCGACCCCAAATTTGTCGGCGGCGTCGGAAGTGAGATCGGCGACCCCCAGATTGCAAACGCCGTTGCCAAGCTTGGGCCCTGCACTGAAAACGTATCGTACTACTGCGTGAACGTACCGAACCAGATCCTCGGCGTGGTCTATACGACGGCGGACGAAACCTCTCAAGCCAATGATAAATATCGCCGGACCGATGTGACAAACAACGGGCCAGTGAAGTTCCATCAGTTACACGGTCGTATCAAGTCAATTGACGGTACGAAGGTGACTCTTCAGGCCCGAGGTAGCACCAAGACTTTCACGGTGGATCTGCCGTACGATGCCATATCTCAGTACAATGGTGCGGGCAACGCCCTCAAGGTGAACGTCGGTGACCTGATGGAAGTAGACTACTTGCAAACGCCCGATGAAGACCATTTGAAAGTCAAATCATCAGACCTGATCATGTTCGGACTTTTGGAGCAGACGCAAGTGGATGGATCTGTGGCGAAGTACTGATATTAGTATAAACGTGTACACTCCTGGCTATACCTAACACTATCGCTCTTTTAGGATCGAGTGGTCATATTAGTTCTGAGTAAGACGTCGCACCTATCGATTATTGATGGCGTGACTGAAGGTACTCCAGCAGCCCGTGATGTAAGTGGTGCGCGCCGTCCCAAATTACTAGGTTGATGTCCTGAGGCAAATCCGTAGGGTCCTCGTCCCGAAAATCAATTGAACGTACTTCTGGCGGCAGAGCCTGGCTCATGTGCCTGTCCGTCCCGCCATTCGTAAGCGAGAATTTATCACCCCAGACTTCAAGTTCGTCAGGATTGAGCAAGTCAGCCGGCGTCAGGCCGATAGTTTTGAGCACGGTTTGGTCAGAGAGGACGGCCTGGATAGATGTAGTCTTTGATACGCCTTCCACGGCGAAATCCAAGGCAAAATTGCCTCCGAAATGAGGTGTGATCGGTATGTCTGCCTCAGTGAATAACTGTTCGGCCCGCAGCTTGATAGCTGTGCGCAGATCGTACTTGCCGTTCGTGGCCGGAACATCAAAATTGAGGTCACGCAGTTGTTCCTCCGTAAGCTCAGTGCCGTTCACGACTTCCATGGTTATCTGAGGCCCTCGATCATCAAGCATGATATCTTGAGGTCTATGCCCGATTTTGCGCCAGAACTCAGTTTTTGGCTGGGCAGGGTGTGGACGTAGTCCGAATTCTTGTACTAACTGCCCGATTATCTCGCGCCACTGGCGTTTCATCTCAGTATCGAAGGTGTCTTCATAAACGCTGTAGAACGGCGTGTCACGAAGCTTACCGTCGTCAGTGAATCCCCATACTTCCGCGCCGCTGCAGTGGCTGATCAAAATGCTGTTTCTTACGCGGGCGGGCATCATATCTGTGATACTTGCCAGCACGCGCTTCAGGCTCCCGCCGGTCACCATAAAGAGTTTTCCGCCGCTCTCAAGGAAAGAAGCGAGCTCATCTATCATTGCGGATTCGGCGGGCGTGTAGACTTCGGCGATGGTTTCATCGACATCCGAAAATACCAGGCGTAACTGATTGTTCCAGTGAATAGTAGGACCGCTCATATGTGAATCAGTATAACAAAGGTAAGGATTATGTAATGCCCATCGGTGCAGCCCTTTGCTCGGGGCAAGCTTTAGCCTAAGTAATTTTCTATCGACAAAGGGACCGACCCAAAAGTTATCTCTTCGAGAGTGATATCTTCCGTAGTGTAATGCCCCCCTCTACTTAATGTTACATGTGGCGTCAGGACCGGCGAATGTCTTAGGGCGCCTGTCTTAGCAATGAAGCGCGCAGGGTCAGTTACATCGCAGTCCTTTAGAAACTGAAGAAGAGCGGTATACATTTCGCGGTGAGCGGTGATCATATCCTGAGTAGGTTCAAATTCGAGCACTATGGCACTATTGCGATAACCGAAAACTGAAACCCGTGTAGGCAGTAGCGTCTGGGGCCGGTCAGGAAGGGCATCGTTCAAACGATCGATAAAAGTGACCAGATATTTGACGTACTGTGACTGATCTATGCCGGTAACCGTATGTATCTGTTCGTACATTTCATCGATCAAACCGAAATGAAGAAGAGTCAGATGCAGTTGGCTGGGAGGCGTAAGCCGGAACCTGCCGGTGAAATTTATAAGGTTTTGGAGATTGATTAAGCGTGCGAGCCCCGTGTCGTCAGGTGTCAGCTTGGTGTATAGCCGCCGCCTTGAAAGTCTCGGTTGCGGAGTGTTGCTGACCGGTGGAGGATTCGTAACGATGACACTGTCAAAACCTTCCTCCGGGCTCGGCAAATTCAAAGTAAGCCTGTTATGCATCCGTGCCATTGCGGGCTCGGGGACTCTTTTTTCACGAGCTTCGTTCCTCATCGAGCTGGTAGGCAGGTCGGTGTTTACGTATAGCCCGACAATCTTGAATTCTTCGAATTGACGTATGAGGTTGATCAGTTGTCGTCTATCACGACGCCGCGCATTAGTGGCATCGACCACGATATGTTCTTTGGCCCGAAGACCTTCGCTTATCTTTTGTAAGGCTATGTCGGACACGACTGGTTCCTTCGTGTGGTCAGTCGGATTGCCCGTCAGTTCTTCGCGTATATCGTCCCTGTTGACGTACACCGCACCTATTTCTTCGGCTAAGGGTTTGAGTATCGTAGTCTTGCCGCTTCCGGGCAAACCGATACCTATGAGCGCCAAAGGCCCGGATGAGGCGTAAGCCAGCACTGTTTCCTTCCATAAGGGTGGTTTCATTACCTGCTTACTTATACCGTAAGCCCGAATTTACGTATGTGAAGTATCGGATATACAATTCGCCCCAAATAAAAAAGGCCACACAAGGTGACCTTTTTTATTTGGGGCGAATGATGGGGCTCGAACCCACGGCCTCCGGAGCCACAATCCAGCGCTCTAACCTACTGAGCTACATCCGCCATGTTTACAGTAAAACAGAGGTGATTATAACGGATTACGCCGAACTTTTCAAATGTTCGACCAGTTTCGCGATGGCGCGGCTGCGATGACTTAACGAATCTTTCTCTGCCGGCGACATTTCGGCATAGGTTTTGGTCTGGCCCTCAGGCATGAAAACGGTGTCAAAACCGAAGCCATTTTCACCGCGGGGTGATACGGTTTTACCATGCGTAGTGCCGGTAAAGATCAGCGTGTCAGTGCCGTCATAATATGCAAGATAACAGGTTGCAGTGGCGGCTGCTTCAACATTGCCGGCCACGGTAAATAGAGCTGCCGGTCCAAGCTTTTCTTCAAAGAATTTGATGTAAGGTCCCGGTAAGCCGGCCAAACTATCAAGCCCGGCTGACACGTCTTCTATCACTACCGGGACGCCGGCCAGTTCATAGGCGGCCTTGGCTTTGGCGGTCGCTATCTCAGCCGCGTCGGCACTTTGGATCTCGGTCAGATCGTACGCGACATGATCAAGGGCGATATCGGCCGGTAAGAGCCGCTGCCATTCTTTGAGTTTGTTGGCGCTGCCGGTGACGAGTGTGAGTTTCATTTCTAAAGGCTCCTTATATCCTTGGAGGGCGTAATGCTTCACGCTTCAAGTATACTTGTATTCATGAAAACAGCCCATGACAGCGAAGTGCCAGCCCAAAACCAGCAGGTCTTCACGGCCTGCGCCTTTATACACCAGCAGATCGACGGCGTGACAAAAGTCTTCATGCCTAAACGCGCGGCGACCAAGAAATTCTTACCGGACGTCTTTGAATTGCCAGGTGGTCATATCGATTTCGGAGAGCATCTGGTCGATGGCCTCATCCGTGAGGTTGATGAGGAATTCGGCATGCGCATCAAAGTGGGTGAACCATTCGCAGTGTTCGACTATACCAATGCAGTCAAAGGCTCACATAGTATCGAGGTAATTTATTTCGCACAGTTCTGCGATGACGCGTCACGAATCGCCATCAACCCCGAAGATCATTCCGAATACGGCTGGTTCGCGGAAGATGAGCTCGATCAGGTGGTCAATGATGTCAAAGGTTTTGAAGATGATGAAATCAAAGCAATACGACGCGGCTTCGAACTGTTACGTGACGAGCCGCTAATTACCGGGTAAGTGGTTAATTGTTACTTTGCTCCCAACTTCTGTCCTCCTATTGCCGTAAGCCGAGATATGGGGACTGTATCCATCTTTGTGGAAGTGAGGGTTCTTGAGTATGCTCCTTGAGGGGGTTAATGCGACTTCGAATGAACCGACGTGCGTAAGATGTAGCGGTATATTCTCCGTAAAAAATCCGTAGCCAGCCGTTGAGTTTTCAAAAACTGATGCGATACCGTACCCACTCGTGGCAGCACTATAGCAAGAGGAGCGTAGCTAAGCCGACAATATCTATAAAGCAATCTTAGCTAATACCCTTGTCATAGCATCATCTGCGTCTGAAGTCTTTGAAGCAATAGATAGACCCTCAACCGTTAAAATGTCACCTGAGTGTACTCGCCGTGTTCCATAAGCAGAGATGTGCGGGCTATAACCATCGTTTTGAAAAAGCGGGTTTTTGAACGTCGCGTTATTTTCGGTAAGCGTTTTCATAATAAGGGAGTGCAAATGCAACAAAGCTGGATTTAGTTCTATCTCAGTGACAAGTATATTTTTGTCAGGTCCGTAGTATGCATCTTTCGTTGCCTTAATCTCAAACTGAGCCTGTTGAAGTAAGGCTTGTGATAATAGGCTAGTAAGTTCGTCCGTACCGAGTTCTATCTGAAATGAGTCTATATGCGTCAAGTGGAGTGGTATGTTATCCTGCGAGAACTCAAAACCTACTTCTAGGTCTTCAAAAATCGTGGCTATACCGTACTTACCCATGATTTATAAGTTGACCGCAATTAGCACCAATCCAACTAACATACAAGTTATGCCCGCCCACTGCTTGCGAGAGACTGTTTCTTTGAAGAAGAACATGCCTAATATAACCACAGGCAACACAGAAGCTGCCTTGATGGCTCCTACATATGCTTGATTAGGGGCAATGACCTTTGCCTGATATGTAGCAAGCATATTTACAGTATAAGTTACGCCTACGATTGCCAACGGCCAAAAATTCTTAAAAATACTCTGATGTACCGAACTCCAATATGCCCTACTATCGTGCTGGCGGTTTTTAAGTACCAATACAGTGACTAGAATGACAAAAGGCACAGTCAGCAATGACGTGTAGAAGTTGTAGCTTGTAGGGTTGCTCATCTGCAACATCTTTACCTCTAAGTTCGAAAAAATGCTACAAACAATAATGGCGATTACGACTAGAGTAAACGCAGTCTTATTGGCTGCTACGAGTGCCTTATTGCCGTGCTTTTTTGCACGAGCTATAATCCATGCCCCGGCTATTATAAATGCCGCTCCAATAAATCCTGTAACTGATGGAGTCTGGCCTAAAATAATGTAAGCTCCAATCATATTACCTACAGAAAAAAGGGTCATGAGTGGTGCTACATAGCTTATATCTGCTATTGATATTGCCCGGTAATAGCAATAGAGGTAAATCGCTTGCAGTGCGATATAAACCGTCAGTAATTCCCAGAAGAAAATGGGTAATTGATTTGGCCAATAAAACCTTGCGAAGAATAATGAGACGACAATGAGAGGCAATGCCACTGCTTGCTGCAGCCATGCCATCGCCATACTGTCTATACCGGTAGCGGCTTTCTTTTCAGCCGTCCTTCTGCCCGACAACATTAGTAAAGCAAGAATAGAGAGGGCAAACCACATCTCAGCAATTATACATTTATGTTTCAGTAACCAAAATCGTAACAAGTTCAGTCTGTTCGGAGTCCGAAACGGGTCAAAGATACTAACAGATACGGAAGTTGTGGTGCCCCTTAGTAGATAAGTTCCGAATAAATCACTACGAGGCTATTGTTAGTATATCCCAAGGACTAGCAATCAGTAGGCTTTACCTATCTAGATAGGTAAAGTATTGTTTGTTGGACTATGCGGTTTCTGCCGTGACTTTGCCCGCCAACTATAGGTAAAGCCGAGGAACACGATAAAAACTGCTAACCACAACACAGAGTACGAGACGGTTAATAAATTGTAGGCTTCTAGTGCTACCAATATTAAAATCAGTTTTAGCATTAATAAGTAATAGCTTGGCAAAGACTCTGAGTATGGGTCATTATGCGTTTTGCGAAACGTAGGTATAAAAGAAATAATTTCTGCTGCAGTTACAATAGCGAGTGATATTACTGGTCGATTATGAAGTATGGCGTATGCCGCTACACCAACAACCGAAATGGCGAGACATACCTTGTCCATAAAAACAATGTCTTTGGTCCCAAAACGAAAACAGTAAAACAGTATAACTGCATCAACAACAACGCCGCAAATTGTGGGAATCGCACCTACTCCAGCTCCGCCCACAACTTGAAGCCATGCGACAACAGCAGTAATTAAAAAGATACTAATCCATGTGTATAAATGAGGCTGGTTCTTGCCCCTGAACATATCTAGTAGATATGGCACATAAGCTATAAGTGCTACGCCGGTAGCAATGACCGAGGCAACAATTTTGATACTGTCTGGCATCTTGAAGTAACTATAACAAAGTTCGGAACCGATAAAAGGGAGATTGAAATTAACAGATACGAAAGCCAATGGTGCCCCGGGCTGGACTCGAACCAGCGACCTTAGGCTTAGAAGTCCTCTGCTCTATCCAGCTGAGCTACCAGGGCACATTGTGAAGTATAAGTTGCGCTAGCATCAGCCGGATAGGGCTGTGCTACAGCCATCAGTATAACAGGTCAGACTTGTTGTCGACTTTGTCGCTATACGGAGCTTGCCTCGGTTCTTTAGAGGCGTATCATCCCTGTATTAAAGCGGTGAGGTTCGTTGGCTAAATAATCTCTAGCACTTGCTTGAAATCATCAATGATATAGGTCGGCTGAAGGGTTTGTAATTGGCCGAAGTCATAAAATTTGTGATGCTCCTCTGGGAAGAACAAGATTGAATCTACGCCAAAGTTTTGCGCTGCACCGATATCTTTATCAGAATCACCAATCATCACGGTCAGTTCTGGTGTGCCGCCTAATGCTGTCAGCGCTTTTTCCAGTGGTTCAGGATGGGGTTTGTGGTGGCTGACATCATCACCGGCGATGATAACTTCGAAGAATCGCCGTAAATCATACTTGTCCAATAAGTGTTCGACATTCTCGTGCGGTGAGGTCGTGATGAGTGCGAGGTGTTTTCCCGCTTTGTGCATCTGCTCAAGGACAAAAAGTGTATCTGGGTATAGTTCAACATCGGGAAGAGTTCGTTTCGCAACGAGGTCCGCTTCATCATAGGCACCTTCCGGATCCTTTACGCCCCACTGAAGAAAGTGCTCGGTCATTTTCCCGAAACTGGCACCGATTTCGTTATCGGTCTTATGGATGCCATGCTTTTGCATGACGATGCGCGTAGCATCGAGCCAGATGTGTAGTGTCCTCGCTAAGTTACCGTCCCAGTCGAGAAGAATGTATTCGTACTTATTCATAATAATGTCGTGGTGCGAGTGCGGGGAGTCGAACCCCGGTAGCCAGTTTGGAAAACTGGAGTAATGACCGTTATACCACACTCGCCTAGCGTCAGATTATACCCTATATGTCGTTCAAGACGGTAATTCTGGCACCGAGGCTGTTGAGTCGTTCGGCCAGATCTTCGTAACCACGCTGGATGGTATAAATATTGCGGAGCGTGCTGACGCCGTTAGCGGCGAGCATGCCGATTAGCAGCAGAGAAGCCGGGCGAAGGGCTGGCGGGCAGACGACGTCGGCCGAGGTGAACTTGGTCGGACCGGTAATGTAGATGCGGTGCGGGTCGGCCAGTTCGACATTAGCACCGATCTTGGTCATTTCAGTGTAATAGATGGCACGGTTCTCGTACATCCAGTCGTGGATCATGCTGCGGCCGATGATGGTGCAGGCGATCGGTACGAAATACGGCAGGTTGTCGGCGTTTAAGCCAGGGTAGGGCAGTGAGTGGAGCTTGTCGGCCAGGGCGTGCAGTTTGCCATTGTGCTTCTGAATCGTGATATCGACGAGGTCGGTGCGCTTGTTTTCGGCTTTGTAGCGCTCGGACATTTCAAAATCAAGCCCCATCTTTTTGAGCTTCAGCATCTCGATAGTCATGAAATCGATCGGAACACGCTGGACGGTAATCGATGAATTTGTTGTGACGGCAGCCGACACGAAGAACATGGCCTCGATCGGGTCTTCACTTGGAGCGAAAGTAACGTTCTTCTTGATTTCGGCCACGCCTTTGATGCGGATGGTGCTGGAGCCGATGCCCTCGATCTCGACGCCTAATTTCTGCAAGAAGTAACAAAGGTCCTGGACCATATAATTGGCGCTGGCAAACTGTAAAATCGTTTCCTCAGGTGTGCGGGCGGCGGCCAGTAAGGCGTTTTCTGTAACGGTGTCGCCGACCTCATACAAGGCGACGCGGCCGGCTGGTTTCTTGTCAACGGTAACATTGTAGTTGCCGGTCGTGGCCACGATGTTGACACCGAATTCCTCCAGCGCGTACAAATGCGGGGTGACCGTGCGGGTGCCGAGCTTACAGCCACCGGCGTAAGGAATCTTGAATTCTGCGTAGTCGTGCAACAGGGAACCGATCAGCATCAGGACGCTACGGGTCTTGCGTGCGGCCTTGCCGTTGATTTTTTTCAGGTTCAGTTCGGCTGGGCGGCGGATTTCGAGATCGTTGCCAGGCAGCCATTTGACCTGGACGCCGAGGCTTTCGAGGACTTCGATGATACGGTAGACCTCTTCGATGCGAGGGAAGGACTTGAACCGGGTGACGCCTTTGTTGAGCAGGCTGGCACACAGGAGGCCCACAGCCGCGTTCTTACTGGTCTTAAGGGTAATTTCACCGCTGAGTTCATGACCACCCTCGATGCGCAGGTTGGTGGCGGCAGCGCCGCTGATGCTGATCAGCTGCTTGTTCAGAACGTCGCTGATGCGGCCCAGGGTCTCGAGGCTCATGTTCTGCTTGCCATGTTCCATGCGGTTGACCGCGGATTGGCTGGTATTGAGTTTGCGGGCGAACTCTGATTGGGTTAAGCCGCGTTCTTGTCGTATCTGAGCGATTAACTCGCCGATTTTGTCATTTGTGGTAGGCATAGACCAATAATTATATCACTGTACGCATAAACGCAATAGGTTTTTTATAAGCTGCTACAATAGAAATATGATCTAACGAAGCGTATTATTCAGCATAAATCATAATGAATGAGGGAACCACCAATGGATGATACCGCTATCGCACAACTAATCGCCGCCGAAGAAAAACGTCAACGTGACGGCATTGAACTTATTCCGAGTGAAAACTATGTCAGTCGGGACGTACTGACCGCTATGGGTAGCGTCTTTACGAACAAATATTCCGAAGGCTATCCGGGCAGACGCTATTATGGCGGTCAAGAGAACACCGACCAGGTCGAGACCATCGCTATCGAGCGTGCCAAGCAGCTGTTCGGGGCCGATCACGCCAACGTTCAGTCGCACTCCGGTGCCCCCGCCAATGAAGCTGTCTATTTCGCCTGGCTTGAGCCGGGTGATACCGTCCTAGCTATGGATTTGAGCCATGGCGGTCACCTCACCCACGGCAATCCGATGACCCGCTCCGCCAAACTGTACAATTTCGTCCCCTACAAGATGAAAAACCCAGAGACCGGTGAGATTGATTATGATGAACTGCGCGAGCTGGCCCTCAAGCACAAGCCGAAACTGATTCTGGCAGGCTTCAGTGCCTACCCGCGCGAGCTGGACTATGCGAAATTCGCGGCTATCGCCCAAGAAGTCGGTGATCAGTGTTTGCTTATGGCCGACATGGCTCACATCGCAGGCTTGATCGCTGCCGGCGTAGCCAAGAATCCGTTTGACTACGGCTTCCATGTCATTACGACGACCACTCATAAGACGCTGCGTGGTCCGCGTGGTGGCATGATTCTCTCCAAGGGCACCGTATCGACACCGTTGAAAGCACCGGAAAAAACCTTGGAAAACATCCCGACGCTGATTGACCGGGCCGTATTCCCCGGCATGCAGGGCGGTCCTCATGAGCACATCATCGCCGCTAAAGCTGTCGCGTTCCGTGAGGCATTACAGCCGGAATTCAAAACGTATGCTCAGCAGATTCTTAAGAACGCCAGCGTTCTGGCCGATGAGTTACAGAAGCGAGGTTTTAAACTGCTGACCGGTGGCACCTCGAACCACCTCATTCTGGCTGACGTCTACAGCAGTTTCGGCATTGATGGCAAAGTCGTCGAAGAGACCCTCGACAAGATCGGCCTCACGCTGAACAAGAATACAGTCGCCGACGACCCGCTTCCGCCATTCCGCCCAAGTGGTATTCGCCTCGGCACGCCGGCTCTGACGACCCGCGGCCTCAAAGAAGATGACATGGCTACCATTGCCGAATGGATGCGCCAGGCAATCGACAAGCGTGAAGATGCTGCGGCGCTCGAAATCTTACGCCGTGAAGTCCGCGATTTTGCGCGGAAGTTCCCCTTACCAAGTGATAGCTAAGGTAACAGTTCCGGTTCTTGAACAAGTTCGATACTGAACTTCTCTTTGACCGTCTCGACTATCCGGGCCTTGAAAGCCAGTAAATCGGCTACCGTCCTGGCTTTTTCGTTCACCAGCACCAAGGGTTGGGCCGGCCATGTCGCCATGCCGGTGGCCTCATCACGGAAATCTTTAAACCCGGCCGACTCAAGCAACCAGGCAGCCGGTATCTTGACCTTTTCAGGGTCATCAGTCGGCCAGTGCGGTATGTCGGGGTAGGCGACCTGCAAATCGAGTAAGGCATCCTGGTCTATGATCGGATTAGCGAAGAACGAGCCGCAGTTGGCGGTAGTGGCCGGGTCGGGCAATTTATGGCTACGGATATCGATGACCGCATTCCGAACGACGGCTGGGCCATACTGGGTGATACTGTGCTCAGTAAAGTATTTCTCGAGAGCCCCATAAAAAGGCGGCAACGGGTTCTGCTTCATCAGATGCAAAGTAATTCCCGTAATCAGGAACCGGCCGCGGTCTTCACGGTTGAAACGGCTGGCGCGGTAGCTGAAATTGCAGTCGCTGGCCGGAAGCGTCAGGAAAGACTGGGTCGTCAGGTCGAAGGCTTCAACGCTGACCAATGTCTGCGAGATATCTTGGCCGTATGCGCCGACGTTCTGGATAGGGGTGGCGCCGGCGGTTCCGGGAACCAGGCTCAACGCTTCAATGCCCGTCAGCCCGGATTGGACAGAGCGGGCGACCACGCTGTCCCAGGTTTCACCGGCACCGATGGTCAGATAATGGTTGGTCTCGTCTTCCGCGAAATCTTCATAGCCCATGATGTTGTTGACTATGATGAGTCCGTCAAAGCCTTCGTCTTTCCAGATGATATTGCTGCCGGTGCCGATCATGATCGGAGGTGTCTGGTGTGTTATGGCCCAGGCCACGGCCTCAGCCACTTCAGAGCGGGTCTGTACCGAACAGAGGTAGCGGGCAGTTCCGCCTAGGCGCATCGTCGAATACTGGCTCAGGCTGACGTTCTCGGCGATTTGTAGCATGAACTTCATTATAGCGCCTATCCTTGCGCTTGGTTAGCCTGCGGCGTTAAAATGAAAGTATGAGCAACCACACGCCATATGAAACGCTGGGTACGCATCTGCGCCAGATGCGTGAACAACAGCAGGAAAGCCTGGCAGAAGTCAGCGGAGCCGTTGAAATCGATATCGATGCCCTCGAAAGCATCGAAGCCGGACAAGTCCGCCCGAGCGAAGACATCCTATTATTATTGATCAATCATTTCGATGCCCAGGATCACGAGGCCGTTCGCCTATGGGAACTGGCCGGCTACGAAGAACCGCCGGTTGATCGCGCGATGCACCCGCACCGTATGCCGACCATGATGATCGTCGCTATCGATGTGCGTACCATGTACAGTGACGGTGTCCAGATTACGGGTAACGATGCAGGACTCGTCATGCAGTTCATGCAGCAGAGCGCCGCTAACCAGTCAGCGCCGGTTGCCCGTGTTGGCATGAGCTATGACCAGGCTCAGAAAGTCCTCGAAGCGCTGCAGGCCAGCCTGTTACGCGCCAAGTATATGCGTGGCCCTAAGGGCCTGCCACAACCAAAGAACGACCTCTAGTCGGTCGGAATCGCCGTTATGTAGAGCTTGCTCAATTTAGTCTGAATCTCGTTGACTTCGTCGTAGACGTCAGTGCCATTGGCAACCGCATGGCAACTGGCACCTTTTTGAATGAAGTAGTAATAATCACCGATGCGTAAAGCCGTGCTTTTGAGGTGAGCTTCCGTCATCGTCTGGCCATACAAAATGTCGCCGGGTTTGACATGTAACAGACGGACGTTCGTATTGACGTTGTTACACGCCGGGTAGTCGCGGGCGATGTCGGTCAACCGAGTGTTTGATAAGGCTATGAACGACGGGTTGGCTTGAATGAGCTCGTGCGAGGTATCCGAAGTTGACACGTCGAGCTGTAGGGCGACTCCCCACTCCGGAATCTTAAGTACGGGTACTGTTTGATGTATGGTCGATGAGATGCTTGGTGACACTTCGTTCTCGCCCTGGAACCATCGGTAGATAGCGAAAGTGACCCCGCCGAGTACCGCTATGGCTACGAAGGCAGTAATAAGCCGGCGCCATTTTGGACGGTTTTTACGGCGGTGATAGGCACGTTCGAAAATAAAATTGTTTTTGGGCATGAGTGACGTTTTTATCTTGATCTTGCTATCGCTCAGTATAGCAAACGGGGTAACTCATTCCTACGGCGCTCGACCGGCTGCTATAGTAGTGCCATGAGATATGTGGCCCTACTACGTGGTATCAACGTCGGTGGTAAGGCGAAGGTAGAGATGCCCCGCCTGAAGCAGTTGTTTGAGAAAGCCGGGTGTACCGACGTTGCGACCTACATCAATTCCGGAAATGTGATTTTCAGCGAAGACCGTCTGGCTTCTGAGCTCACGTCATTTCTTGAGACAGCGCTAGAAAAGGAGTTCGGGTTGACGCTCCGTGTGCTTCTCCGCGACAAAGCGGCTATTGATGGGCTCTGTCACCAGATACCTGACAACTGGCGAAACGACATCGAACAGAAGACCGATGTGCTGTTCTTGTGGGCTGAGGTCAACGATCCTTCAATCATCGATAAGGTCAAATTCAAACCTGACATCGAGAATGTCCGTTACGTGGACGGCGCGTTGGTCTGGAATATCGCCCGACAAGACGCGAACCGGGGTAGCAGTATCAAACTGATACAGTCTGACCTGTATCCTTTTATGACGATCCGCAACATCAACACAGTCCGCAAGTTGCAGACGATGATGAACTGACTATAAATAACTACGAATAATTTCAACGAGGTCTGCCGCCACCGTTTCGGGTGACTGGCTGCCATCGATCGTATGGGCCGGATGGGTGGCAGCAAGGACGGTTATCGTAGGAGTAACATTGGTGACGAAACCGTTTAATCGCTTCGTCACGAAAGCTTCGTTTTCAGCCACATCGCTGGCACGATCAGCCCGTCCGGCCATTCGCTTACGGGCGATGTCGTCTGACACGTCGATAGAACAGATCGCTCGCACGACTGAGCCGGTGTCATCCAGCGTTTGCTGGAAGCGTGGCAGGCGATCCGGATACTGAGGGTACCCATCAATGATAATGATGTCCCGGGGACTGGTCTCGATACATTCTTCAAAGACGCTCGCCAGTAAATCGGCCGGGAGAGGTAAATGTTGCTTGAGCGTTTCGGCGTGTTCGGCTAATGCCTGGCTAAACCGGGATGGTTTACCATGTAAAGTCCGTAAGCGTAGTTCCTCGCCCATTGAGAAATGATAGACGCCTAAGTCTTGTGCTGCCAACTCTGACACGGTCGTTTTACCGGAACCCGGTTTGCCGGACACGAGGAACAGCTGCTTTGCCATACGTTACGCCTGACTTGCCTTCTTGGCGAACATACGGGTCGCCAAAGGTACGGCAATGATCAGTATCAGCAATGACCACGCGACAGCCAGCCACCCGTGGTTACCGATCGGCTTATCAAGCATGAGGGCACGCACGGCTTCGATTACCTGAGTGATCGGCTGGTTCTCCGCAAAGGCCCGCAGGTACGAATTCATACCTTCGGTCTGCACGAAGGCGCTGCTGGCAAAAGTCAGCGGGAAGACGATGACGAACGATAGCCACTGCACGGCTTCGACACTTTTGGCCACGACGCCGACTATGGCGGCCAACCATGAGAAAGCCAGCGTGAAGAGCAGCAGTATCCCGGCGATAGTCAACCAGTCGATGAGGCTGGCGCTGCTCCGGAAGCCCATGGCGAGCCCGGCCACGAGCATGACGACCGTTGAGATCGAGTTTCGCAGCAGGTCTGATACGACATGGCCATTCAGGACGGCCATTTTGCTCATCGGCAAAGAGCGGAAGCGGTCAATCAGTCCTTTTTGCAGGTCGTTACAGATGGCGATCGCCGTGGTGGTTGAGCCGAATGCGACAGTCTGGACGATGATGCCCGCCATCAGAAAGTTTAGGTACGATACCCCGGGCGGCAGCGACCGTGAAATAGCTCCACCGAAGACGGCCGAAAACAATACCAGGAACATGATCGGTTGAAAGAACGTGCCCAACAATTGGTCGGTGTTGCGTAAAATATGTGTGCTACTCCGCTTGATCATGATCCAGGAATCAGTGAAGAAGGACAGTAATTTTGATTTGTGTTGGAATTCCAGAGCGGCCGCCACTATTTCTCCTCCTCTTCTACCTTCGCGGTCTTACCGGTCAGTGACAGGAAGACGTCGTCGAGGGTCGGTTTGTGTACCGCCATTGATTCGACATTGATCGATCCCTTGGCGAGCTTATCTAGCACGTTACGGACATCCGTATTAGTGTCATTAATCATTATGGTGAGTGACTGTTCCTTGTCGTCGGTGCCAGCGACTTCTTTGTTCAGTAGTTTGACGGCGGCTCTCAGTTCATTAGCACTCCTGAAGATAAGTTCCAGCCGGTCCTTGCCGACCTTTGCCTTCAGCTCCTTAGCGGTACCTTCGGCGATGACTTTGCCGCCGTCGATGACGATGATCTGGTCGGCCAGCTGATCAGCTTCCTCAAGGTATTGGGTGGTCAATAAGATGGTCGTGCCGTCGGACATCAGCTTCCTGATGATTTCCCACATGGCGATACGTGAACGGGGGTCAAGACCGGTCGTTGGTTCGTCGAGGAAAATGATCGGAGGAGTAGCGATAAGGCTGACCGCCAAGTCAAGCCGCCGGCGCATCCCGCCCGAGTAGGTCTTAACCGGACGTTCGGCAGCATCGATCAGGTCGAATTCCTCCAGCAGTTCGCTTGCGCGGCTGTCCGCGCTTGCCTTGGTAAGCCGGTACAGGCGGCCCATCATAATCAGGTTCTCACGGCCGGTCAAAAGTTCATCGACAGCGGCAGATTGGCCGGTCAATCCGATGACCGATTTAACCTGTTCCGACTGTTTCTTGACGTCATAGCCATGAACAGACACTTCGCCTTCGTCATATTTCAGAAGGGTACTCAGGATCCGGACGGTGGTCGTTTTGCCGGCGCCATTCGGGCCGAGCAACGCCAGCATGCTGCCCTTTCGGACTTTGAAATCGATACCTTTAAGCACTGATGTCTTGCCGTAACTTTTTTTAAGATTAGAGACTTTGATTGCTATTTGTTCGGCCATGACTGGTTCCTTATTTGTTTCCAGCATACTACTTTAGCCGCCGGGGGACTAACTCTATAAGATGACGTAGAATTGACAAAATAGCAAAAATAGAGTATAATGCTGTCTGTAACTAATCATTGAAGCCCTCGAGACCGACTTCAATAGAAGGAGTTAGGGAAATGAAACGATTATCAGTAGTCGCCAGTGCGACTGTCACTAGTTTAGTGATCGCCGGTTCGATCACCGGTTCGGCATTGGCGTGGCACCCGAAAGGGACCATTACCAAATCCGTCCAGAACGTTACCGCCAACGGTGCGTTAAGTGCAGCCGATACGGCCGCCACTGCGGTCAGCGCGAAGCCAGGTGACGTCCTCAATTACGTCATCGTCGTTGCCAACACCGGGGCACTTGCCTCGAACGGCTCCAACGACATGGCCAAGACCGTCCTGACCGATACCTTACCAGCCGGTTTGGAGTTGGTCAGCGATCCAAGTCAGCGCCAGATTTCTGAAAACCTCGGAACGATCAAACCCGGCGATAAGATTACCAAAACATACCGGGTCAAGGTAATCGCTACGGCCGATGGCGTCATCGAAAACAAAGCTTGTTTCACCGGTGACAGCACGGTTAACGATAACCCGCAGCGTGGGTGTGACGTCGCCGACATCAAGGTGACCGTACCCGTTACGCCAGTAACACCGGTTACTCCAGTCACTCCTCCGGCGCCTGTCACGCCCGCACCGGTAGCACCAACACCTGCTGCACCTCAGCCGGCTGAATTGCCTCACACCGGTACCGGCACGAATATCGTGTTCGGACTGGCCGCTGTATCTAGCATCTTGGGCTACTTCTGGGCTGAGAAGCGCCGCGCTAACGTCTAATCAGGCTGAAGCTATCTGAAATGCCCTCTCTCATTTACGGGAGAGGGCATTTTGTGTGCAGGCTAGCTTTCGTGTATAGTTCGCATAAGATTATGCCAAAAATAGCATTCGGTGACGGTTCTACTTTCTTCCTTCCATCCCGGGCCGGTATTCTAAATTCCGACCTCAAGCAGAAATATCGATATAAATGGTACGTCCGTGTCGCCGCGCTGATCATATACCCGTTGATCAGCGTGCCTATCGTCGCCACGATTTGCGTGATGAGCTGGGCGCGCTTCGTCAACCCCGTTCCTGATGCAGTGAATTGGCTTGCCGGTTTAGGAGGACTTTTCCTGATCGTTTATCTACTGCCGAACGTACTCTTCAGGCTTCTCATTAGTTGGAAGGTCGTTATTCCACGCTGGACCTTACCGGCTGAGTCCACGATAACGTACGACAACGGTGCAGCGGCTCGGACCATAACAGGTTACCTCCGGACGCAAGGCGTTCACGGATTTGATGAGTCTACTATAGAAAAGCTATTAGCGGAGCGCGATGCCGAAGTACAACAAAGTAACGGTTCACTCGACCCACAGCAAGCGCTTTATAAGGTGGCCGAACGTAGGGGCATGACCGGGACTGATACCAAGGCTGTCGATATCGGAGAAGAATCGTATCTCCATGAAATCGGCGCTATCAAGTAAATGTGGATTATTCCTGGAAGGGATTACGCCGGGCCTGATCGAATAGGGCCCGTACTTCGACGCTGTTGTCCTGCAGCTGCCTGATCTTGCTGATGGTTGCCGGATCGATGTGCGGACTGTTGCTTTTTCCGGAAGCGGCTGACACGGTAGCGGCATCGGGTTCGACGCTGATGGCGGTGCGGACTTGCCACCCGACGTAGCCGAAGACGGCAATGACCATCAGTATGAAGATGATGTAGCGTGCTTTGTACAGACGGTTGATGAGCGGTTGCAATTTGTCGATGAGGGTTGAATGGTTCATGGTTTTACGTACTCGTTTATGACCAGGGTGAACGCGACCTGGTTCAAATTCTTAGCGTTGGGCTGGATGGTTATGCTGGCTACCTGAGCGGTCCGACGGTTCTTTTCTAGGGCCGATAAGAAAGCCATGAAATTGCCGTACGGTACGGCATCGGTGGGGGCTTGGGTGACCGTGATCGGCAAGGTAAATACCCCAGTCATGCCTTTGACGGGGGTGACCTGGGTCAGGCCACGTTGGGTCGACGGAGTCTGGCCTCCGAGTGTCGATGCGGCGAAGGTGATCGAGCTTAACTTACCGATGCCGTTCTGCCGAGCCAGGTCGACGATCTCACGGACGGCCTGGGCCTGATCCTTATCCTGCGGGACGACCGTCTGGGCGATAATATTCAGATCGGCATAGTCCCTGAGATCTTTTTTGTCCTTGGTCAGCTGAGCCTGTTTGGCGGTCGTAGCCTGACTGTTGGCTTTCAGACTGGCGAGTTCTTGCGACCGGCTTTGAAGTAAGACGACAGCCTGACGCGCGCCGAACAGGATGCCAACTACCAAGATGATTAGCAGACTCGTCAGGCCGAAGAATAACTTCTTGCTGTTCATTTGGTGGTGGCCTTGTTGTTGATGAATAAGAACGGATTGTCGGATTTGAACAGCGCCTTGATACCGACGGTGCACGGATAAGCGGCGTTCGTCACGTCGGTACCGCTGGCGCAGCTGATCGAGACAATGTCAGCTTTGGAAAAAATCTGGTTGGCGGGGTCGGCGAGGTTGACCTGGAGCTGGGTGGCGGCGTCGTAGTTGGCAGTGTTGGCGGTGATGTCGATCGCGCTCGTCGTCTGAGAAATCGACAGGTTGGTCAGGACTGCGTCAGAAGGCATCAGGCTGCCGAGCCGGGTCAGAAGCTGCGAGAACAGGATTTCTTTGGACAGCACGGTATTCATGAGCTTCAGATTGTTTGACATGTCAGTGATCTGTTTCTCAGTCGCTTTCAAATTCTGACTGGCCAGACTGGCTTCAGTCTGACTTATCTCGGTACGGTATGATGCCGCTGAGCGGCCGAGCAGGATAAGTCCGGCCGTCGTCAGTGCTGTCAGACCGATGAAGACGCACAGCAGCGCCACGCACCAGTGCAACAGACGATAATTATAGCGGGCGTAACGGAAGCCTTGCTTGATATCCGGAGGAAGCAGGTTGATCATACGAACAGCCCCTGTGGTGAAGCCAGTGCTAAACCGGCGGCAGTGACGTATGACATCCGATCAGCGCCCATGATGTGCTTCAAATGACCAAAATCGACCATCGTCGTCATATCAAGGGACCGGACCGGGAGGCGTAACTGTTCGGTCAGCCGTTCGGCCATGCCGGGCATGTTGGCGCCACCACCCATGATGACGACCTGTTCAATGGCAGGTTCGCTGGTGTAGCGCTGTTCGTAGTAGCGGATCGTGCGGCGGATTTCGCGGACCAACGTCTCAAGGGAAGGAGCGATGGCGCTGACCACCTGGTCCTGCACCGGCCCGCTGGCCAGACCGTATTTGCTCTTGAGGATGACCGCCTGGCGTTCTGAGATGCCGAGCGCCTTCACGATGGTCGTCGTCACGTCGTCACCGCCGTAAGCCACCGTGCCGGTCACGACAGGCTCGCCGCGGACGATGGTGATGTCGGTACTTTTCGCACCGAAGTCCACCAGCACGGTCGGTACGTTTCCCTGCGGGTCACGTGAGAACAGACGGGCACTGGCACCGATGGTGGTGTCGAGCATAACCGTTTCCAGCCCCAGCAACTGCATCAGGACCATGTATGAGTCAACGATGGCCTTGGGAACGGCCACGACGAACACCTCAAGGCCATCATCATTCTGGCGCAGGGTTGTGTAGTCAAGGTATAAGTTCTCGATGTCGGCTGGAATATTCTGTTCGGCGTCGTTGTAGACGGCTTCAGCGATGTCGTGGGCACTCATCAGCGGCAGTTTCACCGCCCGGGTGAGAGCACGGCTGACCGGAACCGATACGGCGACGCGGCGGGTGCTGACGTCGCCTTCAAGTTCTTGAGAGAACAGTTTATACGCTGACTTGGCAATCAGCTCGGGGCGCACGATCACGCCGTCGACGATGGCACTGTCGTCAAAGAGAATAGAGCCATAACCCATCATCCGTGGTATGGCGCGGTCGGTCTCAAATTGGACTACGCGGAGCATGTCGTGCCCGATATCCAAACCGAACAACGGTTTGTCGCGCAAGACATACGTCCGAGATATGTTATTTTTGGTTGGTTTCATTCCACCCTTATTTGTGTCACACTGCGTTCCCTAGAATTATAGCATACCGCTTATGGACCAAAGAGCGGCTGGTAGCTGGTGATCGTCCAGGTTTTGGAACCTGACGTAAGCGTGGTGCCGAAGATAACGGTGCCCGCGCCACTGAGATCCAACGTCTGACCGGCAACGGCGCCGACATTGCCACTCCCAGCCAATGATAGTTTGCCCCAATATGAGTTAAATATCATTCCCGGTAAGTTGACCGACCCGCCAATTGTTACCGTCTGAAGCGCTTGCGAAGTTTTTAAATCATTGCCGCTAACAGTTGTGCAGTCAGGATTACACGGAGCGCTACTTTTGAAACTGATAAACTGGATTCCCGTGCCGCTAGCATTGGATACTAAGCTCGCCGAACCTCCGACGGTGATGGTGCCGTCTACTATGATATTAGGCCGTGTCGTTCCTACCGTATCAGCAACAGTAATCCGTGAAGCTCCACCTATATTCAGGTTGCCCGTAATATATACGTCCCCGCTTATGACTATATTACAACTTCCTGCTATGGATACGTTGCCAGTTAGTTTCAATTTAGCAGGCCACGTACGGTTAAAAGGATAAGAATTACATACGTAACTATTGCTGGTACCTGCGGCGGTGGTGGTAACCGCATTGATATGAGATTGGCGGTCGTAGGTGGGCATGGGTGCGACCGGCGTGGTACAACCGGTCTTCAAGCCGCTCCCACCATTGCCTGGCTGAATGTTGTTATTAGGACCAGTGCTCGTTTGCCCGGTAGCACATACCGTTCCGTAGATATACGTGCTGCTTGCAAGACTGATGGGTTGACTTCCGTCGGCACAAACTTGTGGGTAAGTACTGCCGGGTGATGCCCCGCTTGGGCACGCATTATTTGCAACGAAAACACTGACCGGATTATTATACGTTCCGATTTTAGCTGAACCTGTCATCTTGATCGTGCCATTGACGTAAACCTGCGAGTTTGTAATTGTGCCGCTGCCGCTGAGGATCAATCCGCCCGCACCCCCGTAGACCGAGTAACCGCTACTGTTCGTGCCAACGACGATTGCCCGTACCTTTCGGGTAAGGTACGGTGTCGCAGGGCTGGATTGTCGGTACACTTTACCGGTAGACTCGATAGTTTTTGATGTGCCATCGCTATTCATGGTGATAGTGGTCGTAAAAGTACCTTTGCCTTGGGAGGCCGTGTCAAAAAATACATTTGGCGTACTATAACCGGCGAAATTATCATCGACGTTAAGTTGATGAACGGTCTGTTCGATGCCGGCTTCCGCGACTAACAGAGCGTTCTGCTCATAAACCATCCGTTTAGTATGTTGATATTGCTGGGTAGACAGTTCAGCGATGCTAACGCCTAAAATACTCAAAAACATAATCATGACCACTGCCGAGACCAGTACGTAGCCGTGTTCGATACGTTTATTCATTACGGAATACCATCCTTGTACTATAACTGGCAGAAATTGTCTTAGTGCCAGCTTTCTGGTTCAACGTTATTGCAAGCTGCACGGATCGGGCGTCTGATGGCGTCACTTGAGTTTCGGTCGCGTCAAAATAGGTGGCCTTAAAGCTTGAAACGCCTGCCGCGACCAGCTTATCAGCAGGGCAGCTTGAGCTTGCAAAAAACCACGGGCATGTAGTCCACGAGGAGTCATTGTACCAATCGGATTTGATGGTCCGACGATATAAATTGGTTCCATCACGGAAGTATACGACGGTATGTTTTACGGTTATGTACTTGGCTTGATCACTGTAAATAATATTATTATTTTTGTCTGTCGCTACTTTTGCTAGGACGAGGGTGCCACTGTTAGATTGCCAGCCAAAACTGTTACCGGGCGCATAATAATCATACCAACGATTATAGTCGTCCACGTTACCCGACATACGGATGTCTTCGCTTATGCCGTCAAGTGCGGTCTCGGCCTTGGTGAGGAGGGCAGTGCGTGCTTGCGCCAGAGTCGAGGCTTGGAGCCATTGCACGATAAAGCCGGAAAGCATGAGTCCTACTACACTCAAAAGTATCATGGAGATAAGCAGCTCAACCAAAGTAAAGCCGAGCTGATTGATTCGGGTTTTCACTGGCCTTGCCCGAGGCCAATTATGCCAATGTTAGAACTAAGAGTAATCGTCTGAGGAGACTTATAATCGGTATACGTAATTGTGACATCCACGCGCCTCAGTTCGGGCAATGGCTGTGTGACTGCAACGGTGCCTTTTCTGTCTGCCGGCAAGCTGATAGGCAGTTCGGAGGTAAAGTCGAGGCTACTGCCTGGCACCAATGATTCATATCCCGAGTTACGCAACATCTCTATCTTGGTGCGGGCTGCCCGGACCGCAATATCGGTGTGCTGACTCTTTACTTCTGTAATCTGCATATTGTAGTAAAGACCTCCGATTGCAAGGATTACCAAACTCATTATGACCGTCGTGACCATGAGCTCCAACAACGTAAAACCCGATTCACGATGCTTGGGCGATAAGGCAGGGAGGGATGACATGGCAATATAAGTATAAAACCGCTTGAGCTTTTGCCCAAGCGGTTTTATCAATCCGATTTTGTTGTTAGTTCTTCTGTGTCAGATCAGCGCTGCCAGCGAAGAGTGACTTGTTGGCAGTAACCGTGTAACCGGTACACGGAGTAGCGCTGTTATCACAGGCACCACCGCTTCCGTTGTCAGGAGTGTACGTGTAATTCGGAGTTACGAATTTCGATGCCAACGACGTGTTATTACCGCCGTCAGAACTTGTCATCCAGGTGTTCAGGGCTGCCTGAGTAGTAGGGTAGTTACTATTTGTAGCGTTGTATTCTCCCAGTTTGTTTTTAACCTGAGATAAAGTTGACTCAGCAGCTGCTTTGTTCGCTTTGTTCTGTGAACCGGAGTAAGCGACAAAAGCGATGGCAGCCAGAATACCGATGATGATGATAACAATCAACAACTCGATAAGCGTGAAGCCTTTAGATCCTAGTTTGTTTTTTTGGGTAACGTGCATAATGAATCCCAACCTTTCTGTTATGCAATTGTGCCTTTAACGGCAACCTTTAATCATTCCTGTATTATTTCTTATGCTTATCGTATTGTCAACGCTTATTGTCCGGAGTTGGACGAAATCTGCGTGATTGGCCCGAAAACACTTATCGCGATCAGTCCGACCAGACCACCTAGGACTACGATCATGACCGGTTCGATGATGGAGGAGATCGCCCCGACGGCGTCGTCGACTTCTTCTTCGTAGAATTCGGCGATTTTCAGGATTACAGTGTCGGTCTGACCGGTCTCTTCGCCGACGGCCAACATTTGGGCGACGATAGGGGGGAAGTGCGGGCTCTTCTGAAGCTCGACCGATAACTGGCTGCCGGCTTGGATGGCCCGGGAGCAGTCCAATAATTCTTTTTCGATGACGGCGTTGCCTATCGCGCCGGCTGTCGTATCGATGGCATCGATGATTGAGACGCCGGCCCCCATCAGGGAAGCGAAGATACGCGAGAAGCGGGCGATGGCAGTCTTGGTGATGATGTCCTTCACGGCTGGAATCCGGAGGAGAACACTATGCCAGCGGTAGCGGCCGGCCGGAGTCTTTATATATCGCTTGAAAAGTACGACAAGAATCGGTATTCCGACCAGGGCAAATACGATAAAGAACGGTGATTGCATGCCATGGCTGACGCTCAGCAGCGCCCGGGTGTAAATCGGTAGTTCGGCACTGCTCATCTCCGTTAGGATGTTACCGATCTTCGGTACGATGAACGTCATCAGGACGAAAAAGGCCACACCGGTGACGGCTGCGATGACGCAGGGATAGACCATGGCAGCCTTGATCTTGCTTTTGAGAGCGGCATCTTTCTCTTGCTGGAAGGCGAGGCGTTCCAGGACTCCATCGAGGATACCCCCGGCTTCACCGGCCCGGACCATGTTGACGTAAATACTCGTAAATACCTTCGGGTGCTTGGCAATTGCGTCGCTCAGGTTGGCGCCACCTTCGACGTCGCTGGCGACTTCTTCAAGGATAGTCTGAAAACGGGGAGCTTCGCTTTGCTCCTTAAGGATGCTCAGTGAGCGAAGAATCGGCACACCGGCACTGATCATCGTCGAGAACTGTCGGGTGAACACGACCAGATCACGCGTTTTGACACCGGTTGAACCGGGCATGTTGATGTTAATGTTCATGCCACTGGCCTTGGCGGCTCTGACAAGTACGGGCTGCAGGTGCTTATGACGCAGGGCTTGGATGGCGGCATCCTTACTATGGGCAGCAATCGTCCCTTTTTGGGTGCGGCCATCCGCGGTCTGAGCTACGAACGTAAAGTCCGCCATTACCGGTCGGACCCTGTGACGCGCATTATTTCCTCAATCGAAGTCTGGCCGCGGAAGGCTTTGATAAAACCGTCCATACGCATGGTAATCATGCCATCGCGGACGGCTAAGCCATCCAAGTCTTCGCTTGTAGAGTTCGTGACGATAAGCTTCTGAATGCCGGGGCTATTCTCGAGGGCTTCGTAAACCCCGATACGCCCGCGGTAGCCGGCGTGGTTGCAGCTATTGCAGCCACCTTCGTGGGCCCGCCATAAGTGTCGGATTGATTTATCAGTTATTGTAGCCTCGGCGGTGTCTTCGGTGCCGATACCGGATTGCATGGCTTGTTTTTCAAGCGCGCTCAGTGCGGCGAAGGAACCTTTGACCGGCAAGCGGAAGCTGGCCCTGATTTCGGCCAGTGTCGCGGCATCGGGTTCATAGGTCTCGCGGCAATCCATGCACAATTTACGTACTAACCGCTGGCCGATGACGACCCGTACGGTGCTGGCAATCAGGAATGGCTCGATGCCCATGTCGAGCAGACGCGGCAGACAGGTGGCAGCGTTGTTGGTGTGCAAGGTAGAGAACACCAAGTGTCCGGTCAGGGCGGCCTGGACAGCCAGGTCGGCGGTCTCGCCGTCACGGATTTCTCCGACCATGATGATGTTCGGGTCCTGACGGAGCAGGGAACGTAAGCCACTGGCGAAAGTCATGCCAGCCTGCGGGTTTACCTGGGTCTGGTTGACGCCGACGATGCGGTACTCGACCGGGTCTTCGACGGTTGAGATATTGACGGTCGGTTCGTTCAACTGGCTGAGGACGCTGAAGAGGCTGGTCGATTTTCCGGAGCCGGTCGGACCGGTGACAAGCACCATGCCGTGGGGTTGCACGATGGCCTGGCGGACACGGCGTAAGGACTCACCCCAATAGCCCAATTCTTCAAGGGCGGCTGCCTTGCTTGACTCGTCCAAGATACGGATGACGACCTTTTCACCGTCGACGACCGGAAGGGTAGACACACGCAGTGCATAGACGTGGTCGTTGATTGAAATCTTGAAGCGACCATCCTGCGGTGCGCGGTGTTCATCGATCTTCAGGTTGGCAAGGATCTTGATGCGCGACACCAAGGCGCCTAAGACTTTCCGTGGCAGTTTGTTGGCTTCATGCAGTACGCCATCGATACGGTAGCGGACGATGACATTATTTTCACGCGGCTCGATGTGGACGTCGCTGGCGTGGCTCTTGACGCCGTAATCGATGATAAGGTTGACGGTCTGGGCGATCGGCGAGTCTTCGGCGACGTCCTGTTCGTCGACTTCTTCGGGCGTTACTTCTTTGTCTTCGATGGCGATGACCTTGGCAAGCTCGGTGTTGACGTTGGTGTTGTCACCGTATAGTTCGATGGCCGCCTGGATGGCGCTGGTGGACGCCAGATAGACATGGATCGGACGACCCAGTTGCTTGTGCAGGAAGTTGATAGCCTGAATATCATCCGGATCTTCCATTGCCACCTGCACGACGCCATCATCGGCTACGTCGAATGCGACCGCTTCGTGTTGGCGGGCGACTTTTTCGGGAATGATCTTCAGGATTTCTTTAAGGAGTTCGGACGGGACAAGGTCGGTGTAGGGTACGTCTATCTCATCGGCATACAGTTTCGTCAGATCGGCTTCACTGATAAGCTCGGTCTCGATAACGACTTCCTGCAGGCGTTTTTTCTCGGTCTCGGCCTGTTCGCGGGCCGCTTTAAGCTGGCTCGCAGAAAACTGGCCGGCCTGTTTGAGGATCCTCTCGACTGTCGTGTCCGAAATACGCATATCGCTTATGTTAGTATACAGTACCGTGCCCACAGTTTTACATTGCATAGCGGAATGACGTATGATAAGCGTAACCACCATTTAGCCACTATGCCAAGTAAAAAAACAAAAAACACCGATACGATGATAAAACCACTGACCATACCGGTCCGGCATCCCCTGCAACACGCCTCCACACCGATGACCTCCGAGCCGGTGCCGGTCGAATCCCAGGCGCCGCCGAAAACGGGTATGCGCGTCATTGAGCCTTTGACTGATTTCAAAACTGGTAAGACAGGGGTTACAAAACTGGGGCCGAAAAAGGTCGTCCCGGTCATCGCGGAAGCCGATGAGGAAACATCGGAACCTGAAGCACCGGCCCCTCAGCCCAAAACGGTCGAAGAATCCAGACATGCGACTCACGTTCAGAAAAAAGCCGGACCACAGACTGCTTCGGCAACGCCGGCCGACGATGCCGATGAAAGGGCTGAGCTGATCCAGCAATACATCGAAAGCGGCCGTTATTATGTGCCGATCAATGCGGTGGCGTTTAAGCGCTCCATCAAAGTCAGCTGGCTTCTTACGTTCGTGATCCTGTTACTGGCTGTCGTGCTGATAGATCTGATGCTCGACTCGGGTCTTATCATCCTGACACAGAAGATTCCGCACACCCATTTTTTCAACCTGTCAGTGTAGCAGGCTACTGACGGAGCCGTATCGCTGCCAGCGAACTGATATACGCCACCGCCATGAACCAGAGCATTACCATTTCGGCAGTGAAGGCGGCGACCGCATTAAGAGCTTTGAGCAGGTCCATTTGATTATCAAAACAGTAACGGACTTGCAGGGGCGTAGCTGAAATAACTTAGGATGCCGTTATATTAACAAGCCAACCGATACCGAACCTATCGGTGACCATGCCGAACGTATCACCCCATGAAGCTTTGGTCAGGGGCATGGTCACGGTGCCCCCATCGGAGAGTTTTTTATAATAACCACTCAATTCCGCCTCATCATCACCGCTGAGCGAGATGCTGATATTCGCACCTGCGGCAAAGTTCATATCCGCCGGCGTGTCCGATCCCATCAGCACCAGCCCGCTCTCGGTTTCCAGCATGCCATGCATGATCTTATCGACATCGGAGGGGTCATGAGTGGCGCCAAGATCGCCGAAGGTATTAAGAGTGAGTTTACCTCCGAACACTTCTTTGTAAAATTCCAACGCTTCACGGGCGTTGTCCCGGAAGCCGATGTAAGGATTAAGTCTTGTTTTCATGCTGTACAACCTCCGCCCTCTATTGATGCTGCAAGTATACGCCTGTGCGGATGATTACATGGCAGGAATGATTACATGGCTTGCGATCGACTCATCTGACCGGCCGAACCCCATATCTCTGGAGCAGTGCGAGTAATCCCAACGTTGCCGATATGCCGGCGAGGCCGTATGCGGCGTCCATCATATCCGGAGTATTCAGGACAGGCACGATCGCCTCCATGATTATATTCGCTCCGGCGAGGAGAAGGGCGCATAAGAATATGTACTTCCATGAGACTTTCGTAAGCAGGTTGGTCGCTCCGGCGGCGAACAGTAATAGTGATGATAAGGCAAAATTTGAAAGGTGACTGCCGATACCGGCAAAGTTCAACAGGCCGCTACTATTACGCTGCAGCATCAGTGTGAGCATCAGAGCGAGTGCTGAGTAATACAGTACGAAACCCATGGGGGTAAAAGTGTAAGGCGTTTTTATTTTGAGATGCATGGCTTCAGTATAGTCGGTGATTATCGGACGGTACAACCTCGCCACAGGCCAGGATTCCTGGTCAGACGATGTTGCTCACACAGATCCAGTTTTTGGCAGGGTCCTGGAACCAGGCGGCTTCCCCTAAGTCCGGATCCCGCATGATCCCGTATTCATCGGTTCCCGGCAGCATCGCTATATCGATGCCCGCTTCCTGTAATTGTCGGAGGGTGTCTTCGACGTTTTCCGTTTCAATACCTAAGACCGTTGCGTCCCACGGCTGATGGTTTTCTTTTTCGTAAATGTTTATTTTTGTCCCTTTTCCAGCCTCCAGCACAAGCTGGCCGGCAGGTTCTTTGACCGGCTTGAAGCCCAAAATATTCACATAGAACTCCCGTGCTGCCGATAAATCGTCCACGCTAAAGTTCGCGTGTACTGCGTTTGATCCAAGCATAGTGGTATCCTCCTTTACACTATGTGGTTCGGGTTGGTTGCGGTCAATGAGATATCAGGCTTATTGGCATGAAAGCCAAGTGTACGCCAAATAAAAAAGCTCAGCTTACTGAGCTTTTTTATTTGGTACACCCGATAGGATTCGAACCTACGACCTTTGGTACCGGAAACCAACGCTCTATCCAGCTGAGCTACGGGTGCATATCTGTAATAGTTTAGCAGAACAGAGGGGGCTTTACAGGAGGAATATAATGATTAGCATAACCGTAAGGAAGGAAACGTCGTATGACAATGGCACCGCAAGCACCAACAGGTGAGTTAAAGTCGGCCCCGCTACAAGCAGAAGAAGCACCGGATCAGCACGTCCGTGAAGCGCTGGCAGCTTACTTCGGAACGGAAGTCATCGTGCAGGATTACGACGTCTACCTGCGCAAAGATTACAAAGGGCCGGCCTCGGCAAAGGTGCAGGTCGGTGGAGCCATGATCGTCAAGTGTAACGTGATGACCGAAGAAGGACTTGAGCCGCACGAGCTGGTCGTTGATGACCGGAACCGTCCGTTCGATGATGAGGTGCTTGGCGCCTTAGGTGCCACAGCTAATGCCAACTGGGACGATCCGGAACAGCCACGGCATGTCCGGGACTACGGTAACAGTTAAGCCCTAAACGGGCAGGCCCTGCAATTGTTCCAACGGAAACGGCTTGATCCACAGCTTATCGAGCTTCGTGTTCAGGAATGACGTCAGGATCTTATAGGTATCGAGGTCGAACGCTTTGTCGTGCATCGTCACGACCGGCTCGCAGTATTCCTGTTGAGTAACCTCGGCGAGGACGCACCATTGGTCAACGACCAATGCGACTTCTTTGTCGGTGCTGACTTGCTTTTCAAGGACGAGCATCGGGCTCTTGTACGGCCAGGCCTGCAGGCGTTTACGCTCGAAAGCCATCAGCAGACGCCGGTTGTAATCATCAGCAGACTCTTTGCCGACACAGGCGCCGCGGCAGCGTTTCAGCTGGTGCGAAAAACATGCGCCTTTCGTTTTCTCTAGTCCGAACAGCTTCGGACAAAGTTCAAAATCCTTGATGATCTGCTCAAACGATTCACGAGCTTTGCCACGCCGTGGGTAAATTGCCAGGATTGATTCATATTCTGATGGTTCGATGACGGACGATTCTTCCAAGTCGACCGTGACATAGCCTTCGGCATTTTTGGTCTGCCGGGCCAGAAGCAGCTTTTCAGCCTTACGGAGACGCTTGTTATGCAACGGTTGTAATTCTTTGACGAGCTTCGATTCAAGTAATAATGCCGCCAGCTCACCCGGCGTTTCTTCGTAGCGGACGTGGTTGATGGCCTGAGCGATCTTGAACTCACTGCTGACGGCGTGATCGTTGCCGAAATGTTGCATGACGCGTTTACGGATATTGATACTCTTGCCGACGTATAACGGCTTGCCCTGTTCATCTTCAAATATGTAGACGCCTGAAGTTTCCGGCAGGTTTCTGATGATCTCAGGGGCGATGCCTTTCGGAATGGCTGGGGAGCGTAACTGTTTGCCGATAGCCGCTGCCACCGTGTCGGTCCCAAACGTCGCGATGACGTGATGCAGGAATTGCCAGAGCACGTGGGCGTCATCATAAGCGCGGTGCCGATGAACTGCCCGAAAACCGTGCCGCTGGATAAGCGACTCCAGCTTATGGCTGCGTTCTTCCGGGTACAGGGCGCGTGACAATTTGACGGTACAGACTTGCTTGGGCAGGAATGTCTTGTTGACCCGTTTGAATTCCTGTTTCAGGAACGAATAGTCGAACCGTACATTATGCGCGACGAATACGGCACCCTCCAGTAAGTCATGCAGCTCGTCGGCGACGGCCGCGAAAGTCGGGGCGTCCTTAAGATCTTCTTGGCGTATACCTGTTAGCCTAGTAATGAAAGCGGGTACGGGAACGCCCGGATCAATCAATTTATTGAACGTTCGAACAATCTCACCGTTCTCGACGCGGATGGCGCCGATCTCGATGACATGTCCGGTGACGTGGCTCATTCCGTTCGTTTCGACGTCAACGAATACGAACGGCCCTCCCTCAAGTATGCTCATTACATTCCATTATAAACCATAAACTTTTCAAGCCGAAAAGTAACAATTTTAACTGCTGAAATTTAGCATAGCTGATTAGATAGATGTATAAGTAAGGAGGACAGCATGTTACCAGATGAGCCGACCAATGAAGAGCGACTGGAAGAGGTCGACAATGACGGTGGAACGACGCCATTCCGTCCTCCTGAAGACGTGACTGAACCGGACGATGATACCCATCCGAATACTGACAGTGAGATTCAGCCCGAAGAAGTCTACCATGATGGCCTATCGATTGAGGAGCCGAATAAAGCTAATGCCGTATTAGATTATGATCCGGCTAAGGACGTACGACAGGATGATATCGAGCAGTGAAATAGTTAACAGCATGGGGCAACCAATCCGGTTACGCTATAATTGTAAACTTTTAAACAAAGGAGGGTTAGTCTATGGCAGGAAAGCAAGGATTTGCGTCAATGGATGCTGATAAGCAACGCAGTATCGCTGCAAAAGGCGGTATGGCAAGTCACGGTGGTAGTTTCAAGGACAAGGATTTCGCCAGTCAGCAAGGCAAGAAGGGCGGTGCGAAAAGCCGTCGCAACACCTGATCGTCCATATTTTGACATGAAAAAGAGCCGGCTCTCTGCGTCGGCTCTATTTTTTGACCTTATCAAAACCGCGCTGAAATGATTCCACCAGCTTGGCATAAGGATTGGCGAGTGTGGTGCGGATAATCTTCTGTTTTACGGCACGCTTTTTCGGTTCAAAGACGACGCCGTGGCTCTCACCATAAATCTTGAGCGCTTCAGCACCTAAAAAGACGATTTGTCCGAAATAGAATACCCATAGCAATAAGACGATGAGGGCAGCCGCTGCCCCATAAGCGCTGGCTGTACTGTTATGGCCGATAACGAATCCCAGTACCGACTTGCCGATACCAAAAAGTACACCAACGGCCAGGCCGGTCACTAACGCCAGTCGGCGAGGCACCACTACGTTCGGCACCACCCGGTATAACAGGCCGAGCAACAAGCCTATCATCAGCGAGGAGACGGTGAAGTTGAGAGCCAATAAAGTGATGTGCGGTAAGCCGAACTTGTCTGTTAACGTTTGGCCGGCCGCCGAGACGAGGGCCGACATAACGACCGATACTACGACCAGCAGGCTGGTCAGGCAAAGTAATATGATCCCTTTGATCTTGGGCCAGACGATGTTGAAAAATTTGGCTTTGGGGTCAGCCTGGACCTTGAAGATCTGGTCAAAGCTATTCTGCAACTGCCCAAACAGCCCACTGGCACCGAGTAAGAGGCTGACGATACCGATGGTCAATCCGATTGCGCCCTTGCCAGTCTGGTGCGTCTTAGCGACGACGTTCTGAATCGTATCAGCGGCCTCAGGACCCAGTATGCTGCTGAGCTGTGATACTAGTTGCCCATTCATAGCCTTGTCACCGAGCACGAAGCCAGCGATGCTGATTATCACCAGCAACAACGGACCGATCGAAAACAGCGTGAAGTAGGAAAAGGCGGCGCTTAACTGACCGATTCGGTCTTGACCGTAGGTCGCGAGCAGCTTTTTGATGCCGGTAAACATGCTATTTCTTTTTGTTTAAGATTTTCTTACCGGTATTGAAGACAGTACCGGCGATTTCACCGCCACGTTCCATGACATGACTTAAGTTGTTGATCTTTTCGTCAACCACGGCATGTATCTTGTTGACCTTTGAACGGATAACAAAAACCGCGACTACGAGAACAATTACCAGCACGAGCATAATAGCCATGAAGGTGATGCCGATAATATAAAAAGCCGTTTCAAGTCCTGACATAGGTACTCCTTTAGGGTTATTTCAAGCTTTACTGTCCCAATTATAATATGGCAGATTTTATTGCAATGCTAAAATTTTCACACCCTTTTCAGGATCTCGTAGACGAAAGTAGTGTCTCCATGATGTTGGGGCAAGCTTTTTGACACCATAGCGAACTTTTCGGCCGGTACCTCGGGGAAAAACAAGTCACATTGATAATCCCGGTCGATATGGGTCAGATATAATTCATCGGCGTATGGCAAGGTTTCTGCGTACACCTTGGCTCCGCCGATGGCCCAAACCTCAGGTTGAGTCTTCATAAACTCATGTACGTCATGTACGGCAGTGATTCCCTCGGCCTGGAAAGTGTCGTGGCTGAGAACGTAGTTTTGACGGCCGGGTAACGGATGTCCGATAGTGTCGAAAGTGATACGCCCCATCAGGATCACGCCTCCGAAACGCATGGTCTGCTCTTTGAAATACTGTTGATCGGTTGGTAATCTCCAGGGCAACATACCGTTTTTGGCGATGCCACCTTTACTGTCGAGAGCAACTATCAGTCGGATCACTGAGCAGTTTCCTCTTGTAGCCACTGCCGGATTGGTCCGAGCATATAGAAAGAACCTGTCACGAGAATCATCGGTTCACCGGCTGCTTCTAAACGTTTGATCGCTTTGATCGGATCGGCCTCAACCTCGACGTCGCCCGTATAAGCTTGTTGCTGTAATACGGCCAGCAGTGTCTCGGCAGGGACGTTTGATTTATGGGCATCTTGACTGGCCTGAAAAGATGTCAAAACGACATGATCGGTCAGCGTGGTTATTGCTTGCATGGCCGGACCGTACCGCTCGTTACTACCATCGGCAAAGGCGATGGCAACGGCAGGGCGTCGTTCGGGGTACTGGTGCCGTAGGCTTGCCGTCAATGCCTCCATCTTTTGAGGATTATGAGCACCGTCCAGGATGATCGTACTCGCGCCATGCGTAAACACTTCGAATCGTCCCGGTATGAGCGTTGCGCTGGCAGTATGGATCTCGTCATCGGTCAGACCGCTCGGCAAGAAGGATTGAACCACCTGGTAGGCTAAATTGAAATTACGTAGTTGGAAGTCAGGCAGCTCAACCGCATGCTCGGCTCGTTCGACGATATTGAGGGTGCCTTTTTTTAAATCGAGTCGGTCCTGGACGGTCTGCATGACCTCGTCCGCCTGCTTATACATGAAGACGTGATTGCCTGACTGGATGATGCCGGCTTTCTGGGAGGCAATCTCAGCGATCGTATTGCCTAGGACATGAACATGGTCGAGCCCGATGTCGGTAATGACGCAGACCTTGGCCGGATTATGCACCGTATTGGTGCCGTCCATAAGCCCGCCTAAGCCCACTTCCACGACGGCAAATTCCACTTTATGTTTCGCAAACTCCCAGTAGGCAAAAGCGACCAGCAGCTCGAAATATGTCAGCATGATGCCACTTTCATTAGCGAGCTCCAGAAACTCGCCCAGATCGGCACAAAAGGTTGCCTCTTCCAAGGGTGTGCCGTCAATCTGGACCCGTTCGTTCAAGGCCATGATGTGGGGGGAAACGGTCAGCCCGACGTGCTTGCCGGCGGCCTGAAGAAGTGCAGCGCAGTAATAGGAAGTCGAGGTCTTACCCGACGTCCCGGCCACGTGGATGACCTGCATGGTGTCCTGTGGGTTGCCCAGAAAATCCATGAAGGCCGCAATCCGGTCAAGACTATAGACGTCGCGGCTGCTGAACGGTGGCGGCACGAAGCGTTGCAGTTCATAAAGAGCTTCGTCAAAATTGTGAATCGTCATGGCTTTCGGTATCTTTCTCACTAGTGTTACACTTGAGTATACCGCACGCGCCCGTAGCTCAGTGGATTAGAGTGTTTGGCTTCGAACCAAAAGGTCGCAGGTTCGAATCCTGCCGGGCGTACCAAGTTTGATAATATTTTTTACAGACCATTGATACACATACAGGTACACTCCCCGGGTAACCATCCGAGGAGGAATCATGGAAAACACCGTACCGCTGAAAGCTCTTATATTAGTCTGTAGCCTGACACCATCTCCGGCGAAGTCATCGAGTGAACATATGGCCAAGCAGATCGCTGCCGAAATGGATAAGTACGGTGTCACCAGTACGCTTATACGGGCGGTCGATCATGATATAAAGCCAGGCGTTGAAACGGATATGGGCGAGGGGGACGCCTGGCCGCAGATCCGACGCCAGATGCTTGAGGCCGACATCCTTCTGATTGCCACGCCGATCTGGGTCGGACACCCGGCCAGCGTCACCCAGCGCATCATTGAACGCCTCGATGCCGAGCTGTCCGAGACAGATGATGAAGGCCGCTTGCTCACATATGGAAAAGTCGGGGCGGTAGCAGTCGTCGGGAACGAAGACGGTGCCCACCATGTCAGCGCCGAGTTATTCCAGGCTCTCAGTGACGTCGGCTTTTCTATTCCGGCCGGGGGTCCGGCTTATTGGGTCGGCGAGGCCATGCAGAGCACGGATTATATCGAACTGGAGGAAACCCCTGAGATGGTGGCAAAGACTATCAAGACGTTAGCGGCTAACTCCGTGCATCTGGCACGATTTCTAAAGAACAATAATTACCCTGCGGTTTAGGCGTCCTTAGACTACGTCGTGAAGAGGCGGGCCGATTTCAACGTCAGACAAATCTATCGGAGCATATCGCATGAGCGGTCGTAGCTCTTTCTGACTCCTGCTAGCTAATAATAAATAATTCTGGTTCTGCCAGTCGTCCTGCAAATTTTCGGCCGGAAACAGACCGATATTGTCAAAGGCTGTCTGGAAACCAGCGATCAGGTTCGTGACGGCCAAGGCGCCCCGCCCGCGCAGCGAACCGATGACGTTCATGGCGATGACCCCGTCGTCCGTCAAATGGTCGGCAAATGCCTTGACGGCTTCGGCCGTTTTTAGATCGTGGGGAACGGCCAAATCGGAAAAGGCATCGATTACGATCAGGTCGTACCGTGCGTCGGTCTCCTGGAGGAATTGTCGCCCGTCAGTCAGGAAGCAATGAAACCCCGGCCATTCTTCAAAGCTGAAATACTTGGTAGCTATCTCGAGTAAGACATCATCTGGCTCGAGTACGTCTAAAGAGAAATCGCCTAGATCCCTGTGCAGACCTTTTGGTAAAGTCATCGCACCCCCGCCGATCAGCAGGCTGCGGGCGGGTTGTAGATTGACACCGAGTTCGAGGAAACGCTGTACGTATTCGAACAGCAATTCAGGGTTATCATCCAACGCCACACCTGACTGGGCGGCCTCGGTGTCACTTGAAAACAGCACCCGGCTAGGACGGCCACGGTAAATCGTCTCCACGACCTGATAATGGTCGAAGGCGGTCGTCACGTCGTAAAGGATGTGATGGGTCAGGGACATTTGTAAAGTATACTACGGTCGCTTGAGTGGTGTTTAATACCGTTTACGGTTACAATGAAGTTAGATATGTCATCTCCTGAAGCTTCTGGACCCCCACCCGGCATCAAACCCTTTGAAGAGGATGGCTCAGTCAATGCTGCCTACTTCCGGGATGTGTATGCCCTAGAACCCGAAGAGGCCGAAGCACCCGTCGAATACGGCGGCCACCGTGGCACGTTCGCCCAGGCCCTTGAAGATGAAGCCTGCCCGATAGGCGAAGGTTTTAGGGGAATGGTCAGAGACGCCGAGTCTCCTGATGAAGCCCGCCAGCGTGTTATTCAAGGTATCAAGGGTATGGCTTTCATCCCCGGCATGGGTGAAGTCACCAAAGCGGTCGTACAGACCCTGGACTACGAAAAAAAAAATTAGAATCGGCCTCCGAGCCGGTTGAGAAAGCTTCTACCCGGGCCGTCATTGAGAGGGACATACCCCAGCCTGTTATCTCCGCGGTGCGGCAGATTGAACTGGTGACTTTGACCGAACCGACCATCACCGAAGCGCCTGTGACGGCTGAACCGGTAGCGGTTGCGTTAGAACTATCACACCGACCGGAATACCTTGATGAATACGTCCAGCAGAGATTTTTGGACGAAGCCACGGCTGCCGAAAGCTTGATTGATGTTGCAGAGGATGCACCCGAAACACCGGTGATGACTATCATTCCGAAGCGCCCGGAAGTTCGACCGGCACCTGCTGCCGTGCTGTCTGAAGTGACAGAGACGATATCCTCAGAGGATTCGCTAGAACAGCCGGCCACGATGGTTGTGGTTGAAGCGCCGGCACAAACGGCGGTGACGACTGAGTCCATCGAGGAGTGGCCTGAGGAAGAGGCTGTTTTCATGGTGGAACGCTCAGCTGTCGGGCCGCAGATGACTCCTGTTGAAATATATACGCCGGATGATACGGACATCCGTATAAATGAAATTATCAATGAATTCTATGAAACCGAGGAGTCTCCAACGGAACTGGCCGAGGTAATCGAAAGCATGCCGCACGAACCGGATGTCTTATATCTGGAAACGATACCGCCGGATACGGCCCACGTCGCACTGGCAGAGCACTTCGCCGTCCTGCCACCTGAATCGATAGAGGTAGTCGAGACAACGGTGATGGCACTGAAAGAACGGCTCAGCGCCTTCGTAGAAACCATAAGGACCGTCGAAGAGTTACAGGACATCCCCGTCGAAGTCATGGCAGAACTTACAGTGCTTTGTGAGGAATTATTCGAGCAGTTGCGTATCGATTGTCCTCCCGATATGAGGGACACGTATATCAATGCGATCATACAGGAACTGCTGCCGGACATTCTGGCGCAGTGCCCGCACGCCGTTGATTTTAATCAGGGTACTCATGAAAGAAAACCGGCCCACCAATTATTGAGCATACTGCGCCGGACAAAAACTGATATACAAAGGCACCTGCACAACTGCCTGATCCTAGGTAAGTCCGCGGTAGGCGGCCGGGTCGTCCGCCCGATTCCGTCGATGCTCGCCGGGTTTTCAGCCTAAGGCTACATACAGTACGGTGTTACCGTACACCATGCCTGACATACTGACAGGTGGCAAGCTCGTCGAGGTATGATAGGGTGGTTGCATGGCTACCGCACCGCTGGAAGATCATCGGGCGGCTTAAGACTGAGCAGCTTTGCGACCGAACAACCGACGTGGCTTACCCTTGATAAGGATATTGTCGAGCATTTCGGCGCTGAACGCGGCCGGTACCTGATGATAGTTAGCGTAGTAAAAGAGTGCAACGTTGATCAGGTTGTTGGCGAATGAACCGACGACCGCGATGCTGATGATGACGACCAGGTAGACGATAAGCAAGGCGATTGCAAGCGGCCAGATGCCGGTACTTATAATGGCTATGAACGAGATCCAGAATACGACCGAAATCGCCATGTTTATCAGGAACAAAGGTGCGTTGACTGTGACTTTCGCGGTCACGTTCTCACCCCAGGTCTGGCGGAAGAAACGGAATGACTGTTTGATGGCGGTTGGAGCTCCTACGTCACTCGTCATGATGATCGGTAGGACGAACAGCGTGCCAAGTGCCCAAGCCGTATCAAGGATGAACCGTAATAACCATCCGGCGAAACGGATACGCTCTGCGATGAACTGTATGAGCGTTCCGACTATCGAAGCGATCAACGAGTAAACGAATATGGTGACGAATTTTGAACGGGCCGCTTGGATGTAAACCTTATACGGTTGGCGTTGACCCTTGAAAATATCCAAGATATTGGCAGCCAGGGCTGCCGCGTAGAAATTGATAATGCAGTACGTTATCAGATATGAGAAGAAACTTATGACGTACCAGAGAAGTTCGGACGGCTCCTGTCCGGCGGCGTACTGATCGGCCAGGACGTGCACGAACAGGAGGTACACCAGGATCCCCATGGCAAGGTTCAGGGCGATGATCCAGACCCAGGTCATCAGAAAATAACGGATCAGATACGGATTGCCGCGCAAGACGTTCAGACTGACCTTGAAAAGTATCCAGCCGGTCTTGATGCGGCCGCGTTTTACGCCGTTGGCCTGCGGACCGGTAGCAGCAGGAGCACCCGGGGCTACCGGTGGCATGCCCGTCGGCATCACACGGGCCTGGACGGCATAAAAGCCTTGTTGGACCTGTTCAGGCGTCCAGCCGGCTGCTAACAGCTGTGTATTGATCTCATCAGCGGTCTGACCGGTCTGTAACTGGTTATAAATGTAATCGGTGAGCCCGCTGATTGCATCGTTCATTATTAATCAGCATTATACCATGCTTTATAAGCGTAGCAATTATGTTACGGGATATAGTCGAACGTATCCGGATGTGGTCCGGTCCGACCGGCTTCACCCTGATCCAGGTCATCAGTCTGGGCCATCTGATAGTCAGTCAGTTCAAAGTCAAAAATGTCGAAGTTCTCTGCCATCCTGGCCGGGGTCGATGATTTAGGAAAGATGATATAACCTTTCTGGATGTGCCAGCGCAAGACGACTTGTGCCGGCGTCTTGTGGAGCTGGTCGGCAATTGACGTGATCGTCTCGTCTTCTAGAACGCCACCTTGGGCGATCGGTGACCAGGCTTCGATGGCGATGTCATGATCATGACAGTAATTGACGACAGCCTGGTTCTGTAGGTAGGGATGGACTTCTATCTGGTTGACCGCAGGGGTGATTTCGGCTTCAAGAGCTAGTCGCTCCAGGTGATTTACCTGAAAGTTTGACACGCCGATCGATTGGGCCCGGCCGTCATTCATGAACTCTTCCAGGACTTTCCAGGTGCTGACGAAATCGCCGTCGTAGCGGGTGGGGAGGGGCCAATGGATCAGGAACAGATCGATGTAATCGGTGCCCAGTTTAGTAAGCGTATCCGTGAAGGCCCTACGTGCGGCCTCGGGCTCATGAAATCCATTATTAAGCTTACTGGTAATAAAGAATTCAGAACGGTCGATGCCCGATTGTCGGATGGCTTCACCGACCTGCTGTTCGTTGCCGTACATCTCGGCCGTGTCAAAGTGGCGGTAGCCGACACGGATAGCTTCGGTCACGACTTCGACTGTTTCCGATGGCTCGACTTGGTAGGTGCCGAAGCCCAGTTGTGGTATTGTCTGGCCGTCATTCAGGTTGATGGATGGGACTGGATTCATTGAGCCTCCTTTAGGTTTCAGGACTCAGTGTAAGGAGACTGTTACGGCTTGTAAGTAAGTAATTTCACCTGGCTTAGAGGGATGACCAGGTGAGGTCGAAGATGCTCCGCTGAGAAGCGGCGATTTGCTGGTTCTCTGTGATTACACCGAAGAATGATTTGCCGAAATCCAAGACCGCCACCTTGTTGCCATAGATATATGTTTCGCTGCTGAAATAGACATCGGGCGGCAATAATTTTGTCTGTCGCAGCATGGTGGCGTCGCCGGCGAGCAATGCTTTTCCTTCCGGATTGTCTGCCGCGAGGACACGCATGGGGATATCCTTGTTGACCCGTTCACGGATGAACAGTTCGTGGGCGGATTCGGTGAATATCTGTTGCTCGGTCTGCTGATTGGTCCACAGCAATACTTCTAGTCGCTCGTCGAGGATATCTTTCCAGACTGCCAGAAGCCCCTGGCTGCCTTCGTACGTACGGACTCGGGGGCGGGAAGTGGTGGCCTGATGAGCGGCTTGCAGCTCGGGCAGCGCATCCCTGAATGCCAGTACGTTGCGACCGAGGACGCGCTGTCGGGCCTGGGCCTTACGGAGCAATGTTTCCGGTTCGACGGCGGTAAAAAACTTATGATACGCTTTATGGTCTTCTTCGATCAGTCCCATTTTCAAGAGTTCGGCCGCCAACAGGTAAGCGGTCGAACGCTGCAAACGGGCGGTCTCGGCGATGGCCGCCAACGGGGCTTCCCCCAGTTGGAGTGTGGCTTTATAAAACCGGACGTGCTTTTCGCTGCAACCGAGCTCGACGAGAATCTTAGATAAAATCTTATCCATTCATATAATAATAACACCTCAAACTGCATAAACGTCTAATAAATTTGGACAACTTCTTGATAACAGATAGGGAACAGTTAAAAATATGCCGACTTTAAGAGGCTTTTTGTAATCAATCCGTATTCTCCTCATACTGTGACTATGCAATCAAGCCCAACCACGTATACGAAACCGGTCATCCTCCTGCTTTTCGGAAGTGATTCACCTGAGCACGACATATCACTAGTCTCGGCCCGCAACGTCGCCTCAGTCATCGACACGGAGCGGTACGAGCTGTTGCTCGGGTACGTCGACCGTAACCGGCTCTGGCACAAAGTCGATGCCGTCGAGGCGGACGATACGGGCAAGCTGATGACGCTTATAGACAAGCATGTGGTGGTTGAGGATGCCGTGATCCCAGTCGACGTCGTATTGCCGATCATTCATGGGGTATACGGGGAAGATGGAATCGTACAATCCGCGCTTGAGAAGACGAGGCTGCCCTACCTGGGTTCAGATGCGTCTGCTTCGGAAAGGGCTTTTGACAAGGTCGAACTGAAAGTGTTGCTCGCCGAGAACAGCATCCTGACGCCCAACTGGGAGCTCGTCACAGCCGAAACGTTCCCCGACTCTGACTTACGACGGAACCCGTATGTACTGAAACCGGTTAAGGGCGGCTCCAGTATCGACACGTTCATCGTCCATAATCCTGCCCGGGAAACGCATGATTACACCGATGTCTTCGCCCGCCATGGCCATATGCTGCTGGAGGAACTTATCATCGGTCAGGAAATCACGGTCGGAGTACTTGGCGGGACGGCACTGCCGGTTATCCTGATTATTCCGCCCGATGGTGAAGAATTCGATTTTGAGAACAAATATAACGGTCGTAGCCAGGAAATCGTCGCGCCTGATACCTTGGCGGCCGGAGTAACGCAACGGGCGCAAGCCCTGGCAGCTCACATTCATAAACTGAGCAGTCTGAAGCATCTGTCTCGCATCGATATGATCGTAACGCCCGATCACTCAATTTATACACTGGAATGCAACACGATGCCCGGCATGACCGCCCAAAGTCTGCTACCAAAAGCCGCAGCTGCCAAAGGCTATGATCTGCCGCGGCTGGTCGAAGAGATGATCGGGATGGTGCGGCATGGAGTTGCAGTATGAAAGAACTGAACGTATCTTCAGGTGACCTATTACGTCCGATACCCGTCGAGGTGCCCTCGACCGACGGATGGGAAACGTTGCCGATCGAAGAGAACGACGAACCATTGGTCGCACTCGGGCCGTTTTCACCGAACGACGATATATTTACCAGCTCGGTCTATTATGGTGAGCACAGTCATTCCCCATATATCCGGGAAGCGAACCAGCTCGACGGAACTTTGATCACGATGTTTGTCCGGCTAGACGTTGCCGAATCACTGCGGCATGCCCAGTCCCTGTTACCAGAGCGGCATTATCTCATCGTGCTGGATTCTTATCGGAGTTTCGAAGTACAAAGTGCCTTGTACGAACATTATTACACCCAGCTGGCGGCGATGCATCCGGACTGGACACCGCAGATGCTTGAAGATGGTACAAAACCATACGTCTCGGCGCCATCGCTCGACCCTGCCAAGCCGTCGCCGCATAACACGGGTGGTTCTACCGACGTGGCGATATTCGAGTTGCCGGAAGAAGTGGATGAACAGGTGGTGGCCATCAATGATCGCTTGCAGGAGTTGAAGCAAATCATTCCTGCCGACCCCACGCCGGAGCAGGAAGCTTACGACCCCGACTTGCGAGCGGCGTATCTGCTGGAGATGCAAAAGATCGGGCTTATCAGGCGACATGCAAAATTCCTTGATTTCGGGGCAAGTTTTGATCATGGGGGCCCATCGGCAGCGGTCAATCACTTCGAGCTGCTCGATCTGGAACGACCGCTTTCAAGCGAGGAACAAGTGGCGCGCGATAATCGACGGTTGCTGTATAACGCCATGGTCGCAGCCGGCATGCAACCGCTCAAGAGCGAGTGGTGGCATTATAATTCAGGGAAGTCACAGATGGGCGCACGCTCAGCTGGTCGGGACAGCGCAAGCTATGGCGGTGCTATCATGTCCGAGAGCAATCTGACTCACGAAACGATGCGTACGATGCATCACCGAGGTTTGGTCAGGATCCATGAAAGCCTGCTGCAAGGTGATGCTCTACCGGCTTCAGACACGGTCATGGCCGAACTGCTCGCCCTGAACGGAATGGCGCTGTCTATAGCCGGTGACCCGCGACTGACGCGTCTGCCCCAGGCTGCCGTGATCGCGCCGTCAGCGTTGTAAGTCGAGGATTTTCTCAGATGTATCGGTGATCTCACTGGTGTAAAGAACGGTCAGTACCGTACCGATCAGCGCGGTCAGCATGCCGCCGATAGCCAGGAACGCCAAATGGTGACGCGGCCGATCGCCCAGCAGTGTCAGCCCGACGAGGGCCGAAGAAACCGTTTCAGCGCTGATCATGATTGCATTGATGATTGAAGCATGGTGGCGCTGCAAGGCGATGGAAAAAAGTAATATGCCCAGGATTCCGTTAGCCACGAGCGCTACGATCAACGGGTTCATCAAGATCTGCCAATAGGGCGGCGAGAATTCAAGTGCCCGACCGATGATAGCGGTCCCACCGAGCGCGATGCCTCCAAGGATCGCCAGGGTAAAGGCTCCCCGGTCGCCTTTCAGTCTGACGGCCAAGCTGCCGAGTATAGCCAGCACTAGTGGCATAACGACGAGCACCCACCGCACGGCCGTGTGCAAGGTCGGCGTATGTTCCGGACCGCCGGCGATCGCTAGCATTACGAGGCCAAGCAGGATGCAGCCGATCGATGCTATGGCCGCACCTTTGACACGACGACGAAGCAACCAGGCTTCAATGAACACGGTCACTGCGACACTGAAGGCAGCGATCGGTTGGACGACGAAGAGTGGCAGGCTTTGTAACGCTACGATCGTCAGTACGAGCGACAGGATGTCCAGGCTGGCTCCGACAAGGTATGGCCAATGCATATAAAGGCGTAACAACATGCCGATCTTCAGCGAAGTGGCACTGTCTTCCCGGTCCGCCCCTATCTTTTGCAGGATGGCGGCGATGCCATTAAAGATTGCCACGCCCGTGGCTGCTGTCAACGCGATGCTCATGCTCATCCTTCTATAGTAACAAGCCGGTACAGCTGTCTGGACTGTTATATATCGGCGAACAGTATGGTACTCTTAAGATTATGTTTGTTTTGACCACTTTCGTTGAAAAGAAGAAGAGCACAAAGCTTCGGCCGTAGCGCTCCTGATTTTCATATCTCAAAGGTCCCGCGCTACGGCGAGGGACCTTTTTTAATGAGTTGAAAGAAGAAAACTATGTCTAATATCGTTACAAACGAGACGAGCCAGACCAGCTCGATCGGAGCAGCCTGGCCGCCGGAGCCGGCGCCTTGCGAACGGCTCCGGGGAATCTACACTGACGGCATCCTTGATAGCCAATCGGATTTTGAAGAGTTTGCCGAGGTGTATCACACCTTAGCAGAAGAAATGAACGCAGGTCGTGCGTATACCCGACTTAGTGTGCGCTGCCTGGCTCAAACGGCCGGTCTGCGCGTACTGACTGAACTGGGCGTACAAACAGAGGCAGCCATACCGCTGGCGGACGAGCCGGATATCGTTCTGTCATACGTGGGTGCTAACCTGCCACGACGCATTATGGCGCCCGACCGTTTACGTCGGCATGGCGCCCTGCTGAACGATGTAGTCGGCTCCCGCATGCAGAACCCCGCGGGCCACACTGAATTACTAGCTCGTGCCGGGTATGAAATCAAGATACTGGGCGGTACGTCCGACCGCGCCGAAGTTGCTACCTTGCTGCCGAAATTCCTGAACATGTACCGCATTTTCGGATACGACGAGCAAGACGTAAAGACTTTGCTGGAAAGCGATGCCAATACCGTCGTATATTTAGAACATGAAGATCGCATCGTATCGACGGCCATGGCCGAGCAGGCGACCGTGCCGATAATCGGCTTCGGCGATTTACGCCTAACCGAGATCACGGAGGCTTCGACGTTGCCGGCTTACCGCCAGCGCGGACTGTATAAGGCGGTTTCGGGAGTGCTGACGCAGCGTTTGGTGGAACGACAAGCGAGCGACCCGGTCCATGCTGTCTACGGCGAAAGTAACCTGGCCATGCCTGGGGTGCTTATAGCCGCCCATGAGAACGGTCGTCGTTTCAGTCACTTCGACCGCCAGCGATTCGGTATCACACACCCGGCTTTTGGCATCCTGCCTCAGAACTTTCGGGTAGAAGACGGCCAGGAAGATCGACCTTACAATGACTTCGCGGTTTCGTACGTGCCACTCGGAAAGGGCGTGAGATAATGGCTACCTTCGCTGAGCCACTGCCGGAGTTCTTTGGTCGGTCACGACTGCTCATCCTGAACTTTGCCGATATCCCCAGCGCCACGCCGGCAGTCGAAAACATCGCAGTTTATTTTGCTGAGATGCAGGACATGGGGCGCGACCCGAAAGCTCCTGAAAATCGTCAGGCGTTCAATGACAAGCTACTGGCGCAGACCGGGGTACGCTACCTGGTCAGCCGTTACGGTGAAGATCGCCAGTCGATGCTGGCAGGTTCGTCTATCTACAAAGAAGGTCGCACGATACATCTGGGTGTCGATATTTTTGCTCGCAACCTCGAACCGGTCTTATCACCCTGTGACGGTGTGATCATCCGTATCGGGCGGGAGCCGGAAGGGCATAGTTTTGGTAACTATCTGATCATCAAGCCGGATGATCAGTCGTTGCCGTATGTCTTTCTCGGGCACCTAGGGTCTGAGCACCGTGAACCGGGCAAAGTCAGGACGGGAGACGTGGTAGCACGGCTCGGTGACTATCACGATAACGAGAACGGTGGTTGGTCCCGGCACCTTCATTTTCAGCTGCTGTCGGCAGGACCGGCCGAGGATGCGGTGCCGGTGGGCTATGCCAGCCGCGCTTCGTTCCCCTCGTTATCCCGACTATATCCTGATCCGCAGCCGTATATGCCATTACTCTGCCGTTAAAGCCATTTGGTCTGACGTAGCGAGTGCGCATCCGAAAAGTAAATCTTGGCAGCGACCGACCATAACTGGTGGCTGTTGCCGCGCGGCGCCACCTTAGGGGTGACTGTCAGTATTTCATGGCCCGTGTCGATATGTGGCACGCATCGCTCAGTTATCCGAGCGATGTCATGCAGCCCGAACTTCTCACAGCCGTAGTGGATCATCGCTTGCTCGAATACCCATACGACGTAGCCGTGATACGTGTCGCTCAGTGTTTCGCCTATAGCTTGCGGCGTACACGCTATCCCGGTCACAGTGATGAGGTCTTGTACCCGCCGTTTAATGGCTTCGAGCGGCAGTTGCTTAGCATACCGACGTGGGATATAGGCCAGCGCGTGCACTTCGTCCGAAGAGACTTGCTCCAACCGGCCGTCGCCGTCTTCTTCTATGCAGAAAGCGTCTTCGCTCATGAATTTAGCGATGCCTGCTGTAAACATACGATCCGCCAAATCATGCAAATCGTCCCGCTCCAAAAGGTTCGCCGCTCCTAAGATGCCGCGTGCGACCTGGAAGTGAGCCAAGGCGAAGGTCACCGGATAGCGAGGCTCCTCTTTGCCGGTTGTACTCGGTACGATCGAATCTTTCCAATATGTAACACGAATTGAATACTGCTCGGCGCCATCGGGGGGCGTTTCCCAGAAAATATCGTCTTTGAGATGGCTCAAAAGGTAATCAAGGGCGCTTTCGATACTCGCCTGGTGGGTGTTCAGGAATTCTGTCGACTCCCGCTTGTTCAAGTGTCGCAGGAATTCCAGACCCGTCAGGTACAGAGCGGTCGTATCGCAGGCGTTGTACGTCGTGTAGTAAGGCGCGCGCCAGATGACCCCAGGGTATTCATGGTGTATCTTGCCGGGCTCTTCCCCTGTCAGGATATCAATCTTCTTCCCCTGATGCAGATAGCTCATAGCCAACTGGTTGTCTAACAGGTGGTGGTCGGCCGCGATGATTCCGGAGATGATCGTATCACGGCTGAAATTGCGAGGATAGCCGGGCAAGCCGGCAAAGTAACATGTCATGCCGTCAATCTCGGTCGTGTACCCGTCGAACAATTCGTGGACTTGCATACTCCCAGTGTACAAGACCGATGCAAACATGCAGAAACGACATAATGTACCATATCTGTGTGATTTTGGAAGACCAAAAGTTCACAGCCAGAATCTAATGGTAATGCTATATTTCAAAGTACTTTGGATAAACGGAGACTTTCATGAGAGTTGCAATCGTAGCAGAGCCCTATGTTCCTATTCCCCCTCAATCTTATGGTGGGATAGAGCAAATTGTTCATCATCTGATTAAAGGCTTGAAAGAGCAAGGTCATACCCCCATACTGCTGGCTCCGGGTAATTCTAAGGTGGATTGCCGCCTTATACCAACCGTCGACGAAGCATTATATTTCCCGCGTGAAAAAAAGGATATACGGGCCCACACGGCTCAGGTAAACCGGGCAAATCGCACCACTGAAAAGATTCTTCGCGACTTGTTGCCGGAAATAGATATCATCCATTCCCACGGCTTCGACCTTAAAAAGTTCAGTACCTTCCCGAACCTCACGACGCTTCACAATCCGATCGAGTTCGAACAGATCGGCTATTACTCCAAACGCCAGGACCTGTACTACGCGTCGATTTCAAAGAATTACCAGGATTCATTTCCCGGCCTCCAGTACGCGGGCGTCGTGTACAACGGGGAAGACCCTGATGATTTTCCCGTGGTAACCCAGCCTGACGATTACGTTTGTTTCCTCGGACGTTTCGACCGCGACAAGAATCCGCACATGGCTATCAAGCTAGCGCTAAGCCAGGGCATCAAGATCAAACTGGCAGGCAAGATAGACCATAAGGGTGAGTCGTATTTTGAAGAAGAAATCGCCCCGTACCTCAAACACCCACTGGTCGAATACCTCGGTGAGCTTGGCTTCAAAGACAAAGTGGAACTTATCAGCCACGCTAAGGTCAATCTGCACCCCACAAGCTTCCGGGAACCATTCGGCTTGACCGTCATCGAAGCGGCCTATTGCGGTACGCCGACCATGGCCATTACCCGAGGCGCCATGCCTGAGCTGATTGAACAAGGCCGCACGGGGCTGCTAGTCGAAGATTTCATTGAGGGATACCACCATCTCAATGAATGTTTCACGATGGACCGCGAATATGTCGCTTCGAGGGCACGACAGCTATTCAGTTATAAGACCATGACCCAGCAGTATATCGAAGCCTACGAGCATGTCCTGAGTGAATTACCGAAGCCGGATTATAACCAGAACTTCCTCAAAAGGTTCGTCCATATCTTTCACCCGTCCGGGTATGTCAAGGCTGGCCACTGATAAATGCGCGCGGGTTAGCGACTTGCCCGTCAATCCGGATTTCAAAGTGAAGGTGCGGACCGGTCGAAACGCCGGTTGTGCCTTCGTAGCCTAATGTCGTAGTGGTGTCGACAGCTTGTCCGGTGGTCACGGCAATCGATGCCATATGACCGTAAACCGAGGTCACGCCGTTGCCGTGGTCGACCACGACATGGTTGCCCAGGCCGCCAGTCCGTTCGACGTCTATGACCCGACCGCTCCGGAAGGCCTTGATAGGTGTGACGTTCGACCGCTTGCCGTCGCTGATGTCGATACCGGTGTGAATCGGTTGGTAGGGCCATTCGGGCACACCGAATTCGGTCGTGACGGCGCCATGCATAGGCCAGATGGCCTCCTCTGGTTGCGGAGCGGCGGGAGTTGGAGCCTGCAAGGCTTCTTGGGCCTGGGCGACAGCCGGGGATTTCGGATCGATGATCGGTACGGCGTCGTGATCACCAGGGTGCAGGACGTTATCAACCTTGATCGTACCGGATATGGTCTCGACAGTATTTGCCGGGATGATCATCACTGAAACGACGCCTTTAGTTGCGACATGACCGGCCGACTCAAACCCATGTCCGACGCCTTTCGCCAGAAAACCGGCCGTGTGACCGACGCCGTCCAGCAAAAGGCTGACGGCGTGGAACGTGCTGGAAGTCATTGATTTTCCGCCACCAGCAACGAATGCGCCGCTGCGGGCCGCCGCGTCCGTCACCGTGTGGGCGGCGTCATATATTCCGGCGTGCGCCGAATCGAGTCCGCGTTCTACGGCGTCGGAAATCACCGTCATGGTGCCCAAGAGGATATTAGGGCTGTCGGTCAAGCTTGTCATTTGAGGATCGGTCGAATTAGTGTTCGAGTGGGTTCGGGCAGGGCCCAGGGCAAGGATAAAGGCGGACAGTAGCACCAACCAAACAGCCGCGCCGGCGCCGGCGATAAGAAATCGAAACTTATGGATGACAATGTCTCTGTGCGGGTGCATGTGATAGGCTCGCTCTGAAAAAGCTAATTATACACTCATTTTGCAAGGTATGCATCTATAAGAGGTGAGAATCAAAATTGCTTACGTGCCACTAACGAGCGGGTACGTACGGAGCGTGTCAAATTCCAAAAGTGGCGGCCAACCATTACGTATAAGCCTAGTAACCACGGGCTACCTGAAGAATGATACGACAATGGCAAGAAGCACAATCAGGCCGAGCAATTTGCGAAAATAGTTCACGCCTGAGGTCATTTCCATATACGCCCAGGCAAAGATGAAGGCGGTACCGAGCTGAGCGAAACCTAGTTTCAGTGATTCCTGGGTTATCAGTAAGGAGAGTGCTTTAAAAATGATCCACCCCCATAATGCGAAGTTGGGCCATTGCCAGATCACGACGTTGCCGTCCTTGTCTCTCAAGAACGTGAATCGGGCAGGGGAAGGTGATTCGGTCATACTATAAAGAGAGTCGACTATTTCAGAGTAATGCCTTAGCTATTGTCGATGGAAGTCTTGTTAAGCGTATCGCCCGGCTCGGCGGTGGAGTTATTTTTTTCGACAACGCTGTACTCATCTTCCGTAAGGATAACCTTTTCTATCTTATTCACCTGATGTTTCAGCATCACGATGAAGGCATCGCGATTCTGATGGATTTTCTGATAGATGCTTAGTTTTATTGGAATGCGGGCCTCACAGTTTTCGTCGGAGCATTCACATTTGAACTGTAACAGAATGTCATCGCTGCGTACGAGCATAGGATGGCCGTATTCAATGTGGAGCGCGTCGATTTCATCCAGCTTATCACCCACGACTTCATTAGCCCGCCGGAAAATCATCTCATTTTCTATCTGGCGTCGTTCGGTGACGGATACCTTCTTCATATGCTTATAGTAGCAGCTTAGGTTACGGATGCCTCAAAGATATTTGAATGTAAAAAAAAGAGGCACGTATTGTGCCTCTTTAAATCTGGGAAGTCTTGCACCCACAGATGTAGCCTACTAACTAACAAACTATCAAAACTTACTAACTCGAACGGCTACATATACTTAACGTGCTGTATCACTTGGACTTCCATAAATAATGTATCAAGCTGAAAATATATCGTCAAGACTTTTTAGTGTAAATCAGCGGCGATGCAGGGGGTAAAGCCATCGTGCACGCTATCGCACCCGGCGTTGATTCGGCTAAATTGTCTTCTCCGAAGACTTTACTGTATTTTTTCATTTGGCCGAGCGACCAATTTTTCGGTAGGGTATAAGACCTGCAGAAGATTATCTACGGACTGCTCGACGGTGTATAGGGTTCCGACTGCTCGTCGTATGGCCTCAGGCAGCGGGCCTTTAGAGATTGCGAGCGCTATACCTTGCGCGAGCGCTTCTGAATCATCTGGTTTTACTAAAATGACACCGCCGCAATCAGTTTCCGGCAGACCACCATCGTTCGAGGCTACTACACGGCATCCGGAATGTTGCGCTTCGATGGATACGATACCGAACGTCTCATGCCAGTACTGGCTATTTGATGGCATTACGACTATATCCTGGACCGCCATAAGTTCCGCCATGGCAGCTGGGGTTTTTCTAGCGGTAATGACTGTTATGTTAGGGTGTGCATCTAGTAATAATTTAATGAGCTTCCCCTCAGGCTTATCGGCACCGGCAGTCGTAACTGTAAAGGCAAGGTTGGAATTAGAATAGAGCACATCCCGATGCAGCGCTTCCAAGAGCGTGTAAACGCCTTTTTGGGCGCTCAGCCGCCCCGCGAACAGTATTCTTACGGCTGCGGTATTATTGTATTCTCGCGTCTGAACAGCAAAACATGGTTCGGCGAATGGGTAAACTACATGCACCTCGGCGCGTGGCCGAGGAATATAATCTGCCCAAAGTTGAGCAGCGTAGCGACTAGGTGTGATTAGTGTCCTTCCTTCAAGTGCCTTCAGCATTGCTGGCCGGGCCGCTTCTCGCAGAGGCGGAGGTATGTGCATTATTGCAAAAGCCGGGTTTTTTGTCTTTGTAGCGCCTGTTTCATCATTTACAAAAATGACGATTCCTTCAAGCGTTGTTATGTCTGCTTCGGTCTGGAGCGCTTTAAAAGGTATGTCAACAAATTCCTCACGTCCATCCTGGGTGCCAAGTCCAGTAGTGACGATCCGGGCAGCTACACCGCGGCTGATCAGCTCTCGAACCTGTCCGATGGTGTAGTTTTCGGTACCCCCTGTCCCTGCGGGTAACCTGGTTCCTGGCGACCAAATAAAGTTAATCATGTGAGACCTGTATCACCACGCCCTCATTGGCCTGAAGTGTTAGGTGACCGTTCACGGTCGCACCTTCATCCTCGAAGTGGGTCGAGACGACAATAGTGCCTTCAAGGTCATTTATTACAAGCTTTTGATTGAGGTCAGAAAAGTTAAGCAGCACAAGTAAGATTTCATTTCCCAGACGTCGTTCATAGCTCAAGACGTGCTCATATTTGGTAACCGGCTTGTAACTGCCGTATCGCAGCACACGAGATTGATTCCGGAACCGAAGGAGCCGCTTATAGAGGTTGAGTGATGAACTCGGATCTGCTGCTTCGGTGTGAACATTTATTCTCTTGTAGTCATCAGAGACGGGGAGCCAAGGCGTAGCGGTTGTGAAGCCCGCTTGTGGTGCGTTACTCCACTGCATCGGAGTACGCTCCGGATCGCGGCCGTTTTGTTTACCAGCGAATGGGTCGCGTATCTTGTCTTGTGAAATGTCAACATCATGCATACCTAGCTCTTCGCCGTAATATATAAACGCCATGCCTGGCAGGGTCAACAACATGACTGCCGCGGTACGCGCGGCTGCGTTGCCGACACGCGTGGCGATGCGCGACTCGTCGTGGTTTCCGACGGTGTAGATAGGAACGTATCCAGGCTTCATGGCTGCTTGAAATGTATCAATAAACCGGCCGAATTCCGGTGCTTTCCAAGGCAGGTATATGCCTTGGAAGTTAAATGGCGCGCTGAGATGCGGATTTACTCCCTGGTAGTAACGCAGATACCCGGTGATTTTATCGTCTGTCTCGGGATGTGCTTCGGTAATCATAAAACGATCTTTGTATTCTTCGAGCACGCTGGTCATCTCATTGAGCCGTTCGAATAAGTGTGGACCATCACGGCTATAGACATGCCTTAGTGACGAGTGATCATATCCCGGGACTGCATCAATGGCATTTTCATCGACAGGGTCGTCCCGGAATGCCGCATCTTTAGACATCCAATCGACAGCATCGACCCGAAAGCCATCGACACCGCGGTCCAGCCAGAAGCGCATGGCCGACTTCATGGCTTTCCGGACGGTATCATTATCCCAGTTCAAGTCCGGCTGTTTGGCAAGAAAGCTATGTAGATAGTACTGACCACTTGGCTCGTCCAACTGCCAGGCTGAGCCGCCAAAGACACTCAGCCAGTTGTTGGGCGGTCCGCCGTCCGCGGCCGGATCGCGCCAGATATACCAGTCCCGTTTATCGCTGGTAGGTGAGGACCGCGATTCTATAAACCAGGGGTGTTCGTCGGATGTATGATTGGGAACGAAATCGAGTAATACTTTAATAGATCGTTTGTGGGCTTCCACGACTAGTGTTTCCATGTCCTCCAGGGTGCCAAAAATCGGATCGACATCAGTGTAATTGCTGACGTCATAACCAAAATCGGCCATCGGTGAGGTATAGATGGGTGAAAGCCAGATAGCCGTAATGCCGAGAGAATCAGGTGTGCCGGCCAAGTAATCGAGCTTATCAATAATTCCTCGCAAATTACCAACGCCGGTGCCTAGGGAATCATTGAAGCTCCGGGGATATATCTGATAGATTACGGCACCTAGAAGCCATGATTGTGAGTGGTTTATCTTTTAAGTATGGACTGAAGATGGTGAATATACTAATAAAGCGACCTTGTTATAACAAGGTCGCTAGATAAGATAATATATTTTATTACGGAACTGGAGGGCCGCTATGCACGTTATCGCAACTGCAGTAGGAGCAACTCGTCCTACGATTTATGGTCTTTAATTCGACTGTATTCCTCCATGGTGTTAACGAAACCGCCCGTAAACTTTTCGGGGCTGGTCTCCATTAGCTTCTTTATGTCCTCTAGCTTCATTGGGATAATTTCTTCTACTTCTTCGTTCGGGACAAACTTCCAGTTTTTGTCTGCTACGCATTCAAAAAGGCCAAACATGTGCAGGTATACCCTTTCATCAGAATAAAATGTCGAAACGTGAGCCAGTGATTGCTTAATTCCGAGCTCTTCGTCAGCTTCTCGTGCTGCGGCTGTAGGGTAATCCTCGCCTTTAGAAACGTGGCCTCCCACTGAATGGTCATATAATCCGCCGCTCGTTTTATGGACTTGGACATACAATTCACCGGCCTCATTGAAGACGTATACCGCAGCAACGCGGTGCAGTTGCTTGTTAGCGTGAGCCGTTGGCTTATCAGTCGTGCCAATGATCCTGTCGTTTTCGTCAATTAGGTCAAATTGTTCCATGAGCTCATTCTAACAAAAAGACCTCTGAAAAACAGAGGTCTGAAAATGCTTATGCTTGGAGGGCTATCGTAATGGCTATTGCAACAAAAATCAACGTATAAGCAGTACAAGTACGATAGCGAATTCAATAAATAATAGCGGAATGTACGTGATTACTAATGGCTTCACTTTATGTTTAATGCTGAAAAGAGCGAATATTCCCGCTTGGAGTGTATAGAAGGACCAGGTAACAATTGATACGCCCTGTAAATTATCCGCGGTAATAACGCTATATAACTGCGGAAGGGTAACGATCGGCATACAGATACCGACCATTGTCGTCAGTTTATCAAGGTTCTTATTTTTATTTTTCCCCATAAATATTATTTGTAGTATAGCAAAAAACCTCCATCGCGGAGGTTTAAAGTGCTTATGCTTGGAGGGGCAGCGTAGACGTTATCGCAACTTACTTCACTAATATAAATGTGAAATTGCTATGATAAGCGTATGAGCCAAAAAGATATGACACCGGCTAACAGGCAAAATTTCGGCTGGGCATATATCTTATTTGGAACCATATTGGCAGCTGTCGCTCTATTCTTATACGTTCATCAGCATATATTAGAGACACGGCCACCGATGACATCGTGGTCTGTTCCTTCATCCGTGAAGCCACCGGCAAAGGCAATAAATACATACAGAGTTCCGGCTGACAATCCGAAATACATAGCTATTCCAGCAATTGATGTCGGCAAGACCCGGACTATACAGCTTGGAGTGTTGGCCAATGGCTCAATCGCCGTGCCGGACAATATCTACGACGCCGGCTGGTATGGTGCTAGTTCTAAACCGGGCCAGAATGGCGCGATGTTTGTGTACGGGCATGTTTCCAGTTGGAAGGCGAACGGCATCTTTTATGATCTCAAGAAACTCAAAGCGGGCGAGACGGTTATTGTCACAAATGGAGCAAACAAAGTTTTTACGTACCGAGTCATCAACATCAAACGATATGCCTATGACAAAGTTGACATGGGCCAGGTGTTGGCACCAGTTAATCCTATGATGGCAGGGCTCAACCTAATGACCTGTGCCGGACAAATCATCAAAGGCACCAGCGAGTTTAGCGAACGGCTGGTGGTATTTACGAGTTTAGTTAGCTCGTAGTCCTGGATTTATAGACTTTCGCCAGCCCGAGTGCGATACTGACGGTTGCTACAACTGACAACGACAGAGCGATCTTATCCGAGCCGGAGGGGGAGCCGTACCCGGTGTCCGGGGCCTTTGGAACGGTGCTAACAACAGGGTTGGCTATAACAGTTGAACTGCCTCCGGAGTTCACGACGACTGGTGCGGGATCGCTGTAATTCATGACCATAGCTTGCCCGGTGACATTGTCAGCGAACCCAAGATACAGCATGCCATTTCTATCTATCTGGAGTGACTCTGAGACAGCCTCATTGTCTGTAAAACCAACGCTGCCAACAACCTGCCAGCTTGTGCCGTCAAACTTCCGAACAGACGCTTTGCCAGCTTGACTATTATCGTAATACGCCACGTACGGTGTGCCATCGCTCCTAATTGCAAGTGAAGTATATGTTGCTTGAGTACTCGTGACACTACCCCCTACAGGCACCCAGCTCGTGCCATTAAACTTCATTGCGGCAGCTCGAAAACCGTTGGCTTGGTCTACAAATGCGACATATGGCGTACCGCTGCCGTCTATAGCGAGTGAAGGATAACTCGTGCCGCCTGTTGTGAACTCTGCGTTTCCTACTGTCACCCAAGATGTACCATCGAATTTCATTACCGTCGCATTACCACTTGTATTTAAGTCTGAATAAGCTACGTATGGCGTTCCGGTACTGTTTATAGCTATAGAGCCATAATAAACTCCTGCAGAAGAGAACCCGACACTGCCTACCGTCACCCAAGATGTACCATCGAATTTCTTAACTGTAGCCTCGCCCGCACCTATAGTTAAGTCTCGGTAATACACATATGGCGTACCGCTGCTATCGATAGCCATTGATTGGAATTCTGAGGCTCCTGCGGAGATACCGACAGTTCCAACTATCACCCACGAGGATCCATCAAACTTCATTACCGACGTTTTTGTACCATTCGCGACATCCCGATAAGCTACATAGGGCGTTCCGCTGCCATCGACGGCGAGTGATTCAAAGTCTGCTTGGCCGGAGGTAAATCCAGCACTACCAACCGTTACCCATGACGAACCGTCAAACTTTTTGACTGTTGCTCCATTTGCAGCATTAACGTCACTATAGGCAATATACGGGGTACCGCTGCTATCCAGTGCAAGTGAAGGATTATTAACGACTCCACCAGAAATGCCACCACCACCTACCACTTGCCATGAACTAGCAGCAAGCGCGTTTGGCGTAATGACAAAACTAGCGAACAGAATGCTCGCTAGTAAGTAACTAGTTTTCCTTTTCCAGTTGTGTTGATGTTTCATTTTTATTTGCCCTTCATAAAGCATATGCTAATACCTACACTCTACTCTTAAGGTAAAGAAAAACAAAAGACTCCACTTTGGAGTCTTTTATAATGATTATGCTTGGAGGGCCAGGAGGGACTTGAACCCTCGACACCCTGCTTAAGAGGCAGGTGCTCTAACCAGCTGAGCTACTGGCCCACAGATGAAGATGATACCACTTCTGCAACATAATTTAAAGAGGTTTCGTGCAAATCGCTGAAAATCTTGTCCCTGTTATAATAGTCGTATGAAATTACTCAATGGCGCTGAACTGGCCAGTTATATCAAAGAGCGCCAAGCGAAGCAGGTGCGTGCCCTGCGGCAGGCTGATGGCACCGCCCCGAAGCTTGCTATCGTTGTGACGGTCGACCATCCGGCTATAAACATCTATATGCGGATGAAGTCGCGCTATGGCGATGATGTCCTGATCGATGTTGACATCCATAAGATCGACCAAGCTGAAGCTGTCGCCACGATCGAGCAGCTTAATAACGATCCGTCGGTGCACGGCATCATTGTGCAGTTACCCCTCGCCGACCCGTCGCAGACGCAAGAAATCGTCGATCTGGTAGCTCCGGAAAAGGACGTTGATGCGCTTGGCGTTAACGCGGTCTTCGAACCGGCCACGCCGCTCGCCATTATGTGGCTCCTGGCGGGCTATAACATAAATCTGCCTGGCAAGAATATTGCCCTTGTCGGCCGCGGCCGCTTAGTGGGCGCTCCTTTAGAACGGCTGATGCAGGCATCCGGATTGGAACCGACCGTCATCGACAGTCAAACCAAGAATACCTCCGAGATTCTACAGGATGCCGACATCGTCATCACCGCCACCGGTAAACCGGGACTTATCAAAGAAAGCGATATCAAATATGGCGCCGTCGTCGTCGACGCCGGCGTGGCCGGAGAGCAGGGAAAAACGGTCGGAGACCTGGACGAGGCTATCTACCAACGCGATGATCTGACGATAACACCCAAAAAGGGCGGCGTCGGCCCGCTGACTATTTGTGCCTTATTCGACAATGTCATCCGGGCAGCCCGCGATACCGTAACCCGCCCTTAGGCCAGGCTATTCACCGCAGCCTTGAACTGGTCGCCTTTGTCTTCGAAATCTTTCCACAGCAGATAGCTGGGAGCGGCCGTGCTTAACAATACGACTGAGCCGTCCGGGCTGTGACGAGCGGCAAACGAGACGGCTTCTTCCATGGAGGTGGTCTCAAAAATCTGAGGCTGATAGTTGCTCGGTAAGGCAGCCTTCATCTTGTCAGTCGTTTCGGGAAACAGGACCAGGTGAGGAATCTTGTCGGCAGCGACCTGCTCCATAAGAGCCGAAAAATCATAATTGCGATCCTGCCCACCGAGCAGCAGACAACCGATCGGACCGATATTTTCTCGTATCGCTGTCAGGCTGGCCATAGTGGATTCCGGTGTCATGCCGATGGCGTCATCAACATAGGTGCGGCCATGCACGGTGGCGACAATTTCCATGCGGTGCGATAGTGGCTGATAACTTTTGATAGCCTCCACGATGACGCTGTCATCAACATCAAACTGACGGGCAATTTCTCGAGCGACGAGTGCGTTGAGCCGATTATGTTCGCCGAATAGTTGTGCGCCTTCAAGCGACAATGGGTCCTGAGGATTGATCGGTATCGTGCGACATACAGCGCCATTGACCCATTCCTGCAGGGCAGGGAAGGCGGGGTTGTATATGAAGACATCGTCCGCCGCCGCAAAGCGCATGATGTTGTGCTTATCTTCCCAATACTGGTCGATCGAGCCGTGCCAATCGGAGTGGTCATTATAAAGGTTGATACAGGCAGAAATATGCGGGCTGATTTTCAAATCAGATAACTGATAACTGGAAAGCTCCAGTACGAAAACCGTCTCAGGGGTTGCCTCATCCAGCGCCTTGAAAGGTGACACGCCGATGTTTCCAGCCAGCACGGCCGGCTTTCCAGCGGCTTGTAATATGTGCGCCGTCAGGCTGGTGGTAGTGCTCTTGCCTTTGGTACCCGTGATGCCTACGAGCGTCAGGTTGTTAGCCCGCGCCAGTTCAAAGAATATCTGCATCGGGGTGATATAGGGAACCGGCATTTCACGACCCGGTATGCCCTCGTTCTTTATAAAAACGGTCTTGGCGGTATCGTATGCGAGCAAGAAGTCTAAAGGTTTTTCACCGGCTTGCTTATCGACGGCCGTAAAGCTTGCCAGCGAAGCATGGCGAGTCAGAAACTCCCGGATGCCTTCGAGAGCCCGGCCTTTACCGGCGCCGACGAAGACGACGTCTTTGCTGGTGAATTGATCAAGCGACCACGTCATGCCTTCACCTGATCTGCCAGGATAGTATCGATCGACGAGGCCAGCTCGGCCGGTATGGCAGAATCGTCCGCCGGACGGAGTAGCGCTTCAGTTGCCTCGGCCAGTAATGCCTGTTGAAAGACGCCCCGCTGCTCAGCTATCTTTGTCAAAGCGGCGTCACGGTATTTGTTCTGCTGATATGCGAGGCCCAACGACAGCCGTAACTCTTCGACGGTGCCGACACAGTCCAAGGGCGGTTCGCCTTCCAAGCCGATCAGCCTCAGGAACAACGGTTCAAGAGATGCTTCGTCAAGGAAGTTACTGCCGAAGATACGGGCCAGATCTGTTTCGGCCAACCAGGGCGACAGGAGGATGAAGCTGCTGAGGCTCTTGGGGCTTTCCAGACTCCAGCGGCTATTCGGGCGGCGCCCGGGATCGATGCGGAAAACATAATTGTCACTCGTGAAGACCTCGAAGTAGTCAGGATACTGCGCGAAGACTTTGGCAACGGCAACCGAACTCAGGCGACGGATGGCACTGAAATAGGTCGTCGCGGGGTCGATATAGCGATGGACGTACCGTTGCAGCTGTTGCTCAAACTCGAAAGATTTGCTCCATTGGTGATTGACCGATGATTCGTTCCATTCAATGCGTGGCGTACTGGCACTGGCTTCATTGCCGACCACGACGTAGCGTTTGTCTGACGCAATCGCAAGAACGGTGCCGACCAATCCGAAGATGAGAGATATCGGCACATGGCCCTTATAGGCACCTGGCGATTCCTGGACGACGAGAAGCTGTGGGTCGAGCCGCCGTTCGACGACATGCAGCGCGATACCCATGACTTGCGCGACACTCTGTGTCTGGCCGAGCTGTTCGCCGGTAGCCATGACGAAGCCTTCCAGCTCTGAGATGACTTGTTTGAGAGTTTCGCCGGCTACGACCGAATCTTTGCCTCCACCGATACCTAACAGGGCACCATGTTTGACGCCGGTAGGACTCGCGAGTGGTAACGCCTGTCCTGACTGAGGCTGGAATGTTGCCAACCGATCCTTCGACAGCTTATTAACGTACAAGAACTCTCCGAGGCCGTGTTCCCACACCTGGTTCCAGAAGGCTGCCTCATCAGCGTCCATCTCGTACGGGTGGATCAGAGCCGGCGGCACGAATATCTTGAAATAGCTGACACCCAGCGCTAAATGGAGGCCACGAAGCGCTCGCTCAATCGATTCGTTCTCGGGTAGGGCCACCGGAAAGGTGAGGGTCTCGGTAAAATCATACGACTTGCCATCGTGATTCAGCGCGTACGAAAACGCTACCGATCGTCGGCTTTCGTCGAGTGCGTATGATTTGTAAGTAAACGTATCGGTCTGCATCAGCGTCGTTACGTTAATGCCCCAAGCTGTTTCTTAACGAGTTCGGCGACCTGCCGTGGCGTCATGTCCGCCTTTAAGATAATGGCGGCAACGTCAAGTTGACGTAGCCGCTCAGGAATTTCTTGTTCACCCTTGTTGGTCAGGATCACGACCTTGATTGATTTGCCCCATGAGGTGGCGCGTAGTTGCTCCAGCATCTCGTCGCCATTCATCTCGGGCATCATCAGGTCGAGCAGGATGATATCAGGTTTCATCGATTCGCAGAGCTTCAGGCCGAGGATGCCGTTTTCGGCGGTGTCGACAGTGAAGTTTTCGGCTTCAAATTTGAATCGATACATTTGTGAAATTGCTAGGTCGTCTTCAATGATTGCAATTTTGGTCATAGCTCAACTATACGGTTTTCTACTCTGTTTGTCCAAGCACTTCACGCACGATTGCGAGTACCTGCGTCGGGGTGTAATGGGCCTTGATGACATACCGGTCAATATTCAAAAAACGAAGCATGGATGGTGCTTCGTCCTTGCTCAGATTGGTCAGTATAATCACTTTGAGGTCTTCGCCCCACTCTTCCTGTCGTACCCGCTGGAGCATCTCGTCGCCGTTCATCCGTGGCATCCGTATGTCTACCAGGGCCAGCTCCGGCTGGAAGTCTTTGATCAGTTTGAGGCCACTTGAGCCGTCATAAGCCACTTGCACGTCATAGCCACTCAGCGCCAGTTTGCTCTTGTAGAGCATATTGATCGCCGTATCGTCTTCGATGATGGCTATCTTTTGCATTATATGGTTCTTGTCCTGCTAGTGTTGTATCACAGAACATCAGCATAATCCACCAATCCCACGCCTTGTCACTACGGCAGGATTAACATTTACAAAATATACTGTATAATAAAGCAAATACCCCCTATGGAAGAACTTGACTTCGATACCCTATTCAAAGAGATGACCCGGTCAGTAGAGGAGGAAATCCAAGCTGATCGGGAGCGACGTGCTAAAGATGCATGGCAATCTGAGGCCCGTCCTGTTCCAGAGGGCCTGATCCGTGAGGGAATCCCCCTCGGGCACATCGCCTTCATGGGCGATTACGAAAACCCCAACGAGTAAGTCGTAAAGGGCTTATGGTTTTAGGCAAGTATTTCATTGCGTTCCCCGCCCTTAAATGCTACTCTCCAATCAGTTAGATCTTTTCCAGAACAGCAAGACGTGCCAATCCCTAGACCGGGGCCGGCACGTCTTTTTTGTTGAACTTTATACAAGCATAATCTTGACATATAATAAAGGTTATGCTAAAGTATGACTACCGTAAAGGTACCACAATTTATGTCTACAGATTTATCTATCTATCCCCATCCCGAACAGGGACCACGCGATGACGATCAGTTTAACATGGTCATCGGTGAGCCGGAATTTGCACCTGTCGCTTTTATACCCGAAGCCCGCACCGGCCAGGAAGTCCTGAGTATGGCGGTCGGCGCAAGCGTCGAAGTCGTCGACATCGTTTCACCACGAACTGAAGCCTTGGCAGCGGACAACACCCGCCACCTTACGGTCGTGCGTACCACCGTCGAGGACTGCTACGCTGAAACAGCCATTGCAGAAGCACCGATCGCCCCGGCGATAGCCGTGACGGCCCCTGAGCTCGTCGTAGATACCACCGTCGAGCGGAAAGAAACGGCCCCAAAATTCAAACTCCGCGCCGCGACCGAACAGGATATTGACGCCATCGTCGATGTCGATATGAAGAGCTTCTCGGCCGTGTATGCCGGTTACGACCAGGACCCGGAGACGTTACGGGCAGAACTGACCGAAACCTTCCGAGGTCGCTTTGAAAAAGTCGGCGGCGGCTGGATGCCTGTCCTTGAAAAGGATGGTGAGATCGTCGGCTTCATGACATGTTGCCCAACCAATAAGACGCCTGATGAATTCAAATCATGGGAAGACACGACCGATAACGGTACGCTTGAAAACACCTATGACCCAGACGGTAAGAATATCTATGTGGTAACCCTTTCTGTCCTGCCTGAAGGCTCCGCCGGTAAGGACATGCTATTTGCCGACCAGATCGGTAAGATGATGCGCGAGGGCTATGAATGTGGCTTCTTTGAAAGCCGTATGCCTGGGATGCGCTCATGGCTGAACCGCCAGATGAAGAAGTCTGGCCGCGAAATCGATGATTTGTCGACCGAAGAAAAAGATGCGTTCGCCGAGCAGTACTTTAACCTCAAGTCAGTCGTCGGTGGCAAAGAAGTTCGCTACGATCGTCTGCTACGCCTGTACGAACGGGTTGGGTGTAACTGTATAAAGATGGTGCCTGATGCTTATCAGGACGAGCCTTCGATGAACTACGGTGTCGTCTGTGTCTACGACGGCCAAGAACTGTTCGACGGTAGTGTGTTACCGTTCAAATTACCTCAGAACCGATTGACTCGATGGGCAGCCGGTGGGCTGATGCAGTTAGCCGCCCGGTCTCCTAAGGCCACCAATAAGTTCTTCAACTAGGTTGCTCCAATGTCTTATCCTGAAACCCCAGAACCCTTTGACGGAATACCGATAGAACCGATAGAGCCGGAAGCTTTTATGGCACCGGTCTATGACATCGGAACAGGGAAGCCGGTAGAGTTTGTCGAGCCGACGGTGCACAATGAATCAGTTGAGCCGGCTGAGGCCGATCGACCGGGCTTTTTCAAACGCTACCGGGGCCGATTAGCGCTCGGTGCCTTTGCGGTCAGTATGGGCGCGACGCTCGCCTTCAATCCGTTGGATGAGACGCTTCAAGATATCAAACAGGAAGCACCTGCGGTCGCTGCGGAAATGCTCGCAATGGAAGCCCTGTGGCTCGGTGGCGCCGCCATGATGGTGTCGGCCGTCGGCGGGGAAGTTAAGAATCCTCTGAAACTGAAGCAGCAGATTCCCGCCCTGGCGCAACGTGCCAATGACAGCAAGCTGTTCAAGGCCGGCTTCGTAGTCAATACGGTCGGAGCCGTCGGTGAATTCGTGGCCCCGGCGATAGCCGTGACAAGCCATCTGCCGGTGGAATCCTGGGGCGTCTTAATGCCATCCCTTGTCGACCTGGGTATAACCATCGCCGTACGACGGGCAATCACCCAGGGAGTTCGGGACAACGTGGCTGATACCTCGGGTGAAAGCTAAAGCAGTTTGCCCTCGGCCGTAAAAAGCATTACCATGTAGAGTAATGTGGCTTAGCGTCGGTGTCGCGATATTGGTGGTTCTTAACATATTCATGGCCAGCTTCGTGCTGGCCCGCAAAGCCGACAAGGTCAACACCTATTTTGCGGCTTTCACATTTACGGCTGCGCTGTGGATGGTGGCTAACTATATAGGATCTAATTTCAAGCAACTGGCAGTCGCCGGCCATTTCGCGCATGCGGATTTCATGCTCGGTATGGTGGCGATTTATTTTTATTGGATGTTCACCCTGGTCATTTTGCAGCGGTCGAACAAGCGCTCACATCTGGCTAAGTGGCAATATAGCCTGCGGCGCTATTTCTTAGTCGCTATCATCCTAGGTATCGTAAGCACGCTTTTACCGTCAGCACTGTCTATTACGTACCATGATCATGCCACCGTCCTTGGATATGGACCATTGTTTGCTTGGTATGTGTTGGTGGTCGGTGTGTTGGCTTGCCTGGGGGTCTGCAACATGGCGCTGGCATCCCGATACGCGAAGGATAAGCTGAAGCAACAGATCAGGTTGATGTCGACCGGCCTGGCGACAGGTGTCGTTCTGATAATCTTTGCCAATATCATCGTGCCGGCGTTGACTGATTCGTCCGGCATCAACCTGCTGGCAGGTAACGCCTCCTACCTTGGGGTCGTGGTACTTGCATCGTGCATCTTCTATGCGATCATCAGGCATCGCCTGTTCGACCTCCGTCTCTTCGTGGTGCGGGCCGTGGCCTACTCACTGACGCTCGGAGTCGTGACGTGCATTTACCTGCTGTTGATCGTCATCGTCGGTACCCGGATGCTCCACATAAACCTTGACGCCGTCAGTACGATACTAAGTCTGTTCGCCGCACTGCTGCTGTTGGTGTGTTATGAGTTCGTTAAGAACGGCTTCAACAAGTTCACTAACCGGCTGTTTTTGCGAGACTATTACGAGCCGCAGGAGGTCATCGACCGCTTGAGCAACGTCATGGTCGGTGCAATCAACGCCGACGAAATCGAACAGCAGAGCAAGGCCATCCTGCAGTCGGCCATCCGGACGAGGGAATTAAATTTTTGGCTGAGTGACGAGCATCCGTTCAAGCCGAAGATGGCGCTCGATAAACTGTTCAAAAAGACCGATACGAATATCCTGGTGCTCGATGAAGTCGATGGTCATGACGATATCGTCAGCGACCTGCAAGCCGAGAATATCGCCGTAGCCGTCAGGCTGCGCACCCAGCGTGATGATTTGGGCTACATCACCTTGGGCTTCAAGCAGTCGGGTCAATCATACAATAGCCGCGACAAGCGGCTGCTGAGCATTGCCGCCGACGAAATCGCGTTGACATTGCAGAACGCCCTGCACTTCGAAGAGATCCAGAACTTCAACCTTACCCTTCAGCAGAAGATTACGGACGCCACCAAGCAGCTGCGTAATACCAACAAGCGTCTGAAGTCGTTAGACGAGACCAAAGACGACTTCATCAGTATGGCCTCTCACCAGTTGCGTACGCCACTAACCTCCGTAAAAGGCTATATAAGCATGGTATTAGAAGGCGATGCTGGTACTATAACGCCACTCCAGCGCCAGATGTTGAACCAGGCTTTCATCAGCTCTCAGCGGATGGTTTTCCTGATCGCCGATCTGTTGAACGTGTCTCGCCTGAAAACAGGGAAGTTTATCATCATGCCGTCTGAGACCGATCTGAGTGCTATCATCACCGAAGAATCTGATCAGTTACGCGAGACGGCTGAGGCCCGGCAGGTAAAAATCAAATTCGACCCGCCAAAGAATTTCCCAAAGGTGATGGTGGACGAGACCAAGACGAGGCAGGTGGTCATGAACTTCATGGATAACGCTATCTATTACACCCGTCCGGGCGGGGAGGTCACCCTGACCCTGTCAGAGACGCCGAACACGATAGAACTGCGCATCAAGGATAACGGTATCGGTGTGCCTAAATCAGAGCAACACCATCTGTTTACGAAGTTCTACCGGGCAAATAATGCCCGCCAGGTACGCCCTGACGGAACCGGTTTAGGCCTTTTCATGGCACGTAAGGTGATCGTGGCCCAAGGGGGTACTATCATCTTCGAAAGTCAGGAAGGCAAGGGGAGTACGTTCGGATTCAGTCTGGACAAGAAAGCGGTGCTGGCGCCGAGCGATAAAAGCGAGGGAAAAACAGAGACAGTTACCGTAAGGTAGCTTATGCTTAATATTGACAATTTAGCAAGAAAATGCTAATATGTGCTCATCCTATTTTACGGATGTGGAGAACTGTTCCGTGACCGGGCAGTGACCAGGGTGGGGCAACCTACTTTAGCCATTGTCACCGGGAGTCCGCTAGACGAGGGGTCCTTTGACAAATCAGATCATTATAGACCATCAGCACGCTGATCAGGGCAGACCATGCTCTATGACGTTTGCGTTATAGGGTGTGGTCTGCCTTGGTTGAGTGGCCGTCGAGTCCTATGGGCTCCGACTGCTCCCGCGTGCAGATGTAACGCTTTTTTATTGCTATTTCGTGCTCCCTCAGAAGGACGTGGCAACCTGGGTATTGATACAGTATCCGGCTTGTCACGTCCTTCGGGATTTGTGATTTCGTGCTCTTCGAGTATGTCCACCCCCTTCCACAGAGAGAGGCACCATGTCCGCACCCAGCTCTTCGGGAACCCGTGTGGCTCCCACCAGGAGCTCACAGCGCCGCTGGCGTATTCGTATCTTCTGGAGTGTCGCCGCTCTGATCGCCCTCGTGGTGCTCATCGTGGCTGGCAACACCATGGACACGACGCCCAACAGCGCTTCAGCCAGCGACACGTCCACGTCGGCCTCTTCGAGCTCGACGACCACGGACGACGTTGACACGGACAGTGACTCTGGTGACGACGCAGGCGACACCGCCGGCACCGACACCCAGGTTCACTTCCTGAGCAACGACGCCACGCCCGGCAGCAACAACTTCGGGCCGGCCGTCGACTGTTCGGACGCCAACGACTGCCTCGTGCAGCTGGAGGCGATCGATCGTCAGGACCCGCTGCACTTCGCCGTGGATGAAGCGTTCGCCAAGGACGGCCTCCAGATGTCCCTCGCTTCGGCGCAGGAGCAGGCGGCCTACTACGCGAACCACCACGACGAGTGGATGACGGCGGTCGACGACTTCGTGTCGAAGATCGACAACATCAGGCTCAGCAACGATCGGCACTTCTACCGGACGCTCGGGATGATCCCCGCTGCCGATGGCGAGATGCCGACGTTGTTCCGTGCCACGGAAGGCTTCGCGGCCGGCAAGGTTTTCGTGTTCACCTACAACGGTGAGACGCGCAAGCTGCGCCTGGCGTGTGGTTTCCAGCCGGAAGAGTCCATCACGGTCCAAGGTCCGATCGCCGTCCACACGGTGACCGAGATCGTTCCGCCCACCCCGCAGACGCCTGAGACGCCGCCCACGACGGACACCCCGCCGTGCACGCCGATCGCGCACCTGCAGGCCAACGAGCAGTACACCGACAGCACCCGCTGCCAGGTTCGGACGATCGTCCAGCCGCCGCAGGAGTGCACCCCGATCGTGCCTTTGCCGGCTGGTCAGCACTACACGTCGGATGACCGATGCAACATCGCGCCCAACCCGCCGGTCGAGTGCACCCCGATCCCGTCCCCGGGCGAGGGTTACACGACGACCGACAACGGTTGCACCTGGACGCCGCCTTCGTCCCCGCCGTGCACGCCTATCCCCTCACCGGGCTCCGGCTACACGACCACGGACAACGGTTGCACCTGGGTTCCGCCCGTCACGCCGCCGTGCACCCCGGTGCAACTGCCGGCCGCCATCGGGTACCACTACACCGATGACACGCACTGCTCGTACGAGAAGGACGACTCCAACACCTGGGACTGCCAGCAGAACGGTGGCCCGAATTGCCCGGCTAACCCGGTCATTCAGCCCCCGCTGGTTCCCGGCAACGACGCCCAGGAAGAGGCCATGCAGCCCGCTCCCGTCACGGCGCCTGTCGTCCTGGACCCCGGTCCCGGAGCTGGTTCGCCGCCGCCTGCCGAGTCTTCGGACAACGGATACGTCCCCCCCGCCGAAACTGGTGGAGCGGCGCCCGGTGGCAGCACGGTGGATGATGGTGGCACGGTCGTCGTTGCACAGCCTGACCCGGTGATCCCGGACCCGGCACCCTGCACGACCTGTGGCTCTTCTTCCGGTGACTCGGGTTCTTCGTCTTCGGGCGACGACTCCGGTTCCACCGGTTCCTCTGGTAGCGATGCGACCACCCCCAGTGGCGCTACCAACGCTGGCGACCCCGGGACCCCCCAGGGATAAGCCGACTGGCTGTGAGATTTTTTCACGGTTAGTGAGGAAGAGATGTGACGACTAAGGTCAGTTGGATCCGGTGGTGCAAACCTCGGAAGTAATCCACTGGCTGTATCGTCGCACCAAAATCACCAAATCGGGAGACCGATGCAATAAACAAGGCGTTGCAAGCGCAGGACGGTCTTCGGGACGAAAATGGTTGTCGGCCTATGCCTTCATACTTACATTTTCAATAAACCCCCAAGACCGTCCTGCCGCAACACCCCCTGATGACTTGTAATGATCTGATTTATCATATGCGTCCCACCGCCGGCAGGCCGTAGGTGAACATTAACAATTCGGGCAATGGACAAACATAAGCATAAGATTGACATATTGTAAGTTTTATGCTAAAATCTGGCAATCATTAGGAGTTTGCCGCGGGTGGGTTGAAAAGCGACACGGTCACTAACGTCGTTTAACAATTCAATACCGTCAACTTCAAATATTGCCAACCGGTACGTAAATTTTAATCAAGGAGGTGTGAAATGAAACTTTCACGTCTGTTCAACAACCTCCCTAAGCGTCTCGCAACGGCTGCCATCCTGGCCCTCGCATTCACGTTTCCTGTCGCTGCTTCAGCTGCCCAGGCCGTGACCATCGAAGGTTCCATGGGCGTCGCCAACGTTACCGCTGGGGACACACAATACCAACACAACGTAAATGCCAGCTATAACCAAGTCGTTAAGCTGCAGGTTTACTACCACAACCGCGAAAACCCGGACTCCGGTAAGATCGCAGAGAACGTCCGCGTCAAGATCGACATTCCTACGACTGCCGGTAAGACTCAGACTCAGACCGCTACCATCAGTTCTGACAACAGCAACACCGTAACCAGCCAGACGACTGTCAACCTGGACCGCAGTGACGCTTACTTGCAGTACATCCCTGGTACCGCCGTCTGGCGCCACAACACTGGTACCAACGACAACCTGAACATCGTCAACACGACCGTTTCGGATGCTATCGTTACCAGTGGCCAGGGCCTCGTCCTTGAAGACGAGAAGCCATGCTACAACTTCGCCGCTACCGTCACGGTAATGGCCCGCGTTATGGTTCCTGGCACCAAAGTCGTCAAGCAGGTCCAAAAGGCCAGCGAAACCGGTAAGTGGGCAACCACGAACACCGCCAACCCTGGCGACACCCTCAAGTACATGATTACCTACGAAAACACTGGTAACACGACTGCTAAGAACGTCATCGTCCGTGACAACTTGCCACCGAACATGACCTACGTCAAGGGTACGACTGTTGTCACCAACAGCAACAACCCGACCGGTGCCAAAGACACCACTGATGCGGTTACCGTTAACGGTATCCTGATCGGTGACTACGCTCCAGGCGCTAAGGCTTACGTCGTTATCCAAGTCAAGGTTGCTGATGCTGCCAAGCTCGTTTGCGGTAACACCCGCTTCACGAACGTCGGTATCGCCCACCCGAAGGGTACTCCTGAGTACTACAACACGGCTTACACCGATGTTAACAAGAAGTGTGACACCACTCCGTCGACTCCGGTCTACACCTGTGATGCCTTCACGCTGACCCCTGGTGCTGACCGCAAGGTCACTGCCAAAGTCACGAAGTACACCGCTACAAACGGCGCTACTTTGAAGACCGTTACCTATGACTTCGGTGATGGTTCGGCCCCAGCTACCCGTAACTACGGTACCGCTGTCGACCACACCTACGCCAAGGCAGGTAACTACACTGTCACTACCAGCTTACTGTTCTCCGTAAACGGTACTGACAAAGTCGTAAAGAGCCAGACCTGCGCTAAGCCGGTCAGCTTCACGACTGGTACGCCGGTAGCTCCTACCGAGCTGCCACACACCGGTCCTGGTGACATGATCGCCCTGTTCGCAGGTACGAGCCTCGTCGCCGCCATTGCCCACCGTTTGTTCGCTCGTCGTCGTGTCAGCTTATAACAGGCCTCAAACCTGTGCATAAGCGGTAGTAAAAAGTACAATAATGTGCTATGCTTCCCACTAGTAACGAGCATGACTGACCGCTCCGAACAAACTCTTTGAAGATCCCCCGCCTATCTGGCAACAGAGCAGCGGGGGATTTTCTATATCAAGTAGGTATTGACTTTTATTAACATTAGTGGTATGATGTGCTTGTAAACATCTGGGAGGTGTCATACATGAATCTATTTACTCGTGTGAAGAGCCAGTTCGCTGGTTTCAGCCGCATGACCAAGACCGTCGCTCTGACCGCTGTTCTTATGACAGCTGCCGCCGGCGTCGCTTTGTCTACTAGCGGTGGTTCGAAAGCTGTCGAAGCTGCCAACTGTACCAATAACGACATCATCAAGTGTGGTGCCAGTACCCCGGCTGACTTCATCGCTAAAACAAATGCTAACGCGACCGGCGACCTGCCGGCGATCTATGCCGACTACGGCCTGGTCAACAGCCAGTTCGGCAAGTTCGTTTCGACCGCAAAGATGGGTACCGCCATGCGTGACGGCCGCATCGTCGTCGACGGCATGACCGTCGCTACCGACACCTCAAGTATCGGCCGCACCGGCTTCAGCTACAGTCACCCGAAGACCATCGGCGGTAAGACCTACTATGAGAGTAAGACCACTGACGTTCAGAAGAGCGATATCCCGGTCATGGTCATGTTCGACGACAAGGGTGTCATGCAGTTCGCTGTCCTGACCGCTTGTGCCAACCCGATCAATGGTAAGCCGGTAACTCCCAGCTACAGCTGTGACCAGCTTAACAAGACAGCTGTCCCCGGCAAGCTGAACACTTACCAGTTCAGTACCAAAGCTTCTGCCGCCAACAATGCCACTGTCACCAAGGTCGTCTACGACTTCGGCGACGGTACCAAGGTTGAAAAGACTAACCCGGCTGAAGTCGTCGAGCACACCTACAGCCAGCCTGGCAACTACGTCGCTCAGGTCACCGTGTCCGTCAAAGTTCCTGGCAGTGAAGTAACCGTTACGTCAGCCAACTGTAAGACTCCGATCAAAGTCCAGGTTCCTTTCTTCCGCTGTGTCCAGCTGGCCGGTGTCATCGTCGACCAGTCGAAGCGCCAGTACCAGTTCACGACTACCGCCAGCTTCGGCAACGGCGCCACCTTCAAGAGTGCCAGTGTCGACTACGGTGACGGCACCAAGGACGACAATCTGACTCTTGTCGATAACAAGACGATTACGGTCAACCACACCTACGCGAGTGCCGGCAGTTACACTGTCACTGCCACCCTGGTCTGGAACGACGGTATCAAGGACCAGAGCGTTACCTGTACCGCTAAGGTAACCCCTGAACAGCCTCCGGTCTCTGAGTGTAAACCAGGTGTCGCGGTGGGTAGCCCTGAGTGTTCTCCTTGTGAGTTCAACAGCAACTTGCCATCCAACTCCCCTCAGTGCGTACCGGCTGAATTGCCTCACACCGGTACCGGTAGCACCATCGGCCTGTTCGCAGGTGCCACCCTCTTCGGTGGACTCGGCCACTTCATTCTGAAGCGCCGCTACGCCTCCCAGGCATAAACCTCCCAGGTACATCCAAAAGAACCCCTCATAGCAGGGGTTCTTTTTTGATACAATGCCGGTATGACTACATTTCGTGACCGCTCAAAACTGTATCAAATCTTATTATTCGGCTTGCCGATACTGGCGATCATCCTGGTAGTCATGGCGGTCGTGGTTCTACAGGGGCGCTCTTCGGAAGTTCCCCCGAAAGGGTTCGGCGATGAAGTGACGCCGAGCACCGCGCAGAAGCTGGCAGTACCGGCTTTGCAACGTAATGCGCGTAACGTCGCCGCCGCTACGGATGCCAATAACCTTATGACGTCACTGATGGAATATGTACATAACAATAGTGGTAAATTGCCGGAATCCATCAAAGCGAATGAGACGACCGATGAATTCATGATCTGCGGTTACAGCTGCGGCGAAACGACTCCTTCCGCCGTCAAGTTACGGCATTACAAGAACTCGACATCGGCTGTGTCCTTTCAGAATTATAGTGAGGGTCTACAGGTGACCGGCCTGGATGTGATGTACATCGTGCCGAAGGCCAGCTGTGACGATAACGGCCAGATTATCGCCGGATCGAGCCGCTCGCTGGCCGTGTTGTATGGCAATGAGTCCGGTACTGGCGTTGTCACGAAGTGTGTCGCTAGTTAGAGGTTCCATTTTTCGAGAGGATGTGGTATAGTCGGTATCTGTTAGCGGTGCCAAACTTGCTATAAAGGGGCCTTATGGCTCGGGCCTCATATCCTACGGATATATGCCCAAATGCTCGGAACATGATTCCACGCGAGCATGTCATCGCGTTCCTGCGCTTTGGCCTCATCGTCTAACGGTTAGGACACCGGGTTTTCATCCCGGCAATCGGAGTTCGATTCTCCGTGAGGTCACCAAAGAAAAGAGCCCAGCCGCAAGGTTGGGCTCTTTTCTTTGGGTTTAATAATGAGTCGGGCTTAGTACTTTAGACTGAGGTCAAATTGCAAAATGAAAGAAATTATGGTATAAATTAACTATAATGGCTTATGAAAAACCATATCCAGGCGCAGTCGACCCAGATCCTGCTGTATTCCGCCAGCTGGTTTCTTCGGGTGAGCTGATATGTTTTAGGCTTATATCCCTTAGTAATCCAGATGCGATGTATGGAGAGGCATATTTAAAAAAGAGCAGTAAAAATAATCCTCCCGGTATACGTGAGCAAATGCTCGAATCATTAGCGACAGTAGCGATGGAATACTCGCCTCCTTTGCTAGTCCGTGAAATGATTGCTGACACTACGGTTGACCATCAGCCCGAAGATATATTGGCCGGAACCGACGGCGCCGTCGATCAGAATGATTTCAGCGGAACATGATTTCATGCAAGCATATTCTGTTCATCCGACTAAAGTCTGACCGTACAATGGTTAGGATACTGGGTTTTCATCCCGGCAATCGTAGTACGACGGCGAGTGCCATGCGCAGGAATTAATTCCAAGCATGACGTGCAGGCGCAGAGCTCCAGCCATATTCGACTGAGATTACCCACTCATTTTTTGCTATCATGCATCCATGCTAATTTTTATCAGCGGCAGCATAAATGCCGGCAAAACGACCACGTCAAAAGTCTTAGCCGAGAGGCTGGGCTGGCCACTTATAAATGTAGATGACCTGACGGATAAGGTTGAGGGCTTCGATATATACACGCACTTGGATCTGGCAATGGATCTGGCCATAGTGGCTATCAATGAGGCCGCCAAAAATAACAAAAATGTCGTAGCAAATTTCGTAGTGAGAAAAGAAGACTACGAAAGAATGGAGCATGAGATACACGCCCATCCTCAGGTTTTCATAACGCTCAGCCCTTGCCTCGAGATCGCCCAGAGCCAGAGAGGTGACCGTGTGTTAACTACATGGGAAATAAAACGTATCAAGGCGCATTATGATGACGGCATCGCGGCGCCAGAGTACGGGTATGTTATCGATAATTCCCATTTGACGGTTGAAGAAACCGTTGCGGAAATCATGTCGATAATTGCCGAGGCCGCTCATTGAAGCAGCAGTATGGACCCAAAGTGGTACGATAGGCGTATGAAAACACTCGATATCGATTGCCTGGGCTATTCTGTAAAAACTGACGTGTATGAAGGTAGTGAAGGTCCGATAATTCTTTCACTTATCGGCCGGACTTCTAATCGCAAGAAGCAGGCCTATGTTGATTTCTCGGAGCGAATGGTGCGCGAACAGGGAGCCGTGTCAGTCGTCTTTGATTATTCCGGACATGGTGACAGCCCTTTTGATATCGCGGACATATCGCCTGCGCAGCACTTCTTGGAAGTAATCAATGTCTTCGACTGGATGAAATCCGAGTATCCCGACAGAAAGGTCATTGTGATCGGCTCCAGCTATGGTGGTTTTTTGGCGACTCAGCTCACGAAGTACCGCACTTTTGATACGCTCGTGCTGCGAGCTCCGGCAATATATCGACCGTCTGATTTCTACACCAAACAAAAAGACGAGGATAAGGACGCGACCATGGCTTTTCGACAAGATGCAGACAGGCTATCAACTCATCCGTTGCTCGCCCGTGCTTCCAGGTTTGATGGCGGTGTACTCCTGGTGGTGCATGAAAATGACGAGAATGTCCCGAAGGAAACGACTAATGCCTATGCGAAGGCATTTGGCGCCGACGTTATTACCGAACACGGTTTCTCACATTCATTGAATGATGCGACCCCGGAACAAGTCGCGGCGTACTTTGAGGATATTTACGGCTGGCTTGCGTCTCATTAAGACTTAGCAGCGACCATCCGTATCCGTCCAGCTCGGCTGATAGCATATACCCCAAGCCGGTGCTATATTACGTGCATGCACATAAATAAAAAACTCCTTTTCATAATTATTCCGGTCATTGCAATAGTAAGTGTCCCGACATATGTCTTCGCAAAATTTACCATCGATTGCGATAATCAGTACAAGGCAGCACTCGCGCAGAAGCAGCCCCTCATTGATGAATTCAATCAGGTCGCGCTGTTAGGTGAAGAACCGGCCCAGAAGGCAAATGTTCAACGAGGCGGTGACTGTATCGATAGCAAGCCGTATGTGACGGTAAGTAAATCGTATTCCACATCCACGAACGGCGGGCAAGCCGTAGATTCGGTCCGGAGTAGCCTCAAAACTGCCGGATATACTATTACTCGTGAGGATTTTGCTCTTGAGGGATGCAAACTCCTTTATCGCGTAAGCGCTCATAATGACCACGTCAACATTTATGTTACGGCTCACCAAAAGCAAATTAAGGACACCAGTTGTACCAGTGGACTGCCAAAGGGTGTCCCGGAAAATTATTTTCGTGCTCAAAATATCGATGCGACCGAATTAAATTTGAAGAACTGACAGACGGCGTAAGCGCCTCAAATTTCTTGTCCTTGCAATCACAAAAAATCCTCCTATGCTAGTACCATGACTAAAACGACCCTTGGTAAAGTTACCGGAATCTTCCTAGCAAGTAATATGGGTGAAGCCATGCAGCCCCGTGATCACACGCTCGCCATCGCCGGCGAAGGCCTGGTCGGGGACCGGTATGCCTTAGGGACGGGGGCCTACTCCAACTCTAAGAAGCAGAAGATCCGACACGTCTCACTCATCGGGCAGGAGGCGATAGACCGGGCCAACAACAAGCTCGTCGTACCATTCAGTGTCGACGAGACCCGTCGCAACCTCGTCACCCATGGTGTTGAGCTCAATGACCTGGTCGACGAAGAATTCACTGTCGGTGATGTCGCTATGCGTGGCGTCGAACTGTGTGATCCGTGCAAACGCCCTGAAAAACTGGCCGGCAAAGACGGCTTCATGCAGGCCTTTCAGGAACTGGGCGGTCTCCGCGCCGAAGTTTTGCAAAGCGGCTTCATCGTCGTCGGCAGCCCCATCACGCAACAAGCCGCCTAGCCGCTTGCATAGCTTTGCTACAATGAAGTAATGAAAACGGTCATGGTTGCCCACCGCGGGGCGCAGATAATCGCTCCCGAGAATACGGTGACGGCCTTCCGTATGGCCCTCAAACGAGGTTTCAAGGCGATCGAATGCGACGTGCAAAGTACCAAAGATGGCCACCTGGTCATCATCCACGATGAGACGGTCGATCGGACCACTGACGGGCACGGTTGGGTGAGCCAACTCACATACGACCAGATCGCTGCATTAACGGTTGAGGGTGTCGAACATATCCCGACGATCCACCAAGCCTATTACGAAGTCGCGGTGAAGGCGAAACGCAAGCTTATCGTTGAGATAAAGGCCGACTCGGATCTGCACGCCCGACACACCGCCGATGCTTTGGCGGTTTTTCTTAATAGGATGCCAGCCCGCTTCCGTCGCAACGTTGAAGTCCATTCGTTCTGGTACCATGCGCTCATCACGTTCAAGGCGGCCTGTCCCTCCGTGTTGACGGCGGCCATCGTCGGTGGCGGCTTTACCGGCCCGCAGATCATCGACATCGCCAGAGCAACCGGTGCGAACGGTGTCAGTCTAAATTTCGAATTCATCTCCCCGAAGATCGTCCGAGAGTGTCATCAATCGAAATTGTTCGTCGATGCCTGGGCTATTCCGGACGGCACGGTTCTGCAACGCCTCCGCCGATTCGGTATCAACGCGATCGTCGAGAACTTTACCGGCAAGATGTTGAAAGCGTAAGCTAGATGCCAGTCCCCTGAAGGTATATACTTAAGGGAAACATATAATACCCATAGGATCGCCATGACAGATTTGACGGCACCGAATGTGCCTATTGCCGAATTTAAACGTACGAAAATCATTGCCACGGTCGGCCCCTCGACCGACAGCTTCGATCACGTCTTACAACTTATCAAATACGGCGCCAACGGCCTGCGCCTTAACTTCAGCCACGGTACCCACGAGGAACACGGCCAACGCATCAAGTGGATCCGCAAGGCTGCCAAAGCCGCCGGTAAGCCGGTCGCTATCATCCAGGACTTGCAAGGTCCGAAGGTTCGCCTCGGAGACTTTGACGGCGTCATCAACGTCCGCCGCGGCCAGGCCCTTCGGTTCGAATACATCAGCAAGCGGTTCGACGAAGGCATCATTCCGACTCAATACGACCTCAGTAAGAAGGTCAAACGTGGTGAACGCATCTATCTGTATGACGGCAAAGTCCGCACCACCGTCAGCAGCGTCAAAGACGGCATAGTCCACGTCAAGGCTGAGAATGACGGTATCCTGATCAAGCGCAAAGGCATGAACCTGCCTGACACCGACTTCGGTGGCGATATCTTTACCAAGAAAGACCGCGAGGATCTGGCGTACGGCTCGACTCAGGATATCGATTACGTCGCGTTGAGTTTCGTGCAGACGGCGGATGACATCGATAACTTACGCAAGCGTCTGAAGAATCTGAACTCCCCGGCCCGTATCATCGCCAAGATCGAAACCAAAGCGGCCGTCGATAACCTTGAAGACATCATCAAAGCGTCCGACGCCGTCATGATCGCCCGCGGCGATCTGGCCGTTGAGACCCCAGCCGAATCGGTGCCGATCGTCCAGCGTCAGATCATCGGCCTCGGCATCCGGTATGCCAAGCCGACTATCGTCGCCACCCAGATGCTCGCCAGCATGACCGAAGCGCCCGAGCCGACCCGCGCCGAAGTCTCCGATATCGCCACCGCCGTTCTGGTCGGGGCTGACTGCGTCATGTTGAGTGACGAGACCGCCAGCGGTCGTTATCCGATCGAGGCCGTCCAAGTCATGAAGCGCGTCATCCGTTACACCGAATCGAACGCCCCGGTCAAACCGGTCTTCCCGATATATGAAGACAGCTCGAAAGCGGCTGCTATCTCTGACGCAGTCATCAATCTGGCAACTTCCGTCAAAGCGACTGCGATCGTGGCCGAGACCCAGTCCGGTGCGACCGCCCTTGCCCTGGCTGCCAAGCGCAGCGACGTGCCGCTGATTGCCGTCACCGACAGTATCCGTACGGCCCAGCAGCTGGCCATCGTCTACGACGTCAAGAGTTACGTCCAACCGGTCAGCGCGCAGGCAGCTCAGAAACTGACCGATTGGTTGCAGCGTCAAAAAGTATTGGTTCCTGGCAATATGATTGTCACCGCAACGGGTAAATACCCGGGTGTCGTCGGCACCACTGATACTATCAAAGTCCGGGTAATAGAGTAAAAAGGCAGGGGTGGGCATGTTTACCAAACAGACGATCAAAGATTGGGACTTCAAGAAAACGCCGCGGGTGCTGCTGCGGGCTGATTATAATGTGCCGATCGCAGCCGGCAAGATCACTGACGATTACCGAGTCCAACAATCGCTACCGACCGTCCAGTATCTGCTGAAGCAGAAGGCCAGACTGGTCATCATCGCGCATCTTGGTCGACCGAGCGGCCCACGCGACACGGCTAACAGCTTACGGCCGGTCGCTGCCCGTCTCAGCAAGTTACTGAACCAGCCGGTCAAATTTGCCGACGATTGTATCGGGCCGGTCGCTGAAAAGGCGGCCAACGACCTGAAACCCGGTGAAGTCTTATTACTAGAGAACCTGCGTTTTCACCCTGAAGAAGAAAAGAATGATGAGAAGTTCGCTGAAGGCCTGGCCCGGCTGGGCGACGTATTCGTGCAGGACGGCTTCGGTGTCGTCCACCGGGCGCACGCCAGCACCGACGGCGTGGCACGATTGCTGCCAGGTGTCGCCGGATTATTATTAGAAAAAGAAGTCGATACTATCACGAAAGTCATGGAGCAGCCGGAACGCCCGCTCATGGCCATCGTCGGTGGTGCCAAGATTGCTGATAAGATCGACATACTGCACCGCTTCATCGAAATCGCCGATGTCGTCGCCATCGGTGGCGCCATGGCGAACACGTTCCTGAAAGCCCAAGGACATGACCTTGGCAAGAGCCTGGTCGACATCGGTGAAATACCGATCGCCAAAGACATCCTGAAGAAGGCGGAGCAGGAAGCCAAGAAGCGCAAGTTCATCTTCTACGTGCCTCAGGACGGTGTCGTTGCCAAGTCGATCGATGCCAAAGCCAAGACCCGTATCGTTGACTGGTCGACGCATACCATTGCCGAGATCGAGAGTTATCCGAAACGTCCGACGGCTGTCTCACAGGACATCGGCGATGATGACATGGTGTTGGACGTCGGGCCGTTTTCTGGCTCATTCATGGCCGGCGCCATGCAGCTCGCCAGTACGGTCGTCTGGAACGGGACGCTCGGCGTTACCGAGACCAACGGCCTGCAGGGCCCGATCGGTCCTTTTGCCCACGGCACCGAACTTGTCATCGATGCGCTACTCGGCGAGTTCGGCCACCGGCCGTTCAGCCTGGTCGGCGGCGGTGATACCGTCGGCTATATCCAGAGCCGCAAACTGACCGATTGCTTTAACCACGTATCGACTGGTGGCGGTGCCAGCCTTGAATTAATGGCCGGTCGGACGCTGCCTGGCGTGGCCGTCTTAAAGGAGAAGAAACATGCGTAAGACAATGATCGCGGCCAACTGGAAGATGCACCTGGCAACTCATGAGGCCAGCCTGCTGGTGCATCGACTGCATCAGCACATCAAGACGCATCGTGACATCGAGATAGTCCTGGCCCCTACCATGTTGACCTTACAGCCGTTAAGCCTTGAGATCGACCGCCGCCGCTTCCGCCTGGCTGCGCAGAACGCTTACTTTAAAGATGAGGGCGGTTTTACCGGGGAAGTCTCATTCACGATGCTCCGTGGGCTCGTCCATTACGCGATCATCGGCCACTCCGAACGGCGTATTTACTTCAATGAATCGCTTGAGATGATTCGCGATAAAGTGGCGGCTGCCATCCGTAATGAAATCGCACCGATTTTGTGCGTCGGTGAGACCAAGCACGAACGCGATGCCCGCGAGACCCGTCAGGTCCTTCACGACCAAGTCACCACCGCGCTCAGCGGTCTGACGGCCGATGAGGTGTCGCAGGTGGTTATTGCCTATGAACCAGTCTGGGCCATCAGTACTTTCGGTGGTGAGATCGCCAGGCCGCTCGATGTCGCCGAAGCCTTGAAGTTCATCCGGTATGAAGTCTCCGAATTGTATGGTCAGAACGTCGCCGACGAAATCCGCATCCTGTATGGCGGCAGCGTCAACGAGCATACCGCCGGTGGTTACCTGGCGCTCGACGACTGCGACGGTGCCCTGGTCGGCAGTGCCAGCCTTAATTACCACAGTTTCGCGGCCATCACGGACGTCGCATTCCGCATGAGCCACCAAGCCTAAACGCGATAGTTACAACAGCGCAAGCGGCCGGGAATTGGTACAATAGTACTTATGTCTCAATTGGAAAATTTCGTGGATCCGTGGGCGGTCGATACGACCGACCATTCCGGTGATCCGTTGTCAGAGCTCAATCCCGAGCAGCATCGCGCCGTCGTGACTACCGAGGGGCCGCTGCTGATTCAGGCTGGGGCTGGGTCGGGCAAGACCAAGACGCTGACCCACCGCATCGCCTACATCATCGCCAACAAGCTGGCGTCGTCATATGGCATCTTGTCGGTGACATTCACCAACAAGGCTGCCAAAGAAATGCGGGAGCGCGTCGCCAAACTGCTCGGTGAAGATCCGCGTGACCGGGCGTTTATGCCGTACATGGGCACCTTCCACTCGATTTGCGTGCGGTTGCTACGCCAGGACGGCGAACACATCGGTATCCCCCGCTCATTCGTCATCTTCGACGAAAGCGACCGCCAGGCGGCTATCAAGCAGGCCTGCAAGCAGTTGATGATCGATGAGAAAAGTTTTCCGGCCCGCACTATCGGCGGTCTCATCAGCAGCGCCAAGAACGAAATGATCAGCAGCGCCGAATATACTGGCACGGCTAACTCTCCGGCTCAAAAGGCTGCGGCCCAGGTCTACCCGATTTATGAGCGCTCTCTGCGTGACGCCGCCGCGCTTGACTTCGATGATCTGATCAACCGCATGGTCAGCCTGCTCGAAAACCATCCTGATGTCCGCGAGAAGTGGCAGCGTCGCTTCAAATACATCATGATCGACGAGTATCAGGACACCAACACAGCCCAATATAAATTGATCAAATTACTCACTGGTCCTGCTAACAACGTCGCCGTGGTCGGCGACGACTGGCAGTCGATTTATTCGTGGCGCGGTGCCGACTTCCGCAACATCCTTAATTTCGAGAAAGACTACCCGGACTGTACTGTCATCAAGCTTGAGCAGAACTACCGCTCGACTAACCATATCCTGAAGGCTGCCCACTCGGTCATCACCCGCAATGCGCAACGCTCCGATAAGGAATTATGGACGGCATCCGGGGACGGCTATCCGGTACAGATCCTGCAGCTGAACGGGGAACGGGCCGAAGGTGAGGCGATCGTCCGGCGCATCCGTAACGCCGTCGATAGCGGCCACCGTACATTCAAAGATTTTGCTATCCTTTACCGCACGAACGCTATGAGTCGTTCGATCGAAGAAGCCATGGTGCACTATGGCATCCAGTACCGCATTGTCGGCGGGTTGCGCTTCTACGACCGTAAAGAAATCAAAGATCTGATGGCGTACCTGCGCCTGATTTATCAGCCCGAAGACCGCGTCAGTTTTGACCGTATCGTCAATGTGCCGACTCGTGGCGTCGGTGCTAAATCGTTGCAGAATTTCTACGCCTGGCGCCGGGCCAATGACTATACCCTGCTTGAGGCCATCACCAATGTGAAGGACTGCAAGGAGCTGACCAGCAAAGCCCGGGCCGCCCTGATGGACCTGGGCGATGCGTTGCATGGCCTGCGGGTCATCGTCGAAGAAATCTCAGTCTCGGCGCTGATCGATTCCCTGTTGAAGCGCATCAACTACCTGAAGTTCCTCGACGACGGCACGCCACAAGGTGAAGCCCGCCAGGAGAACGTCAAAGAATTATTGAGTGTCGCTCAGGAATATCAGGACACCGGCTTGTCGGGCTTCCTCGAAGAAGTCGCCCTTGTCAGTGACCTTGATAGCGCCGACGTCAACGGCAATACGGTCACCCTCATGACGCTGCATGCCGCTAAGGGTCTGGAGTTTCCGGTGGTGTTCATGACCGGGATGGAAGAAACTATATTTCCGCATTCCAGGGCCCTGTACGACCAGCAGGAAATGGAAGAGGAGCGTCGGTTGTGTTACGTCGGCATGACCCGCGCCCGCGAAGAACTGTACCTGATTTACACGACCGGTCGGATGTTGTACGGCGGTGTCCAACACAATCCGCCCAGTCGGTTCTTAAGTGAGATCGACGCCTCGACGGTGCGGACGGACGCGGTTCTGTCCAGTTCAGCCAACACCTATGGTGAACCCGATAATTATGACCAGCAGACGGCCGTAGACGACGGCGAACCGCGGTACGTCCCGGACCTGGAAGAAGGTGACGGCGTGCGCCACAAGCTGTTCGGCATGGGTACCGTGCTGGAACTTGATGGCGAAACAGCGGTGATTTACTTCAAGGGCAAGGGCACCCGTAAGTTGAACATCGCCTTTGCGCCCCTCGAGAAATTATGAGATTACTCGGCCGAGTCGGATTTTATGTAGTCTGGCCGGCTTTGGTCGTATACCTGTGGCGCAGTCAGCGTAGCCGCGTGCTGGTCCAGCATGAAGGCCAGGTGCTGCTGGTTAAGAATTGGCTCGGTGACGGCAAGTGGAGCCTGCCCGGTGGTGGGATGCATGCCGGGGAACCGATCCATACCGGGGCGGCCCGTGAACTGCACGAAGAGACAGGTATCGTCGCTACCGACGATCAGTTGGAATTACTGCGCTCGGAACCCTACGCGTTTGGGCCGATTCATTTCAATGCCCATTACTTCAGACTGACGATGTCTGAGCGGCCCTCGATACGTCCCCAGAGATTTGAAATCGCTGAAGTCTGCTGGATGGATGCGGCTGCGATTGAGCCGGAGCAAGTCAACGACGATGTGCGCCGGGCACTGGATTTGGTACAATAGTTGTACGGACATATCTCGGGGTGGGCATAGCTTGCAAGTTTGCTGGCTGCCGAGGTAGTGCCGCCATTTATGCGCAATAAACTCCATACGTTCAAAAAACGCTCTGCTATCGTCCGCAAACGGCACATCCGTCGGTTCCGGATTTTTTCAAAGCACCCTGTCGCCGTACCGGTGTTCACTTTCCTGGCCCTTAGCCTCATTACGATCGGTATCGGTCTTTTTGTGCACCTTCGTAGTGACGGCAAGATCGTCGATGCCCGCGTGGTGATCATCTCTCAGGAGCGGGGGAAGCAGCAGGTCGTACCGAGCCGTGAGTCGACCGTCGGGCAGCTGTTAAGCAGACTGGATATCAAACTCAACCAGGGTGATGTCGTCGAGCCGGCGCTATCGACCAGGATTGACCAGGATCAGTTCCGTATCAATATCTATCGTGCCCGTCCGGTTGAAATCATCGATAACGGTGCGCGGACGTTTGCCCAGAGCGCCGCGACGACGTCACGCAGTATCGCTAACCAATCCGGCGTTACGACGTACGCCGAAGATGACATCGTCGCGCGACCAGTCGACAACTTCGTCGAACAGAAGGCTATCGGCCAGCAAATCAGTATCAAACGGGCTACTCCCATAAACGTCAATCTGTACGGCACCGCCATCACCACCCGCACCCAGGCCAAAACCGTTGGTGACATGCTGAAAGAAAAGAAAATAATCCTCGCCAAAGATGACCAGGTGACACCGGCCGCAGATCAGCCGATAGCGCCGGGCCAGCAGATATTCATCGTCCGTAACGGCACGACGCTGACCACTGAGACGCAGGTGATCGACGCTCCCGTCCAGACCATCAATGACCCTAACCTGGCCTACGGTACGACGGCGGTGCGTCAGCAGGGATCGCCTGGACAGCAGGTGGTGACGTATCAGGTCATTACGGCCAACGGTAAGGAAACCGGCCGGACTGTCATCCAGGCCGTGGTGACGACCCAGCCGGTGACTAAGATCGTCGCGCAAGGTACCAACCTCGCCGGTAGCAAGGGTGACATGGCTCGGGCCGGCATCGCACCGTCTGACTACACGTATGTCGATTACATCATTACCAAGGAGTCACACTGGAACCCGTCCGCCCGCAACGCCAGTAGCGGGGCTTATGGTCTGTGTCAGGCATTGCCGGGCAGCAAGATGGCTTCCGCCGGTTCCGACTGGGCCACCAACCCGGTCACCCAGCTGAAGTGGTGTGACGGCTACGCCAAAGGCCGCTATGGCAGCTGGGCTAACGCATATCGATACTGGCTTAACAATCATTACTGGTAAACCGATGTCTGACTTACCGTTTGCTAAAAAATCATTAGGACAGCACTGGCTGACCGACCAGACCAGCCTACAAGCCATGGTCACGGCGGCTCAGGTTGAGGCCGACGATACGGTGCTTGAAATCGGGCCAGGTGTAGGAACGCTGACGAGGGAACTGATCGGAATTGTCAAACAGGTGGTCGCCGTCGAGTTCGATAGCGCCCTTGCCAAGGCATTGCCGTCCGTCGTGCCGGCCGATAATTTGCAGGTCGTCGAATCGGATATCCTACGGTTTGATTACACGGCCTTGCCGCCGGACTATAAGGTGGTGGCTAACATTCCGTACTATCTGACGAGCAATCTGATCAGGCAGCTGTCGGAAACGAGCAATCAGCCACGCACCGCGGCGCTCCTGGTGCAGAAAGAAGTCGCCCAGCGCGTTGCGGCCAAACCAGGTGATATGTCGCTGCTCAGCGTCACGGCGCAGTATTACTGGAACGTCTCGGTCGGCATGCTGGTTCCGGCCAAGCTGTTTACGCCGCCGCCGAAAGTCGATTCACAGATCCTTATCTTAGAACGCCGCGACGGGCCGTTGTTCGATGACGTCGACGTCAGACGGTTCTTCCGCCTGGTCAAAGCCGGCTTCAGTGAACGCCGCAAGACACTGCTTAACTCGCTCAGCGGCGGACTTCGCCTCGACAAGCCGACCGTGCAGAATCTGCTGGACGCATCAGGCATCGAGGCTCGTTTGCGCCCGCAAAACTTGTCGCTCGAAAACTGGCATGACATCTATAAAAATGCTATAATACAGGTTGATGGGGCTGAATTTTAAGCTCGACGTTGGACTTTATCGGTTAGATCAGCAGGTCGCTTGTCAGCGTCATAGACGAAACTTCTTTAACTGCAAAAGTCAAAGAACAGCTCGTAGCAAGTTGGGGAAACTTCAGTTTCCGCAGCCCTGCTATGGCTATCGCCTAGTTTTACACTAAGCAGTGCATTTGATGCGACACCAATAGCGTCATCGCATTTTATACTTTTGGTTGCTCCATGATGACCGTTCATCATCGTGGCTAAGACTAGAACTTTGGAATCTGGCCGTTTGTCCGTTTAGAAACCGGATTCCAAGACACTAAAATGGACTAAACCTGTAGGAAGACTAATCAGATGAACCGGCGGACCGGGGGGCGGTACCCCGCAGCTCCACCAAGAAAAGCGCTCGACTATTATGTCGAGCTTTTTTCTTGGTTGTAAATTGATGAGGGTACCACCCGAGAGGGTGAGAAGACCCAGCGGGTCTTCGAGGATGCAATAAAGTCTGTATACTATTTGTAATGAGTTTTATATTTCCCGATAAGCTAAAGGCTGGTGACGAGGTTCGTGTGATAAGTCCCTCACGTTCACTATCAATTATTAGCGAAGAAACACGCCGTATCGCGAATGAGCGTTTCGATGAGCTTGGCTTAAAGCTTAGCTTTGGTAAGCACGTTGAAGAAATTGATGACTTCAATTCAAGTAGCGTTGCTTCACGTCTAGAAGACCTGCACGAAGCATTTGCTGACCCCAATGTAAAAGGTATCTTGACCGTTGTAGGCGGTTTTAATTCCAATCAATTACTGCGAGGAATTGACTGGGAGCTTATAAAGGCTAACCCTAAAATTTTCTGCGGCTTCTCGGACATAACAGCACTAAATAACTCAATTTTAGCTAAGACAGGGTTAGTGACCTATTCAGGTATTCATTATTCGACTTTTGGAATGAAACAACATTTTGACTACCTCCTAGAGTATTTCCAAAAGGCTGTAATGAGTGATGAGCCGATAGACGTAAAGCCTAGTAAGGAATGGACAGACGACCTGTGGTTCTTAGACCAGGAAAATAGAAAACCTATTCCCAACGAGGGGTGGTTAGTGATCCACGAAGGCCAAGCAGAAGGTAGTATTCGCGGGGGCAATCTATGCACTTTCAACCTATTGCAAGGAACCGAGTATATGCCTGATCTTAATAACACTATTCTGTTTCTTGAAGATGACGAGGAATCATTGCCTCATCACTTTGACCGTAACTTAGTATCGCTTATTCAGCAGCCTAGCTTTTCAGGTGTGAAAGCTATCGTAATCGGTCGGTTCCAGGGTGCAAGCAAAATGACGAATGATTTACTGCTACAAATGATTGAAAGCAAAGCAGAGTTGAAAAATATACCAGTTATTGCCAATGTAGATTTTGGACACACGAATACAATTATCACTTATCCAATCGGAGGTGAGGTTGATATTAAAGCTGATAATAACATGCCCTCAATCGTCATTACGAAGCATTAAGTATATTAGTGGTGTGCCCTTCGGGTTTATAAGCTAACCTGTTGCGCTGTTCCTCCTGTTTGTAGTCGAGATAATGTTTACCGATTATAGACTGCCAACGTTTGAGTTCTTCAGTGATGGGGTGCAAACTATTTTCATTGGTTCTACAAAATATCTTTTAACGGCCTTTTTGTTTTAAAGTGATGCAGTAATTTTGCGATTCCTAGTACCAGGACTGTGCTGGCGCACCAACCGCCCATGACATCGGAAGGGTAATGCACGCCAAGGTAAAGTCTGGAATAACCGACTGCTAAGACGAATAAACTTCCAAAGATGATTGCCGGCCATCGCCAACGTGTATCCCACAAAATTATTACGACGGCCAAGGCGACGGCACTGCTGGACATGGCATGACCGCTAGGGAAAGAGTAACTGGTCTCTAACACTGAAGGATGCCATAAACTGGGACGTACCCGATGAAACAACGTTTTCAGAATAACATTAGCAACACTGGCACCTGCAACACAGCAAAGTAAGAATACGGCGTCATATCGCCGCTTGCGTACCCATAACAAGATGACTGCCAGGACGGTGACCGGGCCGAGTACCGCGGCGCTACCTAACGTGGTAAAAAACAAAAATACGGAATCGTAAAAATGAGTGGCGTGTAAGTGGATCCAGTGCAGGAATGCACTGTCAAAAAATATAGGTTGGCTCTTTACGCTAACCGCTAAAACGATGAACGCCAACAACGCTAAAACGATAACGATGGTTTCATACGGCGATTTGTGCGGTGAATGTAAATTAGGCTTTTTCATTCGGCGTCGTTTTTTATGGTGTCACGTTTAGTATGGCTGAGATACGTTATTAATCCTAGAATCGCCACGAGAAATATAGCACTCGTAGCAGTCGTTCCAAGTCCGAGCCCACCGGCATCCGTAGGCTGGGATAGCAGATCGCCGAGCGATGCGCCGAGGGGACGCGTAAGGATATATGCCAGCCAGAAACTCAGCACCGCATTCAGTTTGAAACGCAGGTGCGCTACGGTAATAGCAGCGATAACAACGGCAAATATCAGCAGGGAGACCAGATAACCTAAGTTCAGCTTTTCGGCTATCAAGTCACCCGTGGCGGTCCCGAGGGCGAACGTGAAGAGAATCGCTAGCCAGTAATAAGCCTCGCGGCGCGTGGTTTTAATACTATGGATCGATAAAGTACCTTCAGACTTGTACCAGGCGGCGAATGTCAGGGCCAGCGCAATACTGAATGCAATGGTGGAAGTAACAAGTGAGACCTTAAAGTTATCTGTCAGATTATCAGTTATAAGTGTACCCACGATACTTAACAGGACCACGGCAATCCAGTATACGGCAGCGACATATTTCTTCAGACTGAACTGAACGATCAGTGCCACGACCAGCAGGGCACCCATGAGATAGGTAGTGTTGGTCAGCCCCAGGCCGAGGTTGCCGATCAGATTGTCGGCAGCCGTCTCCCCGACGGTAGTGCAAAGGATTTTGATAATCCAAAAATAGAGCGTAATTTCGGGTACTTTATTTAGCATATTCCGTATCATCAGGCAATTTGGCTCCTTGCTTATATAACGTACTACGTTATATAATTGCAGATATGAAGAAGCAATACAACCAGCTTCCGCAAGTGGCCTTCAGTATATTGCTAGCATTAAGCCTCAGACCTCGGCATGGCTATGAAATCATGCAGCAGGTCGCCGAAGACTCGGATGGCAAACTGACACTCAGCCCCGGCACCTTATACGGCAGCATCAAACAACTGCGCGAGCGACGGTTGATAGAAGAGCAGACGGCAACCAGTGACAGCCGCCGCCGCTACTATTATTTGACCGATCTGGGACGTAAATCTTTGGAATCTGAACTGGAGCACTACGAGCGAAGTCTGATTCTGGCCCGCAAGCGACAAGTGCTGGGAGATTCTGGGGTGCAAGTATGAAACTTATAAATGTGTATAGAAAGGTTCTGGGTGCATACCCAAAGTCATACCAAAAGGACTATGCAGGCGAAATGGTCCGGACTCTCGAAGACATGCTGCATGAGGAACCAAAGATAACTAAAAGAGCGAGAATATGGACAACCGCTTTTGCCGAGTTACCAATCTATGTAGTAAAACTGAATGCGGCTGTACTGGGACGGTCTTATGCATTAGATACGCCTGATTATGTAAAACGCAATGCCGCTGTAAGTATCGCGTGTGTCGTTCCATTCCTAGCCCTGCTGTCTATCAATGAGTTGGATCCGTCTGTACTCCCAACTGCGCCCAGATGGACCGATACATACCAGTTTTTGGCAATAGGTTTGCCTGTTTTGGCATTCCTATTGTGCGCGGCAACTGTCATGCGCTGGTTTTTCGTGAGGCGGATGAGCGGGACAAGGTCAAGCAACAATACGCTGGTGGATATTAAACACAACTGGCCGGTCGTACTTGTCGGCAGCTTTGCTTTCATAATCGTATTATTTATGGTTGGGCATGACAGCGTGCACTGTCTAACCGATAATCCTGTCAATGCGCTACACAATCCTAGGGCCACCCTCCAATGTATAGAGAAAGATTAGTGATTCAAAAGTAGCAGCGATACTTTAATCATCGATAGTAGGCTCCGCACTCCGCCGTCGCAGCTTCCGCAACTTACTGCGCTGCTGTTGTTTCTGTGCCAAGGTTATCCGTTTAGCCTTCTCGGCCGTCAGCTGCAGTTCCCGGCTCATTTTCAGATAATTATCGTAGTGAGCCTGGCTCAACCGGCCGTCAGCAAGCGCTTGTCGGATGGCGCACCCGTCTTCGGTCGTGTGGCCACAGTTACTGTACCGGCACTCGGTCATCAGTTCGGCGACGTCTTCAAAAGTTTCTTCCAATTCTTCCTCGGTGCCCCAGAGCTGTAACTCTCGGATGCCGGGAGTGTCTATGAGCAGCCCACCGCCTTTGAGTCGGAACAGTTCGCGGTGTGTCGTGGTGTGACGGCCGGTGCTGTCTGCTTCGCGGACTGCCCCCGTATCCTGGACTACCTTGCCGAAGAGATAGTTGGTAATCGTCGACTTACCGACCCCAGACGAACCGAGTAGGACTGCGGTCTGGCCAGGCTTTATCAGGGCAACTATATCGTCCATGCCTTGTCCGGTACTGGCACTGCAGATGATCGTGGGAATATGCAGATCTTTTAACTGGTCAGTGAATACGCTCATATCGTCCACCTGGTCGGCTTTGTTTAGGACGAGGACGGCCTGGATATTGTTGTCCTGAAGCTGGAAGAGGTAGCGCTCAATCCGTTTGACGCTGAAGTCATTGTCCAGAGACTGGACGATAAGGGCGACGTCGACGTTGGTCGCCAGGATCTGACGTTCCGCTCGCTCGCCGGCATGTTTGCGGCTGATCTCGCTCGTACGCGGCAGGACGGCTTCTATGGTGGCGGTTTCCGCCCCGCTTAATGCGACTGCAACCCAGTCGCCCACTTTCGGACGCTCCGTGGCTTCGCTGGTAAACAGCAGTTTGCCACTCAGTTCGGCTTGTCGTTCCTCGGGAGTCGCAATTTGAAGCACAGAACCGAAGTCGGCTATGACGCGGGCAGGTATGCAGTCAGAACGGGCCAGCGCTTCCCATGCGAAGCCGAGAGTATCGTTCCATCCAAAAGGCGTGAGTCGGTGCATTAGTTAAGTGTAGCGCATGACGGCCCGTAATGCTCATGGCAAATTGACAGATTGACATAAACATGTCAACATCTTCTGATGACAGAAATAGCGGTAGCCAGTCCTTTATTGCCGGCCAGGTTAGCTTTGGCCGGCGGCATCGAAGCGCACCATGGTTTCTTGGAGGAAAACGGATTCAACGGGGGCCTCGAACTCCATCCGATGCGTGGTTCCCGGCTTGCCCGGGAGATTGACCACGCCGGTCCGGAAGACGCCGAATTAGTCGGCCAAGTACTGAGATCTGCTCACCAAAGCTATCTGAGCACCGCCGAAGGCATGGTCCCGCACAAGAGCGTCAGCGAACTCATGACGCTGGGTAAGGCGCTGATCGTATTCTCAACCGCTGGCGCTTCGGTAGACAAAATCCAAGGCTATGCTCAAAGGGTCGACAGGACCGATATTCCGGTGGTCATGTACCCGGAAATCGGTTGCGGGCCAGCCGAGCACGGCGTCCGGTATCCATTGTTCCAGCCGAACGTACGCGTGCTGAAGAAATGGGGCATATCTACGACTGAAGAGGTGATAGACCGGGCAGTTGATAAACGATTCAGAGGTATCGCCTGGGACGGCTATCATTATTTACGCCGGGATGCTGAAGGCAGGGAGATGGAAGACTGGTGGGAGGCATTGCCAAGATACTTAAGCAGCCAGACTTTGCCGGTGGTTGAAGCGCACGTCTCGATCGGACGAACCGATCGCCATGAGGAAAGTGACCTTATGTTGGCCACGACAGATGAGTTGGACGTATTCTTACGCTCACCGCGCGATATCGGTAGGACTGTAACTGGACGGATGTTACGGATGATCCATGACGGGTCAGCTGGCGATATGCGGTATGTCGTCGAAGCCGTGCCTCCGAAAGATATGTCACGGACAGAAGGCCTCCGTACGCTTGCGACCAATCTCGCCATATTCCTAGACGATTAATGTTTGCGTTTTGACAGGACGTACCCTGCGCCGGCCATCCCGGCAGCTGCAACGGCCAGCCCGACGCTGATACCGATATTCAGATGGTCGGCCCGCAAACGGTGTTCGCGCCAGCCGCCGTCGATGCCGCGGTTTTCTTCGATTGATGAAAACAGGTTGCCGTCCGACGTAGGTGACGGTTTGTCGGTCAGCCCGCTCATACGGCTGTACTGGGTAATCGAGCGCTCGTACAGCCGGGGCATATGGGCATTCTCGGCCATCAGAGCCTTTCCGGCAGGGCCGACGACGACTTCGCGGCGTGGGTGTTCGGCGAGGGCAAATATATGCCTAGCCACGTACTCGGCATCATAGACAGGCTCAGGAGCCTGAACTTCTTTACCGGTGTAATTGGCAGCATTCTGGAAAATGTTAGTGTCAACTATGGACGGCATGACAGTGCAGACATGGATGTCATTGTGAAGGCCGTCGATGCGGAGCTCCATACGCAGAGATTCATCAAGTGCCCGGACTGCCGCCTTGCTGGCGCTGTAGACGCCGACGTAGGGCATAGGGGCGCTGGCGTTGACCGAACTGATGTTGATCAGCACGCCGCTGCCTTGGGAGCGGAAGTGGGTAAGGGCGGTATGGCTACCGTGGACATAGCCGAAGAAATTAGTGTCCATGACACGGCGCATGTCCTCGAGGGGCGTATCTTCGAATTTGCCGGCCAGGTAGACACCGGCGTCGTTGACCCAGACGTCGAAGTGGCCGAAGGCGTCGACGGCTTTTTCACCGAGCTTGTGCATGCCGGCATCATCGGTAGTGTCGACGACCACCGGGATCGCCCGCACGCCGTACTCTTCGCATTCTTTGGCTACAATCTGTAATTCGGCTTTGCGACGGGCGGCTACGACGACGCCATACCCCGCGGCTGCGAACCGATGAGCCGTGGCGCGGCCGATACCACTGCTAGCCCCGGTGATCACTACTACTTTGGAATCTTCATCTGCCATTGGGAACTCCTCCAGTTATCTTTTTCATGATAACGGCAACCTTTTAACTTGGCTGTTCGATTATTCACTGATGGGGCTTTGACACTTGTATGTTATGTGTTAAGATGGGCTTACTAGAAAAGCTGCTACATAACGTTCGTTAGGTCTAGGTTAAGTAAGTAAAAATGTTTTCGATGGGGCGCAGCTAACTGGTTTGCCAGATTACCTCAAGTCAAGACAGGAGAATTAATGGCAACCAAACTATTTATCGGCTCACTCGCATGGGCCACCACAGACGACAGTCTAACTGAACTGTTTTCAACGGTCGGTACTGTATCGTCCGCTCAGGTCATCGTCGACCGTGAAACCGGTCGTTCGAAGGGCTTCGGCTTTGTGGAAATGAGCAATGACGACGAGGCTAAGGTCGCAGTCGAAAAGCTCAACAACGCTGACCTCGACGGTCGCGCTATCAGCGTCAGCGAAGCACGTCCTCGCGAAGATCGCCCACGTGGCGGCGGCGGTGGCGGTGGCTACGGTGGCGGCGGCGGTGGCGGCGGTGGCCGCAGCTACGGTGGCGGCGACGGTGGCAAGCGCTACTAGAGCTTCCAGCCTCTACTGAAAAAGACCTCCGTTGATCGGAGGTCTTTTCTATTGCAGTTAAAATATCTATAGCTCGATCCGCCCGTTAGGACTACGATGGAAAGGTCACGTAAAACGAGGAGCGATTCCTATGAGCCACCAAGGTAAAGCCAGCAAACATCATCTCGGTAAGGGTTTGCACAAAGGTCATGAGCATCCCCATAAGCATGACAAGTATAATATCCACAAATTAAGCGTCGTCGTGAGCCACAACAAATTCGAAAGGGATCATGGAGGTGAGTCAGCTAAGCTCAAGTAGTAGAAGCACCTGTGCCGGCGGCTTCACGACTTGTTCGCAACAGTCAGGACGTCAATATTTTAATAATTTCCCATAAGTCGGTTGACCGACCGGCATCGGTGCCTTAGGCTTAAAGCATATGTTAGAAAAAGCCAAGAATTTAGCGTCTAAATCAAAGACGCGTTTGCTCTCATTCCGCCAAGACAAGCTCCTGGTAGCCAGCGACGTCCAACGGGCCAGGGATTACATAAACTCATACTGGCACAAGCTGGAACGGTACCATCCCAAGGATGACGAAAGCTTGCTCGGTATCCCGAAGCCATATCTCGTGCCATCCTACAGCGAGGCCACCGGGTTCGACTACAACGAACTGTATTACTGGGACAGTTACTTCATGGTTCAAGGCCTGCTTGATGAGACCCACAAGGATCTGGTCATGGGCATCCTTGAAGACCTTGAAGCTTTGTTCAAGCGTTTCAAAGTGATTCCGAATGCCTCCCGGACATACCTGATGGGCCGGTCGCAGCCGCCGTTCCTGACCACCTTTATCTTTGACGTCTACCGGGCGTACAACCTCGACAAGGATTGGTTGAAAGAGAATATGGAAATTGCCAAGCAGGAATACGAGGTCGTCTGGCTTGGCGTCAAGAAGCCGAATGAACGCCAGGTACACCGGGGGCTAAGCCGCTATTACGACATCAATTACCTGCATGATCTGGCGGAAGCTGAAAGCGGCTGGGATATGACACCACGCTTCGGCCGCAAAGCCTTGAACTACTTGCCGGTCGACCTGAACGCCTTGCTGTACAAATATGAAGCTGATTTCGCGCTGGCCGCCCGGATAAGCGGCGACAAGCGCGAAGCCGCCAAGTGGGAACAGGCCGCCGAAGCCCGCAAAAAAGTCATGAACGAACTCATGTGGGACAAACTACGTGGGCTGTACTACGACTATAATTACGCCAAGAAGAAGCGCGGCACCGTCAGCTCGCTGGCCGCTTATTTCCCGATGTGGGCCGGCATGGTCAGTGAGAACCGTGCCAAGCAGATGGTCAAAGCCTTACGACGCTTTGAGAATAAGGGCGGCCTGGCGACCACCGATGCCTTACCGCTTGGCCAATACGTCGTCGGCTCACTGCCGACCCAATGGGCTTATCCGAATGGCTGGGCCCCGCTTCAGTACATCGTAATCGGGGCTTTGGAACGCTATGGCTATCACGAAGATGCCAAGCGAATCGCCATGAAGTGGCTGAAGACCAATCTTAACTGGTTCAACCAACACAACGTCTTCCTTGAAAAATACAATGTCGTCTCACCCGAGAAACCACCGCTCAAAGGTGTGTATCCGAGCCAGGAAGGTTTCGGCTGGACCAACTCCGTGTTCGAGCGGCTGAGCCAGGAATATATCGATAAGCCGTAATCCGGCTAATCCTTCATAAAACCACCGGATTGGTGGGCCCAGAGGCGGGCGTAGAGTCCCTCTGATTTCAGCAGGTCTTTGTGGCTGCCTTGTTCACTGATGTCGCCCTTGTCGAGGACGACGATGCGATCCATCCGTTGGATGGTGCTGAGACGGTGGGCAATGACGATCGCGGTCCGACCTTCCATCAGCCGCCATAGGGCGTTCTGGATGGCGACCTCGCTTTCGCTGTCGAGCGCACTGGTGGCTTCGTCGAGGACGATGATCGGGGCGTCCTTCAGGATGGCCCGGGCAATGGCGATGCGCTGGCGCTGGCCGCCCGACAGCTTGATGCCGCGTTCACCGACGATCGTTTCATAGCCATCCGGTAATCCCATGATGAACTCGTGGGCGACGGCGTCTTTGGCGGCCCGGATGATGTCAGCATCGCTGGCGTCCGGCCGGCCGTAACCGATGTTTTCTTTAATGGTGCGATGGAATAATAATGATTCCTGCGGCACGTAAGCGATCGCGTCCCTCAAGCTCTGCTGGGTGACCTGAGCGATATCCTGTCCGTCGATCTCGATGGTACCGCGCTGAATGTCTTCGAAGCGGAGGAGCAGCTTCGTGATGGTGGATTTGCCGCCGCCGCTCGGTCCGACCAAGCCGACTTTTTCACCAGGTCTTATGTCAAGATTGAGGCGCTCAAACACGACGTTCTCAGCCGAACTGTCGGCGTAGTGGAACTCGACATCACTGAATCTGACTGCACCCGCCGCGACGGCCAGTTTGCTCGCGTCCGGAGCATCTTTGACCTCGTGGTCTTCATTCAGGGCTCGGGAGATAGGCTCGGCTTGTAGCAGTGACTCTTCAAAACCGCGTACCATCGAACCGACGGCAAACAGACGGTTGGACAGGGTAATGGTATATGAGAAGGCGAAGATGCCAGTGGCAAGTAAGCTCGGATCGCGGTCGACGAGCCAGATTGTCAGCAGAATGAAGATGGTCTCGAATGCCAATAAGTAAAAGATACGGAAGCTACCATCCTTGGCGACCAAGTGCCAGTCATGGGACTGTCGCGCCTGTAGCTTGCGGGCCAACGCTTTGTGGCGCTCGAGCTCATCCTGCTCGCGGGCGAAAGTCTTGATGGTCTGAATGTTGACGATGCTGTCAGCGTAATGGCTGATCATAGCCTGTCGGGCCTCGATCCGCTTCAATCGGAACGGCGCCATCCGGCGACGCAGGGTGATGCCGGTGCCGATCGCGACGAGGGTCATCAGGAGCATGACGATTCCGATCATCCATGAATTGATGAAGATGACCGTCAGCCCGCTGACGATAGCGACAGCGAATGGAATGATATCGATCATGACCGTGTTCGACAACTGTATGTAAGAAGTCGGATAATCCAAGGCATCGGTGACCAGTTTGCCGGACACCTGATTGTTGTGGAAGCTCATGCCGCGGCGCGTCAGCATCGCATAACACTCGTTGAACAGCCGGCCCATGACTTTCGGCTGCAACCGGAAGAAAGCGTTGAAGCCGATGTAGTTGGTCAGGACGGTAAAGGCTGCCACGCCCGAAAAAGCGATGACGTAGCCGCTCAGATGATGACCAGGGTGGACAAGCTCGCTGAGCGCCTTACCGACGATGAATGGCAGTACGGTGCTGAAACAGATCGTGCTGAGCTGGATGAAGAGAGCTAAGTAAAAATCGCGTTTGAACGCATAAGTGGTACGCCAGAAATGGCGTAAAGTCAGTCGGTCGAGTGAGCGGTCATTGAGCGTTACCATCGTTACAGTATAGCGCTCACTACCTCTTGAAGAAAAACGCTGATATAGTAGTACGGATGAATGACTATTACGTAACAACTTCTATTCCCTATGTTAATGGTGAACCGCACATCGGTCACGCTCTTGAATTCATCATGGCTGACGTCCTGGCACGGTCGGCCCGTCAAAAAGGCCTGAATACGCTCTATGTAACCGGTAGTGATGAGCACGGCCTCAAAGTGGCCGAAAAAGCCGCCAGTCTCGATATGACACCGCAGGCGTTCGCCGACAAGGTTAGCCAGCAGTTCCGTGAGCTCGGTTCGCAGCTGAACATCACCAACGACCGGTTCATCCGGACGACCGACAAGCTGCACGTCGCCGGCGCTCAGAAATTATGGAAAGCCCTCGAAAAAGATATTTATAAGGCCAGCTACGTTGGTTGGTATGATGTCCGCCAAGAAGAGTTCGTACCGGAAAACCGGGCAGATCCGGAGCGTATGAATCCTGACCACCCTCAGGCCTATCGCAAACTCGAAGAAGAGAATTACTTCTTCGCCCTGAGCAAGTACACGGCGCCGATCCGCCAGGCAATCGAGTCGGGCGAGTTCCAGGTCATTCCAGAGAGTCGCCGCAACGAGGTCCTGTCCGTCTTGCGCGAAGGGCTTGAAGATATCAGCATCTCACGGCCGAAAGAGAAGCTGGAGTGGGGTATCCCCGTACCAGGCGATCACAGCCAGGTCATGTATGTCTGGTTTGAGGCCCTTATGAACTACCTGACTGTCCTTGAATACCCGGATGGTGAAGACTTCAAGCAATACTGGCCGGCTTCGACGCAGGTCATCGGCAAGGACATCCTTCGGTTCCACGCTGCGATCTGGCCCGGAATGCTCATGGGGCTCGGGTTGCCACTTCCTAAGACCTTGTATGTGCACGGCTTTATCAACAGTGGCGGCGAGAAGATGAGCAAGAGCATCGGCAACGTCGTCGCTCCCTCCGAAATCATCGAAACGTACGGCACCGACGCCTTCCGTTACTACTTCTTGCGGCACATCCCGAGCTATGATGATGGTGACTTCACCTGGGAGCGTTTCAAGGCTGCCTACAACAACGAGCTTGCCAATGAGCTCGGTAACGCCGTGCAGCGCACCATGGCCATGATCCTGAAGTATCAGAACGGCCTGATAGGTGACCTGCCCGCCAACAGCCACGACCGCGCTCCGTATGATGAAGCCCTCAAGCTTTGCAAGTTCGACCGCGCCCTTGATCACGTCTGGGACCAAGTCAGAGGGGTCAACCAGTATATCGACGAAGAGAAACCATGGATGCTCGCTAAAGAAGATGATCCTGAGCATCTGCGTAGCGTCCTGTCCTACACGGTCAGTTCTCTGCTTGAGATAGCCGAACTGCTCGTACCGTTCCTGCCGGATACCGCTGAGAAGATACAGGCGATCTTCGTCGAAGGCATCATCCGCCCTAGCGAAACTACTCTTTTCCCGAAGCTTGAGGACTAGCCGTGCAACCGAGTCTGTTCGATAGTCATTGCCACGTCCACGAAGCGCACCCGGATTTCACTGCGCCGCTGATGTCGCGCGAGAAGTGGGTCAAAGCCGGCATGACCGACCCCAATCAGATAATCCAGGAGTCCGTCGACAGCGGTGTCGATCGGATGATCTGTGTCGGTACGACGCTGGGCGATAGCCGGCACGCCGTTGACTTCGTGGCTGACCGCGAGCATGTCTGGGCCAGTATCGGTATCCACCCGCACGAAGCCGACCAGCATCTGCGTGAAGAATCGTGGGCCGATTTCGCAGCCTTAGCGACTTCCCCAAAGGTCGTCGCCGTCGGTGAATGTGGCCTTGATTACTTCTATGGCCACTCGACGCCGGAAAACCAGGCCATCGTTCTACGGAAGCAGATCGAGCTCGCTCTGGAGCACGATCTGGCGATGATTTTTCACACTCGGGAGGCCTTTGATGACTTCTGGCCCATCTTTGACAGCTATCAGGGCATCCGCGGTGTCCTGCACAGTTTTACCGACAACCAGGAGAATATGCAGAAGGCGGTCGACAGGGGACTGATGCTCGGGGTGAACGGTATTGCGACTTTTGCCAAGGATCCGGCGCAACTGGCGATGTACAAAGCCATACCGTTGCAAAATTTACTGCTTGAAACAGATGCTCCCTACTTGACTCCAAACCCTTATCGTGGTACAATTTGCATACCGAAACACGTTCGTGTGACGGCTGAATTCTTGGCGCAGCTTCGAAGCGACACTGTCGCCGAACTAGCTGCGGCAACCTCAGCGAATGCGAACCGATTATTCGGTTTGTAACTCGTAAAAGGAACCACCATGGGCAACGTATTACCATTTCCACAGAATCATGAATCAAATCGTCAGGCCGACCCTGAAGTAGCTGAGCTGCTGACCATTCGTGACCATGTCATGACGCAGAGTCTGGCTCAGGCTACCGAAGTCGCCCGCCGCGTTCTGCCTGAATTACAGCCGCAACCGGTTGAGCAAGAGCCGGCATCGTTGTACCACTTCCCAATCCTAATGGAGGATGATCCATATGCGAGTGCTGCCTAGTCTCTTACCAGTCACGCAGGCGAGCCGCGAACGCCGCCGCGCTGCCATGTACAAGTCTTTGATCCACCAGGAAGCCCGGCTCGGTGGTGAACTGTTCGGTGACATTCCTGAAGGCAACCGCCGCGAGTTCTTCTGCCTCGATGAGCACACCTGGGTCTGGCACGAGGAATGGATGGAAAACGGCCAACGCCTGGCGCTTACGACCCGCTACGACATCCGTCCGACCGGAATTCTGAAGTCACAAGGTGGCCGCCACTATCAGGCGCTGACCGTTGAAGAAACCCGCAATCTGTACAACGCGATGCGCATGTACGTCGAAAAGATGCGGGCCGAACTACCCAAATTAGCTTACGCTTCGTAATCTCGCATGGCGCAGCCGATCTATCTTGATCACGCCGCTGCCACACCGCTCGACCCGGCGGTGCTTACCGCCATGCAACCGTATTTCTCGGAGCAGTTTTATAATCCTTCCGCCTTGTATGGTCCGGCCCGCAAGGTCGGCCAGGACATAGCGGCCGCCCGTCAATCGGTCGCTCAATGGTTGGGCAGCCGACCAAGTGAAATCATATTCACTGCCGGCGGGACCGAAGCGAATAATCTGGCTATCCATGGCGTGATGCGATCCTATGACGAGGCTCACTGCGTGGTAGCGACGATCGAACACGACTCCGTCATCGCGCCGGCTGAGCAGTACGACCATTCATTCCTGCCGGTCAAAGCCGACGGGATTATTGACCAGGCAGCTCTGACAGCTCTGATTACAGACAAGACCGTACTTATCAGCGTGCAGTACGCCAATAATGAAATCGGTACCATCCAACCGATCCGCGACCTGAGCCGTATCGTTGCGACGATCCGTGAGGGGCGCCGTGCGAGTGGTAATGACTACCCGCTGTACCTCCACACCGATGCCTGCCAGGCCGGCAATTATCTTGATTTACACGTTGCCCGTCTCGGGGTCGACCTGATGACTATCAACGGCGGTAAGATATACGGACCGAAGCAATCCGGTGCTTTGTTCGTCAAGGCCGGTATCGTCTTGCGACCATTAATAAATGGTGGCGGACAGGAACGGAACTTGCGCAGCGGCACCGAGAACGTGCCGGCTATCATCGGTCTGGCTAAGGCCTTGGATATCGCCCAACCGATGCGTAATGACGAAGGTAACCGTCTCAAGACGTTGCAACGACGCTTCATCGACGGCTTGCCGCCGACGGCGATCGTCAACGGGTCGCTGAAGAAGCGTTTGCCGAACAACGTCCACGTCACATTTCCTGGTCACGACAATGAACGGCTGCTCATCCAACTTGATGTAGCCGGCATTTTGGCAGCGGCCGGTTCGGCTTGTAGTGCCAGCAATGACGAGCCGTCCCATGTTCTGAAGGCGATCGGCGCTGACGATGAGACCGCCCGAGCGAGTCTCCGCTTCACGATGGGACGAGGCACTACCGAAGCTGACATAGACACTGTCCTAGCGGAGCTTAAGCGTCTTATCGGTTGAACAACCCGTCGGCCCGCCCTATAATAAAGCGTAACCATGTTAAAACACCATCGGCTGAGAGGTGCGATAGCCGCCGGAGCGGTTCTTTTCGTCGTGCTGACCCCGATTGCTCAGGCGGCCACTACTACGACCACGGCGGCCCAGAAAGATGCGGCAGCCAAAGATGCCGCTGCCCAATCCCAGCAGGTGGCAACCCGGACCTATGGCTCTGACGCCTTCGTCCAACCCGGCACCATTGTCACACTTAAAGCTAAGGACGCTTCCAAGGTAATCCCGGCGACAGCCGACACGATCAATAACATGATCGGAGTCGTAATTTCAGCCAGCGATTCGGCGATCGTGGTGACAGCCCAAGATGACACCTCGACCAAGACGTATGTCGCGACCAGCGGTCGTTACCACGTGCTGGTCAGTGACCAGGGCGGAGAAATCAAGGTCGGTGACTTTATCACCGTTTCTGCTCTCGACGGCGTCGGTATGAAGACGGGGACGACTCAGGGCCTGGTGCTGGGAACGGCGGCAAGTGCGTTCGATGGCAAACATAACGTGCTCGCTACTGCCCAACTCAAAGACGCTAAGGGTAATATGATTAAGACAGGCGTCGGCAGTGTCACGGTGGACATCAACATCGGTCAGAACCCGTTCCTGTTTCACTCGACCGGTGGTGTGCCGAAGACTGTCAGCATAATTGCGCAGGCCATTACCGGTACGCCGGTGACGCCGATCCGTATCTACACCAGTGCTTTTGTGCTGTTCATGTCGATGTGTGTGTCGGCCAGTCTGCTGTATAGCGGGGTGCGCGGTAGCTTCGTCGCTATCGGTCGTAACCCTCTTGCACGCAAGTCGATCATCAGAGGGCTGATACAGGTGGTCGTGACCGCGTTAATCATTTTCACTTTCGGGCTTTTAGGAGTATATTTGATACTGAAGCTATAAGCTTAAGCGCGTGAAATAAACAGAGATGGTGGGAAACCCGACATGACGATACTGTGGCTGCTCCTGATTATTGGTAGCCTACTGGCGGCAACAGCCGCCTTTTTGTGGGTGGTATTTACGTTGAAAGGCCCATCCAAGGGTGCGGTCGCTGATGCCAAACCGCAGGGCATCGATGAACAGGCCGAAGAGAATGCCAAGCATATCTTCAACGATGAATTCCGTGAGGAACTTCGTAACCGCGGCCGTCTGCACTTCGAGAAGATCATCGGTGAGAACGCCATGTTCCTGCAGCAAGACCTGCGCCTGACCACCTCACAGCTTAACGAGTATATGAAGACCGAAATCACCCGCAAACTACAGGATGAGTTCACGAAGTATGAAGAGTCGATCATGGACGCCAAACAGCTGGCAATCGACTCGATTCAAAAGACGAACGAAGCTGTCGACCAACAGCGGGAGATGATGAGCAAGCAGTTACAGAAAGAGGTGTCTGACGCCAAGGAGCACCTGATGAAGCGCTTCGAGGATAACACCGCCGATGTGGTCAATCACTACATCTTGGCGGCTATCGGCAACCAGATCGATCTGACCGACCAGCTTGAATACATCATCGGCGAGCTTGAGGCCAACAAGGAAGCCATTAGGGAGGATATCGCCAATGGCGCTTGATACCGGCATAGCCTTGCCAAACAGCATAGTCACTGCCACTGATCTGGCCCGGATGCGCCTCGAGCTTGAGCGTGTCAATGAGACTATGCTGCAAAACCGTCTGCGTGAGCCCAAGAAAACGGCCGGTCCGCCGCGTGTCAGCCAACGGCTTGAGCAGCTCTTCGACCTGGCCGGTGTGAAGTTGACGCATGAAGGGGACAGGGAACAAATACTGAAAGAATTGAACCATCTGCAAAAAACGGCTCCGAAGATCAAACTTAGTTTCGCGACCGACCCGTCAGACGAATTCCTGGCTAAGATAATCGGTTGGTTCCGCCAGAACATCCACCCCCAGGTACTTATGACGGTCGGACTGCAGCCGAGTATCGCTGCCGGCTTCGTCATGCGGACGCCGAGTAAATACTTTGATTGCAGCATGCGCAAGCATTTGAATGACCACAAAGGAATGCTGGCCGAAGCCTTACAGGCTGCGCCGGAGGTAAAGGCGTGAGCGACAATCGCCATTTCAATAAGCTGGTCTCAAGTGGCCGCCCGATCGGTGAGGTCATCAGTGTCAACGAGTTCCTGGTGAAAGTGAAGGGTTTGCACCCGGTTTCAACCCATGCCTTGGTCATGTTCGAAGACGGCAGCAAGGGCTTCGTCTATTTCATAATGGAAGATTATGTACTGGTTCTTCACCTTGGATCAAAACACGTTGAGACGGGCATGACCGTCGTCGTCCAGCATCACGACCTGGTCGCTCGTGTCGGTAAAGAATTTATCGGCCGGGTGATCTCGGTCATGGGTGAACCGCTCGATGGCAAGGGTCCAATCGCTGCCGAAGGTGTCTGGGAAGTATTCAAGCCAGCGCCGCCGCTGCACCAGCGCGAGATGCTCGACACTCAGCTGCCAACCGGTGTGACCTCGCTCGATATCATCTTCCCGATCGTCCGTGGCCAGCGTTTGGCTATCGTCGGCGACAGTAAGTCCGGTAAGAGTACCCTCGCGACACAGATCGTCATCAACCAGAAAGATAGTGACATCGTCACCATTTATGTGTTGATTGCCAAGCGTCGTACTGACGTCGCCGAGCTGCTTGACCGTCTGCAGAAGAACGATGCCATGAAGAACGCCATCGTCATCGTCTCGACGATGTTCGAATCACTGGTCGTAAACTACCTGGCGCCTTACGTCGCCTGTGCGATGGGTGAGTACTTCTGGCAGGATTGCGACCGGGACGTCCTGGTCATCTATGACGATCTGACCAGCCACGCCCAGATCTACCGTGAAATCTCGCTGATTGCCGGTAAGAGTCCGGGCCGTGACTCGTACCCGGGTGATATGTTCTATGCTCACTCCAGTCTGCTAGAGCGCGCCGGCCGCCTGCACCGCAACCACAAGACACTGAGTTGTCTGCCGGTCGTATTGGCTGTCGCCGGTGACATCACCGCCTTCCTGCCGACGAACATCATGTCCATTACGGACGGACAGTGGATCCTCGATATGAACATTTTCCGCGATGGTGTCCGCCCGGCCGTCAACACCGGTTTGAGTGTGACCCGTGTCGGTGGTGTCGGTCAGAACAAGCGCCAGCAGGGCCTTGGCGTGCAGGCGCTACGATCGGTGGCCGCGTACAACCAGGCCCATGAGTTCGCCACCTTCGGTTCTGAGATGGGCGCGGAAGCCACCCTCGATCTGTTACGCGGTAAGCGTATGCGTGAGCTTTTCACTCAGGCACCCGGTGAGACGTACGGCTTGATGGCGCAGCAGCTGATGATGGATATCGTCATGAACCTGCAGACCGGTGAAGAAGTCAGTGTCGGTACGTTGAAGCAGCAGGCCGAAGAGTACGCCGTCAAGATTACGAAGGATGAAGAATACGACAAGATCCGTGATGAGCTGCGCAAGAAGGTGATGGTCGAAGCTCCGAAAGAGGAAGCCAAGAAATGAAACGGCCGCAAGACATCCAACTAGAAATCAACCAGACGTCGACGATCGTCAACCTGACGAGCGTCTTTGAGAGCCTGGCCAGTATGAAGATCAGTGCCATTAAGAACGAGGTCATCGCCTCGCAGCTGTTCTTCAAGGAAATCTGGCATATCTACGAACAGATCCGCGTCGACAGCCTGTTCCGGTTCGGGCGTACTAAGAACGACGAGGCGATCAAGAAGACGCTGTATATCGGCGTGACCGGTGAGGGCGGGTTCAGCGGGGACATCGACCAACGACTCGTCCGCATGATGCTGAAAGATTACGACAAGGAAAAGCACGATATCATTATCATCGGCCACCATGGCGCGATCCAGTTGGCCCAGTCAGGGGTTTCTTTCCAGCGTTATTTCAAAATGCCGGCCAAAGATCAGAACATCAACGTCAGGCCCTTGATCACGGAAATCAGTAAGTATGAAAGTGCCATCGTTTTCTACCAGTCGTATGAGTCGTTGAGCGTCCAGGGTACGGCCCAGATTGATCTCAGCAAGGCAGTGCAGGCCCAGGGATTGAAGAGCGGCGAAGATATCGCCGGTGACGTCATAACCGACGAGACGTATATCTTTGAGCCGTCGACGTTCGAAGTCGTCGCCCATCTGGAGGACTCAATGCTCGCGATCGCACTGAGCCAATTCATCTTTGAATCCAAATTGGCGCAGTACGCCAGTCGTTTCCGCGCCATGAGTGCCGCCAAGCAGAAAGCGAACGAGTCATTCGGTGAGCTACGGACGCAATATAACCGCACGAAGCGTTCCATCGCTGACGCCCGCCTGAAGGAAACGATCAACGGGTTCCGAAAGGCGGAAGACTGATGAGCCAAGGAGTTGTCCGTACAATCAAAGACCTCGTCGTCCGCGTCGAGTTCTTTGAAAAGGTGCCGGCCCTGCGTGAACTGCTGATTGTGGAGAACGATAATAAGACTCCGCTGCAGGTCCACACTATCGAGACCGGCAATGTTGCCATGTGCCTGAACCTGTATGGTGACATCACGATTGAAAAGGGCATGTCAGTCGAAGCGACCGGGCACGGCCTGGAAATCCCGGTCGGTAATGAGATGATCGGGCGCATCATCAATGCCCTGGGCAAGCCAATAGATGGCCGTGATGACGTACCGCTGCCGGACACCATGGAAAAACGCGATATCTTTAAAGTTCCGGAACGCAAAGATGCCTTCTCGGCTGAACACGAAGAAATCCTCGAAACCGGCATCAAAGTCATCGACTTTTTCGCACCCTTCGTCAAGGGTCGCAAGATCGGGATTATCGGGGGTGCCGGTGTCGGTAAGACCGTCCTTACCATGGAGCTTATCAACAACATCGCCGAAAGCGGCGGTGGTCTGTCGTTCTTCGCCGGTATCGGTGAGCGTATCCGCGAGGGTCACGAACTGTATGAGACTTTGAAAGAGCGCGACCTGCTCAAGAACACCTGCATGTTTTTCGCACAGATGAATGAGAACCCGGTACAACGTGGGCTGATCGCCCTGTCAGCCGTCACGCTCGCTGAATATTTCCGGGACACCCAGAACAAGGACATCCTGTTCTTTGCTGACAACATCTATCGTTACATTCAGGCTAACAACGAACTTTCCAGCGTGCTTGGCCAGGTACCGGCCGAAGGTGGGTATGAACCTACCATGTTTAGCGAAATTAAGACGCTGGAAGATCGTCTAAGTTCAAGCGACAAAGGCTCCATCACCGCCGTCCAGACCATCTATGTCCCGGCCGACGACCTTTCCGACCCGGCCGTGCAGATGATTCAGCACGAACTTGACTCCATCCTGGTGCTCAGCCGTGCCGTCGCCGAACAAGGTATCCGCCCAGCCGTCGACCTTATCAAGACCAACTCCTCAATGCTGACGCCTGAAATCGTGGGCGACCGCCACTACGTGCTGAGCGTTCAGGTGCAGGCGCTGCTCCAGAAGTACGAATCATTGAAGGGCATCATCGCCATCATCGGTGAGAACGAATTAAGTGCGGCCGACCGCGATGATTACCACAAGGCGAAGAAACTGATCCAGTACTTTGCCCAGGAAATGCAGATCATGGAAAGCCTGAACGGCCGCAAAGGGGAACGATATACCCGTGACGAGACCCTTAGGGGCATCGAGGAGATCATCGTCTAATGGCTGTCCGACAAGATGCCAGTACCGGGCAGCTGATTGATGATGACAAGCCGGAAGCGGTTGATGCAGATGGTAAACCGACGATGGCGTTGAAAGTCTATTCGCCATACAAGATTTACTTTGATGACGCAGCCTACAGTATTTCAGCGGTCAACGAAACCGGACCCTTCGACATTCTGCCGAAGCACCATAATTTCATCACGTTGGTCAGCACCTGCAAGCTCAATATCCAGAGCCCGACCGGAGCGCAAGAGTTTGAAATCAGCGGTGGCCTGATGCACGTCAAATCCGACAAAGTGATCTTATTCTTGAACGTTTAGCTAAAGCCGTCTAACCGACGACGAAGTAATCGAAACCGAACGAACTGCTGGCCGGTGCGCCCGTGCTGGTGCAGATGCTGAAACCGTTGGCTGTGCGAGTAACGTAGTAGTCGATGCCACCGGCCGCTTGGCCGACTGGCGTGACCAGGACTTTCGGCGTCGTGGCGAACTTCTGAGCGAACGTAATATTGATGAAACAGCCGGCTGCTGCACCAGTGCCGATATTGACGGTGACTGAACCGGCCGTGTCCGAGCCGCTGACCGAGCTGGTGCCGCCGGAACCGAGCGCATTGCCGTCGCCTTTGCTTGGGGCGGTACCGCCGACAGTGATGTGCTTAGTAGTCGCGAAGTCGCCGTTCAAGAGCAGGCTGCTGGTATTGATGGAGGGAGCTGTAACTGGCCCGCTGAAGGTACCGCTGCCGTTGACGATCAATGATTTCTGCACCGACAGCTGGCCCTGGAGAGTCATGTCACCGGTCAGGGTCAGTTTGTTTGCCTGGAGCGTATCAAAGGTGCCGGCACCAGTGACTTTCAGGCCGCTGATGTTGATGGTGCCGCCGACGGTAAGATTCCCGGCGACTTCAAGGTCTTGGCGTACAAGCAACTTGCCGGTAAAAATAGCATTGGACTGGACGGTCAGCAGCTGTTTGGCATCACCGACGCTAACGTCGCTGTTTGATAATTGTTTCAACGCTTCGGCCGTCAGGGTCTGAGATCCGATCGTGACTTCGTTCTCGGCTTTCTTGGCATTGATGGCCAGGACGACGGCGATGACGACGGCGACGGCGAGCAACAGGCCGAACAAGAGCAGGTAGATGTTGAACTTGTGTACGAATTTCTTAAGGGCGCTCTGTTTTTTGACAGGTGACGCGGCGGCTTTTTCTTCCGGCGTCATGCCCTCCAGATTACCGGAGCCTTCCGGTGCGGCACCACCGGCCGGCGCTGAAGAATCAGGGTTCTCCAGCGAATCTTTGTTCTCTAACGAGTCAGAAGCGTTTTGGTCTTTTTGTTCCATCACCAACCTTTAGCATTATCCTACCAGATTTTGGCCGAAAGCGTAAACGGATTGCACTTTATATAATGATTCGTCATACTATGCCTACAATGGTGCGGAGAAAACAAACATGGCAGACACTGGGCGTTGCCCTGACGATCGTACTCGGTATCTCGGGTATGGCGTACGCCGATCCGATGTCATCTGCCACCTATCAGGTGGACGAGACGTTCTTTGGGTCGGGTGGTGAGCTGAATGCCAGTTCACCTAATTATCTGGCCAAGCAGAGTGCCGGTGAACTTGGCGTCGGCAGCACATCAGGAACTGACTACAGGGCTGAAGCCGGTTTCAACACCGACCGCTACCCCTACTTGGAATTCAATGTAGAGGGCGACAATATAGACTTAGGGACGCTGACACCGGGTACTGCTACGACGGCAACTGCGCACTTTTCGGTCCGCTCGTACCTATCAAGTGGTTATATTGTTCTGACTGCCTCCGAGCCACCTCGTAACTCGACACACCTGCTAAATCCGCTACTGACGGCCGCCGCATCTAACACAAGCCAGGAGCAGTTCGGAATCAACCTGGTTGCTAATACGTTGCCGACTACATTCGGCGCTAACCCGGGTCAGGTGCCGGACACAACGTTCGGTTTCGGGCAGGCGGCCCCAGGTTACAACACGCCTAACCTTTTCAGGTATGTTCAGTTCAGCCCGATTGCGTTCTCGAGCCGCAGTACCGGAGAGACAGATTACACGATTTCATATCTATATAATGTGACGAACGCTACCCCCGGAGGATCATATCATTTCAACCATGTACTGGTGGCAATCGCGACATTTTAAGATGCGCAAAAACTATTGCAACGTAAGAATAAGCATGATAGGATAACGGTACAACCTAAAAAAACAAATGAAAAAGACAGTTAAAACACTTCAGGATCGGACACGGCGTCAGGACTTACTGGCCCTCTTCGTTATAATCTTCTCCGCGGTTTCTATCGCGGCGATGTTAGCGCCGAAGTTCGTCAGTGCCGCCCAGGTTACTGTGCGTAGCATCACGATGAGTGACTCGTCGCCGAGCGGCAGTACATCCAGCAATGGCAACACTTCTGTCGGTACCGGTACCAATGTCACTTATCGCGTTAAATTTACCGCCGCTACAACAGGTACCATTAAGGGTATCGTCATCTCATTTTGTGATAATACGCCTTTCGTTGCTGACCCCTCCGGCTGTAGTGCTATAACCGGCTTCAGTTTGTCAGGTGTAACCGCAACCAATACTTCTGGGCTGAGCACAGGTACATGGACGGTAGCGACTGATAACGGTGGCGCGGGCGCCGCAAACCATGTCTTCAAATATACCAATTCTACTGCCGCTACATCGACGGCCGCCAACTCCGTAGTTGAATTCACTATAAATGGCGTCACCAACCCGAGCACTACCAACCACTCCTTCTATGGCCGCATCATAACCTACGCCAGTGATACGAACGCTTCGGCCTACACTGACGCGGCGAACGGTACTGGCACTCACATCGACGATGGTGGTATTGCCCTCAGCACGGCCAATAACATCCAGATTACCGCCAAGGTCCAGGAAACGCTGATCTTCTGTGTCGCTAACGCTGACATCGCTGCAGCCAACTGTGCCGGTACGCTGATTGCACCTGACCTGACCCTGGGTCACGGCACCAACTTAACATTGGACTCTTCACAGGTAGACTACGGCAGCGCTTACTCCCAGGTGTCATCGAACGCCTTGTCCGGTGTGGCTATCAGGGTGCGTAATAGCAACGTCTGTGGAGGCCTCAGCCGCATCGACGTTACATTGCAGACGCCTACTACAGGGTGTGACATCCCGGCTGTCAACAACAACACCGGGGGCACGACTCCGACCGCATCTGCTACTCTCGGTGTCGGAGTAGCCGGATTCGGTATGAACGCCCTTACGCCTGCCACTGGCGCTATCACCGGTTCCAGCGGAACCTTGGCCTATGAATCAGTTTACGATGGCACTACGAACACCCGCCTAGGTATGAACACGACGAACGACAACGGTTCACACCCTGGCGTCAGTAGCACATATGGAGATCTCGTAGCATCTTCCAGCGGACCGCTTAACAACATCAAGACGACGTACACCTTCGGTGCCCAAGCATCCAACATCACCCCGGCCGGTATCTACAAAGCGACGATGATGTTAATCGCAACCGGTACCTTTTAAGCGACGAGGTTAAACCGTGTGGTCTAGACGTCCCATCACTCACGGACGGACAGCACTATTGTTTCTGTCGGTCGTATTATTAACGGTAACCGGTACTGCATCAGCCAGTGCGCGGTTACTCGAAGTATCGATGACGACGTCATCGAACCAGCCCTCCGATGTTGCGACGTATAAAGCTGCGTTCCAGTTCAAAGACACCACGACGCTCGGCGCGATCATGATAGAGTTCTGCAGTGACACGCCAATCGAAGACGCCAGCTGTGACCCACCTGCTGGTATGGACGTATCGGCGGCTTCGCTGCTCAGCCAGTCTGGTGAGACCGGCTTTACGTTGACTTCACCGGCTGCGAACCAGCTGTTCTTGTCACGGACATCAGCAGCACGCCAGGCAGCCGGCGCCCAATACGAATTCAGTAATATTACGAACCCCGCATCTGAGTCGACGTATTACGTCAAGGTCAGGACGTTTGCCGACAGTGCCGCCGCCGGCAGCACTGTCGATTTCGGAGCCATGGCGATGGCGCTCGCCAAGGTAATCAATATAGAGTCCGAAGTACCGCCGTTCTTATATTTCTGTGTTGCCAACACGATCCCGGGGCCGAACTGCGATTCGGCTACCGGCGACCTGGTGGACTTCGGTGAGTTTTCGAGCGCCCGCGCCAACACTGCCACCAACCAGATGCTGGTTATCACCAATGCGGCCACCGGTTATAACATCCGTGTCGTCGGCGGAGATATGGCGTCGGGTAGCAATGTGATTACGGCGCTTGCGACCAGCGATACGTCGCGGCCAGGAACGCTACAGTTTGGCATGAACCTACGGGCCAACAGCACTCCCTCGGTCGGCACGAACGTGGTGAGCGGTGGAGGCCAGGGTGCGGCGACACCCCTGTACGATATTCCAAATACTTTCCGGTTCGTATCCGGGGAAGTGGTCGCCAGCGCGCCTCGGCCGAACAACAGTGATAAGTACACGGCCAGCTATCTGGTGAATATTCCGCGCAACCAGGCGGCGGGTATATACGTCACGACACTGACCTTTATCTGCTTGGCAAACTTCTAACGGTTTGGTAGGATAAGGATAAGCAAAAAATGAAGAAAGATATGGTGAAAAAACAAATCCGGGCAATCCTAATCGTGTTAGTCGCTTTGTTTGCGGGTGTCATCACGCCTGTGGCCCAGGCCGCCACGACGACGCAGAGCGTCGCACCGACGAGCAATACCAATAACGGACTGAAAATCTCTCCGGTCCGCCGCGATGTCATCGCCCAAGCCGGTGCGACGACCACCGTCGAAGTTACCGTCCAGAACGTTCAGACTGGTACGGCCAACCTACGGGCTGTCGTCAATGACTTCATCGCCAGTGCCAATGAGTCCGGCCAGCCGGCACTAATCCTCGACGAGAATCAGTACGCCGCCAGCCACAGTCTGAAGCGCTTCGTCGGCCCAATTCCTAACGTCACCTTGAAGCCGAACGAGGCTAAGAACGTCAAGGTGAATATCATCGTTCCAAAGAATGCCGCCGCCGGTGGTTATTACGGTGCCGTCCGCTTCTTACCAGCTGATAACAACGTCAAGAATAACGTTGTCCTATCAGCCAGCCTCGGTTCGCTGATCCTGGTACGCGTACCTGGTGATATCCACGAATCCCTGTCCGTCGCCAGCCTTGACGTCCGCAACCAGAACGTCGCCCGCAAACTGTTCACGACGCCAAAAGATCTGACCGCCGTCCTGCGTTTCCAGAACCAAGGTGACATCCAGGTAGAACCGTTCGGCAACATCAGCGTTCGTGACATGCACGGCAAAGAAGTCATGCGCCAGGAAATCAACAACACCGATCCGCGTGGTAACGTCCTGCCGGACAGCGTCCGCCGTTTCGATGTCGCATTGAAGAGCCTTGGTAAGTTCGGCAAGTACACGATTCAAGGTAGTTTTGGCTACGGCACCACCGGTCAGTTGGTACAGGCTAAGACGACGTTCTACGTCGTACCGTTGCCGCTCATCATCACCGTCGGCGTCATCATTCTCCTGATCATTCTGGGCATCATCTTTATTCCGAAAGCCATCAAGGGCTACAACCGTCGGATTCTGCGCAATGCCCGCTCGAAGAAATAAGTTTTATAAACTGTTGGCTGCGGCTGGCTTGACCGTACTGCTCAGTTTTGCGCAGGTCGGGTCGGTGCAGGCGGCAGCACCACCACCCGAGAACCCCCAGTCAGGCAGCTCAGGGCTGCAGGGCAAGGTAACCAGCCCACCGCCGACACAGGCTGCCACGATAACGACGCCGTCCAACGGTGCCAGTTTTGACAAGCTGCCAATTACCGTCAGCGGTCTCTGTAAGACCGACTTGCTCGTCAAGATCTTCGATAACGAAATCTTCATGGGCGCGGTCATCTGTACGAATAACAGTTATAGTTTGCAGATCGACTTGTTTCCGGGCCAGAACGTCCTGGTAGCCCGTGTCTATGACTCGCTTGACCAGGTCGGGCCCGATTCAAACAAGCCGACAGTGACGTTTACAAACTCTACGTTAGGTGAATTCGGCAGTCGCGTGACACTGACCAGCGTCTACGGACGCCGCGGTACCGCGCCGAACACCGTACTGACCTGGCCGATCGTGGTCAGTGGCGGTACCGCTCCGTATGCCGTCAGCGTGGACTGGGGTGACGGCACGCCGCCTGATTTGATCAGCGTGGCAACGGCCGGAACGTTCAACATCCAGCACACCTACAAGAGCGCCGGGCAGTACAAGGTGATCATCAAGGCGACCGATAAGAACGGGACGGTGGCATATCTGCAGGTCGTCGGGGTAGCTAACGGTGAAGTGGCGGCCAGTGCGACCGACAAATCAAGCAGCAGTCAGACAATCATCGTTAAGTGGATCTGGTGGCCGGCGTTGCTGCTGATTCCATTCGCACTGATATCGTTCTTCCTCGGCCGACGTCACCAGCTGTATATCCTGCGCCGCAATCTTGAGCGACAGCAACAAGCTCAGCAATAGTCTGGTATAATTTAATATATATGTCAAAAAAGGTTTACGTCGGTATGAGCGGCGGTGTCGACTCGTCTGTTACGGCTGCTTTACTCAAGCAGCAGGGTTACGACGTCACCGGTGTCTACATGAAGAATTGGAGCCAGGATCTGCCGGGCTTTACTTGCCCGTGGAAAGAAGATTATCAGGACGCCAAGCGCGTCGCCGTCCAGCTCGACATCCCCTTCAAAGTTTATGATTTTGAGACCGAGTATCGCCAGAAAGTGGTCGACTACATGCTCGACGGCTACCGCAGCGGCATCACGCCGAACCCGGACATCATGTGCAACCAAGAGGTGAAATTCAAGCTCTTTCTCGATACCGCCTTGGCTGATGGCGCTGACATGATCGCGACCGGGCACTACGCCCGCATCAAGGACGGGCAATTACTAGCAGGCCTTGATGATAATAAGGACCAGAGTTATTTCCTGTACCGCGTGACCGAAGATGCGTTGCGTCACACCTTGATGCCGATCGGTGACTTTGAAAAACCAGCCGTCCGCCGTATGGCTGGCGAGCTGGGACTCGCGACGGCCGCTAAGAAAGATAGCCAAGGCATCTGCTTCGTCGGCAAGGTCGGTATCAAAGAGTTCCTATTGCACGAACTTGGCGTCCAACCGTCGGGTGCCATCATTGATCAACACGGCCGTATGATTGGTCAGCACGACGGGGCGATCTTCTATACTATCGGGCAGCGACACGGGCTGGACGTCGGTGGCGGGCTGCCGTATTACGTCGTCGGCAAGGATATGGCGAAGAACGAGGTCTACGTCACGACCGATCTGCAGGACGCCCGCCTGTGGCACAAAACCGTCTCATTGACGCAGTTGCACGCTATCGGATCAGGCTTTGAAGATGGCAGGGAATACCAGATACGCACCCGTTATCGGGCGCCGCTGGTATCAGCAACGATGCGATTGAATGACGGTGAGGCTTCATTAGAGCTTCACGAAGATATCAGGGCGATTACCCCCGGGCAGTCAGCCGTCATTTACGATGGCGAGATCTGTCTAGGTGGCGGAATCGTCGTTTAAGAACCGACCCTGCAGGAATGCACCGGTGTGTTCCATGGCGTCAACGGTATTGGCGTGAGCCGGCACCGGTAATCTCGTAATGCTCATAGCTATGTCATGGGCGGCAAAGAAGTCCGTATATTTAGCCGATGCCTGCAGATCGAATACGGTCTGGTCACCTTCCGGGTCGTGCGGCATGCAGTACGTGGCCCGCGTAAAGCCCGGGACCAAGACTTCATCATACCCGGTAGGTTCGAGTGGGTTATTATCAAGGATACATAGCTGGCTAGCCAGGCAGTACGGAGAGGCGCCGTTCCAGGTCTGGCGTCCGGCTACGCCGAAGTTCTCAACGAAATCACCCAGGCCGTCGACGCCATGATCGGCGAAGCGCTTGTAGATGGCGCCGATGTATTTGCTGACGATGCTGCCACGATAGCCGGTTGCTTCGCTGGTGACGGCTGCCGCGTGGGCCATAGCTGACATCCGGGCGTCGTTAATATCGAACGGCGAGCCATTGAGGATGATGTCCCTGACCGGTAAGCCGACGGCTTTGGCGGCGTTGAGACCGATGATGCCACCCATGCTGTGGCAGTAGAGACTGAGCGACCCGGCATTTTGGGCCAGGCGTTGTTGTCGGGCGAAGCGCTGGGCCTTGTCGCTCAGGTCAGCCATTTTGACCACCTCGTTCCCGTATACGAAGGCGCCGACCGGTGCGCTGTCGGGTATGGAATCGTTACGGCGGACTTGTCGCGCCATCAGCTGGCCGCGGACACTGCCGTAACCGGGTGCCACCAACCAGGCGTTGTAATTCGGTTCTCCGGAGCTGTTCGGGAGCGTTACGAGCCGGGTCGGTGTGGCGGGCCAATGCTCTTGGGTGACAGTGCTGTCTAATAAGGCGACCGTCGCGATGGCGGCGGCCCGCTTAAGAAACGTACGTCGCGATAAAGCGGCAGCGTCAGAAGGACGGCTGTCGACTTCGGTCATAAGGGAACGGCGATATTCCATAAGCTTTGTTGGGTGCTAGTATGCTCTTCATGTGTAACAAAACATAGCCATAAATTTACAACGAATACCGTTTCAGACCCTTCGGGTCGCGACCGGTATGGTAGAATAAAAGCATATGCTCGATAAATTCAAAGACATGGGCAAGGCAGCATTCGTCAAGGCGAAACGGACTGCCGGCCAAACGACCGTCAAAAAGAACACTGACCAGTACATCGTCGGCTTGGACATCGGTACCGAGTATGTCAAGGCGTTGATCGCCCAGGTCGATCGCACGGGCGCTGAGGGCCTGAAGATCATCGGCGTCGGCCGCGCCCATCAGAGTCTCAGCGACATGCAGGCCGGGGCAGTGTCAGATATCGCAAGTGTCGTCCAGAACTGCGACAGTGCTCTCAGCCAAGCCGAAGAACAGGCCGGTGTCAGCGTCCGTACCGCGGTCATTGGTATCGCCGGTGAACTCGTCAAGGGTACGACGACTACCGTTCGCGTTGCCCGCAAGGATTCCGCCAAACCCCTAGATACTGAAGAAGTCGAGAAAATCATCCGCCTCGTACAAGGTCGCGCTGAGACCAAAGCCAAGCAGCAGCTAGCGGTCGAACTCGGTGGCAAGGCCGTCGAAGTCCGCTTGGTCAACAGCGCACTCGTCGCTATCGACATTGACGGCTACCCGGTTACGAACCCGATCGGTTTTCAGGGTAAAGATGTCGTCGTCCAGCTGTACACCGCCTTCGCACCCATGATCCACATCGGCGCTTTAGAGCGCGTCGCCCAGGAACTTGACCTCGACCTTTTGGCTGTCGCCGCCGAACCGTTCGCCGTCGCCCGCTCAGTTATCGGTGATAACCCAAGTGCCAACCTCAGCGCTATCCTGATGGATGTCGGTGGTGGTACGACTGACATCGCTGTCATCAATGACGGTGGCGTGCAGGGAACCAAGATGTTCGGCATCGGCGGCCGGGCGTACACCCGGGCGATCGAACGTGACCTCGACGTCGAGTTCAGCCAGGCAGAAGAACTCAAGCTTGGATTGGCTGAAGACACCGTACCGCGCCAGAAAGTCGCGGCCGTCGAAGCCGCCCTTACCAAGACGCTTGATGTCTGGCAGAGTGGTATCGAACTGGCACTTGGTGAGTTTACGCGCCTCGACCACTTACCGAACCGCGTCTACCTCTGTGGTGGTGGCTCAAGCCTGGACATGTTGATGGACCGCCTCGAGCGGACTGATTGGTACCGCGGCTTACCGTTCACCCGTAAGCCTGTCATCCAGCACATCGAGCCGAGCCAGGTCGCCGGCATCATTGACAAAACGGGTGACGTCAACGACCATACCTTTATCACTGCTATGGGCTTGCTACGTGTCGGCCTTGACACTTTACAGTTCAGCGACGGTGGTGGCAACGGTTCGATCCGAGAAAAAATTGATAACATGTTACGCGTATAATTATGGCCACGAATCCTAACAACAAAGACACCATCTACATCGACGTCGACGACGAAATCACCAGTATCATCGACAAGGTCCGGGCATCGAAGAGCCGGATCGTCGCTTTGGTGCTGCCGAAGCGCGCCTCGGTCCTGCAAAGCGTCGTCAACATGAAGCTCTTGAAGCGGACCTCCGACAACGCCCAGAAACAGGTCGTCCTGATTACTTCAGAAGCCGGTCTGTTGCCACTGGCCGGAGCTGTCGGCATGTATGTCGCCAACACTTTGCAGTCCAAGCCGTCGATTCCTGATTTTGACGCACCCGTGGCTGCCGAGGATGACGTCGAAGAAGCTGTCGCCCTGGATGATACCTTTGATCCGAAAGCTGCCGCCGCCGTCCCGGTCGGTGAACTGGCGGCTGATGATGCCCCGGCCAAAGTTACCGATGAAGCCGAAACCATCGACCTCGATGATGAGGCTGACGCAACGCCCGCCACCGCTGCTCCGGCCGCCGCATCCGGCGCCAAAAAGCCCAAGGCGAACAAGAAACTGGCCGTGCCGAACTTCAACCGTTTCAGATTATGGTTGTTTCTCGGCGCACTCGGGCTCATCCTATTGATCTTCCTTGGCTACCTTGCTCTAGTCGTCCTCCCGAAGGCCACCGTCACCGCAGTGACCCAAACCAGCTCGATTACCACCAGTAAACCGATCACCCTCTCGACACAACAGAAAGCCGTCAGCACTACCGATAACATCCTACCGGCCAATATCCAGCAGGCACAGAAGACAGCCAGCCAGCAGGCAGCAGC
>JAQGGZ010000008.1 GCA_028289125.1 Candidatus Saccharimonadota bacterium
GGTAACGACAGCTGGGTCGAGCCGACGTTGCAGCGCATGAAGGCCTGCATGGACAGCGATACGATGCCTCCGATGGGGGAGAGCATCATGGGAGGCCCGTGTGAGTTCTGTAGCTACGCCCGATCACGGACCGAGCTGACGCTGGCAGCGCTCAAGGGTCGGAAATGATCGATTACCGGCCGCTGGAAGTGTTCGAAACCCCCGCGCAGCGGGCCAGGGCCGAGCGGTATCTCAACCGACAGCAGAAGTTCTACGTACCGTTCACATTGAAACAAGTCGCGGCCTGGCTCGGGACGTTACTCGTCTTTGCCGGGTTTGTTTACTTCGCCCTACGGGTTTCCGCCACGCTAGGGCAGGTACTTTTATATCTCGGCGGATTCGGATCAGTCGGGTACTTTTTATGGCGTGCGTCACAGCGTCACAAGGTTACGCAGGCCTGGGCGGCGGCGAATGGCTGGTCCTGTGGACAGCCGGTACCTGATTTCATGATTGCCAGCATCACGCCGGCGCTTGCCAAGGTATCAAGGGGCGGCGCGAAAATCAGTGGCGCCTATGGGCAGACGGCGTTCTGGTTTTATGCGTATGCCTATGAATATGTCGATCCGTCCAGCCGCCTGAGCAGCAGTAATGACGGCCCCGATGTCAGGCGAGAGACTTTCCAGACCGTCACCTATCGGTTCCCGGTTAACCTGCCGGTATTTTTGTTGGATGCCACCACCGACGGCCGCCAGAAGCAGCTGGATATCTTCGGCGCGCCGCTCCAGCGACTTGAACTGGAAGGGGACTTTAATAAATACTTCACTCTCTATCAACGGCCCGGTGACCAGATCGACGTACTTTCGTTCATCACGCCCGAATTCATGGCGCTGTTGGCGGACGAAGCACCGTTCCTGAACTTCCAGACCGATGGCCAGTACCTGCACGTATTCAGTAACCGTTCACACGGTATCGATTATTCGATGACGAAGAACCTGTTCGATAAGAGTCGCCTCCTGGTGGACGCTATCGAGCGGAAACTGAATCTCAACCGTCCGGCCCAGTGACGCATGCGCTATACTAAGGTACATGCTTGATATCCAATTTATCCGTGACAATCCTGAATTCGTAACTGAGAAGGCCGCCCAGAAGGGCTATCCCGTCGACATCCGTCAGCTGCTCGAGCTCGACGTCCAGCGCCGCAGCAAACTGACCCAGATTGAAGAACTCCGCGCCCGCCGCAAGACCGCCGGCAAACCGACACCCGAAGAAATCGAAGCTGGCCGCCAGCTGCGCGAAGAACTGACTGAGCGGGAAGCTGAGCTCAAGATCGTCGATGCACAGTTCGACGCCTTACTGCGTTCCGTCCCCAACATGCCGCTCGAAGATGTTCCCGTCGGCGCCAGCGAAGATGAGAACGTCGTCGCCAAGACCGTCGGCGACAAGCCCGGGTTCGACTTCGAACCTAAGAACCACTGGGAAATCGTCGAACCACGCGGCATGCTCGACAAGGTGCGCGCCGCCAAGATCGCCGGCTCACGCTTCGGTTATATAAAGGGCGACCTGGTGCGCCTACAGCTTGCCATCGAACAATTCGTCATGCAGACCCTGGGCGATGAAACCGTCATCCAGAAACTTATCACCGAGAATGACCTGAACCTGGTAGCCAAACCCTTCATGCCTATTTTGCCGCCGGCCATGCTCCGCACCGAACCGTACCAGGCAAGCGCCCGCCTTAACGGCGAAGAAGTCACTTATAAGATCGAACAGGACGACCTCTGGCTGAACGCCAGCGCCGAACACACCCTCTGTACCATGTACTGGAACGAAATTCTGCCCGAAGCCGAACTGCCGATCCGCTATATCGGTTTTCTGACCAGTTTCCGCCGCGAAGCCGGTACGTACGGCAAGGACACCGAAGGCATGCTGCGCTGGCACCAGTTTGACAAGCTTGAAATGGAAGTCTTCAGCACGCCGGAGACCGGCTTAGATGAACACAAATTGTTGTGCGCAGTGCAGGAATATCTCGTACAACAGCTCGGCCTGCCGTACCAGGTCTTACAGAAATGTACTGCCGACATCGGCAAGCCGAACGCCCGCGGCGTCGATATCGAATGCTGGTTCCCGGGGCAGAGCGCTTACCGTGAGACTCATACGGCCGACTATATGACCGATTTCCAGGCCCGTGACCTCAAAACCCGCGTCCGCCGCGGCAGTGGTGATATCGACTGGGTGCACACGAACGACGCCACCGCCTTCGCGACTAACCGAATCATCGCCGCCATCGTCGAAAACTACCAGACCGCTGACGGCCATGTCGTCATTCCTGAAGTCCTGCGTCCATTCATGGGCGGAACGGAGCAAATCTGATGCAGATCAATGTCACTGGCTCCAAGCAGATCGTCGACGAAGAGCTGCGGAAGTACGTCACTAAGCAAATCGGCCGCCACGACAAACTGCTCGGACCAAAGACGCGCGAAATCGCCGTCGCCGACGTCGCATTTAAGAAAGTGAACGGCGATGTTTCGTGCAAATTACGTGTCACGCTGCCGCAAGACACGCTGGAAGTTGAGGAAATTACCGTCAACGCCTACGCTGCCACCGATATCGTCGGGCCAGTCGTGCGTGACTTTCTGACCAAATACAGCCATAAATACGGCGGTGGCAAGCTGTACCACATGCTGCGGATGCGCCTCAACAGATTATGAGCAAACGGCCTACGGCTGAAGATATCCAGGCCGCTGCTGCTGTCCTGAATAAGCTGGAGCCGGGTTATCTGCCACCGGAAATCTTTTTTGCGGTGGCCCGTCTCTGTGTTTTGACGACTGTCGAGATGGTGCCACTCCGCATGCGGAACGGCAGGGTAGAGGTACTGCTGACCCGTCGTCCGGCCGATGACCCGAACTGGCCGGATATGTTGCACGTACCCGGCACGATATTGCGGCCGTCGGATGAAGAGAATAATTACCACAGTGCGTTCGATCGCATTTTTCAGGATGAGCTGCCAGGCATCACTGTCATTTCTCGGCCACAGTTCCTCGAAACCCGCTTTCATCAGGTGCAGCGTGGCCGGGAGTCGGCCTTGATCCATTATGTAGAAGTTGCCGGTACGACCCCTGAAGCAGAGTATTATCCAGTCGCCCTGTTACCGCCCGAAATCATCGATCATCAGGTCAGTTTCATCAAATCGGCTGCCGACCGGTTCGGTCAATCTCAACCTCGGTAGATTTTCTCGCCAGAACAGAGAAAATCGAGTATAATAAGCCTCAAGTAAATCACGACCAATCTGTAGAGGGGAGTTTCGACCGTCATGAATACCTTGTTTAAAAAAGTGCTAGGGGATCCGCAGGCAAAAACCGTCAAACGCTTGCGCAAGCGCGTCGCCGAGATCAACAAGCTGGCACCCAAGTACGAAAAGCTGACTGATGCCAAGTTGAAGGACCAGACCAAGGTCCTTAAGAAGCGCCTGGCCAAAGAAAGCCTCGACGCCATTCTGCCCGACGCCTTCGCCGTCGTTCGTGAAGCCGCTAAGCGCAGTATCGGGCTGCGTCACTTCGATGTCCAGCTGATCGGTGGCATGGTGCTGCACGAAGGTAACGTCGCCGAAATGAAGACCGGTGAAGGTAAGACCCTGGTCGCAACCGCGCCGGTCTACCTCAACGCCTTGACCGGCAAGGGCGTCCACGTCGTCACCGTCAACGACTACCTGGCCCAGCGTGACGCCGGCTGGATGGCTCAGGTCTACCACTTCTTGGGGCTTACTACCGGTGTCATCATGGCCGACCATTCCTTCGTCTATGATCCTGAATACACCAACGCCGAGCACACCGACCCACGCATGCATCACCTCAAGCCAGCCACTCGCCAAGAAGCCTACGCCGCAGACATCACCTACGGCACCAACAACGAATACGGCTTTGACTACCTGCGTGACAACATGGTCCGTGAAGAAGAACAGCTGCGCCAACGCCCGCTGCACTACGCCATCGTTGACGAGGTAGACTCCATCCTGATCGACGAAGCTCGCACGCCGTTGATCATCAGCGCCCCGAGCGTAACCAGTGGCAGCTCCTACGCCCAATTCGCCAAGGTCGTCCGCCAACTGAAGCCCGAACATTATGAAGTCGACGAGAAGCGTAAGAGCGTCATTCTCAACGATGAGGGTATCGAAAAGGTCGAGAAGGTCCTTGGCATCAGCAACCTCTACGAAAGCGACAACATCCGCACCATTTACCACTTGCAGCAGGCCCTGCGCGCCGAGACGTTGTTCAAGCGCGATAAGGATTATGTCGTCAGCAAAGATGGAGAAATCGTCATCGTCGACGAATTCACCGGTCGTATGCTGGCCGGCCGCCGTTATAACGAAGGCCTCCACCAGGCCATCGAAGCCAAAGAAGGCGTCGAAGTCCAGGAAGAGTCTATGACGCTGGCCACGATTTCCTTCCAGAACTACTTCCGTCTCTATGAAAAACTGGCTGGTATGACCGGTACCGCGCTGACCGAAGCCGAAGAATTCCACATGATTTACAAACTCGACGTCGTCGAGATCCCAAGCAACCGCAAGATCGCCCGTAATGACAAGCCGGACCGCATCTACCGCACCGAACACGGCAAGTTCAAGGCTATCGCCCGTGAAGTCAAAGTCCTGCACACCCGTGGCCAGCCGGTCCTGATCGGTACCGTCTCAATCGAAAAGAACGAACTGTTATCCAGTATGCTCACCCAGGCCAAGGTGCCACACCAGATCCTGAACGCCAAGAACAACGAACGTGAAGCCGCCATCGTCGCCAAAGCCGGTGAGAAGGGCGCCGTCACCCTGGCGACCAACATCGCCGGTCGTGGTACCGACATCGTTTTGGCCGAAGGCGTCAAAGAACTCGGCGGTCTGTTCGTCCTGGGTTCCGAGCGCCATGAGTCACGCCGCATCGACAACCAGCTGCGTGGTCGCGCCGGCCGTCAGGGTGACCCTGGTACGACCCAGTTCTTCGTCAGTACCGAAGACGACCTGATGCGTATCTTCGGTGGCGAACGTATCGGTGCCATCATGGAGCGCCTCAGTGTCGACGACGAGACCCCGATTGAGAACCGTATCATCAGCCGGAGCCTCGAAGGCGCCCAGAAGAAGGTCGAAGGCCGCAACTTCGATGAACGCAAGCGCGTCGTCCAGTACGACGACGTCATGAACCGTCACCGCCGCGCTACCTACAGTATGCGCAGCGAAATCCTTAAGTCCGACGACATCAGCAAGCGCATCCGCACCCTGATCGATGACGAGGCCAGGGAACTGACCAACTCACCGCTGCTCGCGACCGATCAGTTCGAGACCGTCCTGACCGAGTTGATCCCGCTCGACGACGCCGCACTCGACCGCCTGTTTGACACCGAGACCGACAAGTTCGAGCACGCCTTTAAGACGACAGCCAAAGAATTCTACGAAGCCCGTGAGACCGCTTTCACCCCTGAAGTCATGCGCAAGGTCGAACGTGATATCTACCTGCAGATCCTCGACAACCTGTGGATGCAACACCTTGAGAACATGGAACACATGCGCGAGGGTATCCACTGGACGAGCATCGGCCAGAAAGACCCGTTGGTCGAATACCGCCGCCGCGGTCAGGAATTGTTCGAAACGATGCAGACTACGCTGCGCCACGAAATCCTGCGCAACATCTTCCACGCACAGCCGGTCGACATTAGCGCCTTGCAGCGGCCGGTCGAGACCGAACTGACCCGCGCCGCCCGCCAATCGGTCGACAACGCCGATATGATCACCGAATCGGATAATGAGTTGACCGAAAACGACTTCCGCAGCGCTGCCGAAGAGCACATGGCCAAGAAGCAGGCCGCCGACAAGCGCAAGAAGACCCGCAAGACCGAACGCCAACGTAAGACCGTCGCCCGGAAGCGCAAGTAGCCTTGAAGCATACCGTATCCGAACTGGTGCTTAAGAACGGCTCGCGCGGACTACTCGTCCATATTCCTGATGCCCAGGTCATGACCTTCGATATCAACTTCCGGGCCGGCGAATATCTCGTCGACCCGTTGAAATGGGAAGTGCCGCACCTTATGGAGCACATCCTGCTCGGTGCTAATCAACTGATTCCGAAGGCCCGTGATTTTCAGGCCGAACTTGAGAAGAACGGCGCCTACAGCAACGCCACGACCGGCGTTTATGATATCACCTATGAGGCCGAGTGCGCCGACTTTGAATGGGACCGGGTGCTGCAGCTGCTGCTTGTCGCCATCACCAAACCGTTGTTCCTCAAAGATGAATACGAAGCCGAGTACGGCAACGTCGCCGAGGAACTGACCGCCCGCGCCAACAACCATTCGCGCCGCCTGAGTCTGGCGCTGCGTAAGGAGTTCGGCTTCCTGGCCAAGACCGACCGCGAGCGCCTCGGCCTGATGGCCAACGTCTCGCTGGAAGATGTCCAGCAGCATTACCACGACACGCACCAGGCAGGGAACATGCGTTTCTGCTTCGCCGGCAACATTACGCCGGAACGGGTACGCGAAATCGAGGCCATCATGACAAACATCAGCCTCGACTCCGGCACCACCCGGTTTGCGTTGCCGACCGAGATGCCACGCAAACTTCCGAAGCCGCTCGTCATCAAGAACCAATCAGTCAAGAACATCTATTTCTTCCTCGACGCCTTCATGGAGCGCCGCATGTCCGATGCAGAGTCCGACGCCCTCAACCTGGTCAACACCATGTTCACCGAGACGCTGTACTCTAAAATCCTCGGTGCCGCCCGCGAACGCGGTCTCGTGTATGACATGGGCAGCGGCCTGAACCTGTCCAAGCACAGCAGCAACTGGTGGTTCGGCGCACAGGTCAGCCCACGCAACGCCAAGCCCTTGTTCGATATCATGAATCACGAGATCCTCGAGGTCCTTCATGGCAACCTGCCCGAAGAAGAAATCGATGCCGCCAAGCAGTATGCGCTCGGCCGCTTCCAGCGTTCCGGCCAGACAGTCGGCGCGACGGCCGGTGGTTACAGCCACCGCTACTTCTTCGACGATCACATCAACGACTACTACCAGATGCCGGAACGTATCGCCAAAGTCGATCGTGACGCCATCGTCAAGATTACGCGCGAAATGTTCACCAGCAACATCTGGGGCCTCGGCGTACTCGGTAAGACCGATGCCGAATTCGCCGCTCAGCTGAACGAGCAGGCCAGTGTCCTGTGGGAAAAACCGCAGTTGATCTGACCAGCTGTTCAGAACAGTCAAAGACCTGTACAATGCAACCTATAAAGCGGCCCCATCGATATGCGGTACTACAGCGAAATATACCTTCTTGAAACAAACATCAAAAACGAACATTGGCAGAAGCTGTATCGCGCCATGCTGCTGTTCTGCGGCTGGGGCACTTCCTTCGATTTCATATTCACGTGCCACGACAATCAGGTACGATTCTTTGTCGTCAGTCCGAAAGACATAAGTTCGCTGTCTAACGCCGTCGATGGCATCCTACTGCGGCCCGTCACCGAAGACGCTGTCAAATGTCCCGAGACGACCCGCAAGGCGCGTATGCTGCAGTTTGTCACGGGCGGCAACATCCTCGATTTCAAAGAAAAGTTAGCCGTCAAATACAGCCTGCAGCTGGAAATGGCCGTCGTCAGCGTCAAACCGTACACCGATAGCAAAGCACTCGTCAAAAATGTCTTATATATGAAGGACGCGGCCGGGCAGTGGGCTACCAGTGTCAAGCGCCATACTTTTTTCCCAGCACATTTGTTTGCTATCGATTTCTCAAGCAACACTCATTACCTGAAAACGACCGTCCCCAAATACCTCAACATCGAAAAGTCGTTGCACATGCTCAACAGCGCTAACGTCGACGCCTTATTCGAGGTCGATACGTTCCCTTATTTCTCACATAATTATTACCTGAACCTGCCGAATTACGAGTTTGACCTCCACTCATTCATCATCGGTGCGAGCGGGTCAGGGAAGTCAAAGCTCATCAGCTTATTCGTCGACCGGCTCTATCAGACTGCGCTGCGCTTGAATTATCGGGTTGTCGTCATCGATCCGCATGCATCGCTTGAGGAAGATTTTCTGGGCATGCCGGACTCCAAAATCATACGCTTTAACGATGAAAGTACCGAGTTGTTCGCCAGCGCCGGTGCAGACGTATCAGCCGCCACCGAGCTGACCGCGACACTTTTCAAGTCGTTGCTGGCAGACCAGTACACCCCACGGCTTGACCGCTTACTGCGTTTCAGCTTATTCGTATTGTTCACCGCTCAGAACATGTCGCTTGATACGCTCAAACGATTCTTAACCGATATCGAACTGCGCAATCAGGTGCTCGACCACGTCAGGGAGTTCGTGCCACCTAACATCACCAAGTTCTTCGGTGGCGATTTCAACGAAATGCGGACGCAGTACTACAACGAGACTATTTCGCCTATCGTGTCACTTGTTGATGAGATGCAACTCCAGCCGGCTTTGGTTGGAAACGGCGACGTCTCTCTTGCCAAAACTATTAACGAGAACTTCTTGACGGTATTCTCGCTCAACAAGGTGAAGATGGGACAGAAAGTCGTCAAGACTGTGGCAGGACTGATCATTCAACAAATTTTCCTACTCGCGCAGTCGAGGGCCTTCAATCAAAAAGTAATCATGATCATCGACGAAGTATCTGTCGTCCAAACTCCCGCTCTGGCATCGATACTGGCCGAAGCTCGAAAGTACAACCTATACGTCTTTCTTACGCAGCAGTATTTCGGTCAGATCGAAGATGACCTCAAGGCCGCGATTTTCGCGAACGTCTACAACTATTACGTCTTCCGGACTTCCGAGGAGGACGCCCGGGCGCTTGAGGGCAACCTGAAAATCGAGTTGCCCGCGGAACTCGTTGCCCAGGAATCTGCCCGCGGAGTAAAAGAAATCGACCTTCGCATCCGTATGTTAACCGAATTACACCCTCGCGAATGCATAGCAAGACTCCTGTCCAAAGGCCAGCTCAACCCATGTGTTAAACTTCGCACTATGGATGCCCCGCAACGGGTGGCACAGCCCGGTAATCAGATTACCGACCTCCAGGCTTATGAACAGATTGCCCAGACGATCAATCTGCCATCAAAATTCGTGGAGACACCATCGCCAAGTCACACTGGCGCCGACCAGCAGTCATCACCGGCTCCAGCGCCCGCCGCTCAGATGGTGTACACCGAGGCGCCACCGCCTATGAGTATGAATCTGAGCGAACTTATGGCTCAGCACTCATCAGGCAGAAAAGAAGTACACCCAAGAAAGGAAACGGCATGACACCACAAATAGCCCAAGAAATACTCGACAAAATCGTTGGCCAGGTCTTTGGCTACAAAAACCCGTTATCACTTGAACAGTTCATGCAGAAGTACGCTTTTGACGTACGTTTGCCGATGCAGGTAAATGATAGCACCACAGGTGAAATAACCTGGGCGGCTTCGGCTAATCCGACAAAGTTCATCACCATGGCCAACGCGCGGAAGCGCTCGGAGGCGCAAGACTTGCTGCCGACACGGCCGCTGCCGGACATCCAGAGTATTCTGACCGCTTGGAATGAAACCAATTTCATGTCCACCGAACGTCAGATCGAATCGGTCAACATACTGGAATGTGACAATATAACGAAATCAGAAAATATTTATCGATCCCAGTTCATCGTCAGTTCCAAGAACATACTGTTCAGCGAGGGCTGCCACTACTCAGAATTCCTAGCCGCTTCACAACGATCGCAGAGCTCCACCTTCAGTATCAAGGTGGACGATAGCCAGAATGTTACCAACAGCTTCTTCGTCACCTGGTCTAATAAGGTTACCAACAGTTTCTTCATTAACGACTGTTTCGACCTGACGGATTGCATGTTCTGCACGAACATGGCCGGCAAGCAGTATTGTATCGCCAACATGCAGTTCGAAGAAGAAGAGTACCGCAAGATCAAGGATATGGTCGTGCGCTGGATCCTGACGAACTAACCGAGGGCAATCATCAGGCAGAAGCCTACTGTCAGAGCCACGGATAGGCTGCTGAAGCGGTCGAGAACCCCGCCGTGGCCGGGAATCGACGTGCCCCAGTCGGCAATGCCGAGACGTCGTTTGACGTAGCTATTAGCCAGGTCGCCGATCGCTGACGCGAAGCCTATAAGAATGCCGGGCCACCACGGCAGCCCCAGGTTGAGCAGGCTGACCGTCGCCCACCAGCCAAGTGCACCGCCGACGATCTGCCCGGCGACACCTTCCCAGGCCTTATTCGGATTAAGCGCCTTCGGCAGTTTATGCCGGCCCAGGTAACGGCCACCGAAGAAGGCGGCCACATCGGACAGGGCAGAGCTGAAACATACTGCCAATAGCCACACCGCATGTCCCTCGTCCGTCCAGTACAGGAGCAGGCTGGCGAACAGTGCCACGGTGACGCCAAAGTACACATAGGCGACCGGTAGCAGACGATGTTGGCGGCGAAGTTCCACGACGGCAAAGACTGCCATCAACAGGACGGTAATGGCGACAAACGGCAGACCAAGCCACAACATGGCGAGCAGCCACAGGAAAATCGGCCACCACCAGACTATCTTCGTCCATATGCTGGACTTGAAAAACCGTTGCCAGTTCCACCTGTACAACGGCAGGCAGGCGACCGCTCCGGCCAAGAACAAGCAGCTGAACCAGGCCAGGCTAAGCAGGGATAGTTTCAGTGTCATAGTCATGTACCTTTCCGCGGATGTTATGGCGGAGTGTCCAGCAGGCGATCAGGCCGAGGATGGCCGGTTGCCACCAGGCGCTCGGCTCCATCCAAATGGTGATCAACGCCAAGCCGAGGATGCCGCTGAGCGAACCGCTGCTTGAACGCCAACCGCGCCAGCGCCAGAAGCAGTAGATGGCCAGACCGACCATAGCGGCCAGGGGTTGCAGATAGAGCATGATGCCGAGGCCGGTGGCGACGCCTTTGCCGCCTTTTAAGTTAAGCCAGATCGGCCACAAGTGCCCGGCGATGGCAGCCAGGCCGATCCAGAAGGCGGTATCCGCGCCAACCACTTGGGCCGCTAGCCACGTCGGCCCGAATCCTTTGGCGGTGTCAATGATCAGGGTTATGAGACCGGCCCGCCAACCAAGCACACGCTGCACGTTAGCAAAACCGATATTGCCGCTGCCGCGACGCTGAATATCGATGCCGTGCATACGGGCGATTATCTTACCGGCCGGCAGCGAACCGGACAGGTAAGCGATAAGCGTAAGAATAATTATTTGCATAAGCTTTTTCTCATGTTAGACTGAGCGCAGGAATACATGCAATGATAGGACTAATAGGTTTCATCTTGGCAGCACTAAGTATCGGTGCTTTCGGAGCCAGCGTCAATGGCGCATTTCCGGCCGCCTCGCCAAGCGCCCGCTACCATTTCAGTCTGGCATTGTATCTCTTAGCCGCAGCCATGGTGCTATGGGGTGTGACCGTTGCGGTCAATGATCCGTCGGTGACGGACATGCTCTTCATCGCGACCGACATTCTGATGGCGACCGCGACCTTGGTGCTGATACGGACCGTATTTTACGGCGGACGGCTTGTCATTACGGTACTTGCGACATTCGTCGCGGTATTGGTCGCATACCGCGCGACGACGGTGCCGACAACCGCATTCATCGAAGATGGCCTGCTGCATTTTAATCTGCAGGATGGCCTGCGTACGACGCTTCTCGGTACGCTTCTCCTCGTGTGGTTGCCTATAATGTTGACGCTGGCTCGTCGCTTCGGCGCTGTCAGTCGCTTCGAGTGGGTGACCCCGGTCCTCACGTTACAGTACAGCTTGCTCGTATTCGCCACCGCCATGTTCATGTCGGCGCGCCGACCGTGGGTCATCGTCAGCCTGTTCGGAATGATGATCGTACTGTTCGTCGTAGCCACCGTCTTCAATCGTAGCTTGAGTCAGATTCCGGCCGCTGTGCCTCAGAAGAAAGGGAAGAAGCACCATGCCACCGGCTCCGCATCCTAACGACCCCGTCTGGCTCTCCCGTGAAGAGTACGACCGCTTGCGCCAACAGGCCGCCTATAATGCCGTCCCTCTGGTAGTGCCGGCTCCCCCTCAAGCGAAAACCAATACGGTCGGCACGACGGTGGCAGCCGTGACCGCGATCGGTCTGTTAATCGCCCTGACCACTCACATGACAGGCATATTCCTGATATGTTTGCCGGTGCTTATCGTGATTACACTGATATCATGGGTCAAAAGTATCCGCGCTAAGAATGACGGATCTATCCGCAGCAAAATTACAGTCACCGCGCTGGCAATCATTATTATCTTGTTAATTCTGGCGTTGCTTGCCTTCGCGCCGTTCATCTTGTTGATATTCTTCGTCATGGCCGGTGGTGGCATCGGCTAAGGCCACGTGGTTGCATACCTCGTCAATTTCATAGCGGTCGGTGCGGGTATCTGCCTGTTCTTTTTGCCGTTCGTAGCAGTCTTCGCTTTCAAGCACCGGCGCGAGATCATAGCCAAGCGGCCGCATTTCAACCAGTTCATGGAACGGTTCTTTTCGAGCCGCCAGTCAAATTACCTCGTCCTGACGTGGGCGGCGGCCGAGGCGGTCGTCTGGTATGTCATACCGGAATTCCTCTTACTGCTGGTAGTGTTCATGAAAGTCCACAAAAAGCGTGACCTGGTCAAATACGACCTGATCGGCACGGTCATCGGCACGCTGGTCGCTTTCATGTGGCATCTTTCGCCGTCGGCGCTCGTGCATCTGCCGTATGTCCGGCCGAGTATGATCGAACAAGTCAGGAACTGGTTCGAGACCAGCGGGGTGTTCGGGCTGCTGCACCAGCCGTTCTCGGGCGTCCCTTATAAAGTGTTCACGCATATGGCGCCGGACTACCATTTCAATATCATACTGTTCCTGCTGGTGGCGATCGCAGCCCGTATGTTCCGCTACCTGGTGCTATACGCGGCGTTCGTCGGCGCATACCCGGTCTTGCATAAGCTGGTGCGACGGCATTATGCACTCCTGTTCCTGCTGGCCATCGCCATCTTCAGCGCCATGCTGTTGCAGGTGTTACGGGCGTATAACTAACCGGCGATGTGAGGCCGTCGCATCGTGATTACGACGAAGACAAGGATAAGCACGGCTAATGCCAAGACTATATAGGCGGCATGAAAGACTGACGCACCGTTGCTGATGGCGCCGAACAACAAGACTATAGGTATGATGAGTCCGCGACCCGTCGTGCTGACCGTCGATGTCGCGCCGGCCCGTAACTTACTCGGCAACGTATCGTGTAACCGCTTGGAATACACGACGCTCAATGCACTTAAGGCAGTCGCCAGACAGAAGAACGCGGCCACGATGACCGCCAGGTTGCGGGTAAAGATAAGGCATACCGAACTGATGATTATCAGTGCGGTCGATATGGCTACCAACAGGCCTTTTTTACGCCACGCGGCCGCGACGCCACCGAAACCGATAGAACCGAGCACTATGGCGTTGATAATGCCGTACAAGGCGGCCGGAGCGGCCAATGCGATAAGCCATAACTGATCCATCTCAAAGAACAGTTCCGTCGTAATCGTGACTAGTATCAGGCTGATGACGATCGGTAGCAGGGCACCGCGGCGAAGTACCGCCCGGAACGTGGCGATGATATGAGCACGGACATCGACGGCTTCCTCGGCACGGTGTAAGGATGGCTCCCGGAGAAATAACAGTGCGATAATCCCTAATATGATGGGTGGGACCGACCAGAAAAATGTGGTCCTCAGATCGGTCGCCTGGCTTAACAGGCCACCGGCAATGCTACTGATTATCAGCCCGAGCGAAGCTACCAGCTCCAGGCGGCCGAAGTACAGCTCGTAGCGTTTGCCGGAGCCTTCTTCCTCAAGCAACGTATCGTACACGATAGCTTCGTTGGTGCCCGAGTATAACGCGTAGAATATGCCCCAGAAGATCGTACCGATCAGGAATACCGTTTCTGAATTACTAAGGCCGCATACCACCGCACTTATCAGCAGTGCGACATAGCCGAGGATAAGGACGCCTTTGCGGCTCCAGCGATCGGCTAGTATGCCGGAAGGTACCTCGCAGATAAGGATGATGGCTGAGTAGGCAGCTACCATCAGGCCGATCGTAGCGTCATTGAAACCGATGCTACGCATGAAGAATTTTTCGACGGCATACCAGAAAATGAAGTTGCTTAGGAATTCCGCAGCGAACAGTGGGGCCAGTCGTCGGGTGGTACCGTGCAGTCTCATATCGGCTCATTATACTCCCAGCTGTTTATCTGACCCCTGGAACGGTATAATGATTGCATGCACGACCTCCACAAACAGGCTGACCAGCTGCATCACGAGCTCAATCAGGCACTCGGCCGGCTGAATTTCGGGCCGCTCGATGAAGAAGAGAAGTCCTTAAACCACCTGATGGCTCAGCCGGATTTCTGGCAAGACGCCCAGCATGCGGCCGAGGTCAGTAAGCAACAGGCCAAGCTTGAAAAGCGTCTGCAGCCCTGGCGCCAGCTGCGCCAGGAACTAGCCGACACCAAGGAATTGCTGTCATTAAATGATGACTCATTGCAGTCTGACCTCAGTAAAACTCTAGAAAAGTTGAACACAAGATTTGTTCAACTGCAAGATGACCTGAAACTGACAGGGCCATACGACGACTACGACGCCGTCCTCAGTATCCATGCCGGAGCAGGCGGCACCGACGCCCAAGACTGGGCCCAGATGATCATGCGCATGTACTTACGCTTCGCCGAACAGCAAGGCTGGAAGGCGGATGTCCTTGAAGAATCGAGCAGTGATGAAGCGGGCATCAAATCGGTCACGATCGAGATGACGGGCGACTACACATACGGACGGCTGAAGAGCGAACATGGTGTGCACCGCCTGGTGCGCCTCAGCCCGTTTAATTCAGACAACTTACGACAGACCAGTTTTGCCAAAGTCGAGGTAACGCCCAAAATCGATCGCCCGGATCAGCTGGTAATCGACGACAAAGACTTAAAGATCGATGTCTACCGCAGCGGCGGCCACGGCGGCCAGTCGGTCAATACCACCGATAGCGCCGTCCGCATCACGCACTTGCCAACGGGCTTGGTCGTGGCGATTCAGAACGAGCGCTCACAGCTCCAGAACAAAGAGACGGCTCTGAGCATTCTCCGCGGTCGTCTGGCACAGTTGCAGCTGGAGCAACATGCCGAACAGCTGTCAGAACTAAAAGGTCCGAACGAGCAGGCGGCCTGGGGCAACCAGATCCGCAGCTACGTCCTGCATCCTTATAAACAGGTTAAGGATCTGCGGACCCGCCACGAATCATCCGACCCTGACAAAGTACTCGATGGCGACCTTGAGCCGTTCATCGAAGCCTACCTGAACCAGATCGATATAGAATAAAGGACACGGTATGAGCCAACCACGATCTCCTCAGCCCACCGAACAGATATTTACCAGCATCGAAGCGCTGAGCTTGAGACATGAGCCTGAGATCGTAGCGTTTCAGGCAAGTGCCGAGGCACCGATCCACTGCGAGTCTGACAGTGAGATGCAACGGGCCTTCGCGGCGCAAATGCTGCGACGGGTCCGGGAAGAACTGCCCGACGACCCGGCTGCAGAGCAGATCGCGCCCCTCATGCCGATGGCTATCGGAAGCTTCGCGCTGTTCAGTATTACTTATGATCATAGTATGACCGTGGTCAGTCAGACGACCTTCATAACGCCTGGCGGAGACTGGTTGCGCCGGACTGCCCACATCCTGACCGAAGACCCGCAGGTAACGCACTCGCTCGGAATCGACCGTATCGAGCCCCAAGGCACCGACGATGGCTATGTGGATGCCGAGTTCCGGATGGATATTAACGACCGTGCACTGATTGAAGCCGCCAGCGATCTGTTTCTTGATGGTTACGGTGATGAAGCTGCCTACTTCCGAGTCGTGAACATGATCGACAATTTTGAGGGCGAGCGCATAGAGGTGTCCGACCTGCTCGACGCGTTTCCGGATTATTTTGAAGTCGGGGAGGGTAGCGCCGTGGCGGCCTTACTGCCCGGCATGAACCGCCAGCTGGCTGAAATCCGTCGGCAGAACGAGTTACGCGATGATGTCCCGGGCCTATTCCACCCGACCCCCGAAGAACTGGGAGACGTCTCCACCATGTTGCGCCGGCTAGCGTCGGCTTAGCGGTTCCGGCGTCAGGCGTAAGCGTGTTATACTTAAGCTAATGATTCTGTTGGACAGGGTAACCAAAGTTTACGGCAAGCATGCGAACGCGGCGCTGGAAAAAATCAGTCTGCACGTTGAGCCGAAAGAATTCGTCATCGTCATCGGTCAGTCCGGTGCCGGTAAATCAACGCTGCTAAAATTATTGACTCGTGAAGAGCGGCCGACGAGCGGCAAGATCGTCATCGGCGGCGTAGACTACGACAAACTGCGCGACAAGGATATCCCGTCGCTGCGCCGTAAAATCGGCGTGGTCTTCCAGGACTTCAAGTTACTCCAGAACAAAACCGTCTTTGAGAACATCGCTTTTGCCCTCGAGATCGTCGGCGCCAGTCGCAACGAGATCAACCACACGATTCCGCGCGTCCTCGACATCGTCAACCTGAAAGGGAAGGAGAAGCGCATGCCGTTTGAGCTCTCCGGTGGTGAACGCCAGCGTGTCGCCATTGCCCGGGCCATCGTTCGTCAGCCGAAGATCCTCATCGCCGACGAGCCGACTGGTAACCTTGACCCGAAGCACGCCATGGACGTCATCAAGGTCCTGGAAAAGATCAACAAATACGGTACCACCGTGCTGCTTACGACCCATAACCAGGAAATCGTCGATAAACTGCAGCGACGCGTCGTCCGCATCGAGAATGGTAAGGTCGTCAGTGACCGCGCCAATGCCACCTACGAAAAAGCGACTGCTCCCGAGGAACCGGTACTTGCCGCCGGTCCACAGGTACCCCATGGTACATTGCCGGCGCCGACCGGCCGCCTGTCCAAACTTCCATTAGGCGCGCGACTGAAGAAACCCGTAACGAAACGAAAAATATGAAACGAAAGATGATAACCGTCGGCCGTATCTTTACGACCGGCCTGAAGAACTTTGCTCGTAATCTGACACTTGCGGTCGCCGCTATGGCCGTCATGGTCGTGACGCTGACGATCGTACTGTTTTCACTGATCACGAACGCTACGTTCACCAACACTATCCAGACCATCACTGACCGCATTGATGTGTCAGTTTATCTGAAAGACGAGGTCACGCCCGCACAACGCGACAAACTGCTGGACGACCTGAAAAAACAGCCTGACGTCGCCAGCGTCGAGTACCAGTCAAAAGATGCGGTGTTAGAGGACTACCTGAAACAGAACCCGACCGACACGACTTTGCAAGCCGCCGTCCAACAGACCGGTAATACCTTGCCGGCGACCATCCGCATCAAGCCGAACGACCTGAATAAAATTGACAACATCCGACAATATCTGTCCACGCCAGCCAATGCGGCGCTCCAATCTGATAAACCGAGTTACTCCGGCGAACGCAAGCAGGCCATCGATAACATTACCCACGCCACCAATGTTCTGCAGCGCCTCAGCGTCGTTGCAGTGGCGCTGTTCGCCCTGATTTCGGCCCTGATCGTCTTCAACACCATCCAGATGGCGATCTTCAACCGCCGCGAAGAACTGACCATCATGCGCTTGCTTGGTGCGACCACCAACTACATCCGCGGACCATTTATCGTCGAAAGCGTGCTGTACGGCGTACTGTCGGCCATCGCTTCGATTGCTATTATCAACGCCGCTTTTGCCGCCGCCAACAACGCCCTGCAGGCCACGAGCTTAGGATTGCTCGATATACACTATGCCAGCGAATATTTCCATGAGAATTTCTGGATCTTGTTTGCGCTGCAACTATCGGCTGGTATACTGCTAGGAGCCGCATCGTCCATCATTGCCACCCGGCGCTATCTGAAATTCCGTACATCGAAATAAACAGTTCGTAAATCAAATCAAGTCTTTAAATGAGGGTATTTACAACTTACATGGGGCAGGGTATTATAAGCATAACCAACAAAACAAAAACCATGGTTAAAACAAAAAAAGCACGCGTATCCTTATTCATCCTCTCTGCGGTCCTGACATTCGGTATCGTCGGCGTGCCTGTGGTGCAAGGTGACCGTTTCGACGACGCCATGAACGCCTTAAATGCGCAGAACTCCGCGAACCAGGCGTCGATCAATTCGCTGGCGAACCAGGCAAGTGACTATCAGACGACCATCAATCAGCTTAATAACGAAATCTATGCCGTTCAGGCGGCTTTGGCTGCCAGCCAAGCGCAACAGGCTGACATCGAACAGAAGATCACGGTCAACGAAGCCAAGATCGCGCAGAACAAGCAGATTCTGGGTGACGATCTTAAGAAAGGTTACGTTGAAGGCCAGATCAGCACCGTTGAGATGCTCGCTACCAGCCATGACCTGAGTGATTATGTCGACAAACAGGAATATCGCGCTACCGTCCAGACCAAGTTACAGGGCATCCTGACCGAGATTCAGGAACTCGAAATCCAATTGAAGAAGCAGCATGACGAGGTCAAGGTCCTTATAGCCAACCAAGAGACCCAACGTAATCAGTTGGCTTCCGCCCGTGCCCAGCAAGCCGAACTGTTGGCCTACAATCAGCAGCAGCAGGATAATTTCACAGCTCAGGTCAAATCTAACAATGCCCAGATCGCCAAACTGCGCGCCGCCCAAGCTGCCGAAAACGCCCGACTGAGCGGTGGCACGCCTGGTGTCGGTGTGAACTGTGGTGGCGGTTACCCAGGCAGCGCCCCCGGCCCATACGGCAACTGGGGCTGTAATTACGCGCTCGATAACACCATCGATAAATGGGGTATGTATAACCGCGAATGCGTCAGTTACACGGCATTCCGCGTAGCTGCCTCCGGCCGGACGATGCCTTACTGGGGTGGCCGAGGCAATGCCTATCAGTGGGACGACAACGCCCGCAATTCCAAGCCGGCCATTCCGGTTGATTCTTCACCTCGCGTCGGTGATGTCGCCGTCAAGAATGCCGGTACTTACGGCCACGTCATGTACGTCGAAGCGGTATATGACGACGGCTCGATCTATGTCAGTGACTACAACCAGCAATACGACGGCCGCTACCGTGCCTACACCGTCTCCGCTGCCAACGTCCGTGCCAACAGCCTGGTCTTCATCCACTTCTAGTTGTTACATATGCGCCACCTGGCGTAGGATGGGGGGGTGGAAATAAAAGTAGTCTGCCTCAACCTATGGGAAGGTGGCAATTTGTTCAAAGGCATCCTCCAGTTCCTGAAAGAACAGGATGCCGACATCCTACTACTGCAAGAAGTTTACGCCGGGATCGATCCGTCGTTCCCGGATAATTACCGGTCGATGGACGTACTACAGCGCGAACTGAACTATCCGCACAGCGATTTTGCGGCCGCCATGCTTGACCGGATGCCGGAAGGGAAGGTCGAAGGTGGTAACGCCGTCCTTTCGAAGTTCCCGATACTTGCGCGTGACGTGGTGTTCTTTAACGAGCCGTATGGCGAGCGGGACCCGTTTGATTCGGCTCAGTTTCCAACGACGCCCCGCAATCTTCAACACGTCCAAATAGATGCGGCCGGAACCGAGCTGAATGTCTATAACACCCAAGGCGTCTGGGATCTGAATGGTGATAATTTTAGCCCGCAACGTAAGCGGATGAGCGAAATGATGATCCAGGCTGTCGCCGGGAAACCGCACGTCATCTTGGCAGGCGACACGAACGCCCGCCCGACCAATCCGGCGATGGTCGCCGTCGGCGAGCACCTCGACAACGTATTCGGCCATGAATTAGCCACCACGTTCAATATGCGCCGCAAGTCAGACCCGGGCTACGCCTCGTCGGTCGTCGATATGATTTTTGTCAGTCATGACATTACTGTGACAAGCAAAAGCTGTCCTGATGTCGACATTTCCGACCACCTTCCGCTGGTCGCAGAACTGGCCATTTAAGCGTTACCGTAAGCGGTCTGCGTGTTATAATTGAAGGATGAAACAATCCAGACAGATCGTGGCTGCTATTGCCATCGCAGCAGTATTTTTTAGCGGTGGCGTCATTTACGGACGGGGCGGAATCAGCTTCGACCATGCCGATAAATTGAACAGTGAGAACACGACCTTACCGGCCGATCTGGACTACAGTACGGCTGAAAGTGTCTACGATGCGCTCAAAGATAATTATGACGGTAAGCTGACCCAGACACAGCTGCTCGACGGCGTCAAAGCCGGCTTGGCCCAGTCGACAGGGGACCCGTACACCGAATTCTTCAGTGCCAGCGAAGCCAAGACCTTGAACGAGCAGCTGACCGGCACGTTCAGCGGCATCGGCGCCCAACTGGGCAAGAACGCCGCCGGCGTCATCGAGATCATCGCACCGATCACCGGTTCGCCGGCAGAAAAGGCCGGCCTTAAGCCGGGCGACCTGATCAGCAAGATCAACGGTACCACTACTTCGAATCTTGACGTCGACATCGCCGTCAGCAAGATCCGTGGTGAAAGCGGCACCACCGTCACGTTGCAGATTTACCGCAACGGTGTGCCACAGGATTACACCATCACCCGTGCCAACATCAGCATCCCGTCTGTCGAATCAAAAATGCTAGACGGCAACATCGGTTACCTCCGCATCAGTCAGTTCACTGACGACACCACCAGCGGTCCCGGCACTGCCGAACTGGCCAGGAAAGCGGCTCAAAGCTTCAAAGACCAGGGCGTCAAAGGCGTCGTCCTCGACATGCGCTCAAACCCGGGTGGTACCGTCGACTCCGCTATCAGCGTATCCAGCCTCTGGGTGCCGCAGGGTAAGACCGTCATGGTTGAGAAACGCGGCGGCCAGGTCGTCAAGACCAACACCGCCACCGGTGGCAATATCCTGAACGGTATCCCGACCATCGTCCTGATCGATGAAGGCTCGGCCAGCGCCAGTGAAATCACCGCCGGCGCCCTCAAGGACAACAAGGTAGCTACCACCTTGGGTGCCAAGAGCTACGGCAAGGGCAGTTTCCAGACCGTCCTCAATTTGTCCGGTGACAGCGAACTCAAAGTCACCATCGGTCGCTGGTACCGCCCGAACGGCCAGAACATCGACAAACAAGGCATCAAGCCTGACCAGGTCGTCAAGCAGACCGACAGCGGTGACGCTCAGCTCGACGCCGCGACAGCAAAATTAAAATCTTAGGTTGCTGCCCAGTCTAAGATTGTGCTAAGATAATGCTAAATAACGGGGTGACTATGCCAACAAAATACGTGTTTGTGACTGGTGGTGTGCTTTCTGGTTTAGGAAAGGGCATCACGGCCGCCTCGATTGGTAACTTATTGAAAGCCCGCGGGCTCAAGGTCAACATCCAGAAATGTGACCCATACCTCAACGTCGACGCCGGTACCCTCAACCCGCGTGAGCATGGCGAATGCTTCGTCACCCAGGACGGCGCCGAGACCGATCTCGACCTCGGTCACTACGAGCGTTTCCTCGACGAGGAACTGACCCAGGCCAGCAGCCTGATGTCGGGCCGTATCCTACTGAAAGTCATAGAAGACGAACGCGACGGCAAGCACAATGGCAACACTGTCCAGATCATCCCGCACGTCACCAACGCCATTCAGAACGCCATCGAAACCGCCGCCGAAGGCTTCGATGTCCATATCGTCGAAATCGGCGGGACCGTCGGCGACTACGAATCATTATCATTCATCGAAGCCATCCGCGAACTTGGCATGAAAGTCGGCCTCGAGAACACCTGTTACGTCCATGTCGTGTATCTGCCGTACCTCGGTGCCAGCAAAGAGACCAAGACCAAACCGGCCCAGAATGCTGTCCGCGAACTTCGCGGCCTCGGTATTAGCCCGGACGTCGTCGCTGCCCGCAGTGAAGAACCAGCCGGCGAGGGCGTCCGCCGCAAGCTCAGCATGTACTGTGGTGTCGCCGAATCAGCCATCGCGCTGCTGCCGAACGCAGCCAGCATCTACGACGTTCCGTTGACCCTCGAAAACGATGGTATCGGCAAGTCGATCATGGCCAAGCTCGGCCTGGATGACAAGGCGCCTGATCTGACCGCCTGGCAAGAAGTGGTCCGCCGTGCCACCGCAAAATTCGATGACAGCGTCACCGTCGGTGTCGTCGCCAAATACCTCGACAACCAGGACACGTACATGTCCGTCTTCGAAGCACTCAAATCAGCCGCCATGTGGAACGACGTCAACATCGACATCCGTTGGATCGACGCGGAAACCTTTTCTGACGCCGCCCTTGAAGGCATCGACGGTATCGTCGTACCCGGTGGCTTCGGCAGTCGTGGCGTCGAAGGCAAAGTAGCCGCCGCCGAATTCGCTCTGAGCAATAATATGCCATACCTCGGTCTCTGCTACGGCTTACACATGGCCGTCATCGCCGCCGCCCGTCAAAACGGCTTGACCAAGGCAAACAGCAAAGAAGTCGACCCCACTTCACCCGACCTCGTCATTACGACGATGGCAGGGCAGGAAGGCAAAGAAAACACCGGTGGCACCATGCGCCTCGGCAATTACCGCTGCGACCTGGCCGACGGCAGTCTGGCCGCCAAAGTCTACGGTGCATCTGAAATCATCGAACGTCACCGTCACCGCTACGAATGCAACCCGGCCTACACCGACCAGTACGAGAGTTGGGGCATCAAGGCCAGCGGTATCAACCCTGACAACGGCCTCGTCGAGGTCATCGAAGGTATCAACCATCCGTTCTTCCTGGCCAGCCAGTTCCACCCTGAGTTCAAATCACGACCGAATCATCCGCACCCGATGTTTGACGGCTTTATCAAAGCCGTGACAAGCAATAAGCATAACTAGTGTTACAATAGGAGCCACATGGACACCACGCCGACGAAACAAAAAAGAATCCTGATGGTCGAAGATGACGACGCCCTGGCGAATGTCTATACCACCCGCCTTCTAGCCGAAAATTTTGATGTCCGCCGCGTCTCTAACGGGGAAGAAGCTCTCAGTGCGGCTCTGACGTACAAGCCGGACCTCGTCCTGCTCGATGTCATGATGCCGAAAGTCAGCGGTTTTGATGTTCTCGACATCCTTCGCAACACTCCCGAGACCGCCAGCCTGAAGATCGTCATGCTGACCGCGCTTAGCCAGGACAGTGACAAGGACCACGCCAACCAACTTGGTGCCGACGATTACATGGTCAAATCCCAGGTCGTCATCGCTGACGTCGTTGACCGCATCAAGTATCACCTCGATCTGGCGTAAGCTCTCATGAGCCGGGATCCCCGTATAGCAGGCGTCGAAGCACTCATGACGTCAGAGTTAGATATGATCAGCCGGGTCGGCGATCTACTGAACGACGAACGTATCCGCTCGATCGACGATGAATCCGATCAGGGCCTACACATACTGGATCGTTTCATCGGTCAGACCATCGCCCGGGGCACCCTCGTAACCATAGATGGCACCGAGGCGTCGCCCCAATATGCCCTCGACATGTTCGCTGAGAAGTTCGGTGACCGCAACGATGCCAAGTTGATGGCCATTCCTGGCCTCCAGTCGGCGACTAATCTTTTGTCGGACGACCCCCGCCTCTGGAACGTATACCAGGAAGTCGAGGAGCGGGTGCATTACGATACGGAAGACGGGGAATACTATCTCGGCAGTCTGGCGCAGATGGCCGGTTACCTCAGTATGTTCGATCTACCACCAGGCAAGAAAAACAACTTCCCGTGGCGCCAAGTCCTTCTTGATGATACGGTCGACCAACTGGTCGATGAAGATTACACGATGTCCGAAGAGCGGTCTGCGCGCCTGAGAAGGGCGGTGGCACTAGCCAAGAAAGCTGGGGCCGATGATTATGTATTGTTCAACTCTGCAGCCTTTATGATGAGTTTACAAGACGATGGTGAACCAATAGATTTCAGTACGCAGCTGGTTTATGCCGCCAGCGTTCCCGACTACTACACCGAACCACGTTATTGACATTATTAAAAGCTTATGCTATATATAGTAGCAGTAAGTTAAAACAAAAAATGTCAGTCGAAGCACCATCAGTACCACTTAACCCCGTCCACGAACAGTTCCAGCCTGCGCCAGCAGAGGCACGGGCTGACTCCATGGACACCTTGCACCGTGAAACGACGGTGATCGATGACACGCGCAGTATATACCCACCCGGCGAAATCAACGTGTCAGAGGGAAACCAGGACGCTCGCCTCACTGTAATCGGCGAACTGGCTATACCGGGCGAGCAGGACAGTGAAAGCCATCACGCGGCGATATTGAAGGCCAGCCACAGTGATGGCCGGTTCAATTACATGCTGATCGGCCTGACTCCCAAGCCAGACGGTTCTTATACCCGTGCTGAAGGCGCTAAGCCCATCGTGATCAAACAGAACGGAGCAGGTCTCCTCATCGGGCGCCAGGCCAATTCGGCTTCACACCGCGAAGGCGACTCGCGCTTAATCGGTTCTGAGCAGCTGTGGCCGGGCAGCAAATACTCCACGGCGGTTTCAGGACAGCATCTGAGTCTGAAGGTTGTCGAAGGACAGCTGACGCTTACCGACACATCGACGAACGGTACCCGAATCAATGCCTTTAAAAAGACAGAGGACCAGCGCCAGGATGAATATTCAACCGACATCATTCCTGATCTGGACGATAACGTCGCTCACCATACGGTCGCAGGCATTAATCTGGCCCACGAGAAAGGTCTGATGCATGAAGGCTTATATGCCGGCCATCAGGTAATCGATCGCGATACTACGGAGTTCGAAGGGGGCGTCGATATTCGCAGTTGGAGTGCCGAAAGCGAGGCGATCGTCGTTGACAGTGAACAAGACCCGGAACCATATAACTTCTTGCGGGCGCGTTTCGACGTCTTTGTGCGCCGCCGCGAACTGCAGACCAAACAGCCCGCCACGGAACTGGAATTATTACAGGCGGTGAAGGATGCCGTCGCCGAAGCCATGGACTATGACCTGCCGTATACCGAAACGGTGTCACAGCAGGTAAGGGCAGAAGATCCAAAATATCGTCTGATTAACTTATCTTCCTATCTGGCTGACGGTAAAGGAATCTGTCGTCACATGGGACTGGCTGCCGGTTGGCTGGCTGAAAAATTAACGCAAGAAGGTCGCTTGAGCGGTCGTTCTACGGTGGAAGTCAACCAGAGACAGGCTAATCCTGAAACCGGTAAGAAAGCTAGCGCCCACGAGTATATGCGTTATGAGGCGCCCGACGGTGAAATCTACGTAATTGATCCGACGCGTTCGTCGGAGGCAAAGCGTAGCGTACCGACATTGGCTGAAACCATAGATCAGAATGATTGGAACTACTTCCGTCCTGGTGAAAAGCGTCCATATATGCAGGCCCATGTCGCCCGCAAATTAGGAAAAACAGCACGCCCTAATGACGTGCTGATCGATCGGTTACCTGACTGGGTTAACAAACACTAGACGACAGTGACTTCGGTGCGTGGGGCAGTCTTGCCAGTGAAGAGTTTGAAACGGCGCTGTGAGTAGGCAACGATGCCATCTTTGGCAGCGTGAATCGTGTAGTCGCGACCTATGAAAGTGCCGTCGCCGGCGCGCTTGTTGAGGCCGACCTGACGGACGATGACCTGACCGGTCTTAACTTTTTGACCGCCATACAGCTTGACGCCTAGGCGCTGGCCGGGACTATCGCGGTTATTTTTACTGGTACCACCTGCTTTTACGTGTGACATATGCCTACTTCCTTGTTATTACGACGAGCTCACGGGCCACGACTTGGTCGGGGCGGTAGTAGATGAGGTCATCTGCTCCGGCGTGCTCAAATTCTACTCGATTATAGCCGATTTCCTCGAGGAGGTCAAGCATGGGCAGGCGTTTGAACCGACCGCTCTGCACCTGCCAGGCGGGTAAGGCGAGACAGAGGCGGGTGCCAGGCTGTAGCTGGTCGTAAATATTGCGGAGGAATTTCTTGGTGATGACGTTACAGGTGCTGACGACCTCAGTCAGTTGCTGGCCGGTGGGTTGGATGGTGAACGGGCGGCCGAGGTAGCCTTCGGCAGCGACGACGTCGATCGGTGGTTGCCACTGATGCGAGGTCGCATCGCCGACTTCCAGTGTGATGTTGCCGGTGATTTCGTGGCGGTCGGCTAACCAGTCGAGGTTTTCGCGGGTGTAGTCGATCATACGCGGTTCGAGGTCGGTGCCATACACGTCATAGCCGAGCAGCAGGGCTTCCTGGAGGACGACGCCGGTGCCGCAGAACGGGTCAAGTAAGCGCTTGCCGGGGCCGGCCAGGTTGATGATGATCTGGGCTAACTTCGGTGGTAACATGCCGACCTTGGTGTCGCGTTTGGGGCGGGCCTGATCGCGGCGGGTGTAGGCGTTGATGTCTTGTTCGGCTTTGGTAACGGCGACGACCGTCTGGCCATCGTGGGCATAGAAGACGATTTCACGGCCCTGCGGACCGGTCAGCTTGTTGCCGACGACCTGGGCCGAGTTAAGGTAGGTGTCGCCTTGAGGAACGACGACGCGGGCGGACCGTTTGAACGACTTCTTAAGACTAAGGCCGAGCGAGCCGACCTGGGCGGGGGAGACTTTGATGCCGTACAGGCTGACGCCGAGCTGGAGCTTGCCTTCGGGCGGTAAGTCGATCTGCTTGGCCAGCTTGGTCTTGGCATATTTCTCGATCGCCGGCCAGTCGGTGACACTGAGGGTTTCGATGACGGTGGCCATCTTGATGCTACCGCCGAGGCGGTTGAAATCCGGTTCTTCGGAGGTGATGACGGCCTGCGGGCCGAACGGGGTCAGGGCAGGGGCGCCGAGCAGGCTTTCAAGTTCGGCAAGGCCGAGGGCTGGCTGGCGGCCAAGGATTAACAGATGTGACATGCACTCATCTTAGCATGAACACCGGTGATATACTGAACCGTATGTCCGATAACACACAAATTACTGTCAGACGGGCGGTGCCAGACGATGCTACGGCAGTCGCCACGATTCAGCGTTTGACATGGCAGGCGACGTATCCGAACCCTGCCTTGGGCATCACTGCGGAAGCTATCCGAACCCGGACTGAAGGCGAGAACGGCGAGCTGATCGAGCCGAAGATCGCCCGTTGGCGGGATACTATCGAAAAGGGCGAACGGCCCTTTTTTGTCGCCGCAGTCGAGGGTCGGGTGGTCGGCTATGTCGCACCGCGCGTTGACGAGAATGGCCAGCAACGACTGGGGTCGCTCTATGTCTTACCGGAGTTTCAGGGCCGGGGAGTGGGTCGATCCTTGATTACGGAAGCCATCGCCTCAATGGACCGGACGAAGGACATCTGTCTGCATGTCGTGCCGTATAACGAGAAGGCCGTACGATTTTATGAAGCCAATGGTTTTGTCATGACCGGCCGCGACGTCAGCGGGGGTGTGGGTGTCCTGGCCGGCGGTATCCAAATCCCGGAAGTAGAAATGGTGCTCCCTGCACAAACCGGAGCGCCGGCTTAGCTGCTATAATTACCCATAATGACCAAATCTGATACTAAGCCGTCCTTCTGGCGCAGACACTGGAAAATCATCGTCAATATCATCACGTTCGCAGCTTTGATGGTACTGGTCTATGCCATCCGTGAACAATTGGTCCAGACATTTGACAATCTGGGCAGGGTGTACGCCTGGCTGCTACTGCTCATCATCCCGATCCAGATTCTCAATTACATCGCCCAAGCTAAGACGTACCAAGGACTTTTCAAAGTGCTGGGCACTGAGCTGCCATTTAAAAAACTGTTCAAATTAAGTGTCGAACTGAACTTCGTCAACCACGTCTTTCCAAGTGGCGGCGTTACCGGTATCTCGTATTTCGGCGTACGCCTGAAGCAGTCCGGACTGACCGCCGGTAAGTCGACTATCGTCCAGTTGATGAAATTAGTATTAATGTTCCTGTCATTCGAATTGATGCTGATCGCCGGTTTTATTATGCTGGCGTCAGGGGGTAAGGCGAACGGCTTCGTAATCCTTTTATGCGGTGCCTTGGCGGTACTTATGATCGGCGGAACGGCCGGCTTCGGCTATATGGTCGGTGACAAACGGCGGATTGATAAGTTCTTCGTCGTGTCTACCAAGCTGCTCAATAAGATTATCCAGCTGGTCCGTTGGAGTGACCCGGAGACGATCAAGATCGATAAGGCCCGCAACGTCGTCAATGACATCCACGAGAACTACTCGATATTCAAGAATAACCGCAGGCAATTACAGGCCCCATTCTGGTGGAGCCTGGCCGCCAACCTGACCGAAGTCATGACCATATATGTCGTATACCTGGCGTTTGGTGAATACGTCAACTTCGGTGCGGTCATCCTGGCGTATGCCGTCGCCAACTTTGCCGGGCTGGTCAGCGTACTGCCTGGTGGCGTCGGTGTGTACGAAGGTCTGATGACGTTGACCCTGGCCAGTGCCGGCGTATCAGCCGCTATCAGTCTGCCGGTCACCATCATGTACCGCGTCCTGAGCACCGGTTTGCAAATTCCTCCCGGCTATTTCCTGTATCATCGCAACCTCCGCCGCACTGATAATGCCGGTAAGGTTCCCGGCGAAGAAATATGAGCCCCGAGATCTGGTCGGTCAGCGATTTTGTCGCTGTCCTGAACCAGACGCTCGAGTATGCCTATCCGACGGTCCTCGTCAGCGGGGAACTGGCTAATTTCCGGGTTTCTAAGAACCGCTGGGTGTATTTTGATCTGAAAGACGATGATGCCAGTCTGCGCTGCTTCGGTACGGTCTACCAGCTGCCTGGTCCCTTGGAAGACGGGATGATGCTGACGGTGCGGGCCCAGCCGCGGCTGCATCCGCTCTATGGGTTCAGTCTGAACACGCAGGCCATCCAGGTCAGCGGGGAAGGTTCACTGAAGCGGGCGGCCGATCTGTTGGCTGCCAAGCTCGACGCCGAAGGACTGTTTGCGCCGGAACGTAAAAGGCTGCTGCCGTATCCACCATCGCGCATCGGCTTGATCACGTCGGGCGAGTCGGCGGCTTACGCTGACTTTAATAAGATTCTGAACGCCCGCTGGGGTGGGTTGGTGATAGAGCACGCCGATGTGCAGGTGCAGGGGGAGGCGGCGATCCCTCAGATCGTCCAGGCGATCGAGCGCTTCAACGCCATGGCCCGACCGCCAGAAGTTCTGGTACTGACGCGCGGTGGTGGTAGTGCCGATGACCTGGCGGCTTTCAGCGCCGAACCGGTCGTGCGGGCAGTCGCGGCCAGTCGCATACCGACGCTCGTCGCCATCGGTCACGAAATCGACACCAGTCTGGCCGAACTGGCGGCCGACCAGCGTGCCAGCACGCCGAGCAACGCCGCCGAACTGCTAGTACCGGACCGTCGGCATATCCTGGACCAACTCGCTACGTATCGTCAGGATTTCGCACGCCTCATCACGCAGCGTTACGCCGTTGAGCGCCAAACGCTTGACAACGTCATGGCTGACGCCCGTGCAGCGGTTCAGGATCTGCTGGGGCGCGCCAGCGACCGTCTAACCGCCGATCAGCGGCTGCTTGCAGCTCTCAGCCCTCAGACGGCCTTGCAACGCGGCTTCGCCATCGTCCGGCAGGACGGCAAGGTCGTTCATCGGCTTAAGCAGGTTACACCGGGCACCGCCGAAGTCGAATTTGCCGACGGCAGGGTAGCGGTTACAATAAAGGAGAACCATGGCTAAGAAAACCTACCAGGATTTACGAACCGAACTCGACGAGGTGCTGCTGAAACTGCAGGACCCGAACTGTGGCGTCGAAGAAGCCGTCAAATTATACGAGCGCGGTCTGGCTTTGACGGCCGAACTGCGTGACCTGCTTGAAGCCAGCGAAAACAAGCTTACCAAACTTGCTTCCGAATGAGCTGGGTCTTACTCGCCGTCGGCCTGATTCTGGGCTGCTTCAGCTTCGTCGTCTTTTTCGGCGCGCCGTACCTGCCGACGCTGACACCGCAGGTGACGGCTGCACTGGATATGGCCGCGCTTAAACCGGGACAGCATCTGCTTGAACTGGGCAGCGGTGACGGCAAGGTACTGCTGGCGGCGGCGCAGCGGGGCATCCATGTCACCGGTTATGAAATCAATCCGTTGCTGGCCGCGTATTCGTGGGTCCGGACGCGCCGCTATCGCCACCTGGTGACAGTGCGGTGTGCCGACTTTTGGCGGACCGATTGGCCGAAAGCCGATGCGGTCTTTGTCTTTTTGCTGCCTAAATATATGGCCAAGTTGGACGCCAAATTGAACAGTTTGAAAAATCCGGTGCGCCTGGTCAGTTTCGCCTTTGAGATTCCTGATCGGGAGCCGGCTGAACGGCGAGAAGGCGTCTTCACATACGATTACCCTGGAACGCGTAGCAAATAGCTTGCGTCAGCCGTTCATCGTCTGTTACCATAACCTTTATGAGAAACAACCAGCAAGGCACCATCAATATCTTGCTGATCCCTTTCATCCTTTTGACCGTCCTGTTCATCGGTGCGGTCAGTTTCGGTATCTGGGCTTACCTCGGCCAGCAGGACTGGAAGAATAACGCCCAACCGAAAATCGATTCAGCCGTCGCTGTGGCGATTGCCAACACCAAGAGCGAAGACCAGAAGGACTTCTTGCAACAAGAGAAGAAGCCGCTGCGCACGTACAACGGGCCGTCCGACTACGGTTCGATCAAGATGCAGTACCCTAAGACATGGGCCGGCTACGTGCCGATCAGCGGCAGCAATAGTGCCAGCCCGATCGACGGCTACTTCTACCCGTATATCGTTCCGGCCGTAACGGATATTTCGAAGACGTTCGCGCTTCGCGTCCAGGTACAGACCAAGGCCTACACGGATGCCCTGACCGAACTGTCGAACAAGCAGCAGAGTGGCTTGGTCCAGGTAACAAGCTACGCCTTGCCACAACAGCCTGACGTCATCGGCGTAAAGGTGACCGGCACGATCCAGGACAACAAGACCGGCACGATGGTAATCTTGCCGCTCCGCGACAAGACCCTTAAGATTTGGACCGACGGCAACGACTTTCTTAATGACTATAACGACATCATTTTAAAGAACTTTACATTTTCACCTTGATTTCTTGAACACAAAAAGTGCATACTCTTAGGTATAACCAAGTCCGAGGGGGTAGTAGGGTTGAGGCAGCATAAGGCGACCGACGTAGAGGCACTGAGCGATCACAATCAGCTGCTTTTATCATTGGCACAGCAGTTGCGACAACCGTTACTACATATTGCACGTCGTGCCGAACTCGGCCGGCTGCACGGCACCGACGACGAATCTCTTGAGAATATCCTGGTCAGCTCTGAAATGGCGCTGAGCCTGATTGACAACTATGTCCTGAGTCTGCAATCGCTGACCCGCGGTGACGATCTTCTGATGGAACCGGTCTCAGTCGCGGCCGTCATGCACGACGCGGCACACGAGCTGAGCCCGGCGGCCAAGCAGTATGGCATTGAATTGCAACTCGATGCCGGCAGCCGCTGTGAAGCGGTCAGTACGCATCGGCCCAGCCTGCAGGCGGCGTTCGTCAGCCTTGGCCACGCCCTTATCGAAGCCCTGGCCAGCAGCGGCGCGACGGCCCAGACGCCGCTCAAGCTTGCCGTCCACCGCAACCGTGGTGGCGTCGTCGCCGGCCTGTACTGCGGCCGCGAAGAAATCACTGCTGAAGCGTTCCGGCGCAGCCAGATCCTGCACGGTAATGTCCGCCAGCCGCATGTCGGGCTGTCGGCTGCCGCCGGCACCGGCGTGTTCGTGGCTGACGCACTGTTCCAATCGCTCGCCACTAAGCTCAAAGTCTCGCGCTGGCACCATGAGTACGGTCTGGCCGCTACCTTGCCACCGCTCAATCAGTTACAATTAGTCTGATATGGCACATGTTCTTCTTATCGAGCCAGATCGCCCACTGGCCGCTATTTATGAGCAGGCCCTCATAGCGGCGGGCCATACCGTGGATATACGGTCGACCGCGCAGTCGGCCATCTTTGCGGCCGATGACCATAAACCTGACATAGTTTTGCTCGAGCTACAGCTCGCCGCGCACAGCGGCGTCGAGTTCTTATATGAGTTCCGTACCTACCAGGAATGGCAGGACGTTCCCGTCATCATCGCCAGCCAGGTGCCGGCTCACGAGTTGCAACTTAGCAACAAGCTGCTCAAGGAACAGCTGGGTGTGGCCGGCTATTATTACAAGCCGCAGTTACGATTGAGCGACCTGCTACGACTCGTCAACGATACGGTCACGTCATGAACCAGCTGCAGACCCCGGCCATCATACTGAGCCGCACCGATTTCGGTGAAGCTGATCGCATCCTGACAATGCTGACGCCGGAGCAGGGTAAGGTGCGTCTGATGGCCCGTGGTGTCCGGCGTGTCAAATCCAAGCTGGCCGGCGGCATTGAACTGTTCAGCATCAGCCAGCTGACCTATCTGTCCGGCAAAGGCGATATCGGCACGCTGATCAGCGCCCGGCTTGAGAAACACTACGGACGGATCGTGCAGGATATCGACCGCACCATGCTCGGCTATGACCTGATCAGACTGATCAACAAGAACACCGAGGATTCGCCCGAATCCGACTATTTTGATCTGTTATTGCTTGGCTTTGCCGCCTTGGATGAACCGGGAATCAATACCGAGCTCATCCGCCTCTGGTTTACGGCGCACCTCATCCGTCTGGGCGGCCATACGCCCAACCTCAGCACCGACATGGCCGGCGACCGCCTGACGACCGAGCACAGTTATAACTTCGACATTGATGCCATGACATTCACGCCGTTCAACCCGGCCAGGTTCTCGGCCGACCACATCAAAGTGCTCCGGCTATTGTTCAGCGGCGCCCAACCGCAGGTCATTCAGCAGGTCAGGGGATTGGACGAATTATTGCCAGAAGTTTCACTTCTTGTCAAAACTCTGGCACAAAATCAACTTCGGGTGTAGAATGTCGGCATGCCTCACCTGGAACTGGGCGTTACCAGCAACGAAAGTTGCGACACTTCGTACGCAGCCCAATACCTTACCAGTTACTTCGCTACCGGCCCATTGCTCCATTGGGCACAAGAACCTGTCTGTGCCGAATTTCAGTCTGACCCTGAAGAATTGCTGTTCCGGGCGCAAGGTATCGCTGATGCCCAGAAATATCCATCAATGGCCGCAGAAGTTATCGGCGCCAGCTTGGTGCAGATCTGTATCGTACATGATTTGCCTCGCCTGGAACTAGTGACAAACGCCTTAGTGGTCAATGACATAGAACCGGACGACGTGATCACGGCGCGCGAAGCGGCTGAATGTATCCGACAACCATGGAAGAGCATAGATGCGTTCGCGACCATGTCGCTCATCCGAGAGAGGAGCCGCGTCATCCATTATCTGCCGACCGCCCACCCTGAAGCACGTCTCTACGGTCACCCGGTACATACCGTGCAGTTGCATGAAGATGGCCCGGAATTCAAGTTCGGTATGCTGGGCACTGAAACGTTGGTCGTGCTTGATAAGGCAGCCGAGGTCGAAGCCTACGCGCCTCCAGCTGGTCAGCAGTAGCCCCTTACGCTATAATCACCCCATATGAACAATCCAAAACTCGAAGACATTGTAAGCCTCTCTAAACGCCGTGGTTTTATTTTTCCCGGCTCCGATGTCTACGGTGGTCTGAGCGGTACCTGGGACTACGGCCCACTCGGTGTCGCCCTCAAGCGCAACGTCATGCAGCTGTGGTGGAAGATGTTCGTCGAAGACCGCGACGACATGTTCGGCATCGACGCCGCCATCCTGATGAACCAGAAGGTCTGGCAGGCGAGCGGACATGTCGATACGTTTACCGATCCGCTGGTCGAGTGTTCGAATTGTCATGGCCGCTTCCGCGCTGACAAAATCGATACTTCGAAGTGTCCGTCTTGTGGATTGAAAGACACGTTCGGGGAACCACGAGCGTTCAACATGATGTTCAAGACCAACGTCGGCCCCGTCGCTGACGAGAACAGCATCAGCTACCTCCGGCCGGAAACCGCCCAAGGTATTTTCACGAACTTCAAGAATGTCGTCGACAGCCTATACCCGGACATGCCGTTCGGTCTGGCACAGCAGGGCAAGGCTTTCCGTAACGAGATCAGCCCGCGCGATTTCGTCTTCCGTAGCCGCGAGTTCGAGCAGATGGAAATCGAGTACTTCGTGCATCCCGATCAGTGGGAAGCTGAATTTGAGAAGTGGGTCAAAGCCGTCCACGCCTGGTGCGACGCACTAGGCCTGCCGGCTGAAAGCATCCACGAACTGGAAGTTCCTGAAAGCGACCGCGCGCACTACAGCAAGCGCACCATCGACTTCGAATTTGATTTCCCGATCGGCCGTGAAGAACTGCTCGGCCTGGCATACCGCACCGATTTCGACCTGAAGAACATCGAGCGGGTGAGTGGTAAATCCATGGCCTACCGGCCAAAAGATGGCGGCGAACCGTTCGTCCCGCACGTCATCGAGCCGTCGTTCGGCCTGGAGCGCGCCATCATGGCCGTCCTGACCGCTGCCTACACCGAAGATGAAGTCAACGGCGAGAAGCGCGCCTACCTGAAGCTGCCGAAGCACCTCGCGCCTGTCAAAGTCGCTGTATCGCCTCTGCTCAAGAACAAGCCGGAACTCGTCGACAAGGCCCGTGAAGTTTACTCGATGCTGAAGAAGGAATTCGGCGCGGTCACTTGGGATGACAACGGTAATATCGGTAAGCGGTACCGTCGGCAGGATGAGATCGGGACGCCTTATTGCGTGGTTATCGACTTTGATACTTTGGAAGATAATAGTGTGACGGTGCGTGATCGCGACTCTACCGAGCAAAAACGCGTCACAATTGCTGAACTTGCTGGGCAGCTCGTCTAAATGATTATTTATTACACCGACGGCTCCGCTTCTCCCAACCCCGGCCCAGGCGGTTTCTCCGTCATCAAGAACAACGAACCGCTGATCCTCGGCGGGGAACCGAGTGGCGCTCACACCACCAACATCCGCATGGAAGGCTTCGCCATTATGGCGGCGCTTAAAGACGCTAATGGTGAGCCGTGCCAGATTTATACCGACAGCGAGTTCTGGATCAACGTCATCACCAAGTGGTCGCTCAACTGGGAAGCCAAAGGCTGGAAGAAGTCCGGCGGCCCGATCATGAACCTCGACATCGTTCAGGAAGTCTGCCCGTTGTACCGCCAGTCGCAGGCCGAACTCATCTGGGTCCGCGGCCACAATAACGATCCCGGCAACGAACTCGCCGACCACTGGGCCAACGAAGCCCGCAAGCAGTGGCTCGCGCGCAAAGTGTAAGTAATTCCACAGACTAACGGTTATGCTTCATGCCAGAATGAGGCATGACGAACGCCATTATCCTCCACGGCGCTCCTGAAAAAGAGCATTATTATGATCCTAAGAAGCCGAGCGAAAGCAACGCTCACTGGCTGCCGTGGCTGCAGAAAGAACTGATTATCCGCGACATCAAGGCCGACACGCCTGAGGTGCCGCATAGCTATGAACCTGACTGGAACACGTGGGTTAAAGAGGTCGAACGCTTCGATATCGGAGCCGAAACCATCCTGGTCGGCCACAGCTTCGGCGGTGGCTTCTGGCTACGCTATCTTAGCGAGCGGCCGGATCTCAAAGTAGGGAAGGTCGTGCTGGTCGGCCCCTGGCTTGACCCCAACCATACTTTGCAACAAGACATCTTCAAAGATACTTTTGACCGCCAACTCGTCAGTCGCACCAAGCAGCTGGTCATTTTTCAGAGCGATGACGATTCTGACAGCGTCCACACATCCATCGCCCGTATCAAAGACGAGATCGACGGTATCACGTTCCGTCATTTCACCGGCCTCGGCCATTTCACCTATGAGAATCTGAACTCGACCGCCTTCACCACGCTCCGCGACGAGGTGCTCCATGACTGAGAAAAAACCTGGCCTGGGCGAACGCAGCCTGCGCTTCCTGCGTGACTTCAATCTGGCAGTCGGCGCGGTCGCTCTGAGCGGAGCGGTCCTATTCGGTGGGCCGATCGCGGCCGCGGCCGGGGCGTACGCCGGATTACAAGGTTTACAGGCCGGTGGCTATGAACTCGCCCGGCGGGCAGTGAAGAACCGTAACGAAAAGAAAGGCTAGGGGGACAGTGCTATGATACCTACTATGGAACTAAAGCAACGATTGACTGAATTACTGAAAGACAACCACATCATCCAGGTCGCGACCTCCGGGCCATGGATCTGCACCGTACACGGTGCCGTCGGCGACGACCTCACCATCTACTGGATAAGCAAACCCGATCGCCGACATAGCCGTGAATTAGCCGTCGATCCGCGAGCTGCCGTCGCAGTCTTCGTGCAGCCGTGGCCACAGATCGGTATCCAAGCCGAAGGTTCCGCCACTGAAGTCACCGGCGACGATCTGGTACAAGCCGTCCAAGTCTACGCTGACAGCCTCAATAAAGACCAAGCCTTCCGTGACGGCTTGCTGAGCGGTGAGAACCCGCACCGTGTCTATGCTTTCACGGCGACATCATGGAAACTGTTTGACCGCGAAAATTATCCCGATAGTGACGTTCAGGAGGTACAAGTATGAAAATATTCTTAGCGACATCGGCCGCCATCACCCAGGACTACCGGGCGTTCGTCGAACAAGTCCTGGCCGTGCTACGAGACAATGACAACGAAGTCTACTGCGAACTCGAGCAGACCGGCTGGCAGCCGATCGATGAACCCTTAGAAGTCGGCCTGCGCCGTAACCTCGATGGCTTGAACGCCGCCGACATGATCATCGCACTGGTCGCCGGCTTGCCGTCGGCTGAAGTGGAGTTCATGATCGGCTACGCCGTCGCCCGCGACAAGCGCATCGTCCTAGCCAAACACATCGATGACGAGATCGTCCCGATCAACAAAGCGGTCATCGCCAACGGCCAGATGACCCTCGTGCAGTTCGACACCATGGAAGCATTGGCGGCTCAGCTGACCATCACCGTAAACGCGCCGGCGGATTAGATGATCGACACGATGAAGCAGGTCGCAATCGCAGCCGGGCAGTTCATGCTGGGTGCGCAAGACGACACCGACTCGACCGAAAAATCCAACGCCAAAGATTTCGTTACCGTCGCCGACATCAAGTCGCAGGGCATACTGGCGGATGGGCTCCGGGCGGCTTTTCCTGACGCCGTGATCTTATCCGAAGAAGACAGCGAACCGGACCGGGCGGCTTTATATGAACCGGACTTCACCGGCTTCGTGCTTGATCCGATCGACGGTACCTACAACTTCAAACGTGATATGCGTGAGTCGGCCATCTCAATCGGCTACATTGAAGCCGGCCAGCTTTCGGCTGGTGTCATTCACGACCCTTATAAAAATGAATTATATGAAGCCCAAGTCGGGCAGGGCGCTTTCCGCAACGGTGAGCCTATCCGGGTCAGTTCGCAGTCGTCACTTGACGGTGCCAGCGTGGCTACCAGTAACAGTTATGACGGCGAGGCGATGGCGCGCAATTTGCGACGACACCTGGCAATCTATGAACAGACTGGGGTAATGCCTTGGACACACTGCCAGGGAAGCGGGGTACTGAATATGACGTACGTCGCCTGTGGACGGTTCGACGCCTTTCATCATAACGGCACCAAGCCGTGGGATAATGCTGCCGCGTTCCTGATCGCCCAGGAAGCCGGCGCCATCATCACCGGTCTGCACGGCCAGACTGTCACCTTTACGACCGATAATTTCCTGATGGCCAATCCGGCCGTGCATGACCTGCTCCTTGAAGTGTTCGCCGCACTGCCAGACGAACTGTTGCGCTAGTCCTGCCGAGGTGAGAAGCGGATGACCGATATACGGACCGCTGCTAAGGTCGCGATGATGATCGCGAGCGCCGTCATCTTGTTGAAGTCGGCGTCGTGGAAGTAGGCGCTGACGACTTCGTTGAGCATGATGATCAGAATCGTATCGACGATGTACCGGACATGTACCATGCCATCTTTCAGGTAGCCGAGAATAGTGATGGAAATTTCGACGAGAGCGACCACGAAGATGGTGTCGAGCAGAATATTCTGCAGGAGCGTCTCAAGCGGCTTGCGCAGATTGTAGGCGATGTCGACGCCGGCTTTGATGACGCCGACGATGAGGGCGAAACAGATGACGACCAGCAGCGCGTTAAGGATGATACGGATGATGGTTGAGAAGTATACGCTGAGTTGAGAGAACACGTGTGGCCATTTGGAAATCAATTTCATCGCATAAGTATAGCAACCGCACCTTAAATCCCTATGAGTATCATTACTTTACGCACCTGAAGGCCGCCTACATTGCTATAATAAGAGTATGGATCAGGCATTAGCGCTCGAAATCATGAGCGAGGGGAAACACGTACTGCTGACCGGCCCGGCCGGTTCCGGTAAGACATACGTCCTGAACGAGTTCATCCGCCGCGCCAAAGGGGAGGGGAAGTTCGTATCGGTCACTGCCACCACCGGTCTGGCGGCGACGCATATCAACGGTTCCACCATCCACGCCTGGAGCGGCATGGGCATTCACGACAGCCTGCCGCCGAATTTTGCCGATAACCTGCCGAAAGGCCGTCGCGATATCATCCTTGGCACCGATGTCCTTATCATTGACGAGATTTCGATGCTGCATGACTTCCGACTCGATCTCGTCGACCAGATCTGCCGTGTCGTCCGCCGCGAAGCCGACAAGCCGTTCGGTGGTATCCAGGTGATTCTCTGCGGCGACTTCTTCCAGCTGCCACCGGTCAGCCGTAGTGGGGAAGCGCCCAGCAACTTCGTTACCCGCAGCTATGCCTGGCAGGATATGGATCCGGTCGTCTGCTACCTGCAGGAGCAACACCGCCAGGACGACGACACCTTTCTTGAGATACTCAATGCGCTCCGGGCCGGTGACGTCCGCCGCCATCATGCTGAGGCGTTGCTCGAGCGTCAGGGAATCGAACTGCCCGGCGAAATCACCGAACTCCACACCACCAATGTCGACGTCGACCGTATCAACTACGGTCGCCTAGCCGAACTGGACGGCGAGACGCATAGCTATGTCATGCAAACCACCGGTGGCCAGAATTATGTTGATAACCTGAAGCGCTCGTGTCTGGCGCCCGACGTGCTCGAACTCAAACAAGGCGCCCTGGTCATGTTCATAAAGAACAGTCCTGACCGCCGCTACGCTAACGGCAGCCTCGGTACGGTCATCGGTTTCGACAAGGACACCGATTTACCGCTCGTTAAACTAAAGAACGGTCGCACGATCGCTGTCCAGCAGGACAGCTGGGAACTGCGCGACGGCACCCGCAAGCGGGCCGGCCTGGCACAGCTGCCGCTACGCCTGGCTTGGGCCATCACGGTACATAAGAGCCAGGGCATGACGCTCGACGCCGCGCGTATCGATTTGCGCCGGGCATTCGTGGAAGGGATGGGGTATGTCGCCCTATCACGAGTCAAGCGGCTCGACAGCCTCAGTCTCGACGGCATCAACCGGATGGCTTTGACGGTCAGCCCGGAGGCGTTGTCGATCGAGTCCGAACTGCAACGCCGCTCCGCCATGGCCGCGACCAATTTTGATCACCTCAGGGAGCGCGCCGCCCAACGCGCCAAAAATCCGCCGGCCGCCGCCAAGAAAAGCGGCTCAGGCTGGCAGGAAAAAATCGATAAGATGCGCGAATCATACCCGAACGCCTTCCGACCATGGTCGGATGCTGATGACCAGAAGTTACTCAAGATGTTCGGTGACGGCGACAACGTCGGTATCGACGAACTAGTACAGACTTTCGGTCGCCACCCCGGCTCGATTCGTTCGAGATTAAAAAAGCACCTCGGCGACGACGCGGTGCTGTAAGAATACGATTTGGTGAGGCAGGGGAGATGAGCGTGGCGATGAAGCTTTGGTACGTGTAGCCGCCGCCCATCTCCCCCTTGTTGTTGCCGTGCCTCGCCAGGATCAGACCCGGACGTGCGTTCTGCTGTCGGTGGCCGACTCGCTGAGCGCCTGTCGAGCCGCGATGTTGTAGGTCTGGATGACCAGGATGAACATCGCGAGCGCGAACAGGAGCGGGAAGGTGAGAAGCCAGGACATGAACTCGTTATCGAACCGGTCGAGCAGGACGTAGAGCATCACGATGATGCACTGTCCAATTGCTCCGAAGAGCAGGCCCCTGAAGTCCTTGCGGACGCAGGCGTAGGCGACGACGGTGCTGATGATCAGCAGCGCGAGGCTGTAGCCCATCTTGACCTGGGTGTCGGTCATGCCGGTGCCGCGGACGACGGCGATGATGCCGCCGCAGATGAGCATTGCACTGGCGAGGACGAACAGCCCGATGGCGCAGATCCGGACCTGCCTGATGAGTGGTTTGCGGTCTTGCATGGTCTCCTCCTCAGGAGAGCTGGCGGAAGCACGGCTGTGCTTATCTGTGTGGTGAAACACCTCTCAGATTTCGCGATTATACGATAAAAATGTGAAAAAAGCAACAATTACTGATTGTGGTGGCAAAGGGTAGGACGCAGGCGGCGGGAGTTGATCGAATGAATCGACCACTATCCCTCCGCCTGCTGGCAGCCCCTTGTACGGTGCGGACCTGTGGGTTCGCGGTAATTCAACCGCCATCTCTGCCAGGGGTACGCGGCAGGCGTACTACTCGAATCGGGCGCAAATCATGCCTGTCCGGAACGGACTAGCGTTGCGACTGAGCGAGTGCTTGGATGCGGCGCATCATGACAACCCTGTTCAGACGTGGTTGGGTGTTCTGACGAATATCGATGAGTGCCATATAGACCAGGAGCATCGTGCCACGCAGGCGACTAATGCCATCCAAGAGGCCGAGACCAAAGCCGACGGCGACCAGGAAAGCGGCGTGCCCTAGGGTGAACCGGGCAGGCATGAACCTGAAGTCGATGAGCTGCATGGACTGTAAACCGATGACGATGCCGGCAACCAGGAAGGTCGTGGCAATCATCACGTACAGCACATGGCCGAGCTTGAACAGGCCTTTGGCAATGGGGCGGGACATGAACATGCCGGGATTTCCGTTCTGCTGAGAGTGGGTGGAGTGAGCGTGCAGGGGGTTAACGAACCTCGAAGCAAAAAACCTCTCGCGACGAAGTAAACGTATATTAGCATAAAAACTATGCCGAGCGATGTATCGGATATCTTACAGCTTCTCGCATGCCATCTTGATTATAGTGGGGTGATAAGGAGGCCCACCTGTATGAAAATTACTAAGTTTACCCATTCCTGCTTGCTGGTTGAGATGTCCGATCGCACGGTATTGTTCGACCCCGGCGTCATGAGCCAACCACTGCTTGAAAAACATACGTTCGTCTATCTGGACGACATCGCCATCACGCATCAACACGGCGATCATATGGCGATCGATTTTATTATAACTCTGGCCGAGCAGTTCCCGGAAGTACGCATTACCGCACCTGGCGACGCGTTGAAACAACTACACGAGGCTGGCCTGACACAAGCGACTAACCAGCTGCCGGAAGGTTTCACCCGCTTTGATGCTCCGCATGAAGTTGTCGAGCCGATGTTTCCAACTCCCGAAGAAATCGGGTACCACTATTTAGGCAAGTTGTCCCATCCTGGCGATAGCCACCATTTTACGGAGACCAGCCCCATCTTGGCACTGCCTGTGACGGCACCGTGGGGATCGACTGTAAAAGCCGTTCAGCTCGCTCTTGAACTCAAGCCCAAGTACATTATCCCGATTCACGACTGGCATTGGCGAGACGAAGCGCGCCAGCAGACATATGACAGCCTGGCACAGATATTTGCTAAGAACGGTATCGAATTCGTCAAAGCCAAAGACGGCGAACCGTTCAACCTCGACGTCTAACCGTAGCGTATACTTAAGAGCATGATAAAACGCACCGATTTTCCCGATGATTTCTTATGGGGTGCCAGCACTGCCAGCCACCAGGTAGAAGGCGGCACCGTCAACCAGTGGAGCGTATGGGAACTGGCCCATGCCGCCGACCGAGCCCAGACTGCCAAGCAGCGTCTCGACTGGATGCCAAGCTGGCCCGATATCAGGCACGAAGCCGAAGACCCGGCCAACTACGTCTCGGGCAAGGCGGTCGATCACTATAACCGCTTCGAAGAGGACTTTGATATCGTCAAGGTGATGGGTTTGAACGCTTTCCGCTTCGGCATCGAATGGTCACGCCTACAACCGACCGAAGGCGCGTGGGACGTCGCGGCGGTCCAGCATTATCACGACTATATCGCTGCGCTGCGGAAGCGTGGCATCGAGCCGATCCTCAACCTATGGCACTGGACCCAGCCGACCTGGTTCACCGACAAAGGCGGTTTTACGAAGCGCGCCAATCTGGTGCACTGGAACGCCTTCGTCAAGAGGGTCGCCGAGGAGTACGCCAGCGACCTCCGCATCGTGCTGACCCTGAACGAGACGAATGTTTACAGTACGTTCAGCTACTTGGGCGACGAGTGGCCCCCGGGGCACAAGAACGTCCGAGAGTACCTATCGGTCAATCTCAACCTTATCACCGCGCACAAACAGGCCTACCGCGCTTTCAAGGCCGTTAACCCCGACGTGCAAATCGGTATGGCTCAGAACATGTCGATGGACCTGCCACTGACTGACTCAGTACTCGATAAGCTGACTGCCAAAGTTGCCGGTTACGCCTGGAACTACACCGTGGTCGACCGTGTGAAGCACTACTGTGATTTCATCGGTTTCAATTACTATTTTGCCAACTACTGGCATGATTTTAAACGCCACAACCCCAAGGAACCGCTGAACGATATGGGCTGGTACATGGAACCGTCGCGCGTCTATGACCTCATCATGCAGGTGCATAAACGCTATGGCAAACCGATATATATTACCGAAAACGGTGTAGCCGACGCAAAAGACGAGCACCGTCAATGGTGGCTTGAGCAGACGATCGAAGCCATGGCAAAGGCCAGGGCAGACGGCGCCGACCTGCGTGGTTATATGCACTGGAGTCTGCTCGATAACTTCGAGTGGGCTGAAGGCTGGTGGCCGAAGTTCGGTCTGATCAAGGTCGACCGTAAGAACGGCTTCAAACGCACAGCCCGGGCCAGCGCCAAATGGTGGGCCAAGTGGCTGAGAGCCGACACATAGCATAAGAATATTGACAAAACTCCAAAAAATTGCTACTGTAGTGGAGTAATGCAAAAACAAAAAGTTAAAAAACATCTTCATCGTGGCAGCCTGCACCTCAGTGCAGTCGCATTAGCTGCCCTTGGTTTTCTGGCCGCCAACGAACACATGTTCGAGGCGTACAGTCATGGCCATAAGAAGACGCCGGTTATCGCTTCGATGGCCGCAGAAAGGGAACTACCTCACCAGGTATTGATGCTCGGCAGTCCGAAGCTCGCTACCGTTTCAGGTGGGGTCTAAATATTATGAGTGCTCGAAATTATTTCTATAAAGCAGGGGAATGGGCTTCGTCCAAATCACTTAACGAGTTACATGCTGAGGGAGAGGATGCTACGGTCCGACGCGGCAAGACAGTTACGGCGATAGGTGCCGGCATCACAGCTGCAACCGTCACTTTTGGTGGCCCCGCAGCCGTTCACATGGTTGAACATGCCTATGATCAGGTTCAGCAGAGCTATGACCAAGAACCATCAGATGTGGGAGATTCCCCTATGTTTACCAATATAGAGCGGGGTGGAGCTGTGGACAACCTGCCGACTGATATCCCTGTCAGCCAAGCTGGCGAATTACCGTCAGATCAAACCGTATCTGTTAGAGTTCACTAAAACAGATAGATAAGCATAAAAGGAGTGGTGTCAAAAACACCACTCTTTTTCTATAAATGGGTATTGCAGTGGGGAATGGTGGGTAGTAGACTGAGGTTAGTGGAAAAAAGTGGGTAACCCAAAAGGGCCAACCACAGAAAAATAAAAACCACGAAGAACATTACACCAATGCCCACGGTAGACTACTTCCAGCGCAAGCTCGACGAGAAGCGGAGGCTTACAATGCCCACCGAACTTCGAGACGAATTTGCCAGTGGCGTCGTCATCACCAGGGGGTTCCAAAAATACCTTCACCTGTACCCTAAGACGGTGTGGGACGAAGAGGTTGAACCGCAGCTGGCCGGGAGTATTCTCGACGAGCACACGGCAGACCTTAACGTTCGCTTCCGTATGGGGAAGACCGACAACGCCCTCGACATCAAGCAGGGGCGGGTCGTCGTCGAGCAGCATCTGCTTGACTACGCCGGTATCTCGAAAGAGATCATCGCGGTCAGGGTCGGTAAATACTGGCGCCTCATGGCTGCGGAGTAACACGTCCTTTTACAATCCAACCGGAACGCGATCAAACAAAAACTCGTGATCAGCTACCCGGCAGTCAACAAGTGGACTAGAGAGGGTAACCACTCTAAAAACCCTAGATCTTTTAGGATAACACCTCCCAAAACTCCACCTCACACATAAGTCTCTCAAAAAAGCTTTGTTGCCTGGATGGTAAGCATTTACAAGGATTTTTCAAATCCCGTAAACAACAATACATGCTTTACATACACGTCCAGGTGACTACACAAAAACAAAAACACCCAAAAAACAAAACAGTTGACTGCTGGATAGGTGATTTCGAAACTTACATCACACATAAGTAAAAAACACCAAAACAAAAACAAAATGACAGACGACAGTTACCAGATACACACACCGGTACTGTTGGCCGAAGTCCTTTCATGTCTGCAGCCGCAGGCAGGAGAGAACTATTTAGACGCGACCGCCGGATATGGCGGGCACGCGGACTCGATCCTGACGCAGACTGGCAATTATGCCGATAGCGTCGTCGTCGACCGTGATGCGCGGGCTATCACTACCTTAGAAACACGTTTCAAAGACGTGGGTCTTGCCATACGACACGAAGATTATTACGCAGCGGCAAGCCACTTGGTAGAAGAAGGTCGACAGTTCGATATGATCCTGGCTGACATCGGCGTCTCGTCCTTACATCTCGATGAAGCTGTTCGCGGCTTTTCGTTCGCCAATGATGGCCCGCTGGATATGCGCATGGATCAACGTGTCGCAACCACCGCCGCCCATTTGGTAAACAGTGCCAGCGAAGATGAGCTCATCAATATCCTGGCTCGTTACGGCGAAGAGCCGAAAGCGGCGAAGGTCGCCCGACTGATCATCGCGGCCCGGCCCCTGCAGACGACTGCCGAATTGGCAACCGTCGTGAAGAAGGCTTGGCCCGGACATAGTAGGGTGCATCCGGCCACCCGGACGTTTCAGGCCCTCCGCATCGCCGTCAATGACGAACTGGGGCAACTGGAACGCAGTCTGCCACTCTGGCACAAGTTATTGAAGCCCGGCGGACGGTTAGCCGTCATCAGTTTCCATTCCCTGGAAGACCGTGTTGTGAAGCAATTCTTTGCTGAGCAGGGTGGGGACTTCTTCGACGCCTCTCTGAAAATACTTACCAAACGGCCACTGACCGCGTCGGCCACCGAAATCGTTTCCAATCCGCGATCCCGTAGCGCCAAGTTACGGGCCGCAGTGAAAATAAAAACAAAATAAAGAAAGGGAATGCACATGCCGATTCAGGTCAAAAACGCCTCCCGCGCCGTTAAAATACTTGTAAAAGTAGTTTAGCCGGCGGGACGTATGCAGGGAGTGCCGCTTCGGCGGTGCTCCCGTCCCCAAGAATCAGTAACAAAAATAAACATTATGACGTATTCAAGTTCTTTATCCATGAGCCGGCAGCGGCTTCAGATGGCTGGCGGTAGCCGTAATCAAAATTCGGTCAGCTTCCGGTCGAACGAGCGCACACTTGGCCCGATCAGCAACACTATTATCCTGATCGTGCTCGCGTGTCTGCTTGGTCTGCTTTATCTAGCGCAGGTGACTAAGACGAACGCCTACGGCTTCCAGATCAATGATCTCCAGCAGCAGGCAGCGGCGCTTCAAAGTGAGCATGACGATCTGCAGATCGCGAGCGCCCGCTTGCAATCAGTCGACCGCGTCAAGAACAGTCAGGTAGCCGCTAACCTGACGCCGGTGGCACCTTCGGGCACGGTCCAATGAAACAACTGACCATTTTTGATTTGCTTTATTAACAGTGGTATAGTAAGCATTAGCGATGCTAAAAACAAACACTGATAACGTCGTGGCAGCTATTAAGCGCGTCCGTTTATGGTACGTAGCTCTTTTTGTCATATTCGGACTTTTCGGTGTCCGGCTTTTTTATTTGCAGGTCATCCGACACAACCACTACAAGGCGGCCGCGTTGAGCGGCCAGTTGAAACAGTACGAAGTTCCGGCCCGCCGGGGAATGATATACGCTAAGGAGGGTGATGTCACGGTGCCAATCGTGCTGAACCAGAAGCTGTACACCTTATATGCTGACCCAGGGTATATCAAAGATGCCGACAAAGCGGCGGCGCAGGTCGCCCAAGCAGTCGGTGGACAGGCAAGTGATTATTTGCCGCTCATCAAGGCGGAGGATACCCGCTATTCGGTACTGAAGAAGCGCCTGACGGAGACGCAGAAAAATAAGATCGCCAAATTGCAGCAACCCGGCCTCGGCACTGTCGAGCAGGACTACCGGACATATCCGCAGGGTACGCTAGCGGCTCAACTACTTGGCTTCGTCAACGAAGACGGGCAAGGGAAGTATGGTTTGGAGCAGGCACTGAACGAGGAGCTGACCGGGGTTCCCGGCGAGCTGAAGGCCGTGACAGATTCCAGAGGCGTACCGCTGGCAGCCAACAGTGACAATATCGAGCGGGCACCGGTTAACGGTAAGGGCATCGTGCTGACCGTCGATGTCGCCATGCAGCAGCAGCTCGAAGCGATACTGAAAAAAGGTGTCGAAAACGCCAAGTCGGAAGGCGGCAGCGCGTTGATCATGGATGCCAACACCGGCGCCATCAAGGCGATGGCTAACTATCCGACGTACGACCCATCGAACTTCGGTTCGGTGCAGGACGGTTCGGTATTCAATAATGCGGCAGTCAGCGAACCGCTCGAAGTCGGTTCGGTCATGAAACCGTTGACGGCTGCCGCTGCCTTGAATCAAGGGGTCGTGTCGGCCAATACGTGTTACTACGACCCGGCAAAATACAAAGTCGACGAATTCACGATCACTAACATCGAAGAGGACGGACCGGCCGGCAACCGCTGCATCAAAGATATCCTAAACTTGTCACTAAACACGGGTGCGACCTGGCTCCTGATGCAGATGGGTGACGGCCAGCTGAATAGCAAGGGGCGCACCGCCTGGCATTCCTACATGACAGAACATTACCTCTTCGGGCAGACGACGGGTATCGAGCAGGGTTACGAGGCGACCGGTTATGTGCCTGACGCTGAAGATAACGGCGCCGGTATCAATCTGACCTACGCCAACACGACGTTCGGTCAGGCTATGACGGCGACACCGCTGCAGTTGGGTGCCGCACTAGCAGCCGTCGTCAATGGTGGGACGTATTATCAGCCGCATCTGGTAGCGGCCAAGATCGATGCTTCCGGCAAACAAATCGAGCAGAAGCCGATAATCAAAAAGACTGATGTCGTATCCGCGCAGGTATCGCAACAGATCATCAGCATGATGCAGTACACCGTCGACAACCACTCATTCTCGAAGAAATTCGACCAGTCACGCTACAGTGTCGGTGGTAAGACCGGTACGGCCCAGATTGCCAAGCCGAACGGTGGGTATTATGAAGACGAATTCAATGGAACCTATGTCGGCTTCGTCGGCGGAGATAAACCGCAGTACGTCATCGTGGTAAAGATTTCGAAAGCAAAGAACGGCGGTTATGCCGGTACGGCAGCCGCGCAACCAGTGTTCGGTAACTTGGCGCACATGCTGCTGAATAATTTCAATGTGACCCCGCGAAATTAAGCGAGGACACGGAAGAGACCGCCACCGGTTCCGTTGAAGCCGAGGCTCAGATACTCGGCCCGGATGTTATTTGTCTGGGCCAGGTCGGTGTAAAGATAGAGTATGCCTAGTTCGTCGCTCAGGCGGACCCGTTCGTACAGGAGGGCAGTGCCGAGGCCACGTTTCTGATGATCAGGTGCAACGACCATGTCGCACAGGACGGCGTGGCGGGTGTTGCCGGCAATGAAGCTGACACCAACTAAAGGTCCGCTGGCATCCTGTATGCCGACAACTGCAATTGAGCTCCGTATACATTTATCCCAGCTCTCCTGATCTAAGCCGTCCCAACCGACTGATTGACGTAATGCCATGACATCATCCGGTGAGATGTCGGTGCCGTAAACGAAGTGGTAACCATTCGGAAGTGCAGGCTGCATATCCTCAGTATACTCGTTTACTGATAAATAATAATCCTCAGGGGTGGACGGCGGCAGTGAAGGGTATATGATATACTGAATGAAACGCCAAAACACATGAATGATTTCTTTACCGTAACGCTTCAAAACAGCACTCTCACGAGGATTTTACTGTTAGCATTTGTCAGTTTTGCCATCAGTATGGCGCTGACCCCGTTGTACACGACAGTCGCATATAAGTTTCAGTGGTGGAAACGCCAGCGGACCGAGTCATGGTCGGGCGGCGCTGCAACTGTTTATAGCAAGCTTCATGCCGCCAAGCACAAACGCAATATTCCGACGATGGCCGGTGTCATCTTTGTCATTTCAGCCGGGCTGGTCACGCTATTCTTTAACCTCGACCGCAGTGAGACCTGGTTGCCGTTGGCGGCGATGGTAGCGAGCGGTGCTATCGGTTTGATTGACGACTGGCTGAATATCCGGAGTACCGGTGGCATCGCCGGTATGCGGTCGAAGCTGAAATTCATACTGCACAGTCTGGTCGCTCTTGGGGGTGGCTGGTGGTTCTTTAGTAAGCTCGATGTCAGCTCTATCTATCTTCCGGGTTTTGAGCAGGTGGGGCTTGGTGCCGGCATCATCTTTCTGTTCTGGTTCGTCGTCGTCGCCACGGCAAATTCGGTGAATATCAGCGACGGACTCGACGGTCTGGCCGGCGGATTACTGACCTCGTCATTCACCGTGTACAGCCTGATAAGCCTTATCGAGGGCAAATACGCATTAGCGGGATTCTGTCTGACCATCGTCGGTGCGCTGCTCAGCTATACCTGGTTCAATATATACCCGGCCCGGTTCTTCATGGGTGACGTGGGATCGTTCGCGCTCGGTACGGCCTTGGGTGTGATCGCGCTTCAAACTGACACGATTTATGTCTTGCCGATCATCGGTGCCGTCTACGTCATGGAGACAGGCAGTGTCATCATCAACCGCCTGAGCCGTAAGTTGCGTCACGGTAAGAAAGTTTTCTTAAGCAGTCCGATCCATCATCATTTCGAAGCTATCGGCTGGCCCGAGACCAAAGTCACCATGCGTTTTTGGATTCTTGGCCAGGTCGCTGCCGTACTGGGACTCATAGTCTTCTTAGTCGGTAGGGGAGTGTAACGTGCGGCCCCGGCGGCCGTTGCCGACCAGGACGCAGGTCCTGCAGGCTGCCGCCAAGGCACCGGCACCAAACACGCGCCGGCACCGGCCTGATTACATCATCCTTGTCCTAAGCTGCATATTATTAGCCATCGGTTTGATCGTTGTCTATTCGATCAGCCCAGGTCTGGCCAAGCTCAATAACGTCAGCGAAAACTTTTACGTTACGCACCAGCTTATTACCATCGGATTGGCATTGGTCGCCTTTGGGATTATCGCAGCCGTGCCGTATCAACGATTTGCCTCGATGTATAAGCCCCTCGGGATCGCCGCTCTTATCGTGACCTTCGTGGCGCTCATCATGCCGGTCAACCCGGCGTATCCGGCGCACCGTTGGATCAGCCTCGGTACGTTCTCGTTCCAATCGGTCGAGCTCGTGAAGTTCGCGCTGCTTATCTATCTGGCGGCATTTTTGAGCAAACGGATGCAGGACGGCACAGTCAGCGACTTCAAGGCGACACTGAAACCACTCGGAATGATTATCGTCGCGGTCGGTATCATCATCGCGGGCATTCAGAGCGACCTTGGATCGACCGGAGTGATTCTGGCGATAATGGGCACGATGGTGTTCGTAGCCGGACTACCAATGAAGAAAGTCATCATATTCGGGTTGGTCGTGGCGCTGCTGGCCAGCGTGGCGATCGTCAGCACGCCGTATCGACGTGATCGTTTCGCAACGTATCTGAACCCTGAGGCTGATTGTCAGAACGCTGGCTATCAGGCTTGCCAGGCACTGGTCGCCGTCGGTTCGGGTGGTATGGCCGGTCTCGGGCTGGGTCGGAGCGTACAGGCTTATGGCTACCTGCCGGAGTCACAGAACGACTCGATTTTTGCGATATACGCCGAAAAGTTCGGCTTCATCGGTTCGATAGGACTGTTGGGCCTATATGCAGTGTTCTTCGGCCGATTGAAGCGTATCATCGAACGGGCGCCTGATAATTACAGCCGGCTCGTCGTCATCGGTATCACCGCCTGGCTAAGCGTCCAGTCACTGATTAATATCGGAGCGATGATAGGGCTGTTGCCGCTGAAGGGAATTACCCTGCCATTCGTCAGCTACGGTGGCACGAGCGTCGTCTTCATCATGGCGGCACTCGGTATGGTATTCAACATTTCGCGCTATACGGCACATACGACACCACGCATAACAGGAGATAAGAAGGAGGGCAGGGCCAATGACCATCGTACTAACGGGGGGCGGTTCAGGGGGGCATATCACCCCAATCCTGGCAGTCGCCTCTGAACTCAAGACCTTACGTCCTGACGTAAAACTGGTTTACATCGGCCAGATAGGGGATAGCCTGAGCGATATCCCAGCCAAACATCCGGCGATTGATGCCGTGTATGCCGTGCGGGCCGGCAAGTACCGTCGGTATGGAAATATGACCCGCTGGCAGAAGCTCCTGGATATCGAGACGAGGCTGCTTAATATCCGCGACCTGTTTTATATCGCTGTCGGTCTGGTACAAAGTTATATCCTGCTAGGACGTTTAAAACCGAGCATTATCTTTACCCGCGGTGGTTATGTCAGCGTGCCGGTGGCGATGGGTGGTCATGCCCATGGCATTCCGTTTATCACGCATGATTCCGATAGTACGCCGTCGCTGGCTAACCGGCTGATCGCCCGTTGGGCCGTCAAGCACGCCGTCGCTATGCCGGAAGAAGCCTACCCGTACCCCCGTTCAAAGACCGTGCGTGTGGGAGTGCCGGTGAGCGGGGAATACCAGCCGGTCGGCCTGAGTGAGCAAGCCGCCGCCAAAACCAAGCTCGGCCTTGAAGCTTTCGATCAGATCATACTTCTCACCGGCGGAGGCAACGGAGCGCATCAGCTGAACATGGCCCTCGTCAATGCGGCGGCCGAGCTACTCGAACAGTTTCCGAAGTTGGCAATCGTTCACCTTAGCGGCCGGTCTCTCCTGAGTGCCACACGTGAGGCCTACCAGAAGGCGCTCCATGCTGACAAGTTAGCCCATGTCAGTGTCGAGGGCTTCACGACCGAGTTAGCCTCCTACAGTGCCGCTGCCGACGTGATTATCGCCCGGGGTGGCGCTACCAACCTGGCCGAATTTGCCATCCAGGGCAAAGCCTGCGTCATCGTCCCGTCAGCCCAACTGGTCTGGAATGTACGGAACACTGAACTCCTCGCCAAAGAAAACGCCGTCATCGCTCTCTCCGAGCCTGAATCGGAGGCCCCGGGTGCTCTGACAGCCGTTCTGGCTGAGCTGCTCCAAAACACCGAACGCCGTCAGGAATTAGGCCGTACTCTTGGACGGTTTGCTAGACCGGATGCCGCCAAAGCCCTGGCGATGGTATTATTAGATGAAGTAACCAAACAAAAACCAGATGACACCGCTACGCCCCAAAAAACCTGAGCCGGCATCTACCCGCCGCCGACCGACTGATACACCCGACCAACGGGCGTCGGCTTTTTCGTACCATGCCAGTCGGTCTACTCGCGAAGCCAACGTCGGGCGCGAACTGACCCGTGAAAGCCCTAATCCGCCTAGTGTGCGGCGTAAGCCACTTATTATCATCGGTGTAATCCTGGCCATCGCTTTCTTCGTGAGCCTGCAAAGCACGGGCGCGCATATCAAGGTCCTTGGCTCGGTGGAGTCCAAGGAGCTGCTACAGAGCACTTCTGTCTATCAGGACGCGGCTTCAAAGTTACTCGCCGCCTCGGTCGCCAATCATATCAAGCCGCTGACAGATAATGCCGCTATCGAGGGTGCCCTTCGTACTAAGTTTCCAGAGCTAACTGCCGTTACCGTCAGTCAATCTGTCTGGCATAATTATTCCACCGTCACGATTGAGGCCGTCCGTCCGGTGATGATACTGATGGGCAACGGCGGTACGTTCGTGATTGATGATAACGGCGTCGCCCGCGTGCCTGCCAGCCAGTTAAGCGATACGGCTCGTGCCTCCCTGCCGGTGGTGGATGACCAAAGCGGTCTGACACTGGCTGCCGGCCACGCCGCCTTGCCTGGCACCGATGTGGCCTTCATTGAGCAGATCTTAGCCCAATTGAAGCAAGCGGACGTATCCTGGCAGCAACTAACCCTACCATCGGGGAGCAGTGAGCTGGACGTCAAGATAACCGATCAACCATATTTCGTGAAGTTTGCCCTGCGGGGCGGGGCAGATGCCCGCCAACAGGCTGGGACTTACCTTGCCGTCAAAGACAAGGTAACGCCGACACAGTATATCGATGTACGAGTGCCGGAACGCGCCTTTTATAAATAGCAGTGCAGGGAAGAAGCGCCCCGTTACTCTGCTCCGCTGTTCGTATTTTGTTTATAAAATCGAGCATTCAAAAAAACTATATAATGTAACGCAAATCACAAAATGTCAAAAAAGAGAGGGAAGAGCAGTGAAGCGGGGGATTTGCATATAAAAATACATTGAGCGTGAAAATGCAAATATTGCGTGAAAACTGTGGAAAACTCTGTAGTAAATGCTGGGTGTGGCGGTTTTAGGCGGTTACGGCAGTATGGGTGGGTATGGAATGATCGTATGTAGGTTACGTGGACGTATTAACAGATACGTTTTAGCAATTCATAGGTCCGGACTGCCAATAGTCCCCTGATGCAAAGGTATACGCATGTAACTATTTATCAAGATATAGAGTCGCAAAAGATATAATGTGCGACATCTCATTGACCCTGCTTTGCGGGGCAGTAACTCACTGCTCCTGGCCGTCGTTTCAATCTTTTGGCCGTTGCCCGCTGTCATATGTGTATGTGTATCACGCGTTGCCTACTGCTATGTATGGTCGTTGCCGTCCGTGCGGCTTTAAGCTTATATTAACCAGCCGTTTTTACACTACGTACACAGGCCTATAATAAATGTTCGTAAATTGTTCGGTCTCGTTCGGTTTATGGTTCGGCGGAGTATGGTCGCCTGCCCGGAAAGCGGCTATAATAGTTATAGTGCCGCTTAAAACTCTTATTAAAAAGCCGCGACGGATCGACGAGCTTGATCTGCTACGCGGCAGTTACATCGTGACGATCATCATCGATCATTTACAGCGTTGGCCATCACCGCTGATGTTCGTGACCGGCGAAGGCCGCCTCTGGGCTTCGGCTGCCCAGGGCTTCTTTATCATATCGGGATTACTCATCGGGTATATCCGCGGCTATAAGTCCCGTGAACAGCCGCTCAAGACTGTCGCCACTAAATTATGGAAACGTGCCGCCACGTTGTACGTCTGGAGCGTGCTGATAACGGTCATAGTCGTCGGCCTGACCAAATGGCTGCCGGTCCAGGATATGGCGCTCATACCCGAATATCCGGAGGCTTCAAACTTCTGGAGTTTCGTCTGGTCGGTCATCAATCAATCATATACCTCGGACTGGATTTACTTCTTACGGCTGTACTGGATCATGCTGTTCGTTTCACCGGCCGTGGTCTGGTTGTTACGGCGTGGTAAGGCCGGGCTGGTCGTCATACTCAGCATTCTGATGTATCTGGTGACGATCAAGATGTCTGAGCCGGAAGCCGCTATGCAGTGGCAGATCCTGTTCTTCATACCGGCAGTCCTCGGTTACTACATGGAGCCGATCTTAGACTGGTTGCGCGAGCATCGGGTCGTCTGGCGGATACTGGCCGGTACCTTGATTACCGCCAGCCTCGTTACGTTCTGCATCAGTTTTTACTGGGTGCATGGCTGGACGTATCAGTTTACGCTTAAATACGTCGATTTTGACTCATATGTACAAACGCGGCAGTGGTTGGACTGGTGGTTCACGAACGATCCGCTTGGGCCGGGTCGTGTGCTGCTTGGCTTCCTGTGGTTCGGCGGCAGCCTGGCGGCCGTACATTTCATGAGGCGATGGCTGACGCGTTGGCTCGGATGGATGCTGTTCACGTTCGGACGGGCTTCGTTGAGCGCCTATATCCTCCAGGCGGTCGTGTTATGTCTTGTCCAACCTTTCGTGCCGCTATCACTGTCGCCATATTATAATTTTGCCCTGGCTATCGTCGTGTTGCTGGCGGTGTGGGGTTTGCTACGCGTACCGTTCCTGCGACGGATTCTCCCGGTCTGACGTGGTACTATGGGAAGATGCAACACATCACCGACTACCTATGGCAAGCTGCCGCCGACCAACCAGATAAACCGGCTCTCATCACCGATGACCGCACCCTGACCTTCGCCCAACTGAAGGCCGAGGTCGAGGCCTTCGCTCCGCATATAAGCGCGGCGCTCGGCACGGACGAACAGAAGGTCATGGCCCTGCTGCTGCCTAACTCCTGGCAGTTCATGGTCGCCTACCTGGCCGCCCTGCACGTCGGTCATATCGTCCTTCCCCTCGACCCCAGTTACAAACGGTTGGAAATCGAAGGCATTACCGCGCAGCTGGTGCCGGATTACATCATCACGAATGAGACTTACTTCGCCGAATTCGATCCGGCTCACAAGCCGGTACTGTTCGCCGACCTGTACGGGCGCGACTTGCCTGCCGTCGATACGTTGATCAGGCAGCCAGCCACCGAACAGCCCGCTACCCTGCTCTTCACCAGTGGTACCACCGGCAAACCGAAGATCACCGCCTACTCACACAGCAATCACGTCTGGAATGTCCAGGCGGTCCGTGACCTCTGGCATTGGACCGTTGATGATACCTTGCTCATTTCCCTGCCCCTGTCGCACTGGCACGGCCTGGTGATGGGTATCGCCGCCTTCTTATATATGCAGAACACTCTGTACCTGCACGAGCGCTTCGACCCCGAAAAGACGTTGAAAGAGCTGGAATCCGGCCGGATCAGTATGTTCCAGCACGTCCCTATCGCCTACTGGAAGCTGCTCTACCACAACCCTGAAGGTACATATGACCTCTCGAAGGTTCGCCTGTTCGTGTCGGGGTCATCTTTCTTGCCGCCGGCTATCTGGCAAGGCTTTCACGACAGGTTCGGCGTCGAGATCCTCGAACGCTACGGCAGTAGCGAAACCGGGCTGATCGCCAGTAATCGCTTCGATGAGCGCGTTAAGGGCTCGGTCGGTTATCCGCTGGACGGCGTCACGATCCGTTCAGAAGAAGACGGCCAGCTGGCAATGAAGTCCGGAGGCCTGTTCCTGGGCTATTATCAGAACCCCGAGGCAACCGCTAAGAACGTAGCCGGTGACGGCTTGTGGCTGACCGGTGACATCGGAGACGTGGCCGACAACGGCCGCATCATCCTCAAGGGCCGTATTCAGGAGAAGATGAAAAAACTTGGCTTGACGATCTTCCCGCGTGACCTTGAATGGGCCATGCTGCACGATGAGGCCATCGAGGATATCTTCGTCATCGGCTTGCAGAACCAGGAGCAGGATGGACTGAGCGACACGATCGTCTATTTCGTGCAACCGTTCAAATTCGGTGAGCTGGATGAAGCAGCCGTATTTGATTTTGCTCACAAGAACCTGCCGGCCGCCTGGCGTCCCGACAAGGTAGTCCTGCTTGAGGAAATTCCGAAGACCCGCAGCGGCAAGCCCCGCCGGGCTGACCTGCTGGCCTCGCTCGAATCGTAAATAAAAAGCCCGTCGTGATGACGGGCTTTTTATTATTAGTCGGTGTTGTTTACGCTTCGGCGAGGCCGTAAGTCGCTTTGGCAACGCGCTTGAACTGCGGCTTGCCCTGCAAATTCAAAAGGATCGTCGTCTCTTTGACGTAGCGGCTCTTCAGGACGCGCTTGACGATTTCGTCGCGGTGCAGCGGGCCACCTTCCTTCTTCAGGATATCGGTGATGATGTCGGCGACGGTGCCCTTCTCATAACCCCATTCCTTCAGGGCGTAGATACCACGGCCGATCAGGACGAAGCGTTTGTCTTTGATCAGTTCGTTGTGAATGGCCTGGGTAGTGACGTCTTTACGCTTGAACGACGAGTCCTTGATGGACTTAGCGATGTCGTTGAAGTGCATGTGTTTGCCGTTTTCGCGCAGGATGACGTAAATCTTGTCGCGGATGTTCTTCGGGTTGACCATAGGCCACTTGGTGAGGCCCCAGCGACCGGCCAGGCTGGCCAGGTGCTTGCTAGTGCTGGCAAGGGCGGCGGCGTGTTGTGGGTCTTCGATGCCGGCGGCAGTTGCGATATTTTCGATCGTGTCAGGTTCGCCAAGTTGCTTGACGGTGTCAATCAGGGTGTGGACGAGCTTCTTGATAGTAGCTTCGTCATGAACATTCTTGATGCCGACGGCGTGGTAGAAATTATCATCCTCATTGACGACGACCAGGTTCGGGCTAAGTTGTGCCAGGAAAGCGATGCGAGCCTGGTCGATGCGGGTCGGGTCTTTCATGATGGCGGCTGCTAGTTCGCTGACGCGGGCTACCTGCCCCATCGACTGTAGTTTGTCGCACAGTAAGGCTTCGACCTCAGTGATGTGCGGAACGTTGCCACCTTCGGCGGCGACGGTCAGGCGCGTAATGACGGCTTTTTCCAACTGACGGACGCGTTCACGGGTAATGCCGAGTAATTCACCGATTTGTTCCAGTGTTTCTTTACGGTCAAAGAGACCGAAACGGCGGGCGACGATTTCGCGCTCGCGCTCACGTTCGATCGTGCCGAGAATATCACTGACAAATTGTTCAGTGTCGAGAGTGGTTGGTAAAGCGTCTGTTGCCATAAGAATACACGTCCCTGTCGCTGTAGTTTAATAACGTATTTAGAATAAATTATAAAACTTTAATTTTTAAATGTCAAACATAGTGTTGTACAAGCTTATTGTAACACAAACGTGACGGTTGTGCTTATTTGTTGTTGTAAAATTTGGCAGGCCATTTGTGGGCCGATGATGCAACTATTTCTTAGGGGTGCGACGCTTGAAAGTCCGCTTCTTTTTGGCAGGTGCGGTCTTCAACAATTCTTTGCACTGCTCTTCTGTCAGGTCGGCAGGTTCCTGATCTTTCGGAATTTTGGCATTCTTTTTGCCGTCGGTAATGTACGGGCCATACGGGCCTTTGATGACATTGATACCGCTGGCGAACTGCTTGATGTACTTGTCTTTGTCCTTCTGGAGCTTTTCGACGTATAACTGACGGGCTTCTTCCAAGGTGATGGTGCGCGGATCAAGCGGCTTGATAGAGACGAAGGTCTTGCCTATCTGGACATACGGGCCGAAGCGGCCGATGTTTGCCTTGATCTCCTCGCCTTCCTCGGTCTGGCCGACGAGGCGTGGCAGGTTGAACATCTCCAGGGCCTGTTCAAGGGTGACGGTGTCAATGGTAGTGCCAGTTGGAAGCGTGGCAAAGTCAGGTTTCTTATCTTCCTCGTTCTCGACCTCACCGCGTTGCAGCATCGGGCCGAAGCGGCCGAAGCGTGCATAGATAGGTGCATCGGTCTTCGGGTCATTCCCTACCAACCGGGCCTGTGAGACCTCTTGACGGCTGATGTCGGCCGATTGTTCGACCAACGGGTGGAAATCCTTGTAAAAGTTGGCAATCGTCTTGTTCCAGGCTTCCTTGCCGTCGGCAACTTGGTCGAAGTCGGCTTCGACGCGGGCGGTAAAGTCGAAGTCGACGATGTTTGGGAAGTGTTTGACTAAGAAGTCAGTCGTCACTTCAGCGATATGGGTCGGAACCAGCTTGCCGCGGTCGGCCCCGGTGGTCTCGACCTTATCTTCTGTTTCGACGGTCTCGGACCCGGCTGGAAGCCGCAGGCCGCGGACGGTGCGCGGAACGCCTTCGAGGTCGGCCTTTTCGACGTAACCACGGGTCTGGATGGTGCTGATGGTCGGTGCATAGGTGCTTGGACGGCCGATGCCCAGCTCTTCGAGTTTTTTGACGAGCGCTGCTTCGCTGAAGCGGGCCGGACCACGACTGAACGTTTCGGTCGCGGCGATGTTAGGCGTCGGCAGCTTGTCGCCTTTGGCAACCGGTGGTAACAGGGTGTCGTCTTTGCCGCCGCCGTAGACTTTCAGAAAGCCGTCAAACCGGAGAATCTCGCCTTTGGCGATCAGGTGCTCGGCATGTTTGTCGCTGACGACGGTAACCTCGGTCTTTTCAGTCTTGGCGGGGGCCATCTGACTGGCTATCGCCCGCTGCCAGATGAGCTGATACAGCTTTTTTTGTTGCGGATCAGCGCCGGCAGTAAGGTTGCTGAAACTGGTCGGGCGGATGGCTTCGTGGGCTTCTTGAGCACTGGCGTTCTTGGTCTTGAACTGGCGGAGCTGGTGGTACTCTTCGCCGTAGTTGTCGACGATGTGCTTGTGAGCGGCATCGAGGGCGGTCTTGCTCAGGATAGTGCTGTCGGTACGCATGTAGGTGATCTGACCTGATTCGTACAGGCGCTGTGCCAAGGTCATGGTCTGCTTGACGCTGTATCCAAGGCGGCGTGACGCTTCCTGTTGGAGTGTACTGGTAGTGAATGGCGCGCCGGGGCTGCGGCTGCCTGGCTTCTGGGCGATATCACTGACACTGAAGTGGGCGCCGACGGCCTGTTTGAGCCATGCCTCTGCGGCTGAGACTTCGGAAAGCTTGGTGGACAGTTCGGCGTTCAGCGTCTGACCATCGATCGTGAAGCTGGCGACGATCTTGAAGCTGCTTTCAGCTTCGAAGGCTTCGATTTCGCGCTCCCGCTCGACGATGATCCGCACGGCAACGGATTGGACACGACCGGCGCTGAGACCGGTGCGGACCTTTTTCCATAAGACTGGGCTGAGTTCGTAGCCGACCAGGCGGTCGAGGACGCGGCGGGCCTGTTGAGCGTCGACGAGCGGCAGGTTGACCGTGCGGGGCGACTTGATGGCGGCCTCGATGGCCGGCTTGGTAATTTCGTGGAAGACGATGCGCTTGGTCTTGGTAGGATCAAGCTTCAGTGCCTGGGCCAGGTGCCAGGCGATTGCCTCGCCTTCGCGGTCTTCATCGCTTGCGAGCCAGACTTCGTGAGTCTTAGCCGCCTTGCGGAGTTCGGCCACGACTTTCTTCTTGTCGCTGCTGATTTCATATGTCGGTACGAAACCGGCTTCGATGTCGATATTCAAGCCCTTCTTAGGGAGATCACGAATGTGGCCAAAACTGCTTTTGACCATGTAATCACTGCCTAAGAATTTCTCGATAGTCTTGGCCTTGGCCGGAGACTCCACTATTACTAAATTTTTTGCCATCTTATTATTATACCGATTTCCTTATAAGTAATCCCTGTAAACTTTATATCCGGCCCATATGCCGATGAGTGATCCGACGCAGCCCAGCATGATGCTGGTGAGACTGAACCAATTGTTGCCAGTCATAATAGCTCCGATCCAGCTTCCGATTGTACCACCTATCGTCAACCCGACGAAAATCATAAGCTTCATGACCTCAGTGTAGCACGGCTATGTTAACGCCCAGTGGTCATTGCCGAGCTGGCGGATCCGTCCGCTGATTTCAAGCATGGTCAAGGTCTGTTGATAGATCCTGGTGGGCAAGCCGCTGTTCGATTGGAGAGTAGCGCCACTGGTAATGCCCTGCTCGAGCAGATTGATCAACAGCTGCTCCTGCGGATTATCAGAGATACCGTGCATAAGCGCGGGCTTACCCTGGATATGTAACTGGTCGAATACGTCCTGGGCCGACGTGACAAGGTAAGCACCTTCTTGCAAGTGGTGGTTCGGGCCGGCAGCGAGCGGATTGAAGACTTCGCCAGGTGCGGCCATGATTACCTTACCTTGATCGTTGGCAAAGTCTACCGTGTGGCGGCTGCCGCTTTTGAGAGTACCCTCGGTGACGATGACTACTTGGGCCAGCCCGGCGATCAGCCGATTGCGTTCGACGAAATCATAGGTGCGCGGCGGGCCGTGATCATCATCGTACTCACTGATAAGCGCACCGCCCTGCTCGATGATCGCCTCGGAAAGCCGACGATGACCGCTCGGATAGATCTGACTGACACTCGCTGGAAGGACGGCAATGGTAACGCCGCCGGCATCCAGAGCGCCCTGGTGCGCCAGGCTGTCGACGCCGTAAGCGAGACCGCTTACGATGGCGACCCCTGCCCTGGCTAGCTCGTATGCAAGCTGACGCGTGTACCGCTGGCCGTAACCAGTCGGCCGGCGGCTGCCGACGATGGCGACGGCTGGCCGCATCAGGAGGTCTTCCCAGTTGTTACTTATAACGTGCAGCTGTTTTGGCGGCTGATCGATAGGCCGGAGTGCCTCTGGCATAGATTGGTCGACTAATATGAAGCGGGTCATGCTCTTAGTGTAGGCAGCCGCTTCCCTGTTATCGAGCCGAATAGTTCAACTTTTAACGTAGCTTTAACATAACAAGTATGGTTAAACGCTAAAGTAGCTATTTTGTCCAAAACATGTGAAGGTATTGACACAGAGACATATTCTTGCTAGAATGGCAATCTGTAAGTCTCGTAGAAGTCTTACGTACCTTTTACCCCCAATTTCTAATGTCTAGCTCAGCTAGATATATTAGATTGTTTTAGAGCGTGTTACTGACAAGTTGTTACCCTCCACTTTTCTCTAGCATTTATCTTTATGATAATAGCGCTCTAAAACAGACTAATCCCTTTAACCCCGCATCCCCTCTCGTTTTATTTGAGTTATGGCGTGATGACGGTTAAACCTGTGGTGGGCCAGTTGGGCGTCTCTGCGAGATCGCCTGACCGAGGCCTTCAAGGTGGGTTGAAGGGTGTAATACTGAGACGAACTTCGGTTCGTCTCAAGATGTAACCTCTCGAGTGAGCTTGCTCGCTCAAGGGTTTACATCTGGGGAGATCCTTACGAGGATGTCCCCAAAAATGAGCCTCCAGCGGTGCCCACCCCCTCTGGAGGCTCTTTTTTGTACCAAGAAGTACGGACGGGCCTATAGATATTGCAAAAAAAGCGGAAATATGATACAATATAGCCCATGAGTGAATTTGACCGTGTGCCTACTGGACCTCTTGACGACGAGGCTATCGCGGCGAGTATCGAGGCTACTAAACACGAAGCCATCGACCTACTTTCAGACGGTTTTGACCAGCCGCTGCGCGCTGATACTGAACAGATAGCAGGCGGCATCGCCGAGACGACACTAGCCTATCGGTTCGTGCAGACTTTGCTTGACCAGAAGAAGCCCACGGCTGCCGTTGACATGCGCAATGCTGCCGACATTGGAACCGCCCGTGAATTCGGTGGCACCGCCGCGCTCTTACACGCTGCCGCGCGACCATTCAAACCTGGTGCGCGTAAGCGTCATAATTATATTGATGAACCCGTCCACTTGAAGACGGTCATTGAGCCTCTGAGTGGCATATTCGTGGGTTTAATGAGCGTGGAAGCGTTGGATGAAACCAAGACCCTCGAACATGAGGGGGCCGACTTGATGGCTGAAAGATACGGGGTTAAACCCCGCTATGAGGCACGTCTCTTCAAGCGACGTCTAGATGACAAATATCGCCGTGACGTCAATGGTCTGTTGCTTGAAAAGTCGGTAGGCGGACCAGAATTATGGGAGTCCGTGCTTTCGGCATACGATGATATGGAAAGTCTCCATGAAGCGATCATTTTAGGTAAAATCGCCGTGATGGCGGCTGAAATCATTGAGCAACCAAAATTCATCCGCCAGCTGGTAGGTGCCCAACGTCGTGCCGCTGAGTCATATGCGATGACCGGCCGGTATGATACCGCCCGTCTCCGGGACTTACAGCAAAACATTGACTGGCACATCGATCGGGCCGTATCGTTGGCGACTCCGGCTAAACGTGAGGAAATCATAGAAGACGCGGAGTCCATCGCCAGCTTCCGGCAATCCGTACTCGTACACCGTGAGCAGGTAGAATTGACAGTCGGTCGATGGCAAACCCGTCACGGTGTTCGCGAGGAAATAGCCATCGATGACAAGCCAGTACTGCCGACACCACCCGTAGAACGTGAGACACAAACGGAACCCACACCTGTCGTCGAACGCGAACCCGAAGAACCGGCTGTCAACGAAGCGCTGATCGAAGCTCAAGCTGATTATGAAACTGCCCTTTCAGGTTACCAGGAGTTCATGCAGCCGTTCCGGCCCAGTAACCGCACATTGAAACGATTAGGCCTCCAGGGGGCGCAGCGTGATTTGTTAGTGGGGTATCGTATCGGCAACGAGCAGCTGACAAACGGTATGCTCGATACGGATGTTCAACGCCTGCTCGGTAATCTGGCCGGTATGGATGCTGCGACGACCGGCTTGGCTCCGGAAGACCGCCGGCAAAAGCTCAGTGAGTTACTCACTACCGAAGAAGCTTTATTACATGAGATTGAATCTGCCCGCCAGCGGTTACGCAATGAAGGAAAGAACGGTTTCACACCGGTGCGGGCCGATTTGCACGATACGAACGAGTGGCTTACAGACAATCGCGACGAACTCACGCTATTACTACTCGAGAAATTAGAGCCCGCCCGGGCTGAATACTATGCCCGCCTGGTTGATGAGCTGTGGCCACATGACCCTGAGCACGCTATGGCTGAGTCGATAGCCGTCGAACTTGAAGAAAACCCGACGATAGAGCCGCTGGCCGAGATAGATGAGCCTGAGGCAGTGCCGCTGCCGGAACCGATCGAACCGACCGAACCCGAAATGCCGGAGCTGCCCGACTTCGCCGAAGCACCGCTGCTGCCCGAACCACAACTGGAAAAAAATATCGCCCACCAGCTGGACTGGGAGTTGTTCCCGGCTGATGCCAGCCTCGAAACGGTCCGTACGGCCGTCATGAACTCCCTTACTCCGGAACAAGCGGCTGATGTCGACTGGAGCCGCATCCGTAACTTGTACGAGATCCAGCAAGGTTTCGGAGGCGAATTATACCGCGGCAAGCCTAAGACGCTTGGCGCTGACATGCCTTACTTCGTAGCGATCGTAGATATCGATGGCGAACAATTCGCCGTCGCCGAAAACCCAACGTGGGGCAACGCGACCTATGTTCTTCGCACCTCTCTGGCTGAGTATGGTGCCAGCTGGCAAGAAGTCTTTCAAGAGAGCCGACTGTTCGCTCGTATCCTCGGAGCTGAACCGGTCGTCCATACCCGCACTTCGAACCAGTTGAACCGTATCATGGATAAGGTCCAGGATCTCTTATTGGTCAAACCGGTTACGTCGGCTGCTAAATAAAACTACGCGTCTCGGTAGGCAGCGCCTGGCTGCCATAGACGTATTCGGTCAGGATAGATACGACTTCCTTGCGAAGCGCCGGTAGCAGTTCGACCTGCTCTTTTGAGAACTTGGCGAGGACGAAATCGCTACTGTCTTGTTTGTCGTGCAATTTCGGGCCGATGCCGATGCGGACGCGGCCGTAATCGGGGCCGATGTGCTGGCTGACTGATTTGATGCCGTTATGGCCGGCCGGGCCACCGCCGACGCGGAGCCGGATCTGGCCGAACGGAATGTCAAGTTCGTCATGGATGACCAGGACGTCCGAAGGGGCGATCTTATAAAAGTGGGCGACGGCTTGGACGGCTTCCCCGCTCAGGTTCATGAAAGTTGTCGGCTTGATCGCGATTACCCGCTTGGTGCCGACGGTACCGCTGGCGAGGTGACATTTCATATCCTTCTTGTCTTGCCAGCCGCTCAGGCCGACTTTTTCTACGAAGGCATCCAGGACGTCGAAACCGACGTTGTGCCGGGTGCCCTCGTACTCTTTGCCGACATTGCCAAGCCCGACCAATAAGACGGTCTGATTGTTGCCGATGGTGTAATACTGGGCGACCGTGCCGCTTTCAGGTCGCAAGGTGAATAAACTCATGGTTCTACCTTACCATAGGGCGCCGTATATGAGGGCCAGGCCGTAGGTAGATTGTCAGTTGCCACCAGCTCATTGCGGATCAGTGTAGCAGTTCGGCGAAAAAAGCCGGTATTCCGCCACTCAGAATACTATCAACGACCGCCGGACTTCTTGCTGATGATGGTCTTCTGCAGGTCGCTACGCGGGGCTTTGGTCGGGCTGTCACCGTTCCTGTGGGTAACGTGCTTTTCGATGAACCAGAACTTGATCGGCGTGCCGGTCAGGTCGTGCTGTTCGCGGAGCATGCGTTCCATGTGGCGCTTATAGCTCCAGTGCAGGAACTTGGTGTGGCTGCCGAATACTTTGAAGCTCGGACCTTGGCCACTGTCGTCTTCTTGGACGATGTAATTAAGCTTGGGAGCACGGTTCTTAAGGCCGGCCGGTGGGTGACGGTCAGCGACGATGCGCAGCCACTGGTTGAGCTCGCGGGTACCGAATTTCTGGTGGCGACGGGCGTCGATCTCTTGGGCGAGCTCGAATAACTTGGTGACGTTCTGGCCGGTGATAGAACTGGTAAAGATCAGCGGAGCCCATGGGACGAATTCAAACTGATTGGCGATTTCGACGGCCAGCTGGTCGCGGCTGTACGGTGTCTTCTCGTCGAGGGCGTCCCACTTGCTGACCACCAGGACGAGGCCTTTGCCGGCGTCCTTGATCATGCCGGCGATCTTTTGGTCGAGTCCGGTGGCGAGTTCATTGACGTCCATCAGCACGAAACAGACGTCGGATTGTTCGATAGCGCTTAGGGTACGGATGACACTGAAGCGCTCGATACCGGTGCCGATCTTACCGCTGCGGCGGATACCGGCGGTGTCCATTATCTCGATGGTGCGGCCGCTGTGGCGGAGGGTCGTGCGGTTGATGTCACGGGTGGTGCCGGCGCGGTCAGCGACGATGGCCTGCTGCTTGTTGGCGAGGCTGTTGAAAAGGGCTGACTTGCCGACGTTCGGGCGGCCTAACAGGGCGATGCGCAGGCGGCCGTCATCTTCGACGATGCTGGCTTTCGGCAATAATGTCTGGAGTTCGTCGGCCAGCTCGCTCAGGCCTTCACGGTGGATGGCGCTGGTGGCGATCATCGGCTTGATACCGAGACGTTCGAAGCCCTCAGTTCCCTGCTTGCGGGCCTGGTCGATCTTGTTTACCAGGAGGATGACGGGCTTGCGGCTTTTGAGTGCCAGTTTGGCGACGCGGCGGTCTTCTTCGGTGACGGTAGTGCCGGCTTCGGCGACGACAAGGATGACGTCGGCGCTGTCGGCAGCCTGGAGTATCTGTTCCTGGATAGTGAACTCAAATTCATCCTCGGCGTCTTTCATGCCGGCAGTGTCGACAAGCCAGAAATCCTGATCGTCGTCAAGGGATGCCTTGGCCATGATGCTGTCACGGGTCGTACCGGCTTCGCGGGCGACGATCGCTTCGCGGCGTTCGAGGAGCGCGTTGAACAGACTTGACTTGCCTACGTTAGCGCGGCCGACGATTGCGACTATGGGTACTTTCTTACTCATCATTGTAGATATTATAACAGATATTCACCTGTTGACATAGGGACTAAGCAGTATTAATGTTAATTAAATGGTATTCTCGCCCCGAGAATCCAAAATAGAGGGGGAAAGTCACATGTCGTCTGACATGCAGCTTGTTCGTTGCGTCGTCTCCGCCGAGTCGACCACGGTTCTCATCCCGGGCGGCAGCACCATCGTCGTCAAGGGCCAGTTCAAGCCGAAGCCCTTCGGTCTGGACAAGGCAGACATCGTGGTCCGCATGTTCGGATGGCCCAACGTCCGGCGTGTCCGTCGCATGCAGAAGCAAATCAGTTCGTCGCACAACCCGCGCAGTCCGCGCCCACTGGACATCGAGATGCATTCCGCACAGTTCAAGGCGCTGCAGAAGTACACGCGCAAGACCCGCCGTCGGGCTCGTTCCGTGAGTGCGGAGTACCTGGCGTTGTCGCGCTGATCAGCAGGCTCGGAGGGGCACCTGGCGGCTTCGGCTGTCGCAAAGGTGCCTCTCCGGGCCGATCAGGCACTGGAATTTCGTTGAGACCGCTTATGGCCTCCGATTTTCTTTTGCCCGCCGACCTCCCCCTCACTTCCCCACAATTATTGACGAAAAACATGCAACCTGTATTAATACATATTGATATCAGATCGGTATCACACGACCCGACAGGGGGATATGGTGGTGACTCTCAATGGCGCCGTCGTCCGGATTTCCCCGGACACGATCGACGTCTTCCTGCAGGACATCGATCCGAGCAAGAAGCTCCACTGGCACGATCCGGCTGACTTCGGGTACCTTCACCCGGACAGGCAACGCGCCAAGAAAGTGCTTGGCACCAATGGCATGCATGCGCTGGAAAGCGAGCAGCGTCGCTTGCGCCGCTACTACAGGCCTGAAACTACGATCGCGGGCTTCATCACCGTCAAGCCGGCGAACTGGCGTCGACTCCGCTTCAGGTCAAAGTGCACGCTGTACAGCCTCAAAGTGAGTCCGCCTCACACTGAGTAGCCCTGTTCTGCCCTGTAGCCCCCCGGCATAAAGAGGCTTTGACTTCGGTCGAAGAACCCGTGGGGGAGCCGCGATACGCTATCAGTCGAGCCCTCGGCTCCTCATACGTATCGCGGTCATTTACACCCTTTGCCAGTGCCATAAGACATTGACAAAAGAGGTAAATAGTGGTACAATGGTAGGTAGGTCGTTCCATCCTGGAATGCACCATTACGGAGGGGGAGTACTACTGTGCGTATCAGTGTTGGCATCACACCCGACTCGGTGACGATCGCCACTAGCGACAAGGACATCTACGCGACCGTCAACGGTCCGTTCGTGCCCAATTCCTGCGGCAACACGATGCTCGACAGCCTCGGCCTGCTGCTCGGTTCCCGGCTCTCGGAGAGGATCTACATCCTGCAGACCGACCCGGCCACCCAGAAGCACGAGGGCGCTCGCGTCGTACCGTTCGAGGTTCCGGACAATGTCTACGCCGGCCTGTGCCAGCTCATGACGCCGTTCATGCGCCAGCAGTTCCTGCAGAGGATGGGTCCGCAGCCGCGTAAGGAAGAACTGGTCAGCACCAGCTGATCGCTCCATCGCACTACTGAACACCCGCACCACCTGAGTACCCCGAGGACGCCAACGCAGGCAACGATGACCAGCGTTGGCCGGCAGATATGAAAAAGATTTCGTCGCAGCCACTTGGCGCACACCTCTTTTTCCATTTGCCTGCTCATCCCCCTCCGTTCTCTACCAAACCGTTTGATAAGCTTCGAATCGTTTGGTAGGGTTAAATCCATATGAGTGAACGCCAGTATGAGGACAGGCTGTATGAAGAGCTTCGGCACGAAGTCTTATTCTGTGGCCCTGCATTCGAGGAACTACTCGCCACTGCCGTCGAAACGTGCCTGTCGTCTTCTGAGTCGTTTCAAACACATCTGAAGACGATAGAGACGCGACAGGTCGATGACCCGGAAGAACGCCAGTTGCTGGCACAGTTGGGCCTGTGGGGAGTGCGTGCCGCGGTCGAAGTGTCGGACACGGCGACGTTCCACTACTGGTCCGAAGAAGAGTCGTTCTGTCGGCCCGACCACCCCGTGATATTTCCTGAGCGTTACAGCGCTCCCCGCGACCAGGCTATCGTAAACAAGATTGAAGCTTTTGGGGTGGCATTGATGGAAGAAGCATTCGCTTGTCTGGGCGAAGACGCCGCCGAGCAAGCCGCCGCCTTGGCAGCCAGCACTAACTTCGATGAAAGCAAGGCCGCACTGGACTGGCTGGCAAAGCGGATCAAGGCGATCCAGAACGTCGCCAGCGGTCGGCCGGCCGAAACCGAAAGTGACACGGACGACGATGAGGAGGAAGAAGCTGAAGCGCAAAACAACGAACACTTCTATCATCCGGTACGCCTGTCACCGAAACTACTGGGAAAATATCCCGACAGCCAACTGGATCCGACATGCTTGGGCGTGTCACTGTTAAGCTCGGCCTTCTTTGAGAAAGCCGGCCTGCGCCATCTGCATGCCGGAGTGACTGTTAGCGATGCGCAGCATGCACGGATCGATTACATGGAATCATTTGACACTATGCTGCGCCAGGCCGAGAAGTATGACGTCGAGTTTCCTGACATTATCCGGCGTGAGCTGTTAAGAATGAAGTATCAGAATCAGGTGATCGTGACTGAGAATCGTGGCTTTCATGCTGTTAACCTGGTGCGCCTGCCCCATGGCGGTCATTGGGCGCAACATGACGTCAACTATAATCGTCTGATCATATTCAGCAACGATGACGACACGTTGGACCAGTACTATGAGCGCATTGAGAAATTTCATGCGATTCAGGCGGGCACTGAGCATGTGCTGGCGCTTCAGGTGGATGACGGTGTTAATTTTGACACCCTACTTGAAGAGGGTCTTCTTCAGGGTCTTCTTCCGGAAAGGGAGGAGCTGGACGAGGCGCTGGCAACCGGGCAGGTACCGGCCGAATGCAGCGCTATAGCGGAATGCTATGTCCTACCGCTTCTCTGGCGAGAAGATAGCGAGGCGCTGGCCTCACTTACTGACGATGCGTATGACGAGGGGGTATACTTTTCTGAAAGATTATCACGTGATGCACTAATGGAGATGGCCGTCGAAGCCGTCAATCGATATGTATTCTGGGATACGGATGTAAGCGGTGCGCTGCAGAAGTGTCAAACCGATCCTGCCTACCGTCAACGCCGGGTTGAGGATCTGCGGGCCGTGCCCTTCTATCTCGCCAACATCCTGGCTGGAGAGTATGCCGATGATATCATCACAGGACATGTCAACCAGCCACACCGAGGTATGGAAATCGGTCACCCAGCATATCGCCTCGGCGCTGCCGTGCTCTCTGACTTCAGCGTGTATCTGCAGCCTTTGCCGCAATCATTCTGGGCGACGTACTGGCCAAGCCGGGTTGTCGCGACTGAGCATTATCAAGCTGACCGCGACCTGGATACGCGGAAGTTCGGATTACGCCTCGGTGCGACGATGATGCTCCATAACTTGAATTATGTACATGCTGATGGCATTATTATGAAGTTCCTAGAGCGGAGCACCACCTCACTGATGGAGGAAGACAACCATGGGAATGGTAGACCCGAAGAAGTTGTCACAGCTGCTGGCGCAGGCCGGCGTTGACAAGGCGACGGCTGACAAGCTGAAAGCTGTCAACGACAACCCTGACGCCGCCAGCGGCACCGGTCACGGCCCTGCCCGTCCGGACCGCACGTCGGTAACCACCCTCTGATCGCCTCTCCCGGGGGCAACGGATCGGGCGCCGATCGACCACTCGTGTCGGCCGGCGCCCGATCTTCCCTTCCTCACCATCAATAAAAAATTTTGACAGCTTGAGCGCCCATCGCGTTCGCTCCCTCATTTTTATTTATCGCGACGCTCTAGGACTTTTTCATACCTTCGTAAACCGGCCCAGTCGCAGCGGGCCTAAGTAATAATCTCCAAAAGTAGTCCGGTGTAGCGTTTTTACCTGATGACCGACGGCCGCAAAGGTCCGTCGGATCTGGCGGTTACGGCCCTCGTGCATAGTAACCTCCCAGGCATTGTTTACTAAAGGCCGCAATCCTAAGGCACTCATTCCGTCATCCAGTTCAACGCCGGCTTCGATAGACGCCCGGTCGGCAGCGGTCAGGGGCTTGTAGAGCGTAACTATGTATTTCTTCTGCTTTTCATATTTGGGGTGGGTCAACGTATTCGCCAGTTCTCCGTCAGTCGTCATGACGAGGAGGCCGCTGGAGTCCTTGTCGAGGCGGCCGACGGGGTTCAGGCGGTGTAATTCATACGGAAGCAGTTCATAAATAGTATGGCCGCCCTGCCCGTTGCGTGAGCAGATATAGCCGACCGGCTTATTCAGGACGATGGTCGTGGGCGTGTCGTCGGCACTCAGAATAGAACCGTCCAAAGTAACCTGGTCGGTCGGTTGAATATCATGGCCGGGCTGCGGCGCCTGCCCGTTGACGAGCACCCTGCCGTCGGCGATCGCCTGATCGGCGGCGCGACGCGACAACTGGCTCGACTGAGCGATGAACTTATTAATACGCATGGCGCTAGTATACCGGCTTTAGAGAGCGATGTCTTCCGGACGGATCTGACTACCGGGTGTGCCGGCCTGTGGAGCCGGTGCGGGCGCAGCGCCACCACTGGCCTGAATCTCTTTGGCTTCTTCGGCAGCGGCCAGCTGGTTGATGTCGGGCCTGGCTTCGGGATTACTGATAGGACGGATGACTTTCTTGCTGCCATCACCGGCGGGAGCTGGTACAGGATTAGGCGCAGAGGGGGCTGGTGGGGTCGGCGGAGTGACCGGTGCCGGTGCCGCTGGTGGAGTCGGCGCGATAACGACTGGCTCTGGAGCCGGCGCTGGTGCGGACTCTGCTGCCGGGACGCTGGCCTTTAACTGGTCAACGGCATTGTTCAGCAAAGCCTGGTTCTGTTCATCGACGGAGGCTTCAGCTTCTGCGGCAGCTTCCACTTCTGGAGCTGGAGTTTCTTCCGGTGCTGGAACGGCTGGCGACGGTGTCGGTATGAACGGTGGTGCTACTGCCGGTGGAGCCGGAGCTGCGGGCGTCTCAACAGCTGGTTCGGCTGGCGACGGGTCCTCTGGTGGGGCGACGACGGGGTCATCTTCATCGGTAGCAGGTGCTTCTGGGGTAGGAGCTGATGGCTCCGCGGGAGTGGCTTCAGTGACCGGTGATTCAACAGGAGCTGCGGTAGCTGGCTCTGGAGTCGCAGGTTCTTCAACTGGGGCGGTTTCACCTTCAGGCTTTAATGATGCTTCAAGCGCAGCGGCAGCGGCCTCTACTTGCTGAGCAACTTCTTCGTCAGTCTGGGTTGGCGAAGATTCACCCTCAGAGGTCGGGGTTTCTGGTACGGCAGGAGTAGCAGTCGGTCCGGCAAAAGCATCAATCTGTGCTTGGATTTCGGCTTCTTCTTGGGCTAAAGTTTCGGTCAATTCATCGGTGGCACTAGAATCGTCGACTGACTGGGTAGGAGCGACTGTGTCACTTGGTTCGGGCATTTCGGCAGGCGGCGTGACGCTGGTTTCGATGACGGCTGGTGCAGCCGGGGCTTGGACAGGTTCACTTGATTCAGGAGCAGAGACGACTGGATCGACGGCTGGCTCTTCTGTAAGTGGCGCAGGAGCCGGAGGAGTCGTTACGGCTGCAGGTTCTGGAACGGCGACTGGCTCGGCTTGTACGACGGGTTCTGGTGTTGGTGCGGCGACAGGATCAGCGGCCGGAGGGGTGGCTGCAACGGATTCCGAGGCAACAGGAGGAGTCGCGACAGGAGGTTCAGCTACTGTCGCTGGCGCCACAGCAGGTGCAGCGGCAACTGGTTCGGGCAGGCTTACGTCAGGTGTGACCGGTTCGGCAGCGACAGGCGTGTCCTGGATGATAGGTGCCGGCGCAGCGACCGGCTCTGGTGCGGCAGCTGGAGCCATGGCGGGCTCGGGCGTGTCGACGTCACCTAATAATACTTTGGCGTTGTTGACGATATCTTCGAGGGTAACCTGGGATTTGACGAGATAGCGGTCGGCACCGAGGGATTGGGCACGGGCTTCGTCTTCAGCTTGGCTGAGGGCGGTCAGCATGATGACGTGGACGTTCTTGAGGCCGTCGGTGTTGCGCATGATGTCGAGCATGTCAAAACCAGAGATGTTGGGCATCATGACGTCTGAGATGACGAGGTCGGGCTTTTCCTGCGAGGCGATCGCGAGGGCGGCTTCCCCGTCAGGAGCGGTAACGATGTCATAGCCTTCAGCCATCAGGCGGGCTTCATAGATTTCTCGTAAGTTATTGTCGTCTTCGACCAAGAGGATTTTTGACATATCGTTCCTATATGCTTATGTTTAAGCTCATTCTATCATGAACCGGCTGATGTTGTAAGGGGCGGTACGGTGTCACCACCGGCGCCGGAGCGTAGCATTTCTTCGGCCTTGGCGGAGCTGAGGCGTGGCAGGTTGATAAAGAAGGTACTGCCCTGCCCGATGACGCTGTCGGCCCAGATGCGGCCCTGGTACAGTTCGACGATCTTGCGGCAGATGAACAGGCCGAGGCCGGTACCACCGATGGTACGGGTGGCTGAGTTGTCGACGCGGTAAAACTTCTCGAACAGGTGCGCCACGTCGTCGGCCGGGATACCCGGGCCGGTGTCACGGACGTACAGCTGAACGACGTCATTATTGCCGGTCAGGCCAAGGCTGACCTTGCCTTTCTCGGTGTACTTGCAGGCATTATCAAAGATATTGGTTATGACCTCGCGGAGGCGGTCGGGGTCGGCGTAGACGTAGTACAGCGGTTTGAGCATCTTTTCCTGGGTGGTGTCGATGTTCTTGCTGGAACCCAGGACGAATTCGCTAAACAGGCCTTTGCGGTCGGCCGAGAACTTCAGGTCTTCGGCAAGCTGTTGGGCGAACTCGCCGATTTCAACGACCGTCGGGTGGTTGGTCAGGCGGCCATCCTCAGCCTTGGCGCTGGTTAATAAGTCCTGGAACAGCTTACCGAGGTGCTGGGTGCTGAGGTGAGCTTTTTCGAGGTAGTTCTTGGCACGCTCGTCGATGGTGGCGACCTTGGCGTTCAAAGCCAGCGCCAGGTAACCTTCGATGGCCGCGACCGGGGTGCGCATCTCGTGGCTGGCGGTACTGATGAACTCGGCGCGCTGCTGCTCTTCGGCGCGCTCGCTGGTGACGTCACGGAAAACGGCGACCCCACCGGTCACCACGCCGTCTTCAGATAATAGTGGCGAGACGCTACACGTGATCGGCACCAGCTTCTTGCCTTTGGTGGTCAGGTAGGCGGTGTTGTCGCGAACGGTCTTCTTGTCGAGGAAGATGCGTTCAAACGGGTGGTTGCCGTCAGGGTATGGCTCGCCCTTCTGGTTCGTAAAGATCATGACGTTATGGAAGTTGAGACCCGAGACATCTTCTGACGCCCAGCCGCTGATGACGGCCGCACCAGGGTTGAATAACTGGATCGTCTTGTTGTCATCAAAAAGAACCACCCCGTCTTCGATGCTGTTGATGATGATGGTCGATCTGGTACGTTCGTCGATCAGACTCTTCGACAGGCTGGTATTGATCAGTGCCGCCTTACGGGTGCGTTTCTTGACGTACAGCCGCACGCCGATGATTATCGCGGTGAGGAGTACTAAAACCACTGCTGCCGCAGCGATGAGGAGGGCGATTCCGGGAATTTCGACAGTGTTCATATTTGTTTTGTTAACTTAAGCGGTATTATGACTTGTTCGGAGTGTTATTACAAGGGTGCATGGACGGGAGCTAACAGATGTGGTAATATTCTGACTTGTGCGAGGCTTCGGCCCCATCTCTAACGAGATGTACCCATTTTCTCGGAAAATGGAAATATGCCAGCACATTTCCGCTTTCCTGCGAAAATGGCCCCATCGTCTAGCGGTCCAGGACTCCGGGTTCTCAGTCCGGCAATCGCGGGTTCGAATCCCGCTGGGGTCACCAAAGAAAAAGCTCCAGCCTTCAGGTTGGAGCTTTTTCTTTGGTCGCTCTCGCAGAGAGCCGAAGCCGAAGGGTTCGATCGTCGACGTCACGCACAGCTGCTGGCAGCGAGCACGGCGGAAGACGTAAACATCCCGCTGGGGTCACCAAATGAGACTCATCGCCACCGGACGGGTCTTTTTTGAGCCGTCCGACATAGAGTCGTTTCGAGGAAAAATGCTACGTTTAGTGCTATTGGC
>JAQGGZ010000011.1 GCA_028289125.1 Candidatus Saccharimonadota bacterium
CCAGCTCGATTACCACCAGTAAACCGATCACCCTCTCGACACAACAGAAAGCCGTCAGCACTACCGATAACATCCTACCGGCCAATATCCAGCAGGCACAGAAGACAGCCAGCCAGCAGGCAGCAGCTACCGGTCAGAAGAACAATGGCGAGAAAGCCCACGGATCGGCAACAATCATTAATTGCTCAGATAACGCGATTGTGATTAAAGCCGGAACGGGCTTGTCTTATAACGGCAAGACATATATCACGCAGCAACCACTTTTACTCGGCGGGGGTAACTACAGCAGCAACCGTGCTTGTAAAAACAGCGGATCGCACGTGGGTAATGTAAACGTTACTGCCCAAAGCCCGGGTTCGAGCTATAACATTGAAAATGGCATACCTTTGACGGTCGCATCAGATCCCGGTGGTGCCTACCAAGGTTCCGACCTGAAAGCTGCCGCTAACGGCACTATCGGCGGTGGTAGTGATGACATCGTCAAGGTTGTCTCCCAAGGTGACATCGACGGTGCCAAGCAGAAACTCGGTGCAGCTGATACTACCGCTGCTAAAAGCGAGCTTAAGACTAAATTGCAGAACGCCGGTTTTACGGCCATCGAACCTACCTTTACCGCCAGCGCGCCAAACGTGACTTCCAGCGCGAGCGCCGGTGATCAAGCCGATACGGTCACCGTCACCCAGTCGGTCACGTACAGCATGTTCGGCGTCAAGCAAGCCGACCTCAAAACACTTGTCAATGCCAACGTCAAAGCTAAGATCGATACAGCGAAGCAGTCAATCATTGATGACGGCTTAAGCGGCGCCACCTACAAGCTGACGAACGATCCGAGTGCCACCAGCGCCACCGTCGACTTCAGCGCAACCTCGACTGCCGGCCCGAAGCTCAACCTTGACGATGTTAAGAAAGATATCGCCGGCAAGAAGACCGGTGACGTCAAAGCTTACCTGACAGCCACACCGGGCGTCGATGACGTTACCGTCAAGTTCAGTCCGTTCTGGGTCAACAAAGTACCGAAAGACCCGAGCAAAGTTACCATAACCTTCCAAAAAGCTGGTACGAGCAGCAATGGCCGGTAGTGATTCTCCGGTCATCGGCCTTGATATCGGTCACGTCCGTATCGGCGTAGCCCGCGGCTGGCCATCCACCGGTACTGCCAGTCCGTTGACCACTATCAACAACGACGACCAGGTCCTTACGACGATTACAGATCTCTGTAACGTTGAGCAGCCGTCCGTCCTTGTCATCGGACTACCTCGCAATCTGGACGGTGATGATACACCGCAGACCGCCTATGTCCGGGAGTTCGTCGAACGCTTACAGTCCAGCGTGTCGTTGCCGGTCGTCTTGCAGGATGAGGCCCTGACTTCGCGCAAGGCCGAGGCGGAACTTGCCGGTCGTGGCAAGCCGTTTCAGAAAAGCGACATCGATGCCTTGGCCGCGACCTATATCGTCGAAGATTATCTGCACACCGCCGGAGTCGGCAATGGGTAAGAAATACCGTATGAATGAACCGTTCAAGCCATCTAGCCACCGGCGTCGATTGGCCGTAGCGCTGATAAGCGTGGCCGTGGTTTTGCTTATCTGCACGGTCGCCGTCCGTCGGTTTTATTATGATAATCTCCGGCCGGTCAGCTCCAGTGACAGTTCGCAGACCGTCGAGATACCCAAAGGTGCCGGTATCGACCAGATTACCGAGATACTCGATTCGCGCAAGTTGATCCGCAGTCCGTGGGCCTTCAAGCTGTATGTCCGCAATCAGGACGCTGCCAGTGTGCTCCAGGCCGGTACGTATGCACTGAGTCCGAGCATGAGCGTCAATCAGATCGTGGCCGCCATCTCGCACGGCAAGGTGGTGACGGATTTGGTGACGATATTGCCCGGTCAGACGCTGGCCCAGATAAAGAAGACCTTCATCAGTGCCGGCTACAGCGAAGAGCAGGTGACGGCCGCGTTCGATCCTTCGTACTACTCTGACGTTCCCGTGCTGATTGATAAGCCGGGCGGTGCTAACCTCGAGGGCTTCCTGTATCCGGATTCCTTCCAGAAGAATAGTTCGACGAACCCACAGGCCCTGGTCACGGCCTCATTGACCGAAATGCAGAAGTATCTGACTCCTGAACTGCGCCAGAAGTTCGCCGCCCAGGGACTCAGCACGTATCAGGGGTTGATATTGGCCTCCATAGTGGAGAAGGAAGTATCACGTGAGAGTGACCGTCCGGTGGTAGCCCAAGTATTTCTGAGCCGTTTACGCCAGAATATCTCCCTAGGCTCCGACGTGACCGCCTTTTACGGGGCAGATCTGGCCGGTCAACCCCGTTCGGTCAGGTATGATTCGCCTTTCAATACCCGTCTGCACCCCGGCTTACCGCCGACACCGATCGGCACGGTCAGCCAATCCTCGCTGAAAGCGGTAGCTAACCCTGCTAACACCGATTGGTTGTTCTTCGTGACGGGTGATGACGGCACGACGCACTTCTCGCACACCGTCAAGGAGCACCAGGCGCTCGTCACTCAGTATTGCCACAAACTGTGCCAATAATGTAGCCCTAACAGGGGTACTTGCATCTCAGGAAACCTCCGAGTATACTGTACTGGTAACGCTCCTAATGGAGCTTACCTCACAATCGTACATAACAACATCGCGCACGAATACGTAAAAATCAGCAGGATTGCCCCTAGCGGGCAGGAGATTTGTATTAGTCACACCAAAATCGGTATTCATTCGTCAGCCTCTGCCCGGCAGGGTATGGGTTGGTCGCTTTCACCGGCACACTGGCTTCGCTCGCGTCGCCGCAAAATCACCATGAAACTTCGCCGTAAATCGACGAAGCGTCGTTTGCTGCGCTTCGGCCTGGTCGGGTTCAATGCCCTGGTACTGGTCGGGGTCAGCTTTTTTGTTATTACCAGCCCTTCATCAAACCCGGTCGTCAATAACCAGGTATCGGCTGACAGCGGTGCCAATAATCCTACGGTCAGCCCGCTCGACCAGTTATCGGCCGCCAGCGTAGCCGTCAATGTCGCCAAGGTCAGTAATCTGGCCGAAGCTAACGCCGTCAAAAACCAGGCGGATACCGTCAACGCCGAAATGACCATCATGCCTGCCAGCGACAACGTCGTCTCCAAGCCGCAGGTCGTCTCAACGGCTCTGAAATCCGTCAAAGACGTCCAGACGTATGTCGCTAAGGAAGGTGACACCGTGTCCGCCCTGGCCGTTACGTTCGGCGTCAGCTCCGATAGCATCAAATGGTCAAACGGCTTATCCAGCGACGCCATCAGGGCAGGGACCAGCCTGACCATTCCGCCGGTCAACGGCTTCACCTACACGGTCAAGGCCAGTGACACCGCCCAAAGTCTGGCTCAGAAGTACAACGCCAACGCCGATCAGATCACCGCTTTCAATGACGCCGAAATCACCGGCTTGAAAGTCGGCAGCGTCATCGTCATTCCGAACGGTCAGATGCCTGTTTTGGCGATTGCCCGTGGCAACTCCTTCAACAAGGGCTCCAACCCTACGTACGGCACCAACGGCTACGACTACGGCTACTGTACCTACTGGGTTGCTAATCTTCGTAACCGCGACGGTAACCCGGTCCCGAACAACTTGGGCAACGCTTCGTCTTGGGGTTATCTGGCCCGCTCGTACGGCTTACCGGTCGGTAACACGCCGAAAGTCGGTGCGGCGGCCGTTACCAGCACCAAGGGTGCCGGCCACGTCGTCTATATCACTGGTGTCAACGATGACGGCAGCGTTACCGTCTCTGAAATGAACCACGCCGGCTGGAATGTGGTCAATACCCGTACCTTCGGGGCTGACCAAGCAGCTGGATTTACGTACATCTACTAGGCATTCAGCCTAAAATGAGTTAAACTTATAACAATATGTTTGTTGATAAAGTCAAGATTTCTTTGAAAGCAGGGGACGGCGGCGATGGCCGCGTCAGTTTTCGGCAGGAGAAATTCATTGACCGGGGCGGCCCTGACGGAGGTGACGGGGGAAAAGGTGGCGATGTCCTCTTCATGGGCAGCCGCAACCAAAACACCCTGGCAGCGTTCCGCTATCAGAAAGAAGTCAAAGCCGAGGACGGTCGGCCTGGGGGTAAGACCCGCAAGCATGGCCGCAGTGGCAAAGATCTGATCGTCGCCGTGCCGGTCGGTACGGTAGTGACAACCGAAGACGGTAAAATACTGGCCGATCTGGCTGCCGACGAACAGACGGTTGTCATCGCTGCCGGAGGCCGCGGAGGTTTCGGCAACGCCCACTTCGTGTCATCGCGTCGACAAGCGCCAAAGTTCGCCGAAAAAGGCGAAGACGGTGAGGCCTACGAGTCCCTGGTATTAGAGTTGAAAATGATCGCTGACGTCGCACTCGTGGGCATGCCGAACGCCGGTAAATCGACGTTGCTCAGCGTCATCAGCAACGCTCGCCCTGAAATCGCTGATTATCCCTTCACGACCTTGACCCCGAACCTTGGCATGGTAGATGTGGCCGACACGAGTCTGCTTTTTGCTGACGTCCCTGGCCTCATCGAAGGTGCCAGCAACGGTAAAGGGCTGGGTCACGAATTCCTACGTCACGTTGAGCGGACTGCTGTCATCGTCCACATGATTGACGCGTACCAAGACGATGTCGCGACGACGTATAAAGCTATCCGTCAGGAACTTCATGATTATCGGGCAGAAATCATCGACCGCCCTGAGATTATCGCAATAAATAAGGTAGAAGGCTTGGACGAGGACATGATCGCCGACATCAAAGCCCAGCTGCAGAAAGTTGTCAACAAAGGCACACCTATCTTCGCGATTTCGGCGCAGGCCCGCCAGGGCTTAGACAAGATGTTGTATGACGTGGCTGACGCCGTCAAGCGTATCCGGCAAGAGGCGGCCGAGATGGCTGAAACTGAGTCCGACAGCCTGCCTGTTCTGACGATCACCAATGTCGAATCCGGCTATACCGTCAGCCGCCAGGACGACAATAGTTTCATCGTAAGCGGCACCAAACTCGAATCTTTCGCCGGCCGGACTGACTTTGAAAACGAAGAAGGTATGCAGCGTCTACGCGATATCCTTGCTCGTTGGGGTGTCATGCACGAACTCCGCCGCCAGGGTATCGAACCGGGTGACACGATCTTCGTCGGCCGACACGGCCCGATGGTATATTAGGCACTACATCCGTCCAAAACGTTAAATTGACGTAAAGTTTCAGCCTGACACGGGTCAGCCAGCCTGGACAAAGCGCGCGCAATCAGACAAACTGGTAGCATTATGGCCGCCAGTTTTTTCTTTTATGACCTTGAGACCAGCGGCTTCAGCCCCCACGCCGACCGTATCATGCAGTTCGCCGGCCAGCGGACCGATACCAAGCTGCAGCCAATAGGCGAGCCGGTCAACCTGTCCATCAAGCTGCCACCCGATGTGCTGCCGAGTCCTGACGCCATCTTGATAACCGGTATTACGCCTCAATCGACGCTGGCTGACGGCCTGACCGAAGTCGAGTTCCTACGATATTTCTACGATGAGATCGCGACGCCTGACACCTGCTTCGTCGGCTATAATACTGTCCGTTTCGATGATGAGTTCATGCGCTGCCTGAATTATCGCAACTTCTATGATCCGTATGAGTGGCAGTGGCAGGATGGGCGAGGCCGCTGGGATCTGCTTGATGTGGTCCGCATGACCCGCGCCCTGCGTCCGGACGGCATCAACTGGCCGATGACTGAAGATGGTAAACCCACCAACCGCCTTGAGCTTCTGACAAAAGAGAACGGGTTGGCACACGAGCACGCCCATGATGCACTCAGTGATGTCTATGCGACGATATCTATCGCGCAGCTCATCCGCGACAAACAACCGAAGCTGTTTGACTGGCTGTACCAGACCCGCACCAAAAAAGCCGTCCAGGACGTTGTAGAGGGCGGTCAGCCTTTCGTTTATACCTCAGGTAAGTATCCGGCCGAATATGAAAAGACGACCGCCGTATGGACCATCTGTCAGCATCCTGGTCGCCAGGGTGCACTCGTCTATGATTTACGACACGACCCGACGCCGTATCTTGCGATGGACATCGATCAGATCGTTGACGCCTGGCGTTGGAAGAAAGACCGCGAAGACCAACCGTTGCCGATCAAGTCACTCCAGTATAATCGTTGCCCGGCGATTGCTCCGTTAGGTGTCCTCGATGCGCCGAGTCAGCAGCGATTGAAGCTGTCATTGGACACCATCCAGAAGCACGTGACGATCTTAAAGCAGGCCCGTGGCTTTTCCGAGCGACTCTGCAAGGCGCTCGAAGTCCTGGACGACGAACGGAGCCGGAACTACGTCACCGATCAGCCGGCCGACGCCCGCTTGTACGACGGTTTCTGCCCGGAGGGCGATAAGGCCATCCAGCGTGCGATCCGAGCTGCCCAGCCGGCCGAGCTCAACGTCGATCAGTTCAGTTTCAAAGACAAACGCTTCCGCGAACTGCTGCCGCTCTATAAAGCCCGGAACTTCAGCAGTGCTATGACCGAAGAAGAGCAGTTAGAGTGGGAAGCATACCGCAGCAAGAAGCTCTTCGGGGGTGGCCAGAACAGCCAGCTGGCTAAATATTTTGCACGGTTGCAGGAATTAGCGGCCCGACCCGAGCTGACAGCCGATCAGCAGTATCTTCTCGAGGAACTGCAACTGTACGGTCAGTCGGTTATGCCGTCTGACGTGGCCGAATAGGGCTACGGCTCAGGATGTAAGCGAACACGTAGATCGCCAGCCAGCGCTCCAGCGCCCGGCGGTGATGCCAGCATTCCAGCAGGATACCGAAGCAGACGACGCCAATGCTTAAATAGATCCAGAACGTAAAATCGATTTGAATGTTGGTGCCCGGGATGGTGCCCAGGACGATAAGTTCAGTCATACCAGTCGGCTCCCGCATTAGGTTCATATAATCCTATACTAAAATTGCATTAAAAGCAATAGTATTTTATATGAGCTTATGCTTAGCGGGAGGTAAAGTACAGTATCAGGCCGAGAGCCAATACTGAGGCAAAGATAGCGATGATGTTAATCGTGTATTGTACGTGGCTCCGGAACCAGTCGCCGAGCTGACGCACCAGCACAAGGATACGATCGCGCAAACGCTGGGCCCACTCGAATTCGGTAGCCAATATCGCGATGCCGATGAGAAAGAGCGGAATTCCACCTGGTCCCGGAATCGGGCTGGTGATGACGGCGGCGAGGACGAACAACAGTCCGAGTATCAAAACGATACCTTGCCGAACCCGACGGGGTACATGATGCCAAAAAGCTTGCAGTTTGTTCATAAGTGCTTGGAGTATAGCACATCAATTATTACTGTGGGTTTGCTCACGGTGCCGACTCAAACGCTTATGCTATAACAGGTCAGTGACAGAGAAGGAAATTCAGCGTATAATGGTCCACTTAGATGAGTGATTACATTCGAGTATCGGGGGCCCGCGAGCATAACCTCAAGAACATCAGTGTTGAGATTCCGCGGGAAAAGCTAGTTGTCATTACCGGCCTGTCAGGATCCGGTAAGTCCAGCTTGGCTTTCGATACCATTTACGCCGAAGGCCAGCGCCGCTACGTTGAGTCGCTGAGCAGCTATGCCCGTCAGTTCCTCGGCCTCATGGAAAAACCAGACGTCGATCAGATTGACGGCCTAAGCCCGGCCATCAGTATCGACCAGAAATCTACCTCCCGTAACCCCCGGTCGACCGTCGCGACCGTCACCGAAATTTATGATTATCTGCGCCTGCTGTTCGCCCGCGTCGGCATTCCGCACTGTCCGATCGACGGCCAGGTGGTCGCCCAGCAGACGAACGCGCACATCATCGAACAGGTCGCTGCTCTTCCTAAAGATGCGCGCCTGATGATCCTGGCGCCGATCGTCATCGACAAAAAAGGTGCTTTTGAGCACATCCCGGAACAGTATCAGCGTGCCGGTTTCGCCCGTGCCCGTGTCGACGGCGTGGTGTACGCGCTCGATGAATTTCCGCAGCTCGACAAGAAGTATAAGCACACCATTGAAATTGTCATCGACCGCCTGGTCAACAATGAAGAGTCTCGCGGACGCGTTTCCCAATCAGTCGAGCAGGGGCTGGATGTCGGTGAAGGCCGGCTTGAAGTCCTCAACGCCGATACTGATGAAGTGTTCAGTTACAGCCTGATGTATGCTTGCCCGGACCACCCCGAAATCGCCATTCCCGAACTTGAACCACGGACCTTCAGTTTCAACAGCCCGCACGGTGCCTGCCCGGTTTGTACGGGGCTCGGTTCGCGGCTTGAAGTCGACCCTGAGCTCGTCATCCCGAACGGCCGCCTGACCATCGCCGAAGGCGCCATCCGCCCGTACAACCGCATCAACGTCGATAACTGGTACATGCGCAAACTACAGGCAGTTGCGGACCGGTATAAGTTCAGCCTGCAGGTTCCGACCAGCCAGCTGAAGCCGGAGGATCTGGAACGGATCCTGTACGGCACCGGTAAGGAAACCTACAAAGTCAGCTTGGGCATCGGCCGCTCATTCGAAACGGTCTATGAAGGTGTCATTCCCAATCTGGAGCGACGCCACAAAGAGACCGACAGTGATTTCATGCGCCGCGATATCGAGCGGTTCATGCAGGAAAAGCCGTGCTATTTCTGTAAGGGGCGCCGTCTTAAGCCCGAAGTGCTGGCAATCACCATCGCCGACAAGTCGATCATGGACGTCTGTGAACTGTCGATCGACGGGGCACTCGACTGGTTCAACGGCCTGGTCTTCAATGAGCAGCATGAAAAAATCTCGAAACTTATCCTGAAAGAAATCACCGCTCGCCTCAGTTTCCTGAATGATGTCGGTTTGAACTATCTGACGCTGTTACGCAGCGCCACTACGTTGTCCGGTGGAGAAGCCCAGCGTATTCGCTTGGCGACCCAGATCGGATCCGGGCTGCAGGGCGTGCTGTACGTGCTAGACGAGCCGAGCATCGGGCTGCACCAACGCGACAACGATCGCCTGATCAAGACCCTGAAACACCTCCGCGATATCGGTAACTCGGTCATTGTCGTCGAGCACGATGAAGATACCATCCGGACCGCCGACTATTTACTCGACATCGGCCCGGGTGCCGGCATCCATGGCGGTAATGTCATCGCAGCCGGAACACCGTCCGAAGTCGAAAAGGTCGAAGACAGCATTACTGGACAATACCTGTCGGGTCGAAAGACGATCGCGCTGCCGAAGAAGCGCCGTAAGAGTAATGGCAAAGAGCTTGTCATCAAAGGTGCCCGCGAAAACAACCTGCGCAATGTAGACGTCACGATCCCGCTCGGCCAACTGGTCGTGATCAGCGGTGTTTCCGGCTCCGGCAAATCAAGTCTGATCAACGATATCTTAGCCAAGGAACTGTTGGCACGTCTGCACCGGGCTAATACGGTGCCAGGCCGTCATGACGATATCGAGGGTATCGACCAGCTCGACAAAGCTATTATCATCGACCAGTCACCGATCGGTCGGACACCTCGTTCCAACCCGGCAACGTATACCGGTTTGTTCACGCCTATCCGTGAGCTGTTTGCCAGCGTGCCTGAAGCGAAGCTGCGCGGCTACGGCCCGGGCCGCTTCAGCTTCAACGTCAAAGGTGGCCGTTGTGAGAACTGCGCCGGCGACGGCATCATCAAGATTGAGATGCATTTCTTGCCGGACGTCTACGTGCCATGTGAAGTCTGCCATGGTAAGCGATATAACCGCGAAGCGCTGGAAATCCATTACAAGGGCAAGACCATCAGTGACATCCTTGATATGACGTGCGAAGCCGGTCTGGAATTCTTTGAGAACATCCCCTCTATCGCTCGTAAGCTGCAGACACTGGTTGACGTCGGTCTCGGCTACATCAGTCTGGGGCAACCGGCGACGCAGCTGTCAGGTGGTGAAGCGCAGCGTATCAAGCTCTCGACAGAGTTGAGCCGTCGTCCGACCGGCCGCACCCTGTACATCCTGGACGAGCCGACGACCGGTCTGCATATCGCAGACGTCGACAAACTGCTAAACATGCTGCACGCTCTGGTTGACGCCGGCAACAGCATGATCGTCATCGAACATAACCTGGACGTCATAAAATCGGCCGATCATATAATCGACATGGGCCCAGAAGGTGGGGCCGGTGGTGGCGCCATCATCGCTGAAGGTACACCTGAGCAGATTGCCAAGGTCAAAGAGTCGTACACCGGCCAATTCTTGAAGCGGATGTTATAGTGACCGAACTCGGCCGTGTTATCCCGCTCTTTACCGAAGCACAACAGACCCGAAATGCACGCCGGGCCGATGAGACGGTCGAAGCTCTTGAACGAGCAGCTGAACTCGGTGCGCAAATTTTGGAAGCAATCGATGAGCTGAAAGACATGGCCAAAGATGGGAACGTGATAGTCCAGGATGCCACGGACGCCATACTACGAACCGTCAGGCAAGAATTGCCACCCGTGTAAAATTAGCGGCGTTTGCGACTGAAGCGAGCGCGTATCGCCTCACGGATCTTGGGGTCGCGGAAAGCGTGAAACAGTGTCGGCAACAAGAAAATAAGTATTATTGCGATGAGTAACGGTTCGATGTAATGTTCGACGCCGGGGATACGGCTGCCGATGTAGTAACCGAGGGATGTGACGCTGACTGCCCAGGCGATGTCGCCGATCGCGTCATAGATCATGAACTGCTTCAAGGGCATGTTGCCGGCGCCGGCTGTCACGGGGGCGAAGGTTCGTACGACCGGCACGAAGTGGGCGATCAGCATGGTCTTGCTACCGTATTTTTCATAGAATTTCTCAGCCCGATCGATGTACTCTTTGCGAAAGACCACGCTGTCAGGTTTGTTGAATAAACGATGGCCCAGATGCTTGCCGATGTGGTAGCCGATATTGTCACCCAGTATGGCGGCGCCGGCGACAACCGCCATGGTCAACGGAAAGTTCAACGTGCCGCTGGCAGCCAGGATACCGGCACTGAATAACAGCGTGTCACCGGGGAAGAAGAACCCCACCATCATGCCGGATTCTGCGAAGATGATCAGGGCCAGTAACAGCAGGCCGCCGGTCTGAATGAGTTGGGTGACGTCGAACATATCCCCTAAGCTTAGCGATTTTTCTAACGTACGTCCAGCGCTGAACTGTTATACTAGGTAATACAACGAAACATTCAGAGGAGTCCGATTCGATGTCACAAGACACTATTACGTTAGAAGTTCAATCCCGCGACGTGCTCGGTAAAGCCGTCAAACACCTGCGCAAGGATGGTATCATTCCGGCCGTCGTACACGACCATGGTAAACCATCGATCGTCGTCATGGGCGACGAAGTGCAGATGCTGAAGGCATACAAGAAAGCCGGTATGCACCACCCGATCGAGCTGACCGCCGATGGTAAGAAATACGTAACATTAATCAAGACCGCTACTTTCGAGCCCAAGAAGAATCGCTTGACGCACATCGTCTTCAACGCCGTCAATCGTAATGAAAAGGTCGAGGCTGAGATACCGCTGCGCCCGCATTATGACGAAGGCAACGACGCAAGTCCGGCTGAACGCGCCAGCTTGATGGTACTGCAGCATGTCACGACCGTCTTGGTTGAAGCCACGGCTACCAACCTGCCAGACTTCCTGGAATATGATGCCGAAAAACTCGTCGCCGTCGGTGATAGTGTCACGGTCGCTGATGTGATCGCCCCAGCCCATGTCGTCATCAAGGCCGAGCCTGATACCTCGGTCGCCAGCGTATTCGAACCGAGTGCCATCGCCGCCGCTAACGACGCCGCCGGTGGTGACGCTGATGCCGGTGATGAATCGACCGTCGATTCCGAGCATGAAAGCAATGCCGAACAAAACACGCAGTCAGATGAAATCCGCCCAGGCGGGAAGAAAGAATTCGAAGACAAGGAACAGGGACACGACCCCGAGAAGAAGTAACATTTGTCTTACTCTAAAAAGAACAGCCCACGACGGGCTGTTCTTTTTTATTCCTCGATGAAACCACCGGACTGGCGGTTCCACAATTGGGCATAGACACCGCCCAGGCGCAGTAGTTCGTTATGGCTGCCTTGCTCGACGATCTTACCCTTATCCAGTACGACGATACGGTCCATCTTCTGAATGGTGCTCAACCGGTGGGCGATGATGATCGCGGTCCGGTTCTGCATCAGTTTCCATAAGGCGTCCTGGATCAACGCTTCGCTTTCACTGTCCAGAGCCGAGGTTGCCTCGTCCAATACCAGGATCGGTGCATTTTTGAGCATGGCCCGGGCGATGGCGATACGCTGGCGTTGACCACCGGACAGTTTGACTCCGCGTTCACCGACGAACGTGTCGTAGCCTTGCGGCAGGCTCTCGATGAAGCTGTCGGCATGCGCCATCCGGGCAACCCCTCTGATGGTTTTCTGGCTGGCATCAAGCTGACCGTAGCTGATGTTCTCTCTAATGGAACGGTGGAATAAGATCGGTTCCTGAGACACGTAGGTAATGTGCTGGCGCAGGTCGGTCTGACGGATCTTGGTGATATCCTGGCCGTCAATCAGTATCTGGCCGCCCTGGATGTCTACGAACCGCAGCAGCAGGTTTGTCAACGTGGTTTTACCACTACCGCTCGGTCCGACCAAACCGATCTTTTCGCCCGGCTTGATTTTCAACGACAGGTTGTCATAGAGCATGTCGTTGCCATCGTGGGCGAAATTAACGTTTTTGAACTCAATCTGACCGCGGCGGATGCGACTGCGCTCGGGCTTTTTCGGGTCGGCGATTTCGGGCTTCAGCTGGAGTATCTCGGTCATTTCTGCCGAGTCACCGAGCGAGCGGTTGACATTGCGGACGACCCGGCCGAACAGCCATAACCTATCAACGATGGCTGTCGTATAGCTGACTACCAGGTAGAGGATGCTGGCGTTGGCGTTGAGATTGACGACCGCGAAAATACCGAACGCAAAGGCAGCGATCCGCAGACCGTTGGTCATCGTCTGGCTGATCGAGTCATTAACGAACGTCTCGATCGACAGTTTGTGGTAGGCATCGTAGGTAACGTCGGAGGCGGCACGGAAGCGTTTCTGCTCGTAGGCTTCGTGCGCGAAGGCGCGAACGTTAGAGATGTTCGTGACTGCATCCGCCAGCGCAGCGGTCCGAGCGCTTTCGGTTACGGCCTCGCGCCGGTTGTACGGAAACTGGTGACGGACTCGCCAGCTCATTATCACGATGTATATCATGACGATGCCCAGCAGGATCAGGGCGAAGCGCCAAGACTCTATGAACAGGATCGTCAGTGCCGCCAGGAAGGCGGTTAATCCGGTCATGATGCTCCAGGTGAACTCGTCCATCATCCGTTCATACGAACTGACGAACTTGTTGACCTGTGATACCAATGCACCGCCGAAACTGTTGGCGTGGAATTTTTGACCGAGAGATGTCAGATGCTTGAATATGTCGACGATCAAGTCGCGCTGGGCGCGGATTTCGTATTGCCAGACGGCAAAGCCCTGGATGCGCCAGAAGAACAGTGCCAGTACCATCGAAATGATGAAAGCGATGACGTACGGCAGCAGCTCGGTCCATGCCAGGGGCTGGCCGGTGGCGTAAGCGGTTTGCAACAGTGCGAAGGCACGCGAGACGATGAACGGCGGGAAAATGTCTTGAAACAGGACGCCCAGAACCGAGCCGACGGTACCGACAGTAAAGTAAATAGGATAGCGTTTGGTGTACTGCCAGAAAATCGACAGGGTGCGTTGGGTAGTTTTCATGTGGTGCGGCCTCCTGCCGCCCAAAAAATGGTTGATTGTTTTTTAGTGAAGAGTCTTAGCTGATCAGGCCGAAGCGGCTGACTGCTGGGACGAGTAGGGGATGAATCATTTTTTGCCGCTCCGTTACCACGGTGTTACACCGTTGTTGCTAAATAGTGGTATAAATTGTATACTAAATACTTTGGTTACGCAACACGAATAATAAGGATAATTATGGAACCTATCAGAGGCCACGAATCAGCTGATGACGACCGCCCGAAGCGGCCGAATATCAAAGCACCGATTCCTTTTGAAACCGGTTCTGATAAGAAGTCCAAGAAAAAATCAAAACCCGAAAAGAAGGCGGAAGTCGCACCGGCGGCTCAGGAATTGAAAAAAGACAAACCGGCTAAGCCTGAAAAGGCTGGTACCGAGCATCTCGTTTTTGAAGAAGGAACTTTGTTCCAGCGTGAACCTGATGAGGACAAACTTCGCCCGGCACCAAAGCCGGCAGAAAAAGAAGTCGAACCAGCCGTCGAACCGGATCAAACAAACTTTCAGGCTGAAGTGGATCGGCAGGCCGCCCTCGAAATCGCCGAACAGGAAGCCGCCAAATTGGCTCAAGCCAAACCGGAAACTCCGGTCGAAGCCGCCGTCATCGAAGCGGAAAAAGAACTGCTGACAGAAATCCAAGCCAAGGTCGCAGAGGCCAAACCGGAAAAAGCTGAAGAAGCGATTGATACGGCCTACCAGGAAATGATCGATTCGATCAATAAAGAAAGCTTGCCTCAGACGGAGCCGACTTCGGTCGAAGTCCCGGAACCTGCCGCCCCTGCTGCACCTGAGACTGACCAGGTAACTGCCGCCCGCCAGGCCGCCGAGGCCGCTTACCGCGACTCCATAGAGACTCCGATCCTCCCGCTGGCCACGCCTGATGTTAGAACCGACTTGCCTCCTCAGCCGCCAGCCGAGATAGCGCCGCCGACTGCGACCGAACCAGCCGAGCGTCGGTTCTTTGGTTTTGGAAGCTTCCTGGCGGGCGACTGGCTGGGGTACCGCCGAGGCCGCCGCGAAGGTGAGCAGGCAAGAGATAGCCAAGTCGCATCCTCGAAGCGCGGTGCCAAGCAATCCGTGGCACACCTACAAGAAGTCATTCGCCGCCGTGAAGCACAGATCGCTGAACTCGAACGAGAACATTACATTGATGAGCTGGCGATCTCGACTACCACGGTCAAAGTAAATGAGACCGCCCCGCAACAATATCGTCAGCCTGGTCAGGAAATCATGACAATGCCGTTGCCAGTGAATCCGTTCGCTGGCCGTGCTGAAGCCATGCCGCCCGTACCGATCATCCCACTAGGCGAAGTCGCCCCGGTTAGGTCACAGGCAGAAACGACCCTGGCACCGATACCGGAACAGGCGCCGGTTCCGGCAGCGCGAAACGAGCAGTTATCGACGACGGAGCTGGTGCAGATCGCCGAGCGGATATATGTGGATGGTGTGACGGTCAAAAGCATGTTCGAGGTCGGCCGGTTTGACGAGGATAGCTTGCGTTTGATCGTTGATACGTATCTGCGCAGCGGCAACGTCAACCAGGTCGTCAGTCAAGAAGTGCAGCGCCATGACCACCTGCGGTTCAAGCGCTTCGAGACACTGAACCAGGTGCCGGCTCCCGGAGCAACAGCGTATGGCCCACCGGTGCCGCTTATGCCACCACAGCAACCTTCCGCACACGGCAGTCTGCCGGTGCCGCAACAGTCCGGGCAACCAGTCATAGCGGCAGGTAACGCTGTGAATCCGAATCAGCCTGGCACTCCCGTCAAGCCCGAGGAATCCGGTTCGAACCTCGAACGCATCGTACTGATAGTCAGCATCATCCTGGTGGTAGTGGCTTCCGTCATCCTCATAGGATTGTTCGCCAGGAGCTAACCACGGTATACTGAAAGTCATGCAAAAAATCCTGTTATATTACATTTTCACTCCGCTCAGCGATCCGGACGCCGTTTGTCTGTGGCAAAAGACCCTGTGTCAAAGTCTGGGTCTGAAAGGCCGTATCCTGTTGTCCGAACATGGCTTGAACGGTACGGTCGGTGGCGATATCGAAGCTTTGAAACGCTACGTCACCGCCACAAAGCAATACCCGGCCTTCCGATCGATCGCATTCAAATGGTCGGACGGTTCGGCGGATGATTTCCCGCGACTCAGCGTCAAGGTCCGTTCCGAAATCGTCACCTTCGGCGCCGCTGACGAACTCCAAGTCACTGAAAAAGGCATCGTCGGAGGCGGTAAACATTTGACGCCACAACAGGTTCACGAACTGGTCAAAGAACGTGGTGAAGACGTCATATTTTTCGATGGGCGCAATGCGTACGAGGCCGCCGTTGGCAAATTTAAGAATGCCGTCGTGCCACAAGTCAACAATACCCGCGACTTCTTAACCGAACTCGAAAAGCCCGAATATCAGGCCCTGAAAGACAAGCCGATCGTGACGTACTGCACTGGCGGCATCCGCTGCGAAGTCCTGAGCGCCCTGATGAAGAATCGCGGCTTCGAAGAGGTTTACCAGATAGATGGCGGTATCGCCAAGTACGGCGAGCAGTTTGGCGACGACGGTCTGTGGGAGGGCGCTTTGTACGTCTTTGACGACCGCGTCACGACCAAGTTCAGCCAGGACGCGAAAGACATCGGCAGCTGCGTACACTGTGATGGCAAGACCAGCCGCTACATCAACTGCGCCAACAAGCAGTGCAACCAACTGATCCTCGTCTGTCAGGACTGCAACCAGCAGACCTACTGCACCACCTGCGCCAAGCAGCCCGCCGGCGTATAATATCTATAGTGACCGATAAAGTTTCAACGAAGTTAAAAGAACTGCCCCGATCCCCCGGCGTGTATTTTCACAAGGATGCCAGCGGGGAAATCATTTATGTGGGTAAGGCTGCCGTGCTGCGCAACCGGGTACGGCAGTATTTTCAGAAGTCACGTGGGCGCGACCCGAAAACCGAAGCCCTGGTCCAGGAAATCGCCGATATAGACTGGATGGAAGTCGACAGTGAGATCGAAGCACTTTTCTTAGAGGCCGAAATGATTCGCCGCTACATGCCGCGTTACAACATCCTGCTGCGGGACGACAAGGCGATGAGCTATATCCGTATAGACTACGACAGTGATTACCCGACCGTCAGTACGACCCGCCGGCCGCTCGACGATGGGGCCCGATATTTCGGTCCGTATTCCAGCACGACGACCATCCGCCAAGCCCTGAAGTTATTACGTCGGGCATTCCCCTATGCGACGCGGCAGCTCGCCGGTCAGAAACGGGCCACGCTCCATTATCACCTCGGTCTCGATCCCGGACTTGAAGAAGGCCGCACCAGCCTTGAAGATTACCGGGCCAACCTGCGCAAGCTGATGGCTTATATCGAAGGCAAGCGGGTGACCATCATCCGCGAGCTTGAGCGGGAAATGAAAGCCTGTGCCAAACGCCAGGATTTCGAATCGGCGGCGCGCATCCGCAACCAGCTGACCGTCCTGACTAACCTTAGCCGTCAGGTCATTTTCAGTGACAAGGAATTCCTGGATATCAGCAAGGACCATGCCCTGAACGAACTGGTAGACCTGCTGGGTCTGGAAAAATTCCCGCGCCGTATCGAAGGCTACGATATCAGCCACATGTCTGGAACGAACGTCGTCGCCAGCATGGTAGTGTTCACCAACGGTGTCAGCGACAAGAGTGAGTACCGTAAGTTCAAGACCAAGATAGAGCACAACAATGATTTCTTCAACATGCACGAGACGTTGACCCGCCGCTTGAGTGAGAAGAATATCAAGGCGTGGGGTAAGCCGAGCCTGGTGCTGATCGATGGCGGTAAAGGCCAGCTCGATGCGGCTACCCGCGCCCGTGATGAGCAGGGCCAGAGCCACATCCCATTCATCGGTCTTGCCAAACGCGAAGAACAGATCGTCATTCAAAAAGGCGTGTCGGGAGTGACGTTGAATGACCAGGTGCTTCACAAACTTGGCGGATTCAGCAGCGAGACGGACGACTTCATCTTAGTGAACGTGCCACATTCGTCGAACCTGGTGAAGCTGCTGCAACGGATTCGCGACGAGAGTCACCGGTTCGCCGTCAGCTATCACAGCGTGTTGAAAGCGAAGCGACAGGTCGCCAGCCTGCTTGATGATATACCGGGAGTCGGACCGACGACCCGGAAGAAACTACTGCGTACATTCGGATCGTATAAAGGCATAACCGAAGCCTCGATTGAAGAAATCAGTGCGGTAGTGGGTCCGGCTAAGGCCAAAGTCGTAGCAAAATACGTGGCTCCGACAGTAGCATAACTGATTGTAGGGCGTTGTAAATCGTGCTATAAGTCAGATATGAGCCTTAGAGAGGATGCACCCCAGTTCCGATTCGACGAACTGCACCCGCTGGTAGCGGACAGTATGGTCGTGACCAGCCGGGAAGAAATCGGGGACGAGGTGGCTTATCAGGTAGATTTTCGGAAGCCGCTGGGAGGCATGGTCGTGGCACAAGCCCTGCATGAACCATTATGGCCGATCGCTGCGGATGCCCGCCTGTCCGATATAACTAAAGGTCTGCGAAGTATCCGGTATCCCAACAGCCGTTTGAGCCGCATGGTCCGTCGGTCTCACCACCGGACCATTACTGACGAACATCGTCGTGAAGTTGCGGACGAGGGGGTCGAGCTGGCTGAGCACATTGAAGCCAGTACGGCGCTCGACCCGACGCGATATCGCTTCAGTCTGCCAGTTTACGATAATGACACGATACGCGATGCGGTACAGGATGACATTCGAAGCATAAAGCCGCTTGAGCTGAAAACGGTCGCCGCCAGAGCCGGCATCGAAGTGGACGACTTGGCTGTCTGGCGGTTGCAGCGGCCGCGCAGTAAGAATCGCCCGAATTTGATTGATGATTATCTGGCTAATATGTCAGAAACTGAACGCGATGAACTGTTCGATGCCGTTCAAGACGACAATTACTTTACCTTCGATGCTCAGGATAACGACGGCCATAAGCGGACTGTCAGCGTGCGACGTGATGAACTGCCACGCTTTTTCAAAAGCGAGCTGGTCGGGTCCGCCCGACTCGGCCCTCCAGTGCGGGCATCTGCCAAAGACCGTGTTCCGACCCGGCCAGTCACCATGCGGATGTGGCCCGATAAGAGCCCGTCAGCGGCGTATGCCAAGCTTCGATGGGTTACAGGGCCGGACGGTAATCGTGCGCTGTTACTGGACGGAGGCGATCGGCGATGGAGCCGGGTACGGGAACAATTCGACCGGACTAGTGCGGTACTCGGACCGGTCCTCTTGGCAGCCACGGCCGACGTAGACTATGGCAAACCACTGCGCAAAATCTGGACGCGGAAATCGCGTGAACGCAAAGACAAGCTACCGCGCTCCCTCAGCGGCGTGATGCCGTTGCTCCTCCGTCATAAGGAGGCAGTGCTGCTTGGCCAGCGCTATATCGTCGAAGCCGAAGCCGCTATTGACGGCCAGATTGCCGAACGTGCCGCCTGGTAGCGCCGACTTTGCTATACTGGACGTCTAGTTATGCAAAAATTATTTACGGCCAGTTTCTTTGCTGGTAATCGAACCAGGTTGCGTGCCGGGCTGAAGGCCCATGAGCTCATTGTCGTGACCGCCAACGGCCTGCTTCAACGCAGCGCCGACTCGAGTTTCCCGTTCCAGCAGGACAGTAGTTTTTGGTATCTGACGGGTATCGATGAACCCGACGTAACCCTGGTGATGAGTCCGGCCGGTGACTTTCTGATCATACCGGGTCGCTCAGCGTCGCGGCAGGCTTTCGACGGTGTGCCGGAGTATGCCCAGCTCAGCAAGATCAGCGGTATCGACGAAGTCATGGATGAGCAAGCCGGTTGGGAAAGACTGATGCGGTATCTGCGCAAAGCCAAACGTGTCGCCATGCCGCTGCCGGCCGACGCGTACATCCAACAATACGGCCTGTACGCCAATCCGGCCCGTCGCCGCCTGATGCAACGTTGTCGGCGCGTGGCTCCTAACATCGAAATCCACGATATACGCCCCGACATCGGCCGCTTACGTATGGTCAAGCAATCCGCTGAGCTAAAAGCTATCCAACAGGCGATTGACGTGACCGTCGACACGTTGCAGACAGTCATCGGTCAGATTGACAGCTACAAATATGAATACGAGGTCGAAGCCGATATCACCCGAGGCTTTCGCCGTGGTGCCCGGGGACACGCATTTGAGCCGATTGTAGCGGCCGGTGCCAATGCCTGCACGCTTCATAATGTCGCCAACGCCGACGCATTGCCGAACAATGCTTTACTGACGATGGACGTCGGTGCCGAAGTGTCACATTACGCGGCTGATATTACTCGGACAATCGCTATAGGCACACCGACCGACCGCCAGCAGGCAGTCTTTGACGCGGTGCTTGAAGTGCAGGAGGCTGCAAAGAAGCTGCTCAAGCCGGGCGTCATGCTGAGAGAGTATGAACAGCAGGTCGAACAACTGATCGGCAAACAGCTGAATAAGCTCGGTGTCATCAAGACCATGGAGCGGGCGGATATCCGGCGCTATTATCCGCACGCCACGACTCATTTCCTGGGACTGGACGTGCATGACGTCGGTGACTACCAGATGCCGTTGCAGCCGGGTTTGGTGCTGACGGTCGAGCCGGGCATCTATATACCAGAAGAGGGCATCGGCGTCCGTATCGAAGACGACGTCGTGGTGACGAAGACCGGTATAAAAGTACTCTCCGCCGCACTGCCGCGTGTGCTACAATAACAGGTAATGAACGGTATCTCGCGCTTCGCGCTTCGTTGGTTTGTGTCCAGTCTTGGTCTTTGGATCGCGGCTGGCCTGCTTGGCAACACCATCACCTACCAAAGCCAGGTACGGGTCATCGTGATCGCCGGTTTCATCCTGGCTCTTATCAACGTTTTCATCCGGCCGCTGGTCGTCATATTGTCATTGCCGGCCATCCTCCTCTCCCTCGGATTGTTCATGGTCATCGTCAACGGTTTTATGGTATTCCTCGTGAGCAAGTTCTACCCGTCACTTGAAATCACCAACTTCGGTGCCGCCATACTTGCAGGGATGATCATCGGTTTAGTAAACTACTTAGTGAGCGCTATCTTAGAAGGCAAGGAAGAAAAATCATGAGCATTTATAACTACATCACAATCGTCTCCATGGTCATCATGACCATCCTGATACTGATTCAGACACGCGGCGCATCGCTCGGTGCCGGACTCGGTTCATCCGGCGACATCAACATCACCCGCCGCGGTACCGACAAGACCATCTTTCAGCTAACCATTATCTCTGCAGTTATCTTCGCCGCAAGCTTGCTGCTAGGTATCCTCGTAGGATAAATGGCGATCGAGGGTCTACACTCACTGCGGTTGCGCTTCCGGCGCCGATTCCGTTCGCGTCAGCGTCAAGTGGTCCGGATGAGCCTCGAGGCGGAAGAGCAGATCGAAGAGCGTTTTTTCAAGCGCCTGAACCGTTTGAGTCGGGTACGCCGGTTCATCGCGCTCTGGGTTTTGCTACTGGTCGGCTTGTTAGCCGGCGTCATGGCCCAGTTGCAGGCGCTCACCGGCTATTATCAGACGTTGCAGTACGTCTCGGGCGGTACCTATAGCGAAGGTGTCATCGGCAGTTACACGAACGCCAACCCCCTCTACGCGACAGGTTCGGCCGACGCAGCGGTCTCACGACTGGTCTTCGCCGGCCTGTTGAAGTACGACAATGCCGGTAACCTGAGCGGCGATCTGGCCCAAAGCTGGACGGCCAATGAGCGCGGAACCGTCTATACTGTCGTCCTCCGCCCGGGTCTGACCTGGCAGGACGGCGCAGCCTTGACGGCCGATGACGTTGTTTTCACCTATCATCTGATCCAGAACCCTGATGCCCACTCGCCGCTGGCGAACAGCTGGCAGAACATCAAGATCGCCGCGACCGACGCCCGTACGGTTACTTTTACCTTACCCGGTGCACTGAGCTCGTTCCCGCACTCTTTGACGACCGGCTTAGTGCCGCAGCATATCCTCAAAGATGTGGCAGCCGGCAGCCTGCGTTCCGACCCGTTCAACACCACGACGCCGATCGGTGCCGGACCCTTCCGTCTGAACGCGGTTCAGGTGTCGGGTGATACGCCGACCAACCGCCAGGAGCAGATTTCATTGGTGCCGTTTGATAAATATCACGCCGGCCGGCCGAAACTCGATCAGTTTGTCGTCCATGCTTTCCGCAGCCAAGATGAGATGCTGGCCAGTTATGAGACGCACGATCTGACGGCTATCGCTGGCGGTTCCGTGGTGCCGACCGATGACCGGGCGGTCAAAGGCCAGGAGGTCAACAATATGATTACGGCTGCCGCCAACATGGTATTCTTCAAAACGAGTCAAGGCGTGCTTGCTGATAAGGCCGTCCGTCAGGCGCTGGTGACCGCGGCTGACCCGGCAGCGATCATCAAGCAGTTAGGCTACCAGACGCCTTTGGTGAACCAGCCGTTCTTGCAGGGGCAGGTTAGCAGTGAAAGCGGCCTGACACAGCAGACCGGTAACCTCGCCAAAGCCAAGGCAGCCCTCGATGCGGCTGGCTGGACGGAAGGCAAGGGTGGCGTGCGCGGCAAGGATAAGACTAAGTTAGCATTCAGCCTGTATGCACAGGATACTCCGGAAGACCGCGTCGTCGTTGAGGCGCTGCGCAGGCAGTGGCAGGCGGCCGGCGCTAACGTTTCTATCGAGCTCCAGGACGCGCCGACGCTCCAGGATACGATCACCTTCCATAATTATGATGCGTTGCTGTACGGCATTACCATCGGCCGTGACCCCGACGTGTTCCCGTACTGGCACAGCTCACAGGCAGATGTGCGGTCCGCCAATCGCCTGAACTTCTCTGAATATAAATCTTCGACTGCGGATGCGGCGCTTGAAGCCGGCCGGGCCCGAACTGACGCCAGTGTCCGTTCCGTGAAGTACAAGCCGTTCCTGCAGGCCTGGCTTGACGACGCGCCGGCTCTCGGTCTATACCAGCCGCGTTATATATATGTGTCGAACACCCATATCGAAGGCCTGATGCCCCACGAACTGGTCAGTCCGGTCGATCATTACAGCAACGTCCACAACTGGATGATCCGCCAGGCCCGCGTCACCCACCAATAGCTTGCTTCACGCTGTTAAATACCGTACAATGACCGGAGTCCACGCGCGAGTGGCGGAATTGGTAGACGCGCTAGTTTCAGGTACTAGTGGGCGCAAGCTCGTGGAGGTTCAAGTCCTCTCTCGCGCACCAAAGAAAAAGGACCCGGCCAGATCGGGTCCTTTTTCTTTGCCGATGGCTCGTATAAAATCTAGTTGACACACGTACATGCATCTTCTATCATTCGGGTAAGCGCAAGCGAAATAAACAAAAAAAGGCAAAATATGAAACTCAGACGACTTACTGCGGCGTTCAACGCCACCGTCCTCGGTGCATCATCAATCTTAGCTATGGGCCTGACAGGGGTAGCGCATGCTGCTGGCAATACCTGTACCTGGACCGGTGCTACCAATAATAACTTCAGTACGGCTACCAACTGGTCTAACTGTGCCAGTGGTGCGCCAACCAATGGCGACAACCTCGTATTCGATGCGACGGCGCTGACAGCCAGCCAAACCCTGAATAACAATATTACGGGTCTGACCACAGGCACTATTCTTTTTAGTGGTGCAAACACTAATTTCTACAGTTATACCATAACCGGTAACAGTATAACTATCGGAGGTAACGTTACGGTGTCCACGACTACCTACGTCACCATCAATACCGACATTGCATTGGCATCTGACGTAGTGATTACGCAGGCCGCAAACAGCGCCGGCGTGACATACGGTGACGGTCAGGGCACGAACGATCGCGTATTTGATACGCAGGGTCACCACTTGACTTTGACGGGACCTGGCGCGAACTGTAATACCAATTTCTTTTCTAAGCTTTCCGGTAGTGGTGCTGTAACTGCCAGCTTTTCGGACGGTGGTGTCAGCTTCATTAAACCCACCACTAGTTATACTGGTGCGGTTAACGTAACGTCGGGTCGCCTAGGTGCGACCAAGAACTCGTTAGGCAGCACGAGTGGCATTACCGTGGCAGGCGGCAGTCTGATCATCGGTTTGGCAGCAAACGATTCAATCGGTTACCCGCTTAGTTTGTCAGGGCCCGGCAGTACCACAGCAGCAACACTTAGTGTCACTAATGGGCTTGGCGCTTGTAGTGGCGGTGCTCCAAGTGAGATGCTGACGGCTACTTTTACAGGACCCGTAACATTGATCACTGATATCTTGTATGGCGGCGTCTATAACGCGGTCGTAACCGGCACATACACCGCCAACGGGAACTATGTGACGAACAAAGAGGGTGCTGCAGGAACGTTTACGGCCAACGGTTCCAGTACGGCTACTTCCTACACCAAGCGCACCATTGTAGAGTCTGACAGTCAACCTACCCAGAGCGAATACGTTTATTCAGGTCAAGAAGTCACGCTTGACGGTTCGCGTAAGGATGTAGAAGTATTTGCAGGTGGGCGTTTGCAAGGTACAGGCACGGTAGCCTTACTGCAAGTGGATGCTAACGCTATCGTCGCTCCTGGCCACAGTCCTGGCTGTATGACAGTCACTGGCGGCCTCAAAGAATACGGTACTTACGAAGCTGAAATCGGTGGCACCACTGCCTGTAGTGAATATGACCAATTGAAAGTCACTGGTACTGTCGACCTCGGTGATGGTAGTACCAACCCACAGGGTAAACTCGTCGTCAGCCTTTACAACGGTTTCAAGCCAGCTGCCGGCCAGTCTTACACATTGATTGATAATGACGGCAGCGACGCCGTGACCGGCACATTCAACGGTATGGAAGAAGGCAGTACTTTCACGATAGACGGTTACGTCTTCACGATCACCTACAAGGGTGGTGACGGCAACGACGTTGTCGTATCTATCAAGAACGTTCCGAGCACTCCTGACACCGGTTTCGCCCTGATCACGGCTAACCCGTTGATGACCCTGGTCGTCGCAACGGCTGCTGCCGGCGCCATCGCCGTTGTAGCCCGCAAGACCCGTACGGCTCCAGCCACGGTTCGCCGACGCAAATAAAAACATAGAGAAAAGTAGGTGAGGGCATGACCCGACGGGTGACGGTGGACAATTCGGATTTACGGTCGCGGATGCGATCGCCCGTTCGCCGTGCCCCACAGTATGTGACCCGCCCAAACTATGTGCAGGCTTCCAGCCGCAACCTTATGCAGGACGTGCGGCCGGTAAAAGCCATCGCCCAGGCCGCCGTTAAACAGCCGGTGCCTGAGCCTCCACGGCGTCCGAAGGCGGGCCGTCCGATGGTTCAGCGTCAGCAACCATCCAAAGTATTAGTCCGAAAAGCCGTCAAGCGACAGACAGTTTCCAAGAGACCATCTCGACGGCTGACACGGTCAAATCTGCTAACAGGTATGGCGGTCGTCATCTTCCTGCTCGGTCTCGGTGTCACGTACAACGGCCTTAAAACGAATAAGAAGATAGAGGCGCAGGTCGAACGCGTCAGCGCCCAGGCCGACGACGCAGCTGGGGAAGGCTCCGGTGTACAGGACCCGGGCGCGACCCCGTCAACGACTAAACCGACCTCACAAGCTGTCCGCAGCTACGCGGTCGCGCCGAATCTGCCACGATATATTGATATAGGATCGTTGTCGGTCCACGCCCGCGTCATGTCGATGGGCGTGACCGCTAGTAATCAGCTGCGGGCACCTACTAACGTCCATGATGCAGGCTGGTATAACGCCAGCGCTCAGCCCGGCCAACCCGGTGCGATGCTCGTAGACGGTCATATCTCAAGCTGGAAGACCAAAGGTGTCTTCTATGGCATCAACAAGTTGAAAGCCGGTGCGCCGATCAAGATTACGCGGGGCGACGGTAAGGTATTTACCTACGTCGTGACATCCGTGGAAGTAAAAGACGCCGACAAAGTTGATATGGCATCACTGTTACTCTCTGCCGATCAGTCGAAGCCGGGTCTCAACCTCATTTCATGCTTCGGAGACGTGATCCCGGGTACGAACGAGTTCAACAAGCGCGTCATCGTTCGGGCCGTCCTACAATAGGGGCCGTGGTCATCCCGCTCACGTTTGTGCTATCATAAACTCAACAACACGTATGGCTTATACAGAGGGTCCAAAAAACATGAGCAAAGTAGCGCAGTATTTACAGGAACATGTCACCGGCGAGGTCATGAGTTCGGTCGATGCCCGTCGCTATTTCTCGACCGACGGCAGTATCTTCAGTGTCATACCTTCGCTCGTGGTGTACCCACGGAGTGAAAACGACGTCCGCAAGATCGCCCGCTTTACCTGGCAGCTGGCCGAGCGTGGCCGGGTCGTACCGATGACCGCCCGCGGTGCCGGTACCGATCAAGGCGGTGCGGCCCTCGGTGAAGGTCTGATGCTGGTCTTTCCAGCCCACCTCAACCGGGTCGTCGAATATAACGCCAAGACCGGCGTCGTCAACGTCGAGCCGGGTATCAACTACGGCAAACTGCAGCAGACCCTGAAGACCCATGGCCGATTTCTACCGCCGTTTCCGTCATCGATCGAATACTCCACCATCGGTGGTGCCGTCGCCAACAACGCCAGCGGTGAAAAGTCAGTCAAATACGGCGACACCCGACAGTACGTCCGCGGCCTGAGGGTCGTGCTGGCTAACGGGGAGGTCATCGAGACCGGCCGCATAAGTAAGCGTGAGCTGAACAAAAAGCTCGGCCTTTCGACCTTCGAGGGCGAGATTTACCGTTCGCTCGACGCTCTGCTCGAAGAGAACAAGCAACTCGTCGAAAGCATCAAGTTCAAGGTCAGTAAGAACTCGGCCGGTTATGACATTTGGGACATCAAGCGCAAGGACGGCTCGTTTGACTTGACGCCGTTGTTCGTCGGTTCGCAGGGGACGCTCGGCGTCATCACTGAGATCATGCTCGACACGGAGATATTCCACCCGGAGACACATCTCATCCTGGCAGAATTCGACACCGTCAAGCAGGCCGAAGAGGCCGCCGTCGAACTGCGCGCCATGAAAGAGCAGCCGAGCGCCATCGAAATGGTAGACGGCCAGCTGCTGACGCTCGTCGAAGAGCTGAACCCGAACTTACTCAAGGACATGATCAAGAAGCCGTTCCCAGCCGTCGCGATGTTGGTCGAATTCGATGACGGCAACGAGCGTTCCCAGAAGAAGAACGCCCGTCGCGCCGTCAAGATCCTCGAAAAGCACGCCCGCAGTCATCAGATGGAAACCACCATGGCAAAGCAGGAGATGCTTTGGAAGATCCGTCACTCGTCAGCCGCTATCATTGCTCACAGTGAAGGCAACAGCAAGGCCTTGCCGATCATCGAAGACGGTATCGTTCCGCTCGACAAGTTTGACGAGTATCTGACCGAGGTCTACGCCATGTTCAAACGTTACGGTCTGCGTGTCGCCGTCTGGGGCCACGCCGGTGATGCCAACATCCATCTACAGCCATTCCTGGACCTGAGCCAGATCGGTGACCGTCAGAAGGCCTTCCGGCTCGTTGATGAGTACTACGACTTGGTACTGAGCCTCGGTGGCAGTACCAGCGGCGAACATAACGACGGCCGTCTCCGGGGGCCGTACCTGTCAAAGATGTTCGGTCCGGAACTGTACGAGGTGTTCCAGAAGGTCAAACAGATATTCGACCCATATGGTGCGCTCAACCCTGGCGTCAAGATCAACGTCACACTGAACGACATCAAACCGTTGGTCCGCTCCAGCTACAGCCTCGAGCATCTGTACGACCATATGCCTCGCAGCTAGCTTGAGTTTTTTACCCTTGTCAGGTACTATTATTCAGGTCTCCTCGCGGACGTGGCGGAATTGGTAGACGCGCTACCTTGAGGTGGTAGTGGCCGTAAGGTTGTGGAGGTTCAAGTCCTCTCGTCCGCACCACAGAGATTCGACATCAGGCTACGGCCTGCAAGGGTGATTAGCTCAGTTGGCTAGAGCATCTCGTTTACACCGAGAGGGTCGGGGGTTCGAATCCCTCATCACCCACCAAATAAAAAGCACCGGCTTCAGTCGGTGCTTTTTATTTGGTCTCGTCCTGGGCTTGAACCTCCGACCGCGGCAGCTTTAGCTGGCGCAAGGTCGGGGGTACGGTCGTCAAGCCGTCGCGCAGAAATTCATTTCGAGCAACGGCGCAGACGTGCGTCTACCCCTCATCACCCCTTAAATACAAATGCCAAAAGAAAATCCACCCCAAACATTCCCAAAGCGATGCCCGCTATCAGTGCCCGGCGACGCCAGGCCGGCGAATCCAATGAAGGCTTACCGCACGCAGCTAAGCCTTTGAGCACGCAAAAGAAAGCGATAGCCTGAATGGGCAGGCTATAAAACCCGAAAGAGTTTTCAGGAGAAATTTGGGTGACGATTATGTCAGCGATCGAAAGAAGCACGAGCGTACCACCGGCAACAAGCAACAGGTCATCGGTTGCTGACCATGCGGGACTTGGCGTCGATTGTTTCATGTTACTGGCAGCGTATCATACTCCGCAGATGCGGCATATATAATACTGGTAGCTGCCGGGACTACTCGATCCCCATCGCATCCTGTATAGCCCGTATCATCTTCTTCGCCTGATCCCGGCTCATCCCCAGACTTGCCACGACGAACTGCTGGTTGGCCAGCCCGGCGCTCTGCGCAAAATCCAGCACCACGCTGTCATCGCGCGCCGTCACGAATACGCTTTCACTGTGCAAGACGGGCACACGGCCACGATCGTAGTTGATATTCATTTCAGTGGTGGGGTTTTGGTTCATGGGTTCCAGTATGAGCCCGCTAGCTACGAGCGGTTGTAATAATTCTAATATTCAAGACAGCTATGCTAGCCATAATGGTGGGTACTAACTAAGGAGGGGCTTAAAAATGGCAGAAGATTACGATTCAATCCATCACATGCGCCGCGACGTCCATGACGCTCATACCAACTCACAAGTAGCAAAACTTCTAGGTACGCTGGCGCTGATAGCGTCAGTTATCGCGTTAGCTGTGGCGATCGTTGCCTACAACAAGGCTGGTGACGCTCAAAGCACCGCTAACCGTGCGACTGAACGCCTCAACAGCGTCACTTCTACCCCTTAATTACCATTGAGGGTGCGTCAGCGCCACCATATTGATGGTGGCGTAAACGAGCCCTTAAGCGCAGATGGTGTTATTTGACGACGATCGTGCCGCGCATCGACGGGTGGATGCTGCAGTGGTACTGGTAGGACGCTGCTTTGGTGAATGTGAAGCTGTAGGTGCCGCCGGGAGCGATGGGGTCACTGTGGGGGCCATTGCCATGGTCGATTGTCACGGTGTGGGCCGTCGTGTCGTTGTTGGTCCAGGTGACCGTACCGCCGACCGGCACGGTGATCTGCGATGGCGTGAACATCATGTTCGTAATGTTGATCGTGCCTTTGGCGGTAGTCGATGTTGGTGTGGGTGCGGTGTTGTCAGAGGTCGATCCGGTACCGTACTCATTGCCGGTGGAGGATTTATGATTGGCTACGACAAATCCGACTCCGGCGATGATGATCACGGCGACCACGATTATGATTATCGTTGACTTACTACGCATATGACCCCTCCACCTACCTATATTCTTAGTATCAACCTGCCAGGGGCGAAAAGCAACGGGTAGTTAGAACTCGGGGTGGGTCAGCCGCCACCAGGCAGATGGTGGCGTAAACGAGCCCTTAAGAATTACCGGTGTCTGGCTCTCGGCATAGGTACTCTTGGCACTGACCGAACCGACGACCTCCTTGTCGCGGGCCGTTGAAGTTACATTATTTATGGAAACGGTCGGGGTGACCTTCTGATTTTTCCAGCGTAGTATGACGACGTCTTTCTGGGCAACGGCATCGACTTGTTGGCCCCATGGGGCTGTGTAGTGGCCGATGACGGTGCCGGCTTTTATCACGGTGTCAGTCTCGAAGGAATTAGATACGGCAGCGCTGAAAGGCACTGAGCCTTCCATGGCGGTCCGTAGATCAGGCGCATTCATGATGGCGCCCACCACCCGGACGGTGGTTGTCTGACCGCTCGGTACGACGTCGGCAGCGAACAGGAACACACCACCAGCCTCGTCGGTATTGCCGGTCTTAATGCCGATGTTGCCGTTCTGGCCAAGCAGATAATTACGATTGCGGATGAGCCCGGCCACGGGGATGGTCGCGGTCTGTTCTTTGACGATCGTTGCCAGACTGCCGTGTGCCAGGGCGGCTTCCCCGAGCAGCACCAGGTCTTCGGCGGTACTGACCGTCGCCGGCGAGAATCCGCTGGCGTCCGCGAAGTAGCTGTCATGCATACCGAGTCTCGCCGCTTTCTCGTTGGCGTATTTGACGTAATTCTGCATCGAACCGAAAGCCCAGATAACGAGAGAGTCCGCCAGGTTATTGGCCGATGGGAGCATCAGAGCTTCAAGCGCCTGGCGCTCAGTGATCTTCTCGCCCACGGCGACGGCAGCGACCGAGCCGTTCTTGGCGATGTAGGCGTTGTATAGGTCGACGTCGGCTTGTGTCAGCGTCAGGGTAGGGCCGCTTTCGTTGCCGCGCAAGGGCTTCTTGTCGAGGACGCACAAGGCGGTCATCACTTTTGCCGTGCTGGCCGTAGGAACCGCTTTTTGCTCAGCATTATTTAAGCGAAGTTGGCTACCATTGATACTGATGGCGGCTTCGCCCGAAGCCGGCCATGGCAGAGAAGGTTCGGTCGAGGCTAGGGTGCTCGCCCTATAGACGGTTTGAAGCTGGACGGCCGCGAATGGCCGGCTGAGCGTAAACCAGCTATATGCGGTGATAACTGCGACGAAAGTGGCGGCCGTACCGGCCCAGATAATTCGTTTTCGGTTCATGGTCATGTTTTATCATACCACTGATGCACCGCTGGTCCCGCCCGTACTTTTCCGCTATAATCTTAGCTATAACCTAAAGGAGTAAATCCATGACCGCGCTCATCATTATCGTAATCGTCGTAGTCATCATCGCCGCTCTTCTTATCGGCCTATATAACCGTCTGGTCCGACTGAATGTCCGGGCTGATGAAGCCTGGAGCGATGTCAACGTCCAACTGAAGCGTCGCTATGACTTGATCCCGAACCTCGTCAACAGCGTCAAGGGGTATGCCAAGCACGAAAGTGGCGTCCTCGAGTCCGTGACCGCCGCCCGTGCCAACGCCCTCAGTGCCCAGACTGTCGAACAGCAGGCTGCCGCCGAAAACCAGCTCCAAACTGCGCTGAAGAGCCTGTTCGCCGTCGCCGAAGCCTACCCGGACCTGAAGGCCAGTCAGAACTTCATCCAATTGCAGGATGAGCTGGTCGACACCGAAGATAAGATCCAGGCTTCCCGCCGCTTCTACAACGGCGTCGCCCGTGACTTCAACAGCTCCCGACAGGTATTTCCGGCTAACGTCATCGCCGGTATGATCGGTTTTAAGACCGACCGCACATTTTTCGAACTCGACGAAGCTGAAGCTGCTGCCGTCAAGCAGCCGGTCAACGTCCAATTCTAACGAAAGGCACATAAATGTACTCCGAAATAGCCGCCAATAAACGCAAATCCGTCTTCATAATGACGGGTTTCATCGTGGTGATCGGTGCCCTTGGTTACGTCGCCAGCCTGATGTTCGGCGGTGGTTACGGCTTGACTGCAGGGGTCATCATAGGCGCTCTGATCTACGCGTTCATTACGTATTTTACCGGCAGCAGCATGGCCCTGGCCCTGAACGGCGCCAAAGAGATCAGTAAAGCAGATAATCCGCGTCTGTGGCGAATAGTTGAGAATCTAGCCATCACTGACGGTTTGCCGATGCCACGCGTCTTCATCATCGACGACCCGGCACCGAACGCGTTCGCCACCGGTCGCAACCCTCAGAAGGCGGCCGTCTGTGCCACTACTGGCATCCTCGACCTGATGAACGATACCGAACTTGAAGGCGTCTTCGCGCATGAGATGGGCCACGTCAAGAACTACGACATCCGCGTCTCGATGATAGCCTTCGCGCTAACCGTCGTGATTTCATTCATCGCTGACGCCTTGTTGCATTCGATGTTCTTCCGAGATGATGACGAAGGCGTAAGCCCTCTCGTCATCGTGTTGGCGATACTGGCTGCGATTTTGGCACCGTTTGTCGCTACCATCATCCAGCTGGCCGTTTCGCGCCGTCGCGAGTACTTGGCCGATGCCACCGGTGCGCTGACTACGCGGTATCCGGAAGGCCTCGCGAGCGCTCTCGAAAAGATCGCGCAGTATGGTCGGCCGATGAAGCGCCAGAACGCATCGACCGCCCACTTGTTCTTTGCGAATCCGCTGAAAAGCAAAAGCTTATCCAACCTCTTTAGCACCCACCCGCCACTCGAAGACAGAATCGCCCGCCTACGCCAGATGATTTCCCATGCCTAAGACCAAACCGACTACCATCACCGGGAAGGCACCATCGAAAGCCAGCAAGCCGACGTCGGCAGCCACTGCGAAGAACCGTAAGATCAAAATTGCTAAGCGTCGCTGGTGGCACCTGCGCCGGCGGGGCCCAAAGCCGGTGCTGAGTAAGATCCCGAGCAGCTGGTTTTTGTTCAAACAGTCACTGCGGTCAATGTGGAAACACAAGTGGCTGTTTCTGCGCATCGTACTGGTATTCGCGTTGCTTAATATCATTTTGGTACGCGGCTTCAGTGGTTCCGGGACGACGAGTGAGCTCAAGTCGAGCGTGATTGACGTCACCCAAGGCAATTTCGGCAAATTGGCTGGCGCGGTGTCTATTTTCGCGTACATCACGCTGTCGTCTAATAATAAAGCCAGCGAAGCTGCCGGAGCTTATCAGGTCATCCTGGTGATCGTCGGCAGCCTGGCAGTCATCTGGACCCTGCGACAATTGAGCGCAGGTGAAAAAGTGCGGCTGAAGATGCGGGATGCCTATTACCGCGGCATGACGCCGCTGGTGCCATTTATCTGCGAAACGTTGCTGACTATCATGTGCCTGTTGCCGTTCACGATTGGGGCCACGGTATATGCGACCGTCATCAAGTACGGCATCATTACAGGCTGGTGGGAGCATGCATTGTACTTTTCAGTCATGGCCGCTTTGACAGTATTGTCGCTGCGCATCTTCATTGCGCCGTTCATGGGCATGTATATCGTGACGCTGCCTGACATGACACCGTTGAAGGCACTACGTTCGGGCAAGCAGCTTGTCCGTTTCCGCCGATGGAACGTCCTCCGGAAGGCGCTGTTCTTCGCGTGTATGTGCTTACTCCTGTCTGCCCTCATCATCGTGCCGGTCGTCTTTATTTACGCGGCAGCGGCACCATGGGTCTTCTTCGGCCTGGTCATGATCTCGCTGGTGCTGTTCCACCATTACTTTTATGGCTTGTACCGGGAACTGATCAACCATGCCCCATAACGACCCGGCTGTACGACTGGCTGAATTGCGGCAGCTGATGGCGAAGTACTCATACGAGTACTATGTCCTGGACGAACCGTCGGTTTCTGACGCGGTGTATGACGGGCTCATGCGCGAGCTTAAAGCTATCGAAGCTGAACATCCCGAGTTGATCACGCCTGAATCGCCGACCCAACGTGTCGGCGGTAGGCCTCTCAGCAAGTTTGCCAAAGTCGAGCACTCCAGCCGGATGATCAGCCTGAACGATGTGTTTGCCGAAGAAGAAGTCGCCGCCTGGGTCACCCGGACCGAAAAGCTTCTGCCGGGGCGCACGCTCGAGTTCTTTGCCGACATCAAAATGGATGGACTGGCTTGTGCGCTGATTTATGAAGATGGTCAGTTCGTGCAGGCAGTAACGCGCGGTGACGGTTTCGTCGGTGAGGATGTTACCTTGAATGTCAGGACGATCGCCAACGTACCGCTACAACTACGGGACGTAAAAGAATACGAGAACTTCCACCGCGGCCGGACCGAAGTCCGGGGTGAGATCGTCATGTACAAGGATGACTTCGCGGCGCTGAACAAGCAGCGTGAAGCCGAAGGTTTACCGTTATTCGCAAATCCGCGCAACCTGGCTGCCGGCACTATCCGCCAGCTTGATCCGAAATTAACCGCCGCTCGGCCGTTACGGTTTCGGGCCTACGACGTTCTCCGTCCTGATCGCTCCGAGGTGCCGACGAATATGTACGCCTATGAAGCGCTCCGTGCACTGGGTCTGGCGGCCAACAAACAGGCAACGGTCTTTACCGATCTCAAGGGCGTCATGGAATTCGTCCACCACTGGGACGTAGCCCGCCACGACTTACCGTTCAATACCGACGGTCTGGTCGTGAAACTGAATGACCGCAAGCTGTACGACGAACTCGGCACGGTCGGCAAGAACCCTCGGGCCGCCGTCGCCTATAAGTACGCCGCCGAAGAAGGCACCAGCATCATCAAAGATATCCTCATCAGCATCGGACGAACCGGTGCGGCCGGCCCGGTCGCGGTCTTCGATCCGGTCGTCATCGCCGGGACGACCGTGCAGCACGCCACGCTTCACAACTCTGATGAGATCGCCCGTAAAGATATCCGGGTAGGTGATACCGCAGTCATCTATAAGGCCGGCGACATCATTCCGCAGGTCAGGGAAGTCCTGACTGAATTACGGCCCAAGGACTCCCAGCCGTTCAATATGGAAGCCGAGCTGAAGCGTCAGTACCCGGAATTGGATTTTGAGCGCCCCGAAGGCGAGGCTATCTACCGCGTCAAAGGCGCGACTGGGCCGTTACTACTGAAGAAAGCCCTTGAACATTACGCCAGCAAGGGTGCACTCGATATCGATACGCTTGGCGAAAAGAACGTCGTCACATTGGTCGACGCGGGCCTGGTCACTGATCTGGCAGATATTTACGGCCTGACAAAAGAGCAAGTCCTGGGTTTGGATCGGTTTGCCGAAATCTCAGCTGCCAAATTAGTCGACGCCATACAGGCCGCCAAGCAACCGCCACTCGCCCGTTTCATCTTCGGTCTGGGTATCCGTCACGTCGGGTCGCAGACGGCTATCGATCTGGCGAAACGGTTTGAATCGATTGAAGCCCTCAGTGAAGCGACCCTTGATGACCTGCTAGAAGTCGAAGGTATCGGTACCGTCGTGGCCGAATCGGTGGTGGCGTGGTTCACGGACGAAGACAATATCCAGCTGCTCAAGAAGTTTGCGGATTTCGGTGTCGAGCCTCATTATGAAGCCCCTAAAGCCGGCGTGCTCAGCGGCAAGAAGTTTGTCATTACCGGTACGTTGCATACGATGAGCCGTGACATCGCAGCCGACAAGATCCGGGCCCTCGGCGGCACCTTCCAGTCGGCTGTCGGCAAGGATACCGATTACCTGGTGACCGGTGATAATGTCGGCGCCAGCAAGCTGACCAAGGCCGAGAAGCTGGGAGTCAAACGTCTGCTTGAGGCCGACCTGCTCAAGCTGCTTGACACCTAGGACAATCAGGCTTAAGCTTAGGGTAATTCGTGCGGCATCAGCGGCGAGTAAAAGAAACATCAGAAAACAAAAACACCCGCCGCTCGGGTGGGCCCGCACGATCAAGACCTTGCCATCCGCAAGGTCTTTTTTGATATGATGGCGGTATGACAGCAGACCAGCTGAAAGAAGCCGAAGATTATCTTCGCAAGGCTGACCCCTTATTGGGCGCCTTGATTGATAGCCAGATCTTACGTGACCGCACTGACCGTCATGACTACGATTACTTCGCGTCGCTGGCCCGCTCGATCATCGGCCAGCAGGTGTCGGTCGCGGCGGCCAACGCTATCTACGGACGCTTCCAAGACCAGACAAACCTGCAGCCCGAAAACGTGGTCGGTATCGACGAGGAGATGATGAAGCTTATCGGTTTGTCGCGGCAAAAGACCACGTACCTGAAAGACCTGGCCCAACACTTCGTTGACGATCCGGCGGTCTACAATCACCTTGAATCCCAAACTGACGAACAGGTCATTGCCGAGCTGACCTCGGTGAGGGGTATCGGTATTTGGACCGCGCAGATGTTCCTAATGTTCACGTTGAATCGTCCGGACGTATTCGCTCCCGACGATGTCGGCCTCCAGAATGGCATGATGAAGCTGTTCGGCTGGGACGTCATGCCGAAGAAGGCGGAACTGGCGGTAATAGCCGAGCGATGGAAGCCATATCGGACGGTAGCCAGTTTTCACGTATGGCAGTCGCTGGAAAACACGCCGGCTTGAAATATTCCCTGTTACTGGTATCATTGATGGAGTTCTGGGGCATTGGCGCAGTTGGCTAGCGCGCTTCCATGGCATGGAAGAGGTCATCGGTTCGAATCCGATATGCTCCACCATATAAAAACGTTCTGCTTTTGGCAGGACGTTTTTATATGCATTCACATTTTAGAATTATTGTGGTATTAATAAGCTTAACCAATTAAAAACGAAGGATTACCTATATGGTTAAGCTGAATGAAACCGGTGTACTGCATTGGAGTATGATACTACCAATATTAACGGTAGTCGCTATCGGACTCATCGGGGCCCGTATCCTTGGTGGCAGCCAGGCCGCAACGGCGGTAACGAACGGTAATATCTATTTCGACAGGAACGTTGCGTATAAAAGCGATCTCACGACAAAGACCAGTCAGCTGACTTTCCCGGCGGCTTTCACTAACTGTAATAATACGGGTACGGCTTACATGGGAGTGAATCAGACCGGCAAGACGGTCGCGGCTGTGTGTAAGGACAGCGCCAATGCGATGAAGAAGCTTACGACGTACCCTACAACGAGCACCACCGGAATAAAGCAGATCGCTACCGTACCGGCCGCGTTCTGGGCAGGCCAGCCCCGCTGGCAGAAAGCCAAGGTAGGCACCCAGAATCTGCAAATACTGACCCGTGAGTTCGACACTACTCGATCAATCTGGGTGTTTGTCCAGTACGATTCCGTCACCGGTGCCCGTAAGCTGGTGAAAGTCGGCGGCACGGATAACTTCGTCGGCACGTACAACAGCGTTAACTACGATTGGTCAGCCGACGGTAAGAAGATCTTATACGTCGCCGTCGATAGCAACAACGCCGCAACTACTAAGCAAATCAAGATGACATCATGCGCCGTCGATATCTCGTTGACGGCCCCGACCAAGACCTGTGGCGCGACGATCACCGTCAGTGGTGCCGTTGTCGGTCTTGTCAGCTGGAGCTATGCCAGTGACAAAGTATCGTTCACGACGTTATCTACCGCCTACTCCGCTGAAAATGCCAAGGTTACCACGGCACTCTTTACCGCCAACGCAAACCTGACCGGTATTAAGAAACTCACCACTACCCCTGCAGGTCAGACATTCTATGCAGCCGTCTGGTCGCCTGATAGCCAGTCATTGGTAGTTTCGGTGCGAAACATAGCTAAGACTCCTAGTAACGGGTGGATGCAGATCCGTTCGGCCAGTACCGGTGCCGTTACCAAACAGGTGGCTGATGACGCCGGATTGTTCGGTGCAATCCTCAAGTGGATGCCGGTCTAAACGAGTAGCCTCGTGTAGCACCTCCCTGCAAGGTGCTACACTTCTTACATGACCTGGTTATATGTCTTTCTAGCCTGCCTCGCCGTCTTTGTTCTGGACGCGGTCTGGATCGGCCTGGCCGCCCGCCGGCTATACCGGGCGGAGTTAGGCAACATGCTTCGGGATAAGCCCCTGGCTCTGCCCGGCATGATCTTTTACCCGCTCTACGCGGCGGCCGTCAGCTTGTACGTCGTCTGGCCAGCCCAGTCCTCGGCGGTCATTCATGACTGGATGATGGTCTATTCGTATGGCGTCGGCTTCGGTTTGGCGGCATACGGCACCTACGCGTTAACCAACTGGGCTATCTTCAAGCGGTGGAGTGCCCGCGTGGCGGTGCCTGATATAATCTGGGGCGGTTTTCTGACCGGTCTGATGGGCCTGGCCGGCAGTGCGGTCTGGCTCATGGCCAAATGATTTACAAATGTCCCCGGCAAGCTTAGACTTAACTATATAAATCTCAAAGGAGCACACCGTGACCGGCTTTCTCATATTCCTAATCATCATCATCGTCATCTTCATCCTGAGCGGCATAAAAGTTATCAAGCAGTACGAACGCGGTGTCATACTGACGCTTGGCAAATTCACAGGCGTCAAGAGCCCTGGCCTACGCGTCGTCATCCCCATATTCCAGTCGATTACCAAGGTTGATATCCGTTCCACGCCGATCGACGTGCCGAAGCAAGAAATCATAACCAAGGACAATGTGACCGTCGGCGTCGAAGCAGTGGTCTACTTCCGTGTCGTCGATGCGCCTAAGGCCTTTCTTGAGACGGTCAACTTCACCTATGCTACCAGTCAGTTCGCCCAGGCCGCCCTGCGTGACGTCGCCGGCAATGTCGAACTTGATGAGCTTTTGAGTAAGCGCGACCAGATCAGCCAGCAGATCAAGGAAATCGTCGACAGCGAAACCATCAAGTGGGGTATCGATGTCGAAAACGTAAAGATCCAGAATATCGAGCTCCCTGAAAACATGAAGCGCTCGATGGCGAAACAAGCCGAAGCCGAACGCGAACGCCGCGCTAACATCATCAACGCCGATGGTGAACGATTGGCCGCCCAAGCCTTGTCCGAAGCCGCTAAGATGCTTGCCGGCACCCCAGGCGCCCTCAACCTCCGTACCCTGAACACATTGGAGCGTATCAGCACAGAACCGTCACAGAAGACCATGTTCCTGTTCCCAGTCGAACTAATCGATGCGCTTCGCGGTCACGGTCCCATCAAACCCGGCCAGTAACAGCTTGCCTTTATCTGTTAAACCCCGTAAAATAGCGGGGTGCCCGGCTCTTTAGCTCAGTTGGTAGAGCAGAGGCCTGAAGAGCCTTGTGTCCCCAGTTCGAGTCTGGGAGGAGCCACCAAAGAAATAGCCCTAGCGAAAGCTAGGGCTATTTCTTTGGTGCCCGTTTCTAGTGCCTCGAACTGGGACGCGCGAAGCCGCCAGTTCGGTGAAGCGAGGAGGCGCACAGAGGCTCGCTTCGAGCACGCCGCAGGGGAAGAGGCTGCTCGCAGCCGATCTGGGAGGGCCCCATACCTCTTATCCTTGACAAAAACCACCAAAACTGTTATTTTTACCCCATGCACCCCAAACTGAAAAGCATCCTCAAATACCTCGCCCCCGTCCTGATCGTCGTCGCTCTCTACGCCATCGTCAACGGTGTCGCCTTCGGTGTTCAGAAAATCGCTAACCGCGACGACCAGAAGAAGCTCGACAGCCTTACTAGTCAGATCGACACGCAGGAAAAGACCCTGAACGATCTGGATAAGAAAATCACGGCCGAAGAAGCCCAGCTGACCGCACTGGACAAGAAAATCACCGACGAAGAAGAAACTGCCGATGACGAGACCTACAATAACGACGTTGCAGCCTACAACAAGCTGGTAGACCTCTACAAGGCCGACATCGACGCCTACAACAAGCAGATCCCAGCCTACAACGCCAAAGTCACTGAAGCCAACGAGCTTGCTAAAAAAGTCGGCTCGACATGGTACGTCGTCCCGCTACCGACCAACAAGCACTAAACCGGCTCCACCCCTTGTATTACAACCCGTCTTTCCGTATAATCGCCATGGTACAAATGCGGGTCTAGCTCAGTTGTTTAGAGCGCATCCTTGCCAAGGATGAGGCCACGGGTTAGAGTCCCGTGACCCGCACCAAAGAAAAAGTCCCAGCTCGTCTGGGACTTTTTCTTTGGTCTTTGGCCGATGATTCTAACCCGTGGCCTCATCGAAAATTATAAAGCGGCCACGTGCGCGGCACTTGTGCTGCGCGTTAGAGTCCCGTGACCCGCACCAAATCTGTAATACCAAATTATCAATTTACACCCCATAGGGGTGTTGTTTTGTTACCATTGATACATATGAAAATGTATCTATCCTCCTATCATTTAGGCAATAAGCCCGAAAAACTTAAAGAACTCGTTGGTAAAGAAAATGCTAAGGTTGCAATAATCCTTAATGCAGCAGACAATTCTGATGACGAAAGACGTGCTTCGTACGTAACTTCACAGATTGAAGCGCTGGCTACACTGGGAATGAACTCGGACGAGCTAGACTTGAGAAATTACTTCGATAGCAATCAGGAGTTAGCATCAGCATTGTCAAATTATGATTTAGTTTGGGTTGTTGGAGGCAATTCGTTTTTACTTCTTAGAGCTATGAAGCAGAGTGGTTTCGACAAGCTTATAGTACCGTTAGTTAAAAATGACTCCATCGTTTACGCGGGTTTTAGCGCAGGAGCCGTGGCTGCTACACCAACCTTGCATGGCATTGAGCTGGTTGATGATAAAGATACTGTTCCTGAAGGCTATAGCAAAGAGGTTGTCTGGACGGGGCTACATCTGGTTGGTAAATCAATAGCCCCACACTATAAGTCTAGCCACGCAGAGTCTGAGGCCGTAGACGAAGTCGTTAAATACTTTCTTGAAAACGGTATGGACTATTGGACGTTGAGTGACGGACAAGCTTTAGTAGTTCAGGATACGACAGTTACTCTTGTTGGCTAGAAAAGAGTATTCGACTGAGTAACTCCCCAGCATTACCTAGATAGTAAATAATCTTGATAAGGCACTTCAATAATTAACCTCCAGCGAGCTATTTCACGCAGTAAGAAGGAACGTACGTTGATGACGCCAGTAGCTTTTCACTTGCTGTAGTTTTTTGGTAGTGACACTCAATTAATAAATAATGATCTTCGTTTTTCAGGCTCTCCTGGTAGGTAGGGTATGTTATTCAACCTACCCTCGGATAACGCACAAAAAGTTTAAGTAGATTCTGTTCGGCGTCAACGGTTCGAACCCCTGGCAAATAAATCAATTGACTTGCCAGCCGTGGCTAGTCAAGGGTTAAAGTACGGTTCTACGGACGTACTGCAGATTAAAGATATAGAAAAACCAACACAACAAAGCAGTGATGTCCTAAGACCCACTTTTGCTTCCGTAGCTGAACAATCATGCTGAGAGCAGGGACAAGTATGGGCCTTGCAATGTGTATAATACTGATAGTGACTACCATATTATGTTAGGAGAATAAGCTGATGAAATGTCCAGTTGACGACACTGAATTAACCATGACCGATCGGCAGGGGATTGAAATTGACTACTGTCCGAAGTGCCGGGGCGTTTGGCTGGATCGGGGAGAACTCGATAAGCTCATTGAACGCACCGCTATATCTCAGAATGACGGTGCACGGTCAAATACTTATGACCAACCTACTTACCATGAACCGCAGCAGCGTCGTCCATCCCACGACGAACATTACGATGAACGACAATATGGAAAGAAGCGCAAGAAAGAGGGTTTCTTGGGCGACCTATTTGATTTCTAGGTAACTATAGCCGAGCGCGCATGTTTATTTGGCTCCGCATCGGCGTTCAGCCCGCGTAGACATAGCCCGACTATATATTTCGCAGGCTTTAATAAATACGGTGATTTGTTATCAAAACTTGGAAAATATAAACACAGTGCATCCTGCTTAGCGAACCCGGCTCATAATGCCGCACCATAAAAAACTCATATATCGGTAATTGGATACCTTTATTGGGTAAGAATTACGACTGAAAATAAGAAACGCCAGTTGTAGCATACAGGTATGGCAAACAATGATAACGATATAGATGACCCTGACTTGCAGATGATAAGCGAGCCGCCGAGCGAGTATACCGAATTGACCCGACTACCAGACGAAGATAACCCGATGAGTGATCCGGATGATGTGCCAAAAGTCCTCGATGATACCCACCCGGTCACCGATACGGAAATTGATCCTATGGAAGAATATGATGAAGGCTTATCCGGGGCGGCCGAGGCCGAAGATCCGTTAAAGCACTAAAATCATGTAACTGCTTCCGCATATGACGGAGGCAGGTCATGCAGGTAACTCGCGAGTGTGTCGGAATCAACATTCGCACCAAATGCCTCGTGTCCCGGTTCGAGCCATCTGCCGGCAGAAAGCTGCCCGAT
>JAQGGZ010000010.1 GCA_028289125.1 Candidatus Saccharimonadota bacterium
TAGCATACAGGTATGGCAAACAATGATAACGATATAGATGACCCTGACTTGCAGATGATAAGCGAGCCGCCGAGCGAGTATACGGAATTGACCCGACTACCAGACGAAGATAACCCGATGAGTGATCCATATGATCTGCCCAAAACCCTTGATGATACCCATCCGGCTACCGATACGGAAATTGATCCCATGGAAGAATATGATGAAGGCTTGTCTGGGGCGGCCGAGGCCGAAGACCCCCTTAGGGAATAAAACACCTACTTAACGACATTCAAGCGTTAACGCGGGCGCGATAGGCAGATGAGAGTGGCGTCGCAATTAGATGACTGGATCATGTAACTGCTGCAGCGTATGACGGGGGCAGGTCATGCAAGTAACTCGCGAGTGTGTCGGAATCAACATTCGCACCAAATGCCTCGTGTCCCGGTTCGAGCCATCTGCCGGCAGAAAGCTGCCCGATATGAAGGGGGTCGAAGCCCAAGTCATTAATAAGCTGCGCGACTACTTGGTTATCGGCGGCGTTATCCCCGGCTATAGCGATAGCCTTTCTGTTAGGTGCGCCAACTGGTCGTGTCTCATCGAGGAGGTGGTGATAACCCATATGGCTCAGTGCTTTGACGACACGTGAAGTGTCGAAATAGGATTGCACAAGTTCACTCGTTGAGGTCTCCGGGTTGCGCAAGTCGTCGCGATCGCCGTCAACTTCCCACCAGTAATTCATGGCGTCAACAACTAATTTGCCGGCCAACATGTCTTTTGGAACGGACTGATACTTTCCTAGAGGCAGCGCCAAGACGATGATGTCTGAGCGTTTGGTCGCGTCAGCGAGTGTCAAAGCATGAGCGCCCGGAGCAAGGACTTCTACGCTTAACCGAATCTTGTCTGGCGACCCAGATCCTGACACGTATACCGTGTAGCCAGCCTTCAGCGCCAGCTGGGCGAGTACTATACCCAACTTACCGGCGCCTACGATGGTGAGGTTTTTATTTTGTTTTGCCACTGATTCCGTCACTTTCGGCGAGTAATTCTTTGACGCGTGGGATAACTTTTGTGGCGTACAGCTCTATCATGTGTAATCGGGCTTTCGCAGGCATTGGACCGCCACCATATACGAGGTCAAAGCGGTTAACGCCCAGGGCTTTAATGGTTTTGGCCATTTTTTGAGCCACCGTTTCCGGAGATCCGATGTACAGTGAGTACTTTGCCACTTCTTCGTCAAAATGTTCTCTTTTCATGGGCGGCCAGCCACGCGTACTGCCGATGCGGTCGAAATTTATCTTGTGATTAGGCCATGCTATCTCGACCGCTTCTTCATCCGTATCAGCGATGAAGCCAGGTGAATGTATGCCGATTTCGCTTGTATCGGTACCGAACTGCTCGCCCGCCTGTTTGTACAGTTCGATGTAGGGAATAAAGCGTTCTGGTGATCCGCCGATGACAGCCAGCATTAAAGGAAAACCATACTTTGCCGCTCTGATGACGGATTGCGGCGAACCACCGACTCCGATAGAGGTATGGATGCGGCCCGATTCAGTCTTTGGATAGATCTCAGCACCAGCTAGAGCATGCCTGGTTGTGCCGGTCCAGGTAACGGGTTTCTCTTTAAGTACCTGAGCCATAAGTTCGACTTTTTCTTCAAACAAAAGCTCATAATCACGCAGCTCATAACCAAAGAGCGGAAATGATTCAGTAAACGATCCACGCCCGAGGATAATCTGTGCTCGACCGTTCGACAGTGCGTCAAGCGTTGCGAAACGCTCGAAAACTCGCACCGGGTCGTCGGAACTCAATACCGTTACGCCAGACGCAAGCTTGATGTTTTTCGTCCTGGTAGCGATACCGGCTAACACGGTCTCGGGGCTGCTGATAGAAAAATCGTGGCGATGGTGTTCGCCGAGTGCGATAACATCGACTCCAAGCTTGTCCGCTAGGATAGCTTCTTCGACTACCTGCCGTATTGCTCCGGCGTGGGACATCAGCTTGCCATCATCGTCGACCGGGATGTCTCCGAACGAATCGAGACCGAATTTGAATGTTTGCGTGGTTTCCATGCATTCTATTATATAGATACATCTCTATAAATAATTTTCTCTTCAGCATACTCGCTGGTGGCGGGCCCGGTCAGGTTGTCCAGGGAAACGTTTCCGGTAAATCCCTGTCATGTTGCGGTTCGATATGTAAAGGATGCAGAGCTCTCGTCCGGTCGATATGGATCAGGGCGTCATAGCGTCGGGGTAGCAGTGTCGGGACGTAGTTGCCGAGACTCTCACGGCGTGGATCGTATACGACCCCGATCGCCCGGTGGTCTCGTGCCTCCCAGAAACCCTCATACTCCAGCACTTCATAGGACATAATCAACTTGTTATGGGGCATGGCTTCATGCAGCAGTGCCTCCCAGCTGCCGCTTTGCCCAGGCGGTACCTCGATGATGCGCATCGGGGCATCCCATTGCGCTCCGGCTACCACGGTGCCCTCATAAGTACTAAAGCCGACCAGCACCGTGTCGTCCTCTGTCTGTGCCTCGCGGACCAGCTGCCCGATATTTACCATGCCGTGGTCGGCCATATCGGTGTAACGTGCGTCGCCAACGTGGGTGTTGTGGGCCCAGATAATAGCCTTGGCCTCCGGCCCATAGCGCTTCATAAGGTTGCCGAGTGTTTCTACCATATGATTGTCGCGTATATTCCATGAGGCCGCATCTCCTCTGACCATCGTACGATAATAATGTTCGGCGTTCATGACGGTGCGAGCGTTCTGTTCGGCGTCAAGGTCGGCTTCAAAATCGTCGGCGTACGCTGGGAACTTTTCCTGTATGAGTCGGAGCACGCGGATAACCTCCTCTTCGCAAGACTTTGGAGCGAAAGCGGTGTGGTAGGCATACAACTGAGGATCATGTCCATACGGTTCAAAGCAGCGGTACGCTTGTTTGGCCTGTTCAGCCGCTTCGGGATCGGTCTTTTCCAGATATTTCACCACCGCGTCTAGCGAATCCCATAGGCTGTATACATCAAGGCCATAGAAACCGACGCGGTCTTCTAGCGGGCGGCTTGCGTTAAAAGCGTGCAGCCACTCGGCTAACCGTACGATTTCCTTGTTTGCCCACATCCAAGTCGGCCAGCGTTTGTATCGGCTGAGTACTTCGGTGGCACTGTTGCCGGAATGCGGGTATTGTTTTACGTAGCGGTTCACCTGGTAGCAGTCCGGCCAGTCGCCCTCGACGGCGATAAATGAGAAACCTTTCTCGGCGATTAACCGCTGGCTGATGCGGCTGCGCCAGGCATAAAACTCGCTGGTGCCATGCGAGGCTTCGCCCAATAGAACATAGTGTGCTTCACCTATCCGGTTCAGTAGGGCGTCGGTATCCTCCGTCTTGTCCCAAGGACGGGCTACGGTCTCGATTTCCTGGACGGGATCAGCGACTACGCTGACCATGACTTACTTCCTGTGTCTTGAACCGCTCAAGCAGTTCCACGACTTCATCATCCTCTACCTGGTCGAACTCCTCATAATAGGCACCGATATATCCGCGGAACATACGCGGCGCATCGAGTGCCACGACCTCATCGGCATACTGCTGTAGTTGCTCGACAGCGTCATAAGGAATGACCGGCACGGCTACGACGATACGAGCCGGCTGGTAGTTACGAATCTCTTGGAGTGCGGCCAACATGGTCAAGCCGGTGGCTACCCCATCATCAGTAACGATTGTCATGTGGCCTTCGGCCGTAATCGGACTGCGCCCGGCGAGATAGGTGAGCCGTCGCCGCCGAGCCTCGGCTATTTGGGCACCGGTGACTTGTTCCAACCACTCCATATCAAGCGCGGCAACTTCCTCCTGGTTACATACCAGGTACCCGCTTTCGGTTACGGCACAGATTGCATATTCAGGGTCCAGGGGATGGCCGATTTTGCGCGGAATAATCAGGTCGAGCGGTGCCTGTAGATGTTCAGCAATCTCGGCACCTATCTCAACTCCGCCACGGGGTAGGGCATAGACTATTGCATCTCCATCCTTATACTTTTCAAGTGCTTGTGCGAGAAGTCGGCCGGCTTGCTTGCGGTCTTTGAAACATACATTCCTCATTACGGCACCAGACCCACCAGGTCCTTAGGCAAAATAGACCTGATATCATCAAACTCGCCTTCGGACACGAATTCTTTTAAGGCGGTCAAGACGGTGGGAACCAATTTGTCCATACCGCCCTCTATCTCGTATGGAAAGTTCTGCTGCACGCGTCTCAAAAATTCTTCACGGTCCATTTTCAAAGGTACCTTGGACGGATTCCAGCCTTCATAGTAGATGCCGCGGATCAGCATTGGCAGCTGGGCGGCGAAGTCAGCGGCTTCCGCTACGGTTAATCGGTCGCGCATGGCGTGGAGTACGGCGCGCAAAGCATCGTAGGACTGCTCGCGCCGCTCTTTCGGCCAACCGTAGCTCTGTTCAATCGTTTGCAGGACGTGGTTGGTCTTGTCGAATGTGGTGCTAAAGATAGTGTAGCTCGTATCGCTCATCTGAGATCCTCCCTCAGACACTTAATGCTTCATTCAGGTTCATTCTATTCCGTCGTGCGGCAGAATTCTGTACTAAATTTAACGGCGCGCGCTAGTTATATGTGTACGATTTATAACCGACGTATAGGCCGAGGTCGGATATAGTGTAATCATTAAGCGAAAATATATGCATGAGCGTCAAACTCAACCGACCAGCTTTAGCCTACGCCAAAGTCCTGATCAATAACGGTAGGGCAGTAGTGGACGAACGCGATGTATGGAGCAAGCATCAGCCATCGGCAGCGGTGGGAAATGATTTTATCGACAAGCACGGATGGCGGGAATACTCGCGATGGCATTTGGGCATAGACGACGCAGAGAATCCCAATACCAAAGGCCGATATAAGTTTCCTTACGGTGATTTTACGCAAGTACACCGCTGCGGAGTTCTGGCTGCCGAGTCACGGGCCGGCCAGTATAAGTACACTGACATAGAGCAGGCGGCGGCACATTTACACGGTATGCTTGAAGGGCTAAAAGCCGGTCATTAAAAGATATACAGGGGTATGATTTTACCGGCATTACGAGTAGTTCTGTCTGGGCGCTAACTACTATGGTGGCAGTCATACCTTCAGGGGCTGCCACCACATTGGCCGCTCAGCTGGCTCTAAACCAGTGTGGCCCCAGACTAAGTCGGCGCCATTACCTGCTATACTAAGCAGTATGAAAAAGCTCTCGATCCTAGCCGTTCTAGCTGTATCGGTGTTTTCTTTTAGCTTACTGCCGGCTACGGCATTAGCGGCTAAGCCGGTAGCCGGAGGTGGCGCGGCGCCCGCACCCGAATTGGTCGGGTATGACGTATCTTACCCGCAATGTGGCAGAAAACTGCCGACCGACCATTACTTCGGTGTCGTCGGTGTAAATAACGGACTGGCCAATGGAGCTAATCCTTGCTTGGCCGACCAGCTCGTGTGGGCCAGTAAGGCAAAGCCAGGCTCCGGTCAGTCCAAGTACCAGCTGTATGTAAATACGGCCAATCCTGGCGAAGTGATCTCACAGATAAATACTTGGCCGACGACAGATTATGATCTGAACGGCAACCGGCCGAATAATCCTTATCAGGGTGGCTGTAATGGCAGTAACAGCAGTGCGTGCTCATGGCTTTACGGCTGGAACCGCTCAATTTACACGGAGAGCGTATTCAAGTCTGCCGCCAGCAGTAAGGGACTTAATACGAATACGGCAACCTACCTCTGGTGGCTTGATGTTGAAACGATGAATACATGGCAATCAGGCAGCAAAGAGGCCCTGATGCGCAACACAGCGGCTATTGAAGGCTTCGGTGCATACTATCAGTCCAAAGGCGCACGCATCGGACTGTACTCGACCGCTGTCCAGTGGGCAGAAATTACAGGTAATACCGTGAGCGCGACCAGTAATCTGAATACCTTACCGAACTGGCGTCCAAGTGGTACAAGCCTTGCAAACGCAAAAGCTAACTGCAGCGTGGCGCCACTAACGCCAGGCGGCTTTATTTCACTGACCCAGTATGTCGTGAAGAACTTAGACCACGATCACTCCTGTGTCTAAGCGTCTTAGCGCCGGTCTTAAGCTGGCTGGAATACAGCCCGGACACAGTTGTCTTTTTTGTTTTTGAACAAGTCGTAGCCGAGCGCACCCTCATCAAGCGATAGGATATGAGTTGCCAGGTGTGCGGTTTGTAGCTCGCCACGTGCCATGCGCTCGAGCAGCATCGGTATGTAACGTTCGCCGTGCTGCTGGGCGCCTCGCAGGGTCAGCCCTTTGTTCATAAGCGCCCCCATTGGGAATTTATCGAGCAGCCCGATGAAAACGCCGAGGTCGAACACCGTACCTCCCTTGCGACAGGCGATTATGGCCTCACGCAGCGCATGCCCTCGGTCGATTTGAAGGACTCTTGTCTGTTGCTTGGCTTGCTCAACGCGGTAGTAGGGGAGGGTCGAATGTGCCTCCATGCCGATGGCTTCGATGCAGACATCCGGCCCGCGACCACCACTCCGTTCAAGTAGTTCTCCCTGGACGTCGGTCGTCTCGTAATTGATGACCTCGGCCCCAATAATGTCACGCATCATGTCGAGGCGGTACTCGAAACGATCGATAGCGATGACCCGGTCGGCCCCGAGCAGTATCGCAGCCCTGGCGGCCATCTGGCCCACGGCCCCACAGCCCCAGACGGCAACGACATCACCTTCTTTGACGCCGCCCAGATCGGCGCCCATCCATCCGGTAGGAGCGGAATCAGAGGCAAATAGTGCGGTCAGATCGTCAACTTCGTCGGGTATCTTGAACGCGATGTAATCAGCGTAAGGCACACGTACGAACTCAGCATGACTGCCCTTGAAACCGCCCATGGCGTGGGAGTATCCGAACAGCCCGGCAGGATGCTGTCCCCAGAGCGTCTCAGTGATCGCTGGATTGGTATTGCCGTTTTCGCACAGGGAATACAAGTCATTCTCACAGTAGAAACAACGGCCGCAAGCGATAACCGAGCAAACGACGACTCTGTCGCCGACTTTATGATTCTTTACGTTTTCGCCTATCTCCGCTACCTCACCCATGAATTCATGGCCGATGACATCGCCGCTCCGCATGGCCGGCACGTAGCCGCTAAGCAGGTGGAGATCGGAGCCGCAGACCGAACTCAAGCCGACTTTTATGATCATATCCTGGGTGTTCAGGATGCGTGGATCAGGCACGGTCTCAACGGATACTTCGTTGATTCCGGTCCAAGTAATAGCTTTCATAGCCGGCCTCCTTCTTTGGCGTGCCGGGTGACGAAGTCTAGTGGCAGTCCGGTAAGAGTTCGGTGGGTTGATGGCGGTTCGTCGGCTTTTAATACCTCGCCTGTTTCGAACAGCCACTGCGTATCACGAAGTGCGGTGCGCAACTTGGCGAGCATATTACGGGCTTCTCTGGCACTGAGTCCGTCACGGATAACCCTGCCCGCTATCTCAGTACCTTTCTTGCCTGGGGCAGGTGATATCTGAAGCTCGATGGAGCTGCCGTGTGTAAGGAGGGGCTGCAACTCCTCGCTCTCTAGTGTGACGTCCGCAACATCGCGGTTAATGGTAATGGGGTGCCAACGCTCGAGTGAATGGGCTATACGCTTCTGCGTCTGCTTTGCCTGTTGGACTGCGACGGCTGCGACACCGGCCACAACGGCTGTCCCTACTAGTGCCAGGGCCGGCTTCTTATTATTAATTCTCATAGTAACCCCCCTTATAAAGCGCTATGAATCCAGCGCTTTTATTACTTCATTCCAGGCTTTAGTACTACTTTGGTCCATCCCTCATCGCGTGCGTCAAAGTGTTGATACGCTTCGGGGGCTTGTTCGAGTGGTAATTCATGGGACACGATGAATGAAGGCGTGGCCTTGCCGCTGACTATGAGGTCGCGCAGCAGACGGTTGTACTTTTTGACAGGACACTGACCTGTTCCCATCGTTTGTCCCTTGAACCAAAACCAGCCGTAATCAAAAACTGCCTTACCATTCTTAGCAAACTCGTCCTTACCGCCCGGGTCCTGCGGAACGAACACTCCGACGACGCCGATCTTACCGGTAAAACGGACTGCTTGGACGAGTTGATTCAGGGTCAGATTCATGTCTTCGGTGCCGTCCGGTTCATGTGCCTGATATCCCACGCATTCACAACCGTTATCGGCACCCAGTCCCATCGTTTGATCTTTGATGAATTCCACGGGATCGACTTTGGAACCATCAACCGGAATAGCCCCGATTGATTCTGCCAATCCGAGACGGTCGGGGCGCCGGTCGACCACCCAGATCCGGCTGGCTCCCCTAATGCTGGCGGAAAGGGCAGCCATCAGGCCCACCGGTCCGGCGCCAAATATAACGGTCTGATCGCCGGGTTTAACGCCTGCCATCTCGGTCGCATGGTAGCCGGTCGGAAAGATGTCGGCGAGCATGACATAGTCATTCTGTCGTTTGCTGTCGCGTGCATCCTCGCCAAGTCGTAAGCAATTGAAATCCCCGTACGGCACGCGCAAAAACTCGGCTTGGCCTCCTTGGTAAGGGCCCATGTCTGCAAAGCCGTAGGCGGCCCCCGCCCATTCTTTCTTGGGCTGCATGGTGAGGCAGTAGTTAGTGAATCCCCGCTCGCAATTTTTACAGTATCCACAGGCGACATTGAACGGGATAGCGACCATGTCGCCGACTTTGACTTTGTCGACGGCTGAGCCGACCTCGACGACTTCACCGAGGTTTTCATGGCCGAAAACACGGCCTGTCTCAAAATCCGTCCGCCCTTCGTACATGTGTAAATCCGAGCCGCAGATATTGGTGCTGGTAATCTTCACGATGACATCAGCTTGTTTTTCAATCTTTGGATCCGGGACTTCCTCGACGCTGACGTCACGAGGTCCGTTGTACACTACTGCTTTCATAACCCACCTCCTCAATATTCTTACTGCTTATCGCTAATTATAGGATCCGGGTACCGGTCGTTCTGTAAACATTCGTACAAAAACAGTAATTCGATCATTTATCGAGTCCTTCGCTTTTTCCTGCCACTCCGTGAAATATAAAATAACGTTTATCATTGATGTAGTAAGATAAGTGACTTACAGGTCCGTGGCACACGCCCATACTAAGCGGCTTGCGGTTAGCACAAAAAAAGGGGGGCGCATGGGAGTCATCAATGTAGGTTTTGAACTTGGCAGCCGCGTACGAAGCGCTGCCGGGGTAATCACTCGGGGCATCAGACCGATGCTCGAGCCGCTCATCGGCACACCTTTAGACGAGCAAGGGATTAAGGAGCGTCAAGCGCGGGCCCCGCAAGTTAAAGCCGAGCTTGGTGCTGCTGCCGTGACAGAAAGCCAAAAGGGCGAGGGCGACCCGCAGCTGCATGACATCGGGGTGGCCCTGGCCGTGACGGCCCTGACGGATTTAGACAAACCAGCCGCCGCGACTGCCGCACCGGAGGTACCAGAAGCCGTCACTGGTATGGTGGAATCGCTTGCACCAGGTGAAGAGACAGGTAGCCTGCCAGAAGTGGTAGCGGGTAATAAGCTTCTGGCGCCTGTTGTTGTTTCTAGAGCCTCGGCAATCTTAAGGAATACTGGTCAACCTCCTCAATTTACAGGACCCGTTTAATTCGCATTGCTGACATATAGAAAAACGACTACTATCAGCGTATGGGAAAAACCGCAACATATGAGACGCCTGTCATCGGCAATGGCAGCCATGCCGCGCTCGAGATTCCCGATAAAATCCTAGCCGAACTAGGCGCTAACAAGCGGGCTCCGCTTAAGATAACCATCAACGACTACACGTATCAAAGTACCGCCACCGGCGTGGATGGCAAATGCATGGTTGTGTTTCCGACGCGCGACCGCGAAGCTTCGGGTGTAGTAGCAGGTGATATGGTAACGGTGACTTTAGAACTCGATGTCGGCTATCGCCATGTCGAAATACCGGTGGCACTGAGTGATGCCCTGGCTGCAACTGGCCTCAGCGAAACTTTCCACGGCCTAAACTACTCCACGCGGAAAGAATTTGCGCGCTTAGTCGGGGAGGCTAAAGCCGAAGATACCCGTAGCCGCCGGATTGAAAAAATACTCAGCCAGCTCCAGCCGTAGCGTACTGCGGACGATTGCAATGGATGTAAGATAGAAATATGAGAAAAATTGTCGTACTATCATTCATCAGCCTTGATGGTGTCATGCAAGCGCCGGGCGGTCCGGCAGAAGATGTAACGGACGGTTTTCAATATGGCGGCTGGACCGTGCTATATTGGGATGAAATTTCAGACAGACTGATGGGTGAACAAATGGGCATGCCTTTCGATCTGCTGCTCGGGCGAAAAACATATGACATCTTCGCCGCCTACTGGCCGACCCAGGGCCCGAAAGAGGTCGGAGATCCATTCAATAAGGCGACGAAATATGTCGTATCCGGTTCATCGCCCGACCTGAGCTGGGAAAACTCCGTGCTCATTGACGGCGACGTGGTTGCGAAACTGAATGAGCTGAAACGGCAGGACGGCCCTATGCTGCAGGTTCACGGCAGCGGTAACATGATTCAGACCCTACTTAAGAATGACCTGGTTGATGAACTTTGGCTCAAGATATTCCCCGTTACGCTGGGTAGCGGCAAGCGCCTGTTCGCCGAGGGAACGATGCCGGCGGCGTTCGAGCTGACCGACTCTAAAATTACATCCACCGGCGTCATCTTTGCTAACTACAAAAGAGCCGGTGACGTTAAGACCGGCTCGTTCTAACCGCAGTATCAACGGTAGGTGCGTAATCGGCTCGGCGCACAAGAAACCACGACGCGCTGATTGGAAGACAATTTTATGAGCTCGCCATCCAGTTGCATGGGCATCGGCGCCACGGTCGTAAACTCAAACCGGTCGACTGATTTTGGCGATCCCGGTTTGCCAGCAGCTGATCTGAACAGATGACTCACAAGCTGTAATTTACGCTTATGGGGCCAGTGCAGTACCTCAAATTTACCATCCCGCGGGCTATTATCCTGATCGAGCGTTAAATATTTGGCCATGACCCCGATGTTGGCTAGGATGAGGCTGTCGAACGTAACCCGCTTCCCATCTTCAATGATGGTGAAGGGCTTGAATTTCCAAAACGTTTTTAGTGACAACCACGCTTCTTTAAGGGCTGATAACTTGTGTTTATTGAGCTCTACCGCGACCAGCGGCGTCAAGCCGAGTCCGGCATAGGAATGGGCATAGCGCGTTACGCCAGCTTCTACTTTCAGCAGATCGATTTCAGTCGAGCCTTCGGTGGCGATTGCCTCCAGTAACGGGCGGGTAGCAATGAAGCTGTGGTGATCGTTGGCGTTGCCACCCGGCAGCACCGCACAGATGGGCATGGGTGCCCCTTCGTCTACGGCCTTCATGACGCCGTTGACTAGTTCATGATAGCCACCATCACCGCTGACGGAAACTAACAAAACGTCAGTGTATTTATTCGTTAACTCGTAGCCTAATTCTTCAGCGTGGCCGGCATGCGTCGTTTCTTGCAGTTTCACTTTCGCTTCGGGCCGTAATTTGCGTAGATCACGACAGAATTCCTTAGCTATCGCCTGACTATCCCCGGTACTATTGGGGTTAAAAATCACAATAGCCCGAGAAAAAGCCGTCATGTTCTCATAGTAACAGACGCCCGGCCTTCTGCGAGTAACAATAATCCTGACCTCCGATTTATTGACATTCTGATGCCAGGTATCAATAATCCAGGGTAGTAAGCAAAGGATGAGACCATGGCTAGCCTACACTACGCAATCGATATAAACGCACCGAAAGAAAAGGTTTGGCATGCCATGCTCGATCCTGAAACGTATAAACAGTGGACAGACGTTTTCCATCCAGGATCCTATTACGATGGGAGCTGGAAAAAAGGTTCAAGAGTTCGGTTTGTTTCCGAAAAGGATAACGGCCAAAGTGGCATACTAGGCGAAATCGTCGAACATGTACCGTATGAGTACACATCCATTGAAATGGTCGGGGAGATCGTAGACGGCGAGATTGAAAATACGAGTGACAGTGCAAAAAGCTGGATCGGATCCCGTGAAAGCTACAGATTCACCCAGAAAGACGGAGTAACCACCGTACAGGTGGAATTGGTCGGGGACGGTATCGATCCTGAAATCCAGGAGATGTTCGAGGGCATGTGGCCGCCAGGATTAGCTAAATTGAAGGAAATTGCGGAGCTATCTTGATGCACAAAAAGGTTGCGAATCGATGAAAGCCAAGATCATAGATGGTGACGTGCCACGCAAAGGTATATTGATCGTCGGGATAGTGACGGTTCTGGCGCTGGCGGTGCCTCTGACTGCCATGCAATTTAGTAATGATCTGGATTGGAAGCCGGAAGATTTCGTTATCATTGGATGTCTTGTGTTCGGCACCGGCTTACTTTATCTATGGTTAGCAAGCATGGCTCGGAGCCGTCGGGCGAAGACAATCATAGCAGCCACCCTGTTAGTCGGACTCTTGTACGTATGGGCGGAATTAGCCGTGGGTATATTCACGCGCCTGGGCAGCTGACAGTACTATATTGCAAATAACCGCAAACAATTGTATAGTATAGCTAATATGAGTCTGTATGCTGAAGGTACCTTCACTGGTGCCTATACCCCCTCCGATCCCGCCGAGATAGCCGCCGCCAACAACGTCATAGGCCATGAATTCGCTGCGGCCCCTGATGGCTTAGGTGCGCTTAATATCGCCTTGGCGGAGAACCTGGCTGAAAACTTTGCTGACAAACAGCTATATATCGCTCACTCGATCTCGAAGGCATTAAAAATAGTCGCACCCGAAATTTCGCCTTCCGGTATCTTCCTGCCGGTCTCTTCTGATACCACTGCCAGCGAAGGCGGCACATGGAGTGAATTGATCCAATACAAAGAAATGACCGGCGAATCGGACCTGAGTCCGATCCTGTTCGCCCAGGCGTATCACATCGGCCGAGTGTCCCTGCAAGCCAAGAAGGCCAAGTTAAATCCTTTACTGCCACCGGACATGCCGAAGCAGTTTGATACTGATTCGATACAGTGGTGGTGCCGCGGGCCGTTACGCTGGGGCATACGTGAGTTGCCGGGCGCTTTGGTACTCCGTCACCGCGGTCATCTATAATTCTGTTTTTGATATGATGATGGCATGCAACTTGGCACGCTCAGTTTTGACCTGATCGATCACGACACGGTTTTAGTCGCTCCGGCTACTGCTGCGTCACTGCAAAACATTAATTCCAGTCAGGTGTACGTCACTGAAATCGACCCGACGCTTTCTGACACGGCCGCTTTCTGCGACCACTACGGTATCGGCATGGATATCTCGGCCAACTGCGTCATCCTCGAAGCCAAGCGCGGTGACCGCACCTGGTATGCGGCCTGCATGATCCTGGCGACGGATCGGGCCGACGTCAACAACATCATCAGACGGCAGCTTGATGCACGCAAGATTTCATTCGCACCGATGGATACCGCCACCTGTCTGACCGGTATGGAATTCGGCGGCATCACGCCGATCGGTCTACCTGCCGACTGGCCGATTTTAGTTGATCGTAAAGTGGCCGAAGCGGAGCACGTGATAATCGGTGGCGGCATCCGAAAATCCAAACTATTAGTGCCAGGGGGCTTGCTCGCCGAACTGCCGAACGCCACCGTACTGAATCTGGCAAAGGAGACATAGACCATGACTAAAAACGGCATATTACTGCATGTCTATCACTTGGAAGCCCAGGGCTGGGAGCGGCTCGTGTGGGGTGACCCGCAAGCCGACAAACTGGGTACGGTCACGACGTTCGCCAAGACATTACTTATGATTCCGGCTGACGAAGAAGTCCGCTCAATCGTGTATAGCGGTCCCTCCCAGAAAGACGGCTTGACAGAAGGGCAGCACACAAAAAAGATATTAGTCGATCGAGTTGACTCGCTGACTGACTTTCCAACCTTGCGGACGCTGATAGAAAAACTCACGTCTGAAGAATACGGGGTCTTCGTGCGACGGCTCAATGAACTGACGGCCGGACAGGTCATTAAGAATACCTATGACGAGATCATTCACGCCGCGGAATATCTGAATGAAGGAGTACCGGCCGCCAAAGTATTCCAGATAGCGAGCGCCAGTCACGCGCCACGGTGCCTGCATAGTCAGCTGATGGCCCGCCAACAAGGCGTCATACAGGGCCTGCAACCGTGGTACGTTATCGGGAGTGACATATGTTTCCAGGGAACGGACATGCGGGACGTCATCGTGGTCGAACCGCCGCATCGTGGAGACGATCCGCTGGTCGGTTTCAAGCCGACGTTATCGGAAGTGTTAAAGCCATTCTTTTCGCTTGATTCGGAGTCTCAGAAGCAATTCCTGCGTTCGATGCGCCGCGACGGCTGACAGCGTAACCCGGCCCGCTTTTTTTGTCTCGTCTCTGTTATACTTAAACAGCTATGGCAATTGCCAAACTCAAACCTCACGCCACGATCCAAGATAAGTTGCCGGCCCACGCGCCGGTCCTGTCCATCGTCGTACCGTTATATAACGAAGCCGTCATACTGCGTGACTTCCACTCCAGCTTGTTCGGTCTGCTCGATACATTAGGCCTGCGTTACGAACTGATTTATTGCAACGACGGTAGCAGCGATGATACCGCCGAAATCGCCCTCAGCCTGGCTGAAACCGACCGCCGGGTGAAAGTCGTCAGTCTGACGCGCAACTTCGGCAAAGAAATCGCCACGACCGCCGGCATAACCGTCGCGCGCGGCCAGGCCATCATGACCCTTGATGCTGACGGCCAGCATCCTATCGAACTGATTCCTGAATTCATCGAGCGCTGGCAGGCCGGTGAAAAGGCCATCATCGGCGTCCGCGTTTCGAACCAGCGCGAAGGTTTCGTGAAAAAGTACGGGTCAAAACTGTTTTACAAGATATTGAACAGCCTGACCGGCCGACGATTGGTGCCTGGGGTATCCGATTTCCGCCTGATTGATAAGAGCATCCAGCGCGAGTTCATCCGCATGACTGAACGCAATCGCATCACCCGAGGCTTGATCGACTGGCTCGGCTATCGTACGTCATACCTGGAGTTCGATGCCAACGCCCGAATGGGCGGCATGAAGGCGACCTACTCGGTAATGAAGCTGTTCAAGTTAGCCACCGACAGCTTCATATCAATGAGCGTTCGGCCGCTCTACCTGACTGCCTACTTTGGCGCTATCGTCCTGCCTCTGTCACTGTTGCTCGGGCTCGTCATGGTAATTAATTTTCTTTTAGGTGACCCGTTCAACTGGCATGTCACCGGCGGTGCGTACGTCATGGTGCTGATACTGTTCCTGATCGGTGTCATCATGGTTTCGCAAGGCATCACCGGAATGTATCTGTCACATATCCACACCGAGACGCAGAACCGCCCGCTCTACGTCGTAGATAGAAGTTTGTCGAAGGGAATCGAGCATGAGTAAGTCAGGCTTACGCTACCTCGTAGTCGGTGGTAGTGTTTATGTTTTCGAACTGGCTGTCATCGTAGCGGCTCAACAGATAGGCGCCTCATCGGTATGGGCGGTGGCATGGAGTTTTATACTTGGCACGCTGCTGTCGTTCATCCTGCAGAAGTTCGTCACGTTCGGTGATAAACGCACGCATCATAAGGTCGTGCTCGCACAGCTGGTGGCGGTAGGGTTGTTGGTATTGTTTAACTTCGGCTTCACGTTATTAGTCACCCGGGTGCTATCACCACCGCTACCGGCCGTCGTCAGCCGGACGCTCGCACTGGCTGTCACCGTCATTTGGAATTATTATTTATATAAGACAAGAATATTCAAACGCAGTGAAGAAAACCCCGTCTACTGATACCGTAAAACACAAACCGGCGACGAAACCAACTGTCAAGAAACTGACTGCCAAGGTCCGTAAACAGCGGCAGGCCGTATTGACGAGCCGGCCGGCGTACGTGTATTTAATTTTTTCACTGCTGGTCGTTTTCGGATCGACCTTGTTCTGGTCGATCACCAGTGCGCATCTGCAGAATCAGAATGCCGATCAACTGGTTGACCCGCTGTTATTCTCAGACGCCAGCACGTTCCATGGTGCGGTCTTTCCGAGTACGCACAGCTTCTTACTGAAATGGCCGCTGTTCTGGCTGGTCAGCCTGTTCGGCACGTCAATGGCAGCGCTGACCTTCGTGACGGTAGCGGTGAGCCTGCTGACGGTCGGCCTGCTGATACTGATTCTGAGCCGGATCGAGCGGCGCCCGATGGTACTGGGTACTATATGTCTGGGATTGGCGTCGGTCCTGATGCTGGTGCCGGCAGTGCCGGTGGCTGGGACGCTGCTGCCTGTCAATTTCGCGATGCTGACGACGCGCAACCTGGAATACATCGTCTATATCGGCATCCTGCTGCTGCTCGTACGGGCCAAACATTTGCGTAGCCGTCCGGCCGTCATCGCTGTCGTCCTGTTCAGCCTGCTTGCGGCGACCGACCGGCTGTTCCTGTATATCGGTCTTGTCGGCTCGCTCATGGCTCTGGCCGTCAGTGCGCTGCGGGCCAACAACGTCCTCACGCTTCGGGCGGTGCAGTGGCTGGTCGTGTCGATCGGCGCCGCGGTAGGCATGCTCGTCATACTTAGCCTGATCAAACTGACCGGGCTGACTGGCTTCAGTGAGTCTTCTGCGCAGCCATATGGATTGACGGGATCATTCAAACAGTTAGTTCTTGGATTGATGTATGGCGTTTTGGGGGTTTTCACCAACTTCGGTGCCAACCCTGCCTTCGACGCTACGGAACTACACGCCCTCGGTTCAACGGCCTTGTCGCGTATGTGGAGTCTGAGTGGCATCAGCTATCTGGTCAATGCTACGCTCGTCGTGTTGCTCGGTTACCTTGCCGGCCGGCTTTTCATCGATGCGTTCCGCCGCACCAAACGACGCGACACCCTTAGCCAGGCCGAGACGATGGCGGTCTACCTGACATGGTCGGTCATCGCGGCTTTCGGTCTTTTCATCGGTACCGGTCACTATTACGCAGTCGATGCCCGGTATCTTACGCCGGTACTTTTCCTGGGAGCCGTCGTCGGCGCCGTCTATGCACGGACTAGGGTCTGGCAACCGAAAGTATTGGCCATCTGCGGCGCAGTCTTCACGGTGACCACGGTACTGGCGATTCCAAGTGTCCAACATGATTCACTGGCACATCAGGCCGCTCTGACACCGGTTGATTTCCGGAATCAAAAAATCGTCGAGGTGCTGAAAGGGCACCCCGTCGATCATCTGCTGGGTGATTACTGGCGGGTTCTGCCCATCAGTCAGGCTGCTGACGCGCGAAGCATCACGCCGATTCCGATGGCCAGCTGTGACCAGCTGCTAACGACCCTTACAAGCACTGCCTGGCAGAAGGATTGGCCAAAACATGGTTTCGCCTATCTCTTATCACTCGAGCCGGGACTCACCGGCTACCCCGCCTGTAGTCTGGATAAGGTTACCGCTGCCTACGGCAAACCGAACGCCAGCGTATTGATCTCGGGCACCTATCAGAACCCGAAAGAATTCCTGTTGTTTTATGATGGTGGTCGGCGTACTCCCGAACCGAAAAATGCGGCTCCTCAATCTAGTACCGTCACGCCGATCGCCTTAGACGAACTGACCGATACCGTCTGTACCGGACCGACGGTCGTGACGATCGTGGCCCATGAGGACGACGACCTGTTGTTTACCAATCCTGATCTTATCCGCAGCATCAATAAAGGCTATTGCGTCCGGACAGTCTTCCTGACGGCGGGTGACGCCGGGGCCGGCAGGTCGTACTGGCTTGGCCGCGAACAGGGCGCCCAGGCAGCCTATGACCATATGGACGGCCCGGGTATGGACATCTGGGTGCAGCGGACGGTCCGGCTGAACGACCATGCTTATTTCACTGTCTCGATGCCACGCGGTAATCCCAAGCTGGCATTAGTTTTTCTGCACCTGCCGGATGGCGGATTGCAGGGTCAGGGTTTCGCTAGCACCGGTAACCAATCAATTGCCAAACTCGTTGACGGTAATGTGTCGTCGATCAGTACCGTCGACGGTCAATCATCGTACAGCAAACCGGAGCTGATCGAGGCGCTGACTGCCATCATGCAGGCCTACCGACCGACCGAGATCAGGACACAAGCACCAAGGGACGTCGGTACCCAATACAATGACCATAGTGACCACGTTGCCGTGGGCAGCCTGGTGACGAGTGCCTACCAGCGATATGAAGAGGTGCAGTATGCGAACGAGGTTACGATTCCGCTGAAGTACTACGTCGGTTACCCGGTTCGCGAACAATCAGGGAATGTCAGTGGCGATGAACTGCACCAGAAACTCGATGCCTTTCTAAGTTATGCCGGGTACGATGGGGCGGTCTGTCGGGATCGGGATGACTGTCTGGCCACCGGGACGTATGGTTCGTATCTGACACGGCAGTACCAGACGCAGCCGTAGTTCTTAGGCGGTGTTCCGGAGCCGGTACATTCATGCAATAAAATGAAGCTTGGATTTTACTTAGGATTTGATACGATTAACATAGCCCTCATAAAATCAGATAGGTCAAACCAAATGAAACAAATACGAAAAATAGAGATGCTGATAGTAGCAGTCGCCCTCGCTTCGGTAGTCAGCGCCGCACCGGTGTATGCCGAGCAGGGATCAGACGATACGATCACTACCGAATCCAGTTCCGTCATCGGCTCGGGCGATGATTCTGCCAGTACCACTAAGACGACCGAACGATCGACTACCTCAACCAGTGGGAGTAGCTCTGAAAGCGGCCGGACGCGGGTGCGTGTTCCTGAAACCGTACATAGAAGTGGCGAAACTGAAGTTAAGTCCGGAACTCATGCCATAGAAACTGAGTTTGAGCACCGGTCATCTCTGGAAGCCCGTGCCAAATCACTGCTTGCGAATGATCGCAAGAATGGTAAGGAACACACGGTTGCCGAGCGACAAAAGTATTGTAAGGAACACCAGACTGCCATAACTGCCAAGATAACCAAGATCGGAACCAAGGCACAGAAGCACCTTGATAGTTTCGACGCTACGTTCATCAAGGTCAAAGCGTACCAGACCAAAAATCAGTTGCCGGTCAGTAATTACGAAGAATTAGTGGCCACCGCTACCGCTAAGCAGGCCGCCGCTAATGCTGCCGTCGGCGCTCTGGTTTCAGTCAGCGGAAAGGTAGACTGTTCTTCTGCCGACCCGGCTACGTCGGTTGCTACGGTCAAGGCCGCTGCCGATGATGCCAAAGCCGCCTTACAGGCGTACCGGTCGTCAGTGAAGGCGATAGTTGAGGCCTTGCTCGCTGCCCAGCCTGCCAGCACGACTTCCAAGTCGACTACAGAGGGGACCAACTAATGAACCTACGCATTAATCAGGCCGGCTCGCACATCATCGCTATCGCAGTCGGCATTGTCATCCTCGGCGTTATCGGCCTGGCTGGCTACCGTGTATTACAGCACGACAACCCAATGGCTGATTCAGCCGCCAAGACCCCGTCTGTCCCCGCGAGTATCACCAGCAAGGATGACCTCAAACAAACAGCAGCCTCATTAGACGGTTCAAGCGTTGACGTGAATAACTCGGTCGATGGTAGCAGTCTCGACGAGAATCTTACTGATATGCTGTAGGGCAGTGCTCATAGCGTTCATTTATAGTATGCTTATGGTTAATGGATAGATCACATCATAAACGGGCTCTGCTCATACCGGACCGCTACGATATCGCTGTCGTCCTGCTCGCTACGACAATCGTCGTCATGCTGGCCAATATGGCCCATCTTTTGCAAGCCTACGGTTACGGGCCTTCGGCGCAACTGGTTAATGCACGTGCCCATGACGTATTTATAGATGCCCTCCGTAAAATCGATAGTTTCGAGCTGACACCAGCCATCGTCTCGTTTCTGATATGGGCCGTGGTGGGCTCGATCACTGCTATGGTCATGTACTCTATCCGCCAGGTATACGTCGAGCTCCATACGGATGTGGATATCACCACTGAAAAGTACGTGCAGCCCCGTACTTTTAATAAGGTCCACTTCCTGGAACGTGTCGCTCTTGATATCGGGCTGGTGCTGACCGGTTCAGCTTTGGTCATCGGTTTGGTCATCGTCTTTTTCAAGGTCGTATTCCCGACCGTGAACGCCTACGTACGGATGCTCGTACCAACGCAGCCCTTATTATCCGGCTTCGGCCATGCACTGGTCGGTCTGTTGTACGCCGCCCTTGCAGTCGGTATCATCCTCTACGTCTTACGCCTGTTGCTCTGGCGTCGTATCTGGCTTAATTAATTACTACCTACTACCGGTTCCGGTAGGCTTTGATCAAACGGTTGAGGTCAAGGATGTTGACTATACCGTCACCGTTGATGTCGGCCCGTGACGTCAAAATCTGTTTGTCTTTGTGGTGATAGTCATTGATCAGGAGGCTGAAGTCCTTGGTGTTGATGATACCGTCGCGGTTGATGTCCTCGGCAGTATAGCGGGCGTTCTTGACGGTGAAGGTTACGTCAGCGCTGGTAGAGGTGTTGTTCTTGCTCGAATTGTCGGTCGCGATGACCTTGACCGTGTGTTTGCCGTTAGCTAGGTTCTTGGTATTGAGGGTGATGCGGTAAGGCGTGTCGTTTTTGGTGAACTTCAGTTTTCCGTCAACGTACAACTGGATTTGCTTGATGCCGCTATCGTCATTGGCGGCGACATTGACCGTCAGGTTGCCCGAAACGGTGCTGTCGTTCCGTGGTGCGGTAATGCGTACGGTCGGCGGAGTGGAATCACCGGTGGTAGCCGTCGCGCTGTTTTGCACGTTCAGGGTCGTAGCTGGGCTCATGGAGCTGTTGCCGACAGCGTCAAAAGCTTTGGCGGAGACCGTGTGGTTGCCGTTTGACAGCGCCTTCGTATTGACAGAGCTTGCGTAGTTCGGTGCTGTCGGCTGGGTATCTTTCAGCTTGCCGTCGACATAAAATTCAACCTTTTTGACACCGATGTTATCAGTGGCTTTGACGGCGACTGCCACGGTTCCGGATACTCGGGAATTGTTAGCAGGAGCCGTGATGGTTACCGTCGGCGCGGTCGTATCGATACTGGCGATGGTAAAGCCGATAGTGCTGCTGGTAGCTTTATTGCCAGCCGCATCGTAAGCCCGGGCTGTCAGCTGGTGCGGACCTTTGGCGAGCGTTGCCGGGTTCAGGCTCATGGCATACGGGCCGTTCGTGTCCGTTGCCTTCAGGGCATTGTCGACGTAAAATTCCACTTTGGTAACGCCAACGTTGTCGCTCGCATTAGCTGTCACGTTCGTCGTGCTGCGGATCGTAGAATTATTGGCCGGTGCCGTAATGTTGACCGTCGGTGCGACCGCATCGACGCTGTCGATGCAGTTATCGCCCGTACATGAGAAGTTCTGTGTGGCGATGACGCGATCAACGACAACGCCGTCTATGTTGCCGGCCAATGTAATGGTATGGGTGCCCGTCGTCAGGTTAGTCTGGGGTATGCTGGCCGGGTTGCCGTTCTGGTAGCCGACCCACGTCCAGGTATTGGCCGGCAATGAGGCGCCGCCCATCTTGATGTTGCAGAGGCTGTTGTCCACTTGCATGAGGACGGTGTTCTTTGAGCTGGTGGCGGTCTTCATACGGACAAGGAATCGATACGTTCCGGCACTGGAAACCGAAATGCTCGTCGTGACAGTGCCACGGTCGGTCGGCAGTGCCGGGCAGGCGGCTGCGACAGTCGGTACGACTCCGCTGGCTATCGAAAATATGGTGATTGCCGGTACGACCAGTAAAGTCGTTACGATACGACGGTAGGACTTAGAAACGTCTGTTATTGTCATCATGATACCTTATGTCGTTACCATTATTTTGCGGCGGCTGATTATAAATATCGTACACCTGGGGCGGTACGCCCGGCTGGCCCTGGTACACTGTCGGGTTTACGGCGGTGTTTGGTGACGCGACTGATTTGCGGAGGCGCAGCCCGAGCGTGATGATGACACCGAGGGCAATCAGGATTATGACACCGATGAAGACAAGGCGCAGCCAACCAAGAGACGATGGCTTTACCTCGTATACGACGGAAAATGTCTGGGTATCAGACGTCTGGGTATTACCATCAGTGGCGACGTTGTCAACGATACTGAGGGTCTGGCTGTACTCTTTTCCACCAGTCTTGAAGACGATGGCTTGGTTGCCGGGTGATACATCGTTAAAAGTAGCCACGCCTGTCTTGTCTGTCTTGACTTTGAGGGTGGTCGGACCGCGAAGCTCGAGGGTTGTGCGCTTCAGTGGCTGACGGTTGACATCGTAGGCGGCTACACGAACGGTCAAACCCTTAAGTTTGAACTGGCGCGTTTCGGACTGGGCGGTATTGCCGAAAGCATCCTGGGTTACGACGGCGTAATTATAAGAGGAACCCGGGACAAGGGCATCGGATCCGAGCGTGATCGTATGGGTGCTGCCGGAATCGGTCAAGGGAGTGGTGTAAACCAGTTCGTCCTTGCTGAAACCGTACATGATATAAGCCTGGGCGGCTTGCTTCAGACTGATGCTGATCATGGCCTGGTTATACTTGACGGTCTCTTTAGAAATGGCGGCGGGTGTAAGGGAACGGATATTCGATTGACCATCGCTCGGTAATAGGCTCACGGTCGTTCCTGCCGTACCGTAACTCATGGATTCGCCGGCACTCGTGGCGTTCGCATCACTGATGCTGATACCGGTAGTGCCATCCGCGACCAGAGCCTTGAAGGCGAGGACTTCAATCAGCGCATCGGTCGAGATAGCGCCGGTCGTACTCCCGCGTGAAACGTTGATCGTTCCATCGGCCTGCTTCTGTTCTAGCTGTGCATTGAAAGCGGTTCCGCCGAAGGTGGCTTTCAAGAACTGAAGTTTCGCCGGGTCATACGTGATCTTGGCCTCGACACTATCGATCGAGCCGCCCGGCGTGACCCGGAGTTGGATAATGACGGCATCGCCTTTTTTGGTACTGGCCGCCGCCGGTGACAGGTATACTTGCCCGGCCTCAGCCAGCGCCGGGCTCGGTACGCCAAGGCACGCCAGCAATACCCCTGGAGTGATAAGGGCGAAACTGAGCGCGAGCTTTAGTATCTTTTTCATGTTTATGTTGACTGTTAATGCTGACTGTATCAGATGATGCATATGCTTGCAAGCCGTTACGGCGTGGTAGCTGGCGTCCACATGCCATATAATAAGACCGAATGACCCTGCGAAAAATAAATACCGTCCTGCTTGTCCTCATAATCCTTATAAATGCCTACGTCTTGCTGACTCCGTTTACCCCGCGCCTGGTGTATTGGTGGCAGAATCGTGATGGTCACCGGCAGCAGGCTTTGACCGCGCAGTTGCACGCAACCGACGCCGTCACCAATAGGGCTCAGGCTAACACCCACCCGGACGGTGTGGTGATACCAAGTATGTCACTCGACCAGTTCATACACGAAGGGCCGGTCAGTACGACCTACCGAAATCTGGACCAGGGCGTCTGGCGCTGGCCGAACGGCAGTACACCGGACAAAGGCGGCAACACCGTCCTGTTAGGACACCGGTTCACATATACTCATCCTAAAGGCGTCCTATACTTCATGGACAAGGTGCGGCTCGGTGACGAGATCGGTGTCTGGTGGAGTGGGAAGCGGTATCTGTATAAGGTGTCGTCTATAACGACGGTACCCCCGACTGACACCTCTATCCTGGCGCCCACCACTGACAGCAGACTGACCATCTACACCTGTACGCCGCTTTGGAAACCGGTCAATCGCCTGGTAGTCGTCGCCAAGTTGGAAGGAGAATCATGAACGAAAGAACCAAGACCGTTCTGCTCGTCATATTGCTGTTGCTGAGTATTGGCCTGGCCCTGTATGTCAACGGAACTTATGGCCGGTTGACGGGTATTTCGTAAGTCATTGCGCTTCCGGATGGCGGCCGGTAAAAGCAACGCTTAGTCTGAGAATACATCTGGTACAATAGGGCAGTGGAATCGGCGCCTTGGCGGAGTGGTTACGCAGCGGTCTGCAAAACCGCGTACACGGGTTCGAGTCCCGTAGGTGCCTCCAAATATTCGGGCGAGTGGCGGAATTGGTATACGCGATTGACTTAAAATCAATTGGCTTTACGGCCTTGAGGGTTCGAGTCCCTCCTCGCCCACCACTAGTATCATTATGAAAAAATTATCCCGCCCACAGAGGCTTACCGTACCCGGACCGTTGCGACCCGTCGCCCGGTTCGTCAAAGCAAATCTTCGCTTGGTCGGCCTGGTGGCGGCGATCATCATCGTCGGGGGCGGTATTCTGGCGTGGCGGTTCCTATATTATGACCGCCCATCGCAGGCCTGGCAGGACATGCTTACCAAAAGCGTCCAGACCAAAAGCGTGACCCTTACCAGCAGCCAGAGAGCGGCGGCGGCCAGTAATATCCAGACGATCAAATATCGGACGGGAAATGACAAGCTGGCGACTTCCGAGACTGATGTCACTCAACAATCAAACACCTTGAAAGTCGAAACCATCGGTACGGCCGACGCTGAATATGCGCGCTATACGGCCATCAACGTTGCCGGTATCGATAGCAGCAAGGTGCTGAACGTTTGGGCTAAGCTCGACCATAAGAACCAGGCTCCGACCGATGAACGCCAGCTGCTTGCGGACGCCGTACTACGGCTCGGCAACGGTTACGGTATCATCCTGGCCGACGTACCGGCCGGTCAACGCGACAAGATCCTGAACGAACTTCAAGACAAAGTACTGACCGTTGATACGGCTGCCGCCAAACGCGAATCATTCAACAATCAGTCGGTGTACGCCTATGACCTTAAGGTTAACCCGCAGGCCTATAATACCTACTTGAAAGATATGTCGGCAGCGACCGGTATCAAGACGAATTCGTACGATTTCACCATCAGCGATCCGACGCCGACGCCGCTCAGGTTGTACGTTTCCCGTTCAAGCCATCGGCTGGTCGGTCTGATGTACCCGCAGTTGTCCTCGTACCAGGAAACCTACGATCAGTATGACCAGCCGGTCACCGTGACCATACCCGGTAATACCATCACTTACGACGAACTTGCCAAGCGGCTTGTTACCAAATAATTCAATTGCATTCCATGACGCTGCTTATGTATAATGAGGGCTAGTTAACGTGTGAAATAAAAAGAGGAAAAGATGGAACCGATTAATCGGGCACAGACGCCAAACGGTAGTTTTAGCCGCAGCCTACCCAACCGACCGATATCAATGGCACGCTCGCGACCCGTAATTAGCCCGGTCCGTGATCGGCCTGCCGGTTTGTCGCCGGCCGCGCCTGTCCTCCAGCCTACGCCTGTCTCCGCTCCGGTCACCGCGACGCCAGAACCGGCTCCTGTCGTGGTTGAAGCACCAAAGCCGGCGCCCGCACCGGTTCAGGCTCCGACGCCGGTTCAGGCAGCTCCCACTCCGGCACCCGTACGTCCGCAACCGTCAATGCCAAGTCCGTCCCAGGGAACCATGAACGACTTCGGTCCCATGAAACCGGCTCAGCCGGTTGCTGGCAAGCCACGTCCGGCCGTCGCTCCGATGTCTCCTGACTTCGACGTCGCCAGCTTCATCAATACGCCGGTAACCCCGGCGCCTCGGCCGGCCGAGAGTACGCTACCGGTCCGTGTCAAAGCGCCTGCCAAGCGGTTCGCACATCTTAAAGGTCGCTTGCTGACCGGGGTTCTGAGCTTCGGCGCGGTCCTGATTTTGGCCGGGGGCAGTGCGGCGGCCTACTTTACGCAGGTTATCCCAAACCGACCGGATAACGTCTTATTACAGGCCCTCGCTAACTCGATGAACGCCAAAGTTACGCCCCAGACCTTCAAGGGATCACTTAATAGTGTGGATTACCAGATCGCTATGAGCGGCGGCGTCGGCACAAATGGAGCGTACAGCTTGTTGGCAGACGCGACGATCAACGGCGAGACTGCCCGGATTGAAAGCCTCAGCGCAGACGGTAAGAGTCTGTACGTCCGCGGCAACAGTATCGCCGCCTTGCTGAGTGCTCCGACTACGAATGCGGATTCACTGGCGCAGACTATGCTTGACCTGTATGCGCCGCTACTCAAACAGATGGACGGTCAGTGGTATCAGTTCGGGTCACCGGTCAAGACTATGAGCAAGGCTGACGCCGCTAAACTGGCTGCAATATATCGGGAACACACGTTCCTTAGCATCAGCAGTATTCAGAAAGACGAGGTAGTCAACGGTATCGATAGCTACCATTACCAGGTGACCATCGAAAAAGAAGCCCTGCGCAACTTCCTTATAGCCTTGCGCAATGCCCGCATCGCTAACTTCAATGTTTCACTCGATAAGCTGAGCCTGTTGAACGACACCATCCGTAAAGCCGATTTCATCAAGCACCCGATCGATGTCTGGATCGGCAAGGACAACAAACGGATCGACCAGGTGGCATTCAACGTCAACGGTATCAGTCTGCAGATGTCGTTCAGTGATTTCGGCAAGCCCTACAATGTCACGGCACCGACCGCCGCTAAACCATCTAGTGATATTTACCGCACGGTCCAAGCTGTCAAGTCCGACGACGCCCTTTACCAAAGCGGCATCATGGACGGCAGCAACAGTGGTATCGGTGTCCTCTTGATGGTCGCTCTCCAGTAAAGCCTTGCCGGACTGGTATACTGACAACAGATGCTTCCAAAGATAAAATCCCTCGGTAAGAACATACTATGCGTCATCCTTGAAAAACAGGTACGCCGGTTGCGCAGCCGTAACACATTCACGATCATCGCAGTGGCCGGCAGCGTTGGTAAGACCTCGACAAAGCGCGCCGTCGCGACCGTCGTCAGCTCGAAGAAGAAAACGGTATACCAGGACGGTAATTACAACGACCGGCTAACTGTGCCGCTGGTCCTGTTTGGGCACGCCGAACCGTCGATCTTCAATGTCTTCGCGTGGCTGAGAATCATTCTGAATAATGAGCGCCAGCTCCGTCGGCCATACCCGTATGCAGTAGCCGTCCTGGAGTTGGGGACGGACGCTCCTGGTCAGATCAGGCGATTCGCTTATCTGCGGCCTGAGCTTGCTATCGTCACAGCGGTGGCTGATGAGCACATGGAGTATTTCAAGACCCTGCAAGCGGTCGCGGACGAAGAACTGGCAGTGGCGGATTACAGCAAGCAGCTGCTGATCAATGCTGACGCGGTTCAGCCCGACTATATCGGTGAACGCGATGTCAGGCGCTACGGCGCAGCTGTCGGCAGCGGCTATCGTCTTGCCGGGCGCCGACCTCAGGGTCTTCACGCTCAGACCATAACTGTCGAAGCCAAAGGGATCGCGACTGACATGCGGACGGTGCTCCTTGGTAACCAGGGAGCAAGTATCACTACTGCGGCCTTTGCGGCGGCCTGCGAAGTCGGATTTACCGCCCAGGAAGCGGCAGCCGCGGTCGCCTCATTGACGCCGGTACCAGGGCGTATGCAGGTACTGGCTGGCCAGAACGGCGTGACGATCATCGATGATACATATAATGCCAGCCCGATCGCCGTCACGGCAGCCCTCGACGTGTTATACGGGGCGGATGCTCCGCAGCGTATCGCGATTCTTGGCAGTATGAACGAACTTGGTGACGTCAGTCCGGCCGCCCATCAAAGCGTCGGTGCGTATTGTGATCCGACGAAGCTCACGCTGGTCGTAACAGTCGGGCGGGTGGCTGAACAGGACCTCGCGCCGGCCGCCGTTCAAGCCGGCTGCAACGTGAAGAGCTTCAAAAGCCCCTACGAGGCCGGCCGGTATGTAGCGGGTATTTTACAGCCAGGAGCGGTCGTGCTTGCCAAAGGTTCTCAGAATGGTGTCTTTGCCGAAGAAGCCATCAAATCATTCCTGCAGGATCCAGCCGATTCCAAGCGTCTGGTGCGCCAAAGTCCGTACTGGATGGCCCGCAAACGGCAACAGTTCGGCGAGTAATTTCCGCCTCTGTTATACTAGATAATCATGCAACGCTACAACCCGAAAGACATCGAGCCGAAATGGCAGCAGCGCTGGGCTGCGGACAAGATTTATCAGGCCGTCGATTTTGACGACAAACCAAAGTACGTCATGTTGACGGAGTTCCCATATCCGTCAGGCACCGGTATCCATCTGGGTCACGCCCGTGAATATACGTACGGTGACATCATGGCCCGGCACAAACGCATGCAAGGATATAACGTCCTGTATCCCATGGGTTACGACGCCTTCGGTCTGCCGACTGAAAACTACGCGATCAAAAATAAGGTAACCCCGCAGTCCGCTACTGATACCAACGTCGCCAACTTTCAGAAGCAGCTCGAACAACTGGGCTACAGCTTTGACTGGAGCCGTAGCTTCCGCACGAGCGACCCTGAGTATTACCGCTGGACTCAGTGGCTGTTCCTGAAATTCTTTGAAGCCGGTCTGGCCTATCAGGCTGAGATCGCCATCAATTGGTGTCCGTTCGAAAAGACCGGGCTCGCTAATGAAGAAGTGGTCAATGGTCGCCACGAACGCTGTGACACTCCCGTCGAAAAGAAATTATTGAAGCAGTGGTTACTAAGGATTACTGATTACGCCGACCGTCTGATCGATGGGTTGCAGGATGTTGACTACCCGAGCCGCATCGCCGATCAGCAGATCCACTGGATCGGCCGCAGCCGGGGTGCCGAAGTCAGCTTTGCCATCGACGGCCATGATGATGTCATTAACGTCTTCACGACCCGACCCGACACGATATTCGGCGCGACTTTCTTAGTTCTGGCCCCCGAACACGCCCTCGTCGACGATATCGTCACGCCTGGCCAAAAAGCAGCCGTCCACACGTACGTCAAAGCAGCCATGGCCAAGAGCGATGTCGAGCGGCAGGATACCGACCGCCAGAAAACAGGCGTATTTACCGGGGCCTATGCACGTAACCCCGCTACCGACGAACTCATACCGATCTGGGTAGCCGACTATGTGCTGCACGGTTACGGCACCGGGGCCATCATGGCAGTGCCGGCACACGACGAGCGCGATAATGAATTCGCCAGCAAGTTCGAGCTGCCGATCATACCGGTCGTTGCTCCGGTCTTGCAGGAGTATGTACCTGATACCACGCCCCGACCAACGGTCGTGGTTCTGGCCCGTGACCCTCATACTGACACGTACTGCGTCCTCAATTGGCGTGAGAATACTGCCTACAAGCCGCAGGGTATAGAGTTTCCGGGCGGCGGCATAGATGACGGGGAAGCGCCTGAAGAAGCCGCCCGACGTGAATTCAGCGAAGAGACCGGTTACACCGACATCACTATCGACCGGATCATCCCGGCCTCGACGTTGTCACATTACGTCAGCGAAAAAGGGCCTCGCCGAGCTGTTCGGACGATCGTCTTGGCCACTGTTAACTCGATGGCCGCCAATGGCGTCGTCGGCACCGAAGAGTATGAAAAAGACGCCTACGATATCCAGTGGCTAACCAAAGAGCAGATCATGGAGCAGGCTGATAACCAATGGCAGACCGTCGCCCGGCTGGCCTTTGAAAGCAGCATTTATACCGGTGAAGGCCGAATGGTTAACTCCGGGATCTATGACGACATGACTACCAGTGAAGCTCGCGAACAGATCGTGACTGACCTGGTTGAAAAAGGCGTCGCCAAAGAGCGCGTGACGTACCGTCTGCGTGACTGGGTCTTCAGCCGACAGCACTACTGGGGTGAACCGATACCTATCATCCACTGCCCAGAGCATGGCGCCGTAGCCGTGCCGGATGATCAGCTGCCGGTCACGCTGCCCCCGGTCGATCACTACGAACCGACCGACACCGGCGAAAGCCCGCTGGCTGCCATTACCGATTGGGTCAACACGACCTGTCCGACCTGTGGCGGTCCTGCCAAGCGCGAGACGGACACCATGCCCAACTGGGCCGGTTCTTCCTGGTATTATCTACGGTATTTCGATGCTCACAATGACCAGGCGTTTGCCGACCGTGCCAAATTGAACTACTGGGGTGCCGTCGATATGTATCTCGGCGGCATGGAGCATACCACGCTCCACCTGTTGTATTCCCGTTTTTGGCACCAGTTCCTGTTTGATCAGGGCTTACTGCCGACGCCCGAACCGTATGTGGCCCGTCGCGGTCAGGGAATTGTCCTCGCCGCTGACGGCACCAAGATGAGTAAGAGCAAGGGCAATATTGTCAATCCGACCGAAGTCATCGATAGCGGGTACGGCGCTGACGCACTGCGTATCGCGATCGCGTTCCTGGCACCATATGATCAGACGACGCCTTGGGGCCCCGAGGGCGTAGCGGGAACGTACCGGTTCTTGCAGCGTATCTGGACGCTGGTGCAGGACTTTGATACGTCCGCCGTATCTGATCAGGAGCCACCGATTGAGATATTGCGCCCGTTGCACCGCACGATAAAGAAAGTGTCCCAGGATTTGCAGGAGATGAGCTTTAATACGGCCGTCGCATCGCTGATGCAGCTGGTCAATGACCTCTATAAAGTGAAGGCCGAAGTACCGTTGACCGACGGTGTATGGCGGCAACCGCTGGCGACGCTCGTCCAGCTAGTGGCGCCGTATGCACCGCACATGGCTGAAGAATTATGGCAGCAGCTCGGTAATGAAGGTTCGGTTCATGTCAGCGCCTGGCCGGTCCATGAAGAAAAGTATCTGCAGTCCGAGACGGTCACCATAGTGGTCCAGGTAAACGGTAAGGTTCGCGCTCAGCTTAAGCTGCCGGTGGGTCAGTCCGAAGCAGACGTTTTGACCGCCGCGCAGGCCGAATCGGGGGTCCAGGCTCAGCTCGCCGGCAAAGAAATCAAGAAGCAGATTTATATCGCCGACAAGTTGTTAAATCTGGTCGTTTGAAGCACCACTTGAGTTTTTGAGCAGTCCGTTGTAAAATACAGTTAACGTTATAAGCTAAAATACCACCGTGTAAGGAGTTATACACCATGGGTAAACCCAAAAAGCGAACCAGTCCGCGTAAGACCGGAATCCGCCGCAGCCACTTGGTGCTTGAATTAGCCCGCAAGGTCAACAGCAAGTCACCTGTTAAAGTCCGTACCACCAAGCGCGAATCCGGCGCTGTTAAGACTGCCTAAGTCCTTTCCCGGTCTCACTTGCTAGAATATCAATAGCCCTTACGGCGCATCGTACCTAATCAGGAAATAAACAATATGGCATCAAACCGTCACCTCGGTCGTATCATCGCCCTCCAGACGCTCTATGAGCAGGATTTTCGGTGTGATGCCAAAGACCCTGAATTCGACTTGTCAGAGGTCCTGAATCGTAACATTGACCGTTACAAGGACATGGTTGATGACATCGCCTTCATTGAAGCCCTGGTCAAAGGCGTCTCTGAAAAGGCCGAAGAGCTCGATGCCACGCTGCAGCCTGTCGCCCCTGACTGGCCTATCAAAGACATCGCCCGGATGGACCGCGCTGTCTTGCGTGTCGGTCTCTATGAACTGCTGTATGAAAAAGACGTACCGCCTAAGGTCGTCATCAATGAGGCTGTCGAACTAGCCAAAGCCTTCGGTGGCGAAAATTCCTCGAAGTTCGTCAACGGTGTACTCGGTACCGTGCTGCGTCAACGCGAAACGCCGGAGCCTACTCCAGAAAAGGGAGCCTGACATCATGGCAATGCGACGCCCGAAACCACTTGAAGGCATCAAGAAGCTGGTTAACAAGCGGCGCCCGGCGATTGATGAAGTCGTCAGGGAGACCACTGCCGGCGGTGTCATCTTCCGTCACAATAAGACGACGGGCAAACTCGAGATTCTCTTGATCCAGGATGCCAAGAACCGTTGGACGATTCCAAAGGGGCACGTCGAGCCGGGCGAAGAGCCGCGCCAGACGGCCGCCCGCGAAATTCAAGAAGAAACCGGTCTGCAAGAGATGAGAGTCCACAACTGGCTCGGCAAAGTCAACTTCCGCTACCGTCGCACCCACACGCTGGTGCTGATGACTATGCATATCTTCTTGGTCGAAGGCAAAGGCGACACTGATAAGTTGGAAGGTGAAGACTGGCTGACTGACATGAAATGGTTGCCGGCGACTGATGCTATCGACAAGATTGCCTATGATGATATCGGTAAATTAATACTAGTCGGGATGAAACGGATCCGGGAGCAAAAATTATAATGGATTTAACACCGTACGTCAGTTTTGCACGCGATGTGCTGCACACTGAATTCAAAGATATCGATCTGCTGCTGACAGCTTTCACTCACCGGTCATACCTGAACGAGCACCGTAAGACCGTCAGTCAGCACAATGAGCGGCTCGAATTCCTGGGCGACGCCGTCCTTGAGCTCGTCGTCACCGAGTACCTGTATAGTAATTTCGCTGAACCGGAAGGCATCCTGACCAACTGGCGCTCCAGCCTGGTCCGCACCGAGAGCATCGGCGCAGCTGCCAGCCGCTACGGTTTTGAGCCACTGCTACGTCTGAGCCGTGGTGAAAAGCGCGGTACCGATCGGGCCCGCGCCCAGATCTTAGCTAACTCCTTCGAAGCCGTCATCGGCGCCCTCTACCTTGACCAGGGATATGAGCCGGCCCGCCAATTCATTACCGAGAGTATTCTCAGTACATTCCAGGAGATCCTGGACAGCGGTTCGTGGATGGATGCCAAGTCTCATCTGCAAGAAGTCGCCCAGAGCCAGGATGGTGCGACACCGATGTACAAGGTGCTAGAAGAAACCGGTCCTGACCACGACAAGACGTTCGTCGTCGGTGTCTACGTCAACAACATTCTGAAAGGCCAGGGGACCGGTCCGAGCAAGCAAGCCGGCCAACAGAAGGCCGCCGAAGAGGCTTTAGTCGGCTATAAGCAGCCTAGCAATTGACAGATAGAGCTAATATCTGTAAAATAACAAAGATTATCTACAACAACTTGATTGAAGGAAGAAAGAGGTAGTAACCGTTTATGTTAGCAATTCGTCTACAGCGCACAGGTCGTAAGGGACACGCCATGTTCCGTGTCGTAGTCCAGGACTCACACGTCACACCAAGTAGTGGCAAGGTAGTAGCCGCCCTCGGCAGCTATGACCCACACACCAAGACCGCAACCATCGTCAAAGACAAAGCGAGCTTTTACCTCGAGCACGGAGCGCAGCCTTCTCCTCGAGTCGTCCGCTTATTCGAACAGGAAAGCATCGCTCTGCCGGCCTGGGTCCTGAAAGCCGCTGAGAAGCAAGGCAAGCTGCGCAACCCGGAAAAACTTCGCCGCAACCAGCCTAAAGAAGAGCCGGTCGCTGAAGCCGAACCGGAAACTACCGCTGAAGAACCAGCCGCTGAAACCACCGAAGAAGCATAATCCGTTTCAACTGTGTGTTTTCCGACAAACGCGCTCCGGCGCGTTTTGTTATAATGGGCAGTAATACAGTAACCAACCGGAGGCGCTTCCCATGAACAGCATTGACCAGCAATTCGTAGAATTCATCGTAAAATCCCTCGTCAACAACCCTGACGCCGTCCAAATCGAACGCCGTATCGATGAAAAAGGCGTCCTGCTTGAACTGACCGTCGATCCTGAAGATCTCGGCCGGGTCATCGGTAAGCGTGGCGGTACCGCCCAGAGCCTCCGTACTCTCTTACGTGCGCTCGGCACCAAGAACGACGCCCGTTACAACCTGAAGATAATTGACAACGGTGTGGCCCCTCAACACCATCAGGATGACAGTCAGCGTTCGGCTGATGACAGCGAGGACCGGGGCGAGCCGACTGATAATGAAGACATGGTCAGTAAGACGCGCCGCGAACTCCAGGATCTCGACGACCTCGATGTCTAAAATGCATCACTTTTAGCTTGCAAAACATAAGCCCCATAGGCTATAGTACTGATTAGTCGATCTTACGACGCACCTGATAACAAACAAAAAACAAAAAGCTCATTGCGAGCCAACTTCCCAAGTTTGGGAGCTTTATGTGACAAAAAGAACCAGTCTTATGATTGGTTCTTTTTGGTTTCAATTGATATAATAATTACAATGAAAATACAAGTGATCACGTTGTTCCCTGAAATGTTCACAGGCGTTCTGGGCAACAGCATGCTATGGAAAGCGGCCGACCGTGGCATTGCCGAGTATAGCTTCATAAACCTGCGCGATTATGGTCTCGGGCCACGCAAGCAGGTCGACGACACGCCGTACGGAGGAGGCGACGGCATGCTCCTCAAGCCGGAGCCGCTCGTGGCAGCGATCGAATTCGCCAAACAGAATGATCCGGACGCCCGCGTGATCCTGCCTACGCCTAGAGGCGAACTGTATAAACAATCCGTCGCTAAAGAGCTAGCCGCCAGCGATAAGGGGCTGATCCTCATCTGTCCGCGCTACGAAGGCTACGATGAGCGCGTAACCGAATGGGTCGATTCGCAGTACCGCATCGGTAATTATGTCCTGACAGGCGGTGAGCTGCCGGCCATGATCATTATCGATTCCGTGGTGCGACTATTGCCAGGTGTACTGGGTGGTGAGACATCGGCCGATATCGAATCGTTCCAAGATGATGATGAATCGATCGAATTTCCGCAGTACACCCGGCCGGCCGACTTCCGTGGCCGGGCAGTACCAGAGGTCCTACTGAACGGTCACCACGCCGAAATCGCCAAGTGGCGAGCCCGATCTTCTGACAATGTGAACTAATCGGCAGCACAGCCGGCGTAAGAGCGGTATACTTAAAACATAACGTTTAAGGGGGTTCGTAATGAGATTACCGTTTATCAAGCCTGTCTATGCCCACTGTGACCTGCCATGCGGCGTCTATGACCCGGCTCAGGCCCGGATCGAGGCGCAGTCCGTATTGGAAATCATGAAGAAATATGACGGCCTAGACGAACATAACAAAGTTCGTGCCATCATCATCAAAGAGGACAGGGCAGAGCTCGTCAAACATCATCTGATGGTACTATGGGCAGATTATTTCAAACCGGAACATCTCGAAAAATACCCCGACTTACACGACAAATTCTGGAAGGCGATCAAGCAAGCCGGTGAGTGTAAGCACCATCTAGATCCGTCTGAAGCCGATAAATTGTTAGTCATGATCGATGAGATCGCTGAAATCTTCTGGGCTACCAAAAAGGCTTAGGTTACCTTTTGTCATCCGCCAGGTTGTCGGCGACAGTATGTTGCCGACCTTGCGGGTCGATCAGATCGTCATAGCTTGGCGGTGGGCTGATATTCGTGAAGGAGACGTCATCTTATTGCGTCACGAATCACGCGACATGCTTAAACGGGTTGCGTGGGTACGAAAGGACATGATGTTCGTCGTCGGTGACAATGTCACGGCCAGTCGCGACAGTCGCCAGTTCGGGCCGATTAAAACTACCTCGGCGAGAGGCCGGGTTATATTTCCGCGCCGCCTGAGCCGGCCTCTTTCTTGATCGTATCGTGAAGTGGCAGCTCACGCAGGAAAAGTGCGACGATGAAGGCGGCGACCGCGAACGGTATCGCTGCTAAGAATACGTCTTGGAACGCGTTGGTGTAAGACTGAAGAACGGTCTGTGCCACCTGGGGAGGTAGGCTTTGAATCGCCGCGCTGCTGGATTGCAGGCCGGCCGATGATACCTGACTGGCGGAACCGGCGAATGCCTGTGTCAGGTAGTGTGTCAGCTGGCTGGTAAGGATCAAGCCGAAGACGGCGGTTCCGATGGAGCTACCCAGGCTTCGGAAGAAAGTGACGATAGATGTCGCCGTTCCAAGGTCTTTCCTGTCGGACGAGTTTTGGACGGCCAACGTCATGACCTGCATCTGTAATCCGATTCCTAATCCCATGATGATCATCCAGATGGATAAGACGACCTGACTGGTGTCGGTCTGGATGTGCGAGAACAGAAACAGACCAAGCACCAATAAGGCATTACCGATCAGGGGGAAATGACGGTACCGGCCATATTTCGAGATGAGTCGACCCGAAGTCAGTGAGCCTGAGAACAGCCCGGCCACGAACGGCAGTAAGAGCAATCCGGAAATGGTCGGTGAATCGTGGCGGACGATCTGCTGGTATAAAGGCAAGAAGATGATACTTCCGAGCATGACCAAGCCTACCAAGCCGGATAACAACGATGAGACGATAAAGATATCATTTTTGAAAAGGCGCGGTGGAAAGATCGGTTCGGCAGCTTTGCGTTCGCGGGCAATCAGGGCGGCACCGAGGACTATGGCACCTGCAAACAGACCGAGAATGGTACCAGAGCCCCAGGCGTAGGTGTTGCCGCCCCAGGTCAAAGCTAACAACAGACAGCTGACGGCGCCTGCCATCAGAAGGCTGCCCCAGACGTCGAAGCGGTGACGCTCACTACGTACCGGCAAGTGCAGGCGTAAGGCGATAGCGGCAAACGCTACTATACCAATCGGGATGTTGATATAGAAAATCCAGCGCCAGCTTAAGTGATCGGTAAAAAGGCCGCCTAACAGTGGCCCCAAGATACTTGATACACCGAATACGGCACCGAAATAGCCCTGATAGCGGCCGCGCTGGCGAGGTGGCACAATATCACCGATCGTCGCGAGTGCCAGGCTGATCAGACCACCGCCTCCAAGACCCTGGATGGCTCGGAAGATGACCAACTGGTCCATGTTCTGAGCGGCGCCACAAAGGGCTGATCCGATCAAAAAGACGATGATAGCGAACTGAAAGACCTTTTTGCGGCCTAACGAGTCACTCACCTTACCGTATATCGGTGTGACAATGGCACTGGTGAGCAGGTAGGCGGTAGCCACCCATGACAGTTTATTAAGACCGTGTAAATCGCTGGCGATTTTCGGCAATGCGGTTGAAACGATAGTCTGGTCGAGGGCGGCCAGGAGCATGGCTGCCATCAAAGCGAAGATGATGACCATGATTTCCCGATGTGATCGCTGGGCATCGGGGTCCGCTGGTGTGTGACGGGCTTTCTGGTTGGCGATTCTAGCTTTGATTTTTTCCATTTGTGCTCCTTTCAAGGTAGGCTAAGATTTTTGTTTGAGTATTTAGCAATTGTTCGATTTCATCATCAGTGAGTATCTCGCTCATATCATGCTGGAAGTTTTTCTGGTGCCGTCGAAGCTCCATCAACATGTCGTTCCCATCCTCTTTGAGGCTTATTGCTGTCGAGCGACGGTCGGTCGGTGAGGGCGTCCGGATGACATGGCCGTTTTCGACTAGGCTGTCAACCAGCTGGCTGACGGCTCCGGGAGTCAGCTGCAGGCAGCGGGCGATTTCTTTCGGCTGCAACGGTTCAGGTTGTTTCAAGAGGAGTATAAGTACCTCTGATTGGGCGGTGGAGACATTGTAGCTGCGCAAGAACTCCTGGAACCACGTTTGGGTCAGGCGCCGCATACGATTGTTGTTAGTGAAATATTCAGTGATGGATGCTGTCATAATAGTTTAGATACTTAACAGTATACTAACTAAACTAAATACCGACAAGCCTATTCCTGTGCTATGGCTGTTTCAGCTGCAACTTTGCGGTCTTTGAAGATGACATAGCTGTACCAGAGGTAATTCCAGGTCAGTGTAACGACTACTGAACCCAGCTTCGGTATGGCATTGCTCAAGATAGATTCGTGTCCGACGAGGCCGGCAGCCCACTGTACGTAGGGAACATGCTGATCGAGTACCATGAGTAGGCTGATCGCAATCGGCTGTAAGATCCACAGGCCGAATAACGTCACGCCTATGTATAACGCTATCTTCGGCGGTGCCAGCCCTCCTGTCGTCTTGAATGTGTACCGATAGTTGAGGGCCAAGCTGACGGCTAGGCCGATCGTCGTTGAAATGATATTAGCGAGCAGCACACTTAGCCCCAGTTCACGCAAGGTGACGAAGATTATCGTGTCAATGGCGGTGTTTACCAAGCCGACTATGCAGAAACGGATGAATTGTGGCGAAAGTTTCACGACTTAGACGGTCGCTCCTTCGCGTTCAAATATCAGTCGTTGTTCGACGACGGCCTGTCGGGCATCGCTACCGTATAGGTTATCGTTGATCAGTTCAGGAACGTCCGATAGGCGAAGTGAGCGGTAGGGAGGCGTGTCAACGTGTGGTTCCTGCGCTCCTACGAACGAACCGAACGGCGCGAGGACGCGTTCCATGACGGCGCGGCTGATATTGCCGGTGCGCACGCATATCAGACCCGTCGGCGCAGTCTCATATATCGGGCAGGATCCGAATGCCAAGGGGCTATGACCGACGTCGTGAAGGACATCAATTTTTTGATCGGCACAGAACTCATCGGCGTCTTCGCGTTCGGTGATTTCGCCTTCACCCGAATAATTCATGGAAGATATGGCCGGAAAGGCAACTTTACGGTCGGCCATTTTTTGGGCGAGGCCAGCGAACAAGGTGTCGGCGACCGCGAAATATGACTGAATGAAAGGAACGTGTTCACCATCTGTGCGTCGTTTCGAAACGGCGTATTTTTGCATTTGGGCCGGTAGATCAAGCTGCACTGAGCGCAACAGCGGTACGCGCACGAAAGCCAGGTCGCCGAGAGTATTTTCTAGTGTCTCAGGGTTTTCCAGCAGAGGCCGCACGTGCGGTTCAACCCTATCAAAGTCAACCATTTCCACAAAACTGGCAGCACCGAGAAACATCCCCATGGTGCGGGACGGGGCCCGGTGCTTGATAGTGAACAGCCGATCGCCGAAATCAGGGTGTCCGCCGTCACCGGCCAGGGCATAGACGCCGGTATTGCCGACACCAACGACGACACCGCCATTGACGATACGGTCGGCCACCAGATCGACATCCTCGGGATTAGTTAAACTGCCGACAATGCGGCGTGATTCATCAAAAATCTCAGGCATACACTATACTTAAGCATACTTTTATTGTAGGGTATAGGGGAATGGGTACTTATCCACAGATACCATCACCGGAGACACAGCACGACGCCAACCGGCTTATTGAAGCAAGAGAAAAATTTGTCGGTTCTCTTCATGATTTGACCGAATCACCGCCAGGCGATGAGCAAGTACTGACGGCATTCGGGGTCGCGGCCATCGATGTGCTGACCGATTCCGAAGTCGGTTTGCCCCCGATTCAGGGCATGGTTGATCGGTTCATGATGAAACGGCCTGATATGACACCAGAGCAGCAAGTCCAATTATTCTGGCGGCAAATCCAGTTTCATCGCGGTCCGCTCGATCCTGAGTATCCGTATGCCTTTGAAGATCCGGCCCGCTGGTACGGTATGTTGAAAGGATTGTCAGAAGATCGCGCCGCCATGGACCGGATTGACCACCAACTGGGTTATTTTTCAGTGCAGACTAATGAGCCGAAACGACATGTCGGGCTGCTACTGGCAATGAAGCTGCACGAGGACCAGCTGCCACGCGAAGGCGCCAGCGTCGTAGACTGGGGCTGTAGCGTCGGTCTCGTGATGATGCAGATGAAAACTAACCGGTTGCCTCATCGGCCTGAAGTCGCCAGCGTGGACATCAAGGGTAATAAGTTGGATCCCGCATTTCAGCGGGGCTTCGAAGCCATCTTTGCCGGTTATGCCGGCCGCGTAGCCCTGGGTGAGTGTTGGGGTGTCGATCTAGCGGATCATGACCAGGCCACGATGGGGTGGGCAGTGCCAGGTTGCCAATATCCGTCCGAGTATGGCGATTTGGAAAGAAGAGAGCAACTTGCCAAGCTGACCTCCTTGCGCCTGGTGCAGCTTCGTAACCTTGGCCTGCGGTTCTTTCAGGGAGACTTTACCGATGAAGAGGATATGTCGATGTTTGATATCGAGACCGGTTTTCATCGGTTCGATGTCAGCTGGCAATCCACCGTGCTGTACCAGTATCAAGGCAAACCGAAAGAGCTGGAGGCGGCTTTACATAACGAACGGCAGGTGCTCAAGGATAACGCCCTCGAAGTCATCCAGGACTTCGCCACGCCTTGGAATAATGGCCAGCAGCTACGGTTTACTCCGCTTTATGGCAAGGGCTCGCAGTATAATCTTATGGTCCGTAATCTGGCTGATCAGGAGCCGCGGCTTGAGACGCTCGGCCGTTTTTCTAATGGTCGATGCGAAGTTTTCTTTCCGGGTTCGGCGGCAGTACATCGCCTGGTCGCGGCCGGCTTAGCTTAAATATTTGGTAACCAAGTCGATATACCGGCGCATGAAGTCACGGTGCGCGTCCGTGATCGCACCTGGTTCAGAAAAGAAACTGAATATCATCGCACCGTTTCTGAAGGGATATATGGCGCTGGTGCCGATGCCGGCACTGGCCTGATTCAGCCTGGCTTGCGAGGGAGTCAGTTCGGGGACGAACATATGGGACCAGTCGCTGACAAATTCGGGTTCGCCGGTCCTGACGGCTTTGACAAGAATATTTTCCGGACTGCTCATTGGGATACGGATATCGTTGAAACGCTTCATCGAATAGCGGGTCGACCCCTTGGCCATCTCGGTATCAGACAAGGCGATGCGATCGAGTGTCTGGTTCTCTTCGTTTACGAGAAGCAGCACGGTAATCCCGAGGCGGAGCAGAGCCATCTGCACGGTTTCGGTAAAAGGTGTATTGACGATAGCTTTGTGAAGATCGCCCTCAGAAGCAGTAGCGAGTGAGTGCTCGAGTTTTTGGAAGTCAACCTGATAATCGGCTGGTAGGCGATGTGACATCTTGCATACAGTATACATGCTTGCCTGGGCCGTGCCTATCTAGGCCTCGGCGGAGAGTTTGTAGCCGTGACCTCGCACCGTATGAATCAGATTGCTCGAAAAGGGACGGTCAATTTTTGACCGCAGCGTACTGATATGGACATCTATTGTCTGATTCCAGCCGGTTTGGGCAAAATCCCAGACGTGACGGGTGAATACTTCACGACTGACGACTGACCCGGCATGCAGGAGCAGACATTCAAGCGCCGCGAACTGCTTTGGTGTCAGGCTGATGGATTGCCCGGCACGTTTGACGGTCCGGCTACTGGTATGAAGTTCCAGATCGTGATAGCGAAGGCAGACATTATTTGCCATAGGGCGGCGGCGTAGCAGGGTCTGGCAGAGGCAAAGAAGCTCCGAATAATGCAGTGGCACGCCAAGCCAGCCGTCGGCGCCTGCCGTCAGAGCATTGATACGATGTTGCACGCCGCTATCATCCAGAATGGCTATTATGAGTATCTTTGGTAGTAGAGCACGTATCTGCTGGCAAAGGTTGGTCGCGAGCAGATCGGGCAAGTGCCCGCTGACAAGCACGATGTCGTATGTATGGTCGGTCAACTTCCGAAGTGCGACCGTGCTTGAGAACGCGAAATCGACCGTGAAATCTGCCTTCATGTGGCGCTGCAGTATGCGGGCATACTGGCTGTTGCCTTCGATTAAAAGAACGGTCGGGATTGTTGCGGTTGCCATGCCTGCAGTATGGCGGGGCAGTGTTAAATTCCTATTAACCGTTACTTAATTTCTTACCAGGCCGAGTGCGTAATCAGCCCACCAGGCGCCTGCCGAAGGACCGCCGTTACAAGTGCCGTCAGATTCGCCAGGAATCTTGATCCACAGGAAAGCATCAACATTGGCTTGCCCGGTGCTGAGTGTCGGCGCTTGACCGATGGCCCGGCCTGACGGGTTACAGAACTGACCGTTAGTGCCGTTGCCGTTACGGCTAGTGTCGACGACGAACGGTTTGTGGACCATGGCGTTCAGCTTGTTGCCGTAGGCGACTTCAGACGATGTGGAATTGAAGTTAGAGACGTTGAGTGCGAAACCGCTGGCTTTGGCGATGCCGGCTTGCTGTAAACGGCCTCCCATGTCGTCAACGCCTACCCAGGTGCTGTTACCGGCATCCAGGTATACAAGCGCACCCTGGGCACTCAATGTCGTGACAGCCTCGCTGAGCATCTGGTAGCGGCTTTGTTTGTCGAGCGCTGACAGACAATCATTGAGTGCAAGTGCGTCCGGCTCGAGTATTACGATGGCCTTATGACCACCTAGACCGCTGGCGAAAGCACTGACCCACTGGCTGTAGGCAGCGCTGTTGGCTGACCCGCCGGCGGAGTAACTGCCGCAGTCACGGTTTGGTATGTTATAAGCGACGAGGATAGGAACCTTGCTGCCGGCAGCGTTGACGTATGAACGGACGGCAGCGCTGACATCACCGCTCCAGTCACCGAACCACTTGGCGGTCGGCTGATTGGCGATCTTAGCCAAAAGGTTGGCGTCCTGCGGTCGGCTGTTTTTCCAGGCGGCGACCTGTTGGGCGGCTGCGGTATTCGGGTCAACGTACAGTGAAGCGGACACCAGATTGTTGACGCTGTTGGCTACAGCGTTCGCTTCTGCGCCGGCGGCCGCAGCACTTGATTTGGCCGCGACAGAAGCGGCCGCGGTAGGCGCTGCGACGGCAGTCTCAGGAGTGCCGACACCAAAGGTTAAAGTGTCGAGGCGTAAATTGCGGTCACAAATGTCGTGGGCATCATTAGTAAAGGCGACCGAGACAGTGTGATCACCCGCCGTGATGGCCACTGGAATGCTGTAGTTACGCCAGGCGGCGCTATCGACGGCAATGGTGGTGAGAGCCTTGCCGTCAAGACTGACGACCATGGTGGCAGCGCCTTGGCAAAGGTCTGCCTTGGCCCGTATGATGATTTGATTGCTGGCTGGCGCTGCGTATTGATTGCTGACGGTTGCATTCGTCCAAACCAGAAGAGCTGTGCCGCCGCGGGCGTCACTGTCTTCGTAGCCCGCTCCGGCCCAGTTCGGTAAATCGTTCGCGGAGAAATCAAAACTGTTCTGAGGCTGCGTAGACGGAGCTGGAGTGATAGCGTTAGCTTGCAGCGCGACATCATCCATATAGAAGGTCGGTTGAGTCTGTCCGGTCGTGTCCTGTAATACCAGGCCGTTCAGGGAATTGCTGGCCAGTCGCAGGGCACTGAGTGGCACGGTGTATATGCGCCAGCCGTCATTGCTGATATTGGCGGTCACGTAGTCTTTGAGCTCGACGCTCTGGCTGGGCTGCCAGTTCTGGTCGAATCCGTATAAGCGCATGCTGGTAGGACTGCTGGTTTTCAACTTGAACTGGATGGAATTATACGGGCTCGTCGGAACTGCCCTGTCAGTGTGCAGGTACAGCCCGAACCAGCCGGTGCTCGGCGTGAAAGCGATCTGGTTGTCCTGCACGCCAAGCTGACCGCTCCACGACCAGTTGGTCCAGTCATTCTGAAACTGATCAGTAAAGACGGCGTAGTTGGTCGATGGCTCGGCTTCGGCGCGAGTCAAAATAGCCAGCGGGATGCCCAGGCTGGCTACAAGAGTAAGAGCTAAGATTGCGATTTTTGTTCGGAAGCGCATGTCGGTCCTCTACCGAGATTATTACGTGCTAAGTGGTAGAAATGTGAGGTCATGCGAGTCCAACTTAGGTTACTAAAATTATAAAGTGAAAGTTCTAAGCCGTCAAGCTTATGATTAAGAATATTCTAAGTCGCGTGTACTACAGTGGCAGTACCTAAACAGGAGAACGCCCCTATGAACAAGGTACACTTATCAAACGAATTCGCCCTCGTCCTTCAACAAGTCGATGAGGCCGGTGGTGAAGATTTCGTCACATTGGCCGACACCCTCCAAGTCGAGCGATCACGGCTGGTTCACATTGTGACGAGCCTCCGCAACAAAGGTCTGGTGGTGTTGAGTCAGAGCAGTCCGACAGAAATGTGGATACGGGTAACGACCAAAGGGCGGCGGCTGACGCACTATATATGGCCGGAATCAACCAGCCTCCATGCGAGTTAGTCTATTAAGGTAATTTTAAAGTTTCTATAGCATCATGAGCATATGAGAATTTTAGTAGTAGAAGATGAACATCGAATCGCCCAAGCTGTCCGCGAGGGCCTGCAACAGGAATCGTACGCCGTCGACGTCGTATATGACGGGGAGGACGGCCTCAATGCAGCGCTTAACGATGAATACGATCTGATAATCCTTGACGTCATGTTGCCGGGTAAGGATGGCTACAGCGTTTGCCAGGCAATCCGTGAGACAGGCAATCACGTGCCTATCCTTATGATGACCGCAAAAGATCAAAGTCGAGATGTCGTCAAAGGTCTGGATGGCGGCGCCGATGATTATATCGCCAAGCCATTCGCCTTCGAGGTACTCCTGGCCCGGGTCAGGGCATTACTGCGCCGACCGCACGAATCACTCGGCGAAGTTCTGGCCGCTCAAGACCTGACGATGAACACGGTTACCAAGGAGGTCCATCGGGACGGCAAACCGATAGCCCTATCAAGTAAAGAGTATGCCTTGCTGGAGTACCTGTTGCGCAACAAAGGAAAGGTCCTTAGCAAGAACAATATCATGACGCATGTCTGGGATTTTGATGCCGACATCCTCCCGAACAACGTCGAAGTTTTCGTCGCCTATCTGCGGGCGAAGGTGGACAAACCGTTTGCCGGCCCTGATTTGATTCAGACGGTCCGTGGTTTCGGCTATAAAGCAGCCGGCTCGTGAATACGACGGAGCTGAAGCGACTGTTCAATACACCGACGACGCGGTTGGCGGCCACATACCTGCTTATCATCATGGCGATGAGCATCGGCTTCAGCATCGTTTTCTATAAGACTTCGGCGCAACAGTTGCATCGGCAAGTCCCGCCCGATGCTCTGCTCGTGCGTCCGCAGGATGACCAGCACAAGCCGGACCCGGCCATCAGACAGTTCCTGGAGCTTAGGGCAGAAGAAGGCAGGGACGTTTTAAGAACGCGCCTGATCGCCATCAACATCGGAGCATTGCTCTTGGGTGGCGGTCTCAGCTGGTGGCTGGCACGCCGTAATTTGCGCCCCATCGAAGCGGCGATGGAAGCGCAGAGCAGGTTTGTCAGTGATGCCTCGCATGAACTGCGGACGCCATTGACAGCTATCCAGACGATGAATGAGGTGACGCTTCGCAAGCCCCGGCTGTCTCTCGCCGAAGCCAAAGAAGTGATAAGCCATAATACCGAGGAAGCTCTGAAACTGAAAAGTTTGTCCGACGGTTTGTTGAATCTGGCGCGGCAAGAAGAGATCGGCGTTAGCGCCCGGCCGGTGTCGTTACCTGATGTCATGACCGAAGCCATTAACCAGGTGCTACCGAACGCCGTCGCCAAGGGCATATCTATCGACGAGCAGGTGCCGAAAGTTTCGGTATTGGCCAGTCACTTCCCGCTCGTGCAGGTCGTGGTCATTATTTTAGACAATGCTATCAAATATAGCCGTAAGGGCAGTACTATCGTTGTCACCGCAGAACGCCACGGCCGATATATCCGGCTACATATCATTGACCAAGGAGATGGTATCAGTGAAGCCGACCTGCCACATATCTTCGAAAGATTTTATCGGGCTGACAGTGCTCGGTCTAATAGTCAGCGTGACGGCTACGGTCTCGGCCTGGCGATCGCCCATGCCATTATCCGGCAGATGCACGGCACCATCGGTGTAACTAGCAAAATAGGCAAGGGATCACATTTCGTGATCGCCTTGCCTATAGCAAAGACACAAGACAGTCTTTAGGCTTCGACGAAAGTCAAAGCCTGGCCGGCGCGACCGGCGCGACCGGCGCGACCGATGCGGTGGACGTAGTCGGAGTACGTCTGAGGCGTCGAGTAGTTGATGACATGGGTGATGTCAGAAACGTCGATACCACGGGCGGCAACGTCAGTTGCGACCAGGATCAAGATATCATTCTTCTTGAAACGGTTCAGCGCGCGTTGGCGTTGTCCCTGAGATTTACCGCCGTGAATGGCGTCGGCTTTGAAGCCGCGGCTCAGAAGTTCGTTACTCAAACGTTCGACACTACGTTGGGTGTCGTCAAAGACCAAGGCTTTCATACCTTCGGTCTTAGTCAGGATGTGATGGAGCTGGTCGATCTTATCCTGGTTAGTCTGGTAAGCAACGATATCTTGTTCGACGTTATCACTGGTGTCACCGGTCTTGACCGATACGGTGACAGGGTCATGCGTAAAGGTCTGGATCAGGCGGGCAACTTCACCGTCCATAGTGGCGGAGAAGAAGAACGACTGACGCTCAGCCGGAACTTCCGACAGGATGGTGCGCATGTCGTGGATGAAGCCCATGTCGAGCATACGGTCGACCTCGTCGAGGACGACGATAGAAGCGTCGTCCAGCTTGAGGCTGCCGCGTTCCATGTGGTCTTTAATACGGCCAGGCGTACCGATAATGATCTGTGGCTTGGCAGAAAGTTCGCGTAGCTGAGGTCCCATTGCGGCACCACCAATTAGTAATGCGCCGAACAGACCGCTACCTTTGGCGATCGCACGGAATTCATCCTCGATCTGAGTAGCTAATTCACGGGTCGGAGCCATGATGATGGCCCGGCTCGATTTGTCGTCCATCAGTTTTTGCAGGACTGGAAGCGCAAAAGCGATGGTCTTACCGGTACCAGTATTGGCGATGCCGATAATGTCCTTACCTTCAAGGCCGAGAGGGATAGCTTGATCCTGAATCGGAGAAGGGACGGCGATGCCTTTTTTCTCGAGATTCTTCTTGATAAGATCGTCAACCGCAAAGTCGGCGAAAGTATTGACCGGCTGGTAAACGACTACATCGGCCAAAGGTTTGGCGGCTTTAATGAATTTACGAGGGTCGATGTAATCTTTTTTGCGACCCTTGTTACCGCGAACGGGGCGGCTGCTATAGGCCCGCGGTTTGCGGGCGGTACGTGAGTTATAAGGCATAAAAAATGAATCCTTTTATTTAGATTGGTACTGTCGATTGTCAATAATGAAATCGGAGTACTTTATAACCTAAACGCCGGATTCACTTCAACAATACATCCATAATAGCATATTTGATTCTTATGGTCAATGTCAGGGGGTGGGTTACAATAAGCAGTATGACCGGACGCACCCATGACTTGGCAGCCGCCACAGCCCTCGTAGCCACCGCTATCGTACTGCAACCGACGCCGGTAAATCTCGCCACTGCACTGGCTGCGCTGCTCGCGAATCAGATAGGCGGAATCGCGCCTGATATCGATCAGCCGACAGCACCATTCTGGCGCAACTTACCGATCGGCGGCTTTTTTGGACGGATATTCGGCAAGCTGCTCGGAGGGCACCGCTTTCTGAGCCATTCTCTCGTCGGCGTGGTGGTATTCGGGCTTGCCGCCCGCGCCCTCATTAATTTTTTGCATCCGTTGATGCCGCATATAGATATAGGTATCGTATGGGTGGCGTTCATGATAGGGGTGTGTTCGCACCTGGTGATGGACAGTTTCACGCGGGAAGGTGTGCCGTGGCTGTTGCCGGTTCCTGTCAAATTCGGCTTTCCGCCGGTACGGTCCTTGCGCGTGACCACGGGTAAGAAAATGGAAGTCATACTGATATTTCCACTGATTGCACTTGGCCTTATCTGGTTGTGCAGCACGCATTATGTATTGTTGCAACAGCTGATTTTGCGCCCGTAAGCTTTCTTTCAGTTTTATGGTATACTGCGGGTAATTTAGTAAGCATAAAAGGAACCCTATGGAACCCAAACCATTCAATCAGCAACCTTCAATCGATGGAGTGGTATCCACAGGTCCGATACCGCCCGTCGCGCCGACGCCGACGTTAGCTTCGCCACAGGCGCCGGCACAACCGGTTACACCAAGTACGGAACAAGCATTCCAGCCATCTCAGCCGGCAAGCTTTGCTGCACCCGGTTCGACCGTCGGGCCGACTATCGGCGGCGGTGATATGCCACCGGCTGCTCCGAACCCCGGCCAGCCGGCAGTATTCGGCGGCGGTCCGCAGCCACCTATCACTAACTTGCCGATGGGGACACCCGACAACGGCAAATCGAAGAAGAAAAAGCTGATCATTATAGGTATCATTGCCTTGCTTATCGTGCTCGCTGCGGCAGCGACGTACGTGTTCGCTTTCTATATACCCAACAAACCTGAAAACGTCTGGAAGACCGGCCTCGACCGTACCGGTACAACGCTTTCCAAATTAGTCGACAGCGCCTCCGAGGACGATAAGCTCAAATCATATGAAAAGTCCGAAGTGACGGGCTCGATCGACATCAAGAGCGATGATGGTTCGGGCAGTGCCTCTTTCGCCGCCAAGTTCGATCCGAAGAATGTCGATAGTGGCATGGACTTCAACTTTACCCAGAGCGGAGAGACGCTGAACGCTTCGGCCAAGCTCAAGGCGGCCCTTGCGAGCGGCAATGAGTACCCTGATCTTTACTTCCAGATAACCGGCCTAAAGGACTTCGGCCTCGATGGGTATGTCCCAGGCATCAGCAACTACGACGGCAAATGGATCACGGTAAGCTCCGATACTATCAAGTCATTAGCAGACCAGTCCGGCGCTACCTCGGCTGATAACGACAAGCCGGAAACACCCACGGCTGCTGACATAGCCGAACTTACCAAGGCTGTGACGAAAGTCGGTAACGACTACGTGTTCACTTCGGACGAAAGCAAGGCCGTACTGACCCGCCAGTCTTTCGTTGCCAAAGAAACCACGTCACAGGGCGTAAAAGCGTATCATTACAAAGCTACGCTCAACAAAGATCACCTGAAACTGGCCTGTGAAGCCCTGATTAACAGCGTGTACGAGACCAAAGCTTTCCAGAAGTTAGCCAGCAGTGACGAGAAAACCGATAGTGCCAAGAAGGACTCGATCAGTTCTTGCAAAGACAGCGTCGAGTCAGGCGTGACGAGCGACCAGAAGCCTTTTGACGTATGGATCGACGCCAAATACAAGCTGCTTCACAAGGTCCGCATCGATGATGACGATGATGCCGGCACCTATGTCGAACTCGGTCAGAGCTTCAAGGGCGGCGACGTCCTGCCATTCTTCGTCACCTATCATGGTGCCAGTGATAAGACGGATGTCACCTGGAGCCACGAACTGAATACCAAGACTTACAAGTCGAGCGGTACCATCAATGCCACGTCGAAAGATAGCAGCAACGTTAGCCTTAAAAGCACATACACGATCGCTCCATACTCCGGTACGATCGACTCGGCTGCACCAAGCGGAACAGTACCGATTGAAACGGTCATGAAACAGCTCGGATTCGATCCGAACGCGATGTAGCCACCCGGCTATCCCACATACAAAAGACCGGTATCTATCAAAGGTACCGGTCTTTTATTTTCACCTGGTTTTACTGATTGAGAGATTTGAACGTGTCAAGCAGGGCGGCCGTTGAGCTGTCGTGGTTGCCGGAAGTACCATCATTGAGCTGATGATAGATATCTTTTGCCAGCACCTTGCCCAGCTCCACGCCCCATTGATCGAACGAATTGATATTCCAGATAACGCCCTGGACGAAGATCTTGTGTTCGTACAGTGCGATCAGCTGGCCAAGAGTATTCGGCGTCAACTCGGGTAAGAGCAGGGTATTGCTCGGATGATTACCGGCGAAGACCTTGTGCGGGAGAAGTGAATCCGTTACGCCTTCAGCTCGGACCTGGTCCGCGGTCTTACCGAAAGCCAGGGCTTCGGTCTGGGCAAAACAGTTCGCGACCAGTTTGAGATGGTGGTCGCCGAGCGGATTCAACGATCGTGCAAACACGATGAAATCAGCCGGTACCAATCGAGTGCCCTGGTGCAGTAGCTGGTAAAAAGCATGCTGTCCGTTGGTGCCCGGTTCGCCCCAGATAATCGGGCCGGTCGTGTAGTCAACCGCCGTGCCATTGAGGGTGACCGATTTGCCGTTGCTCTCCATGTTGCCTTGTTGGAAATAGGCTGCGAAGCGATGCAAATATTGGTCATACGGCAAGATGGCTTCAGATTGTGCGCCGAAGAAATTTCCGTACCAAATACCCAAAAGGGCCAGGATGACTGGCAGGTTGGCTTCGAGCGGTGCGGATTTGAAATGCTCGTCCATGGCATAGTAACCCTTTAGCAGGTCATTGAAACTGTCAGGGCCTATCGTGACCATGATCGACAAGCCGATCGCGCTGATCAAGGAATAGCGGCCGCCGACCCAATCCCAGAATTCAAACATATTATTGGTGTCGATACCGAACTCGGCGACGGCTTCAGCATTCGTGGAGACGGCGACGAAGTGGCGGGCCACCGCTGCATCGTCCTGCAGGCTGTCCAGGAGCCACTGCCGGGCCGATGTGGCATTCGTCATGGTCTCGTCGGTCGTAAAGGTCTTGGACGCGACTATGAAGAGCGTCTCGGCCGGATCCAGGTCACGGACGGTCTCGACAAGTTGATTCGCATCGACATTCGATACGAAACGCACAGTCAGTTCACGGTCAGTGTAGAATTTCAGGGCTTCTGACACCATGACAGGCCCTAGGTCGGAGCCGCCGATACCGATGTTGACGATATTCTTGACGGGTTTGCCGGTGTGGCCGGTCCATGTCTTATTGCGGATAGCGTTGCTGAAGGCTGCCATCTTATCGAGTACCTCCCGTATGGCCGGCATGACATCTTCGCCGTCCACCATGACCGGTTGGTCGGATTGGTTGCGCAAGGCAGTGTGCAGGACGGCCCGGTTCTCGGTGGTATTGATCTTGTCGCCGCGAAACATGGCATCGCGTCGGTCTTCGACGCCACAAGCCCTGGCCAGCGCGAAAAGTCGTTCAAGCGTGTCGTCATTGATAATGTTCTTTGAGTAGTCGGCGTAAATATCACCGGCCTGCAGACGGTATCGGCTGCCACGATCGGCGTCTTCGGAAAAGAGGTCGCGCAGGTGTGTGCCTGACATTGCCTGGTAATGTTCGATAAGGTTTTGCCACTCGGGTCGTACGGTCAGTTCCATGTTGTTCTCCGCTTAAGGCTGTTTCTATTCTATCACCGCTGTTGCAGGTTGTCTGTATGAGGGAACTCATTGTTACCCACTGTTAAATATGATACAACGTTAGTATGCTCGAGGCATTTTTCACTCGGCAACGAAAACGTAGTCTTACTGTTCTTGTTCTAGCCATCAGCCTTATCATTCTGGGCGGCAGCCATACTGCGGCTCCCTCAAAAGCCCCTCAAGCCTTACAGACAGTGAGCAACGGTGACGTTGACGACACTTCGACAGCCGCCCCGTCTGCCAACCGCCCGATTAAAGCGGCTCAGACGATTGACAATCAGGCTGTTCCGGATACTGCCGCTCCATCAACCGCTCCTACTGACACGACAGCTACTCCGAGCCCGGGCCCGTCGACTAAGCCGGCTCCGGCTATCACCCTGACGCAGGGCAAAATCGAACGTCAGGAAACCACTGACGGCAGCGTGACCTATACCGTCCACTATGGTTTAAGTAACGGGGATACCAACGGCTCAGCACCGATACATGCCAAACTATCGACGGATGTCGCCTGTGACAAAGGTAATCTCGACGCGACTTACACGTATTCGGCACAAAATGACCTGACACTCAGCTGCACCTACAGCAGGGCTACCTGGCAGGCACTCCCAGCTGACATTACGTTCAAACTTGATGTCAGTACGGAGTCCACCGTTATCGGCAGCCTAACGTACCACACCGCCAAGTAAACGGCGTTTGCTAATAAGATAGACTGCCGTGATGCTGCCGGCGGCCAGGGCGAAGCCATGGATATCGAGCCAGGTCAGGGAGAATAGCCCCAGGGCGAGAATACCGGCGGCAATGATGCGTAGCCAACCCCTGGTGTAGCGGATTGCGCCGACCAGTATTAAGGCCGCCACCCCGAAATTTCCCACGGAGTTGCCGGCACCCACCGGCAATAGTACGAGGCCGGCCAGTTCTCCGGCGATGGTGCCGATGAGGAAGCATAGCCACATCCGTTTGCCGCCGTACAGACGCCCGCAGATAGGTGCCAGTAGTACCAAGCTGACCAGATTGAGTACGGCACCACCGAAAGCACCGCCTTGGACGGTGACGGCCGTGAGAAGCCGCCAGGGTTGAAGATGATGCACTATTTCTGCCGTGTCGCGGCGGAGCCATGTTAGTAGGTCCGGCCAGAAGAAGAGTTGTATTACGGTCGGTATGAAGATGAGTGAAATGAGCCCCAACACGGCCAGGTCGGTGATATCCGGTCGCTGTTTCTTCAATATGAGCTGACAGGCCCCGACGAATGCAGCGCCGAAGAACACGACGATATAGACGCCGAGACCGGTATGAAACAAGTCTTGTGTCAGGTTTTCGGTCATCTACATTAACTTTCGGTTACGATTTCATAACAACTGCAGCCGTTCAGACCGGCTATAGCCTGATACGCTCCGGGAGCGGCGATATCAAGCGTATCTCCTGGCTGGAGAGAATAATTCTTTTCGTTGACGATGACGGTAGTCGATCCTTCGGCGCACCACAGGCGTCGTCCGCTGGGGGCCGGCTCGGCTACCCGGTTTTCAAAGGCGTCGATTGACCAGCGCTCGGCCGTAATATTCTTGTGTGCGAGTAATGCTGTCAGTTCTTCCTCGGCTGACTCGTATGTTTTTGACCAGCGGTACTTGCGGGCTGTCATAGTTAGAGCCAACGTCGGCGTTTAAAGTAAGCGACAGTACCGGCGACGAGCGCTGCGATCAGAACACAGACGATCCAGAATGCGTAGGGCGTATCATGGAGAGGTACGGGTACGTTCATACCGAACAGACCACCGATGACGGTCGGTACGGCAAGGAAGATAGTGATACTGGTAAGACGTTTGAATATGCGGTTCAGGTTGTTGGCTGCGATGGTCGCATAGGCTTCGCGCATGTTCTGAATGGTCTTTAGGCGGTTCTTGGACAGATCGATCAGCTCGTTGGTCGATAGTTCGATGTCCTCAATCAAGTTAAGGTCATCCTCGTGGAAATTGACATACCGGCCGCTGGCCAGTGCCCGGAGCAACAGACCGTACGGCTGTAGGGCGGTCAAGAACTCGTTAAGGTCTTCTTCGAGGTCGATGAAACGGATGATATCGTCATCACTGACGATCTTACGTTGCAGCCGCGAACGGCTGGCGTAAATCTGTTTCGTGATTTGATTGAGATCGCGGCGGTAGCCGTTGTTGACCTGGTTAAGAATCTGCAGGATAAGCTTAACCTTTTGCGTCGTGACGACTTCACCGAGCGAGACGAGGTGTTCGATCGGCTCGGGCGAACGGCGACTGACGGTGACGAGGTTCTCGCTGGTAGCGATAATCAGCAGGGGCTGCGTACTGGTCTCAAGGCTTTCCGGCCAGCTGTAGCGGATGTAGAGATAGGTAACGCCATCCTCGTGCTCCAGGCGAGGCGATTCGTACAGGTCGATCCCATCGTTTAGCAAGTCGGCGTCGAATGAGAACCGTTGCGCCAACTCATCGAGTTCCTCGCCCGTCGGATTTACGACATGGAGCCAGCTGCCCCGTTTAATGTCGTCGATCTGTCCGATATAGGCCTGACGGATCGACCGGTAATAAATTGTTTGCATTCCTCTATTGTAAGCCTATGGCTACGCTAACGCCAAGTACAACAACCATGAGCGTCATGCGGATGCCAGCCATGAACACGCTCAAGCTTGACATATCTTCTTACTCGTAGTGATAATAACAATAGTTATGAGACGTCGTCGAGTAATCATCACCATCGGTATATTTTTGTTCATGGTGGCCGGAGTCGGCCTGACAGTTGCGGCCCTGACAAGGCGTGATCTGACGCCGGCCCAGAACCCGTTACTTGGCAAGACCTTATATGTGGATTCGAACAGGGTGGCGAATAAGACAGCTCAGCAATATCGGGCTGATAATGACATCACGAACGCCATGTATATGGAACGTATCTCGGACCGCCCTGGCACCACTTGGTTGATCGGGCCGTCCGCCTCTGATCCGAAAGCTGATCATGATATCGCAATGGTGGCCCGTACTTCGGCCGAAGCGTATAACCAAGGGGCCGTTCCGGTATACGAGATGTATGCCATTCCTGGTCGGGACGCGTGTGCCGGTTATTCCAAGAGTGGCTTTCAGACGAGCGACGATTATCTGGCCTGGGTCGATCGCATCTTGGCGGCTACCAAACAGCCTGCCGTCTTCAGCGTCGAAGCCGATGCTATCGCACAGACCATCCATGACAGCTGTCTGACGCAAAAACAAATCGCTGACCGGTATCAGTTGCTAGAGGCGACAATGAAAAAGCTGTCTATGTCGCCGATGGTGCTGGCGGCCTATTTGGACGCCGGTCATTCGGAATGGTTTCCGGATCCGACCGCCCTGGTGGGGCCGCTTGAACGCTCCGGTGTGAGCTATGGCCGGGGCATAGCGGTCAACGTATCGTTCTTCGTGCCGACATCCGACGCCGTCTTATGGTCACAGAAACTGCTCAATATGATCGGTGGCAATAAAGCGGCGATCATCGACACCAGTCGCAACGGCAAAGGCGCTCCCGACCCGTCGATTAAGGGCGACGAGCGTTGGTGCAATCCGGAAGGCCGTGGCCTGGGCGATGTGCCGACGACTGATACGAAAGCGAATAACATCGATGCTTTTGTGTGGATAAAGAACGTTGGTGAAAGTGATGGCAGTTGCAACGGTTATCCGACCGCCGGGACATTCGTTCCTGAACTGGCCATCGATTTAGCCCGCAACGCTAAGGAGTAACTTGTATCATTTTGGCGACGGACGGGGTGCCGTTCGTGTTGGTTACGAACAGCATGTACCAGCCGTTGCTCATCACGTTCTCATCAGTCGGCAACTCAATAGTGACGGTATTACCGTCATGCTTGACGATGGCGCCAAGCGAGCGCTGCTCGATATTCGTGACATGCGTCGTCGTACTGGGTGCGATCAATCGGGCGGTCTTTATGCTGCCGGCATCGGTCGACGTGAAGGTCAGGGTTTGGCCACGGTGCGCCTGCGTGTCATTGTTACCGTTCAAAGTCGGGCGGGCGCCACGGTATAACTGGGGCGGCGTGTAGATCTCCATACGCTGTTCAAATTTACCTGGCTGGGTGTTGTCCTTGTCGGAGTACAGCGGGTCGTTGCCGAAAACCAGGATACGGCTATCAGGCAGCAGCAGTGAGCCGGAGTGATAGCTTCGGCCTACCAGTGAATCGGCCATCATTTCCATTTGGTTGGTGGTGGGGTTCAACATGGCGGCTTTATAGTTATAGCTGTTTTCCTTGCCGCGGTAATCACTTGAACCACCGGAGATGAAAAGTTCGTCCCAAGGGGTGACCGAAACGTTCGGGTAACGGACGGCTGCCGGTAAACCGGGTCCGGCTTTGTACGACGGGTTGTCGCTGGCCAGATCGATGACATCGGTACGGGCCGTCACGAGAGGGGATTCACCGACGCCACCACCTCCCAAGATCATGATTCGAGAGCTTTGGCTAGCATCGTTCGATCCGGCAGTCGGCGGCAGGACGACGGACGCACTCGTCTCGGCGATATTGGTATCACGCAGGCCGGTGACGGTCCTGAATGAGTTGGTCTTGACGTTCCAGAACCCCGGTACGCGGCCTTTATCGGCCGGCCCGTAGCCAGCGCTAGAACCTGAGAAGAACAGTACGTCAGGATCTTGCGTCCGGAACAGTGCCGGATAGGTCGGGAAAGCCTGATCCGGGCCCCAAGACCAGGCCTTGGTGGCCGGGTCATACCGTTCAGTCGTATCAGTAATCTGGCCGGTGTTGTCGAGACCTGATACCGCGAGAACGTCCCCGTTGGTCATGACCGGCAGGGTCGGGTACCAGCGGCTTTCTTTCATGTCACCGACACGCACGTAAGCCTCTTTGACCGGATCGAATTCATACGCCCGGTTGTCGCCACGGTAATCCTGCTTGTTTAGGGTCATCGGTCCGCCCTGGCCGTAGATGTTATGTACGTCGTCACCCTTCAGACCGACGATGTCGTAATGCTCATTGCTGCTCGTGATGTACGAAGTATCTTCGGCGACGGCTTCGACGAACACGGTGACCGAGCTATGGGTGATCATGATACTCCCGTCGTCATGCTCCATCTTTGTAGCGGGCTGGACGACGATATCCTGGGTTGAAACATAGACCTTTCCGTCCGGTCCGGTGAATCGGGTGCCTTTATTGAACGAGCGCGCCTTTCCGTCCGGATTCTCGTTATGGATGATCATAGCGCCGGCCGGTTTCTTGACGTCACCTTCAAGTAATTCATAGCCGCTCGTGCCACCGGCCACTAAGACTTTACCTGATTGCAGCAGGGCATGGCCGCTACAGAACAGATCGCTCGGAGTCGGTATGATCTTCACCTCCATCGTCGTCGGGTCAAGCACGGCAGTCTTGAGGACGCTGATCATGTCATTATTATTAAACTCGTTGAAGCTGTCCCGGTTATTACCCGAGCCGGCCACGAGCAGTACTTTGCCAGTCGGTAGCAGGGCTGCATGAATGGTGTTGAGGCGGAACGCCTCCGGAAGGTTGATAATGTCCCATTTGCCACGGCTGCTTAAGTAATCCGGTGCATTGATGATTTGGTTATGGTGCCATTCGGCGACAGCCGGCACCGACAAAGGCGACGAGGCTGCCAGTAGCGCGATGACCGTGCTGACGAATAAGGTAAACGGTTGCCCCCGGCGTGCCGTTCTGACCGGATTGTCTTTACGCATGCTGGACCTCCTCCGTCCTTAATGATTTACGGAAATTCAATGTGCGCAGCCGGTCAGGAATTGCAACAGCCAGACCGAGTGCCATGGGTGCGATACAGACAAGGCAGAGTACACCTACCCAGACCAACATGGCGGGGTGTTCCCGGCCGCGTTGCAAGCCATAGGTGAGGCCAAGGGCTAAAACGGCGGCCCAATGCCCGTGACTTTTGAAAGTCGGCAACCAGTCGGGATTATCGTTTGACCCCTTAGTCGTAACTACGAAATGAGGCTTTCGCCCGACGGTAATACCGATCAGGGCTGAGAGATAAATCGGTGCGGTCAGGCTGGAAATGACCATGCCGGCAACGCCATATGAGCCACTCGGCTCATGCGGCGAGACATTGTATCGGCGGTTCCAGAAGTATAGGCTCAGTTGCATCACGAGTGTCATCAGGTAGAGGGCAATGAACGCCCCCCACGGCGCCAACACGGCCGTGGCACCCCATATCAGATAAATCATGCTGCTGGTCACGGCCAGGAGCCACGTCAGGGCGGTCATCGGATAATACGTTAACATTAAGAAGTAATGGAGCATGGCCTTGGGAGATAGTTTCCAGAATATGCGCCAGACGACACGCCGCCAGGTATCGAACGTGCCGGCAGCCCAGCGCCATTGCTGGGTAAAGTAGGGTGCCCAGAAGTTCGGCCCTTCGCCGATAGCGAGCACGTCCGGCGTGTAGACGGATCGCCAGCGCTGGCCGGTGTCAGGGTTGGCGGAACTGTGTATGGCCAGACCGGTAGCCATGTCTTCGGTAATACACGGCTGGAATCCACCGATTTGTTTGAGCGTGGCAAATCGGACGGCGTAGTTGGTGCCGACGAACATGGCCGAGCGAGAAGCGTTACCGGCACGCTGAATCGTACTTTGAAAGAATGAGGCTTGCGACTCGGCCCAACGGGCAACCAGACCTTTCAGGCCCGGGCCATAATTGCCGTATACCTGTGGTCCGACGACGTATGCGACGTCCGGATCGCGGAAATAACCAAGAAGACGGTTGAGGTAGTTCGGCAATGGTACTTGATCGGTGTCGACGCCGGCCAGGATATCGTATTCGATGCCCGTCAGGCGCAGGTAGTCCATCCAGGAGTTTATATTGCCGTGTTTAGAGCGGGCGGCGTAGAAACGATCGGTCGTCGGCTTGGGCCGACGCAGCAGCCGGTCCTGCCAGCGATACGTCGTTTCGGCAGTGTTCCAGCAGGCTATCCCGGCGCGGCTGAAATGATGCACTCCCAGCTTATCGCAGATAGCCTCAATCTCTGGGTCGTCGGTTTCATCCAGCAACCAGACGTCGACGGTGCCGCTACGATATCGGATGCGCTTGGCGGCTGCCAGTGTCGTCTCGACCATACTGGCTGGTTCGCCCGGCGCCCTGGTCGTGATAAAGGCAACCCGCAGATTTCGCGGAGGTGCGACCGGCACCGGGTCCTTTGCTTTGATCGTGGAACGGGTAGCGGAAAATGTGCCGATAATAGTGAACAGCTGCAAGAGCATCAGGCAGATTAGCATTATCAAGTTTGCAAAATGCGTCGAAGAATCGGGGTTCTGGACGATGATCCAGTGAGAAGGCCAGAACAGCACGAGGCAAAAGCAAAGCGTTATAATAAAGGCGCCGTAGGACAAGATGTAGAGCCACGCCCGGTAAAAGTAGTTATCGTCACGGCTCACCGGGACGAAACGCACACGATATGACTCATACCTAGGAACCTTGTCAAATTTTCCAGCAAGTTGGCTAAAATGCCTGAGTTGGCGGGTGAGCTTGGGTCCAGCTATCTTCATCTATCGTGCGCTTTATTTACATTAGTACGTTATCCACCTAATTATGTAACTTGTACTATAGTCGAAGCGGCGAGCGCTGTCTATATTAATCTATATATTTGCACAAATGACAAATTTAAGCATAAGCGCGATAAAAACTTAATGAGCGATGGGAGCGACAGCGTCGACGTTGACGTCGCGTTTCGTTTCCTTGACGACGAAGAAGGCGACGAGGGCGGCGGCGATAGCGAAGCCCATGCCGACATAAAAGGCAGCATGAAAACCCTGAACGGTCGCATAAGCGGCAATCTTATCAGTCGGGATGGTGTATGCCTGGCGGGCGGCGCTTGCGGCGTGGGAAGCGGCCACACCGCTTAAGATAGCCAGCCCCAGTGACCCGCCGACTTGCTGTGCTGTATTCAGTAGCCCGGAGGCCAGACCGGATTGACGAGCCGGCACGCCGGAAGTGGCGGCGATCGTTGACGACACGAAGCTCATACCGGCACCCACGCCCAGCAGGATGAACGCAGGCAATAGGTTACGGACATAGCTTCCCTCGACAGGGATGTGTGCCCAAAGGAACAATGAGACAGCGATCAGGATAGGGCCGGCCACGAGGGTTGGTTTGTAGCCATATCGTTTGATGACGCGGGGAATGTTGGTAGCCGTAATCGCAATCGTCAATGGGACCACCAAGAAGCTCAGGCCCGTCTTGACGGCAGAATAACCCAGGACTTGCTGGATATAGAGCGAACCGAAGAAAAATGTTGAGAACATCGCAGCAATTACTGGAAACACGGTCAGGTTGGCGCCGGTCAGGTTACGGATCTTGAAAATGCTCAGCGGTATCAACGGGCGGCGCGTGCGTTGTTCATTCACGACGAAAGCCACCAATAGCATAGCGCTGATGGCAAAATAAATCAGAGACGACGGCGACGTCCAGCCATGGCTTGGGGCCTCGGTCAGTGCATACACCAGGAGCAGGGTAGCGGACGTTACCGATATGGCACCAAAAAGATCGAGGTCGTTGTGACGTTCTTCAGCCTCATGTGCCGGTAGCAGCTTGACCGCTGCCACCACCACGGCGATAGCGACCGGAATATTGATGAAGAAATTCCAGCGCCAGTTAAGATATTCGGTCAGTACGCCGCCGAGAAGTACGCCGGCGGCAGCACCTCCGGAGGCGACAGCGCCCCATACGGCTAATGCAGCGTTACGCTCATGACCTTCACGATAAGTAATCAGAACGATCGATAGCGCCGCCGGTGACATAAAAGCGGCCGATAAGCCTTGCACGGCGCGCAAGACTATAAGCATCGATCCATTTTGCGCAAGGGCGGCTAGCAGTGAAGAGATACCGAACATCGTGACACCAATCAAAAAGATGCGTTTACGTCCGTAGAGGTCGGCGGCACGTCCGCCAAGCAGCAGGAAGCCTCCAAAAGCTAAGGTATAAGCAGTCACGATCCACTGAAGGCTGGACTCGGTGATACCGAAAGCATGCTGAATAGCTGGCAGCGCGACATTCACGACTGACGAGTCGAGCACGACCATGAACTGGGCCAAAGCCAATATCACTAGTATCAGCCAGTGGCTGCGAGATTTGTTTGTCATGAGACCTTTCTGTGAGCGGACTGAATGATTGCTTATTACTACTTAGTATACAGGACGGCCATGGCGAGCCATGGGAAAAGACCGCCCGGTAACGATATGCAATGAAAAGTCCCGGGCATGTTCGCCCGGGAGTTATTTAAAGGTCTTGCGGATACTTGTCTTGGCCTCGTTTCATCCGTTCGACCTTTTGTTTCTGACGGAGATTGGCTTCATCCATTGCTTTTTTTGCCCGATCTCCCATGCCATTTAATACTCCCACGATGCATACTCCTGCTTACTTACTATATATCGTACTTGCCAGTCACTGGCGACACAGTGATAATTTTTATATTGCATAAGACTTGTAATAAAACGTAAATAGCATATATTTAAGGAAAGAACCGTTTAAGCTTAAACCAACACCGTATGCGAAAAGAATTCATGAAGTTTAATACGCGTTATCTGACACAGACCATCTTTGTCTTGGTGTTTGGCATGGTAGGCGTCAGTGCTTTGATAATCTCGCATGCCGCCTCATCTACAGTGGCGACTGAAGCCGAAAACGGTACGCTTTCTAATTGTGTCACCAAAGTAAAAGACGCTTCGGCTTCGGGTGGAACGGCCGTTCAGTTCGGCACCTGTGCGCCGAGCGCCGGCGGCAACCCACCAGCCGGCGGGGGCACCACCAGCCCGGTAGGCAGTAGCTCCGGCCCTGGGGCCCACCTGCCGATTTCGTACAGCTTGTCGTCTTTGACAGGAACGGTGCGTTATGTGGCCACCAATGGCTCGGACACAAACCCGGGGAGCGCGAAAGCTCCGTTCGCCACGCTCTCGAAGGCGATCAGTGCGTCAGCTGCTAACGACTCCATAGTCGTCCGGGGCGGTACGTATCGTATCGGCAACCTTGCAGTTAGTAAGAGTCTGAAAATTTACGCTTACCCAGGTGAAATACCTGTTTTTAACGGGGCTCAGAGCTTCGCCAGCGGCTGGACGACAAGCGGCAGCCTATCCTCACACTCATACGCACCGAAAGCTGCCACCGACGGAAGTGGCATCTCGTTCACTGGCGGACAGAATCTAAGTGGTGATGGCGTCGGTAAATACCCCGATCAGGCGTGGGTTGGCGGGAGTCAGTTGAAGCAGGTCAGCTCACAAGCAGCTGTTACGGCTGGTAAGTTCTATGTCGACCGGACCGCCAAGCGGATATATCTGGCGGCCAGTGACGTCAGCAAAGGTGGGGTAGAGGCTTCGGACAAAAACGTATTCATGAGCATCTCGGCGGCTAACACCGTCCTCCGCGGCCTGACGATTACCCGTTACTCGAACGGTGGCGCCGACTACGGCATCATCAATATCACGGGTAATGCTGACTCGTCGCTGCTGCAGGACGACGTCATATCGGATGCCGCTTTCATCAGCGTTGCCTACCAAGGCAATAGCAACACGAACGCCAATGGCACGATGCGTAATGTGACCGTCACATCATCCAACTGGATGGGCGTGAGTGCGACCTATACCGACAACCTTACCCTGGATGGCGTCAAACTGGTGAATATGAATCAGTTCAACGAGTTCACTTACTCACCGCAGTCCGGTGGACTTAAGACGAGCCGTACGACATTCACCAAGGTTATCAATAGCGATATCAGCAATAATAAAAGCCACGGCCTGTGGTTCGATCAGAGCAACTACCATGTCGAAGTCGCCAACAACACGATTCTCGATAATGCTGGCAGCGGGATGTTCTTTGAAATTTCAGACAACTTGTGGCTGGTTAACAATTACATCCGTTCCACTGGCGGTGCCAGGGCGGTCAAGCTGGCAGGCTCTTCCGGCATGAATCTAATTAACAATACGATCATCGGCGGAGCCGATCCGATCGGCGTGTATGTCGATAACCGCTCATTGCCAGGTTGTTCTGACCCGGCGCGTGCTCTCTGCGCGGGATCATATAACAGTGACCGTGATTCTGTCCGGGCACACCGCGCGACGATGACGTGGGTGCCGAGTATCGATATAATGATCAACAATATTGTGGCGTACCCGACAGCCGCCGGTTATTGCGGTACCACGACCGGCTTGTGCATCACGTCCAGTAACGCGACCGCTAAAGTCGGGCTTAACACGGTCATCCACAAGGCGGCCGGTGGCCGTCCGCTCACACAGATGAACGGTAACGTGTATGCCAACGGCAGCGGCAAGATTATCAATACCGCTTCGGGCAATTTCACGACGACAGCCGCATTCATGAACGCAATGGCCGGAGCCCCGGTAGGCATCGGTGGCATCGAATCTGCCGGTTTGTCTGGCAATACGTATGTCGCGGCTGACGGCAAGCCGACGGCAGCGCTCACAGCTGTTCATAGCAAGGCGGTTGCCATTCCGGGCAATGCGACTATCAACCAGTATGTGGCGGCCGGTACCCGCCATTACGGCGTCACTTACAAGTAACCGAATCTATCGGGTAGCAGGCTGGCTGTTTCGCTTCGCGAGTATCGGAGCTAGTACTAAACCGACTACGAAGCCCCCGACGTGGGCCAGGAAAGCGACGCCTCCACTGGCGACCGTATTGGCGGCTCCAAGTGTCGCGACGGTATTGAACAGCTGCATGATGAACCAATACCCAATGAATAATATTGCCGGCAGGCGTAATCGGAAGAAAAAAATGACGATCCAGACGATGCCTTTCACCGATGAGTGCGTCGGATGTAAAGCGAGGTAACCGCCCAGCACTCCGGCGATCGCACCGCTGGCACCGATCAAGGGGACATTCGAATGCCGGTTGAAGAGGGCGAAAATGAGGTTGGCCGCGACCCCGCAGATGAGGTAAAACAACAGATAACGGATAGGCCCGAGTCGATCTTCGACATTATCACCGAACGGCAGCAGGTACAGCATGTTCCCGATGATGTGCACGATACCGGCATGCAGGAACAGCGAGGTCAGCAAGCCGACTTGGAGGAAATTACCCTCCAGTGAGTTGGGTATGAAGGAGTAATGCGCAACCAACCTCTCAAAGGCTGCTTCGCCCTGAGTGGCAAGAACCGAATATTCTACGAAGAAGGCGATGAGATTCGCGACGACGATGAAGACATTGATGTACGGAAACGCTCTCCGAGGTGATGCTTCATCGGTGCCATATGGAATAAATAGCATGGCGTCATTTTGGCATGAAAAACGCAATAGCTATGTTATTTATTTCGCATAGCAGCGTTTTTAAGAATCAAAACGCTCGGCGATGATGGCCTGTAAATGCAAATGCAATGCAGGACTGGCGACGCAGAACGTAACATTCTGTCCGGCTTTACTGACAGGGTCGGTATAGTCGATCGGCTGACCCTAAATGGGCGATAGCGACCGCGAAGTCGGGAAAATCACGTGTCAGGCGAAGTACATCGTCGGTACTTTCCACGATCATTTTAGGGGTGTTATGTTGTTTGGGATGAAACATGCCTTGCACCTTACGCGATTCATCGATGACATCGGCCGGCAGCCAATCGGAAAAATCGGGTATAAGTGCCTGCTCGGTGTCGGTGATGTCAAGCGCGTCCTTGAGGTAGGTTTCCCGAGCGTCGTAAAGTTTATGCATCGTAGTGAGCCGGACCTCTATTAATGATTACTCCAGTATGATTATAAAATTACCTTTGTCATAAAGGAAATTCATTGTGTCGTTTGTATCAACATATGTCAGGTATTTTACCTAGGTGGATTATATGTCCCATAGTATGATGTATGCATAAGGGTTTTATGGGGTACGGAGTCATCGTAGAAGTATCAGCGGCAACAAAATGTTAAGTCCGGCCAGAAAATGGCTCGGCTTTTTATTCAGCACACTTCGAAGACAGTACGGACGTTTATCACTAACGGCGAAGCGTTTCCTGATATTCATGCTCTGCGTACTGAGCACCGGCATACTGAATCTGGACCTGGGCGGCCGTGCGACGGCAGCGCTCGATGCCGGTAAATCACAGTATTTAATTTCGATAGGCCCGGTCACAGGCTCTGCGACGGCCGCATATACCTATGCCAGTTTTTATAACCCCGTCAATAGCGGCAAGACGCTGGTGGCGAAACATATCCGCTTCGGGTCGGACGCAATCGCAGCCGCCACTTATCAGGACTTGGTATTAAGCCGGGTATCGACGGCCGCCGGCGGAACGCAGATCGCAGCCGCGAATATTCCGAAAAAAAATGCCGATTCGATCAACAGTGTCGCTGAAGTCCGCTATGCCGGTGTCAGTGCGACAGTCACCGGCACCGCCGACTCGCGTCTGATGGCTGAAGTCGCCGCCGGGGCGGCCGGAAGTACGAAAGATTCCCGTGACTATACGTTTACCGGTCAGCAACTGGTGCTTCAGCCGGGCGAGGGCATATCACTTAGTCAAACGGCCGCCGGCAGCACGAACCAACGGATCCGACTTTCGGTTGAATGGGAGGAGACCAATGTTACGCCAGCCGCCGGAAACGATTACATGTTGGCGTTTCCGCGCGTGTCGAACGCAGCGGCCACTAACTACGTCTATCAGTCACTGTATAATCCGGTGGGGTCCGGTAGGACGGCGACGATCTCCCGTCTGAGTATCGACGTCGACTGTAACGCTGCCGCGGTCTATACCAATCAGGTTTACATTCGGCGGACTACCGCTGCCTCGGCCGGTACGCAGATCGCTTCGGCAAACATTCCAGAGCGCCATTCAGGGGCGGCCAATTCGGTCATGGAAACAAGGTACCAGGGAGTGACGGTTACCTTGGCGGGCACGACTAACTCCGCTATCGAACAGGTATCACCCTGTGGTGCCGCCAACGAACCGCAAGGTCATGTTGAAAACACCTATGGCGGTACCAGTGAATCCATCGTCTTGCAGCCGGGCGAGGGGATCGCCCTCATATCATCGGCCGCCGGCAGCACGGGCCAGCTGGTACGTATGTCCGCCGTCTGGAGCGAACAGGCCAGCGCACCAACGGCACAGGGAGATTACAGCTTCTCGGCTGGTCCAATCACAGGTACGGCGACCTCCGGATACGGGTACGTCTCATTCTTCAATCCGGCCGCATCAGGCAAAACAGCTGTCATCCACCGTTTGAATATGTCGGCGGATACGATTGCCGCCGGTGTAGCAGTCGCCTTATCGATCGAGCGGACTACCGCTGCCTCGGCCGGTACGCAGGTGCCGGCTACGGACGTTCCTAAGAATCATTCTTCTACGGCCACCAGCATCATGGATATCAGGACAGCTAACCCGACGGTCACGAAAGTAGGGACCGCGGCGGCCCGTCTGGCTACGGTCGATACTCCGGCTGCCGTGGGACAGCTGAACGGGCGTTATTTTCGGGATTTCGGTAGTGATGGACCGCTAGTATTACAACCTGGCGAAGGCATCGTGCTGTATCAGGAAGCTGCCGGTAGTACCAACTTTAAAATCAAACTTAGCCTCGAATGGGCGGAGCAGGTAGCGGTCCCGGCAACCACGAACGAATACATGTTGAGCGCCGGCCCGATAGCCGGAACGGCGACGTCCGGCTATGCCTATGTGGCCCTGATGAATCCAACCGGTTCAGGTAAGACCATGGTATTCACCCGCTTCGGCGTGGACCAGAACTCCACGGCCGCCGGTGTATACGTACCGATGACCGCTCAAAGGATTTCTGCCGCTTCGGCCGGTACTTTGCTTGCGGCCACTGATATGCCCGAAAAACACTCGGGTACCGGCACAAGTGTCATAAACGTGCGAACCACCGGGGTGACCACGACTAAGACCGGCGGTGCGAACTCCCGCCTGTATTCGGTGACTACCCCGGGAGCGGCCGGTACGGCCACCTCACCGCAGGTATCGGGGGACACATCGTATGATTTCGCGAGTTCGGAGCCTCTCGTTCTGCAGCCTGGTGAAGGTGTCGTCGTATATCAGGAGGCCGCTGGTAGCACCAGCCTGAAAGTGCGTGTCATGGCGGAATGGTATGAGCAGGCCGCGGTGCCGACCAGCCAAGGTGAGTATGCCTTTACGACGGCTCCTATTACCGGCTCGACGGCTGCGAATTATACGTATAGTTCGTTCTTTAATCCGGTCGCATCCGGCAAGAGTTACGTCGTCAAACGTATCGAACAACGTATTGACCGTGTCGGTGCCACGACGGCTCCGAATTACATCAGTGCTTCCGTACGGCGTATCACCGCGGCGTCGGCCGGAACGGCCGTTACGACGACCGATATACCAGAAAAAAATTCCGCCTCGGCTACCAGCACGGCAGACATTAGGACGGCCAACCCGACGGTAACGCTGGCCGGCACGGCCGATTCACGCTACCTCGGGGCGACGGTGCCTGGTGCCGTCGGTCAGGATAGCGGACTGAACGAACAGGAAATCATCGCCGGCGAGGAAATCGTGCTGGCTCCAGGCGAAGGTATCGCACTGTATCAGGAAGCTGCTGCCGGCGATACCAACGTCAAGGTGATGCTTCGTCTTGTCTGGTCAGAAGTTGCCGCAACGACGACCACTACCGCACAGGCCAGTTATCGGGTGAACCAGCAGACTTCAGCGTCTCCTAACAATACGCTGGTGAGTACGTGGGGAGGAACGGGCGAGGACAGCGCGGCGTCCACGGCGATGCTATCAGACGGTGGCTATATCACTGCCGGCACGACTACCAGTTACGGAGCGGGTCAAAGTGATATATTAGTCAATCGATTCGATAACAGCGGAAACGTAGCATGGAGCCGCACCTGGGGAGGTACGCTTGACGACGTGGCTTGGGGCATAGCGGCTACCTCCGACGGAGGCATGGCCGTAACCGGCTATACGTCTAGTTATGGCAGTGGCAGTCAGGATGCGGTGATAATCAAATACGACAGCGCCGGCACCCTGTTGTGGAGCCGCACCTGGGGAGGAACTGCGGCTGATAACGCCTATTCCATCGTACAGACACCGGATGGCGGACTGGCCATAACGGGCACTACCAGTTCATACGGTAGCGAAGTTTTTCTGGCGCGATACGACAGCGCCGGCACCCTGTTGTGGAGCCGCACCTGGGGAGGGACCTCGACGGATTACTCCAATAGCTTGGCTGTCACCACCGACGGTGGTTTCGTGATAGGTGTCGGCACGAACAGTTTCGGTGCCGGTAGTGCTGATGCAGGCCTCGTCCGCTATGACGCTAATGGAAATCTGTTATGGAGCCGTGTGTGGGGCGGTACGAGTTTTGATTTTGCAAATGACGTCGCCGTCACGCAGGACGGCGGTTACGTGCTTATTGGGACTACCAGTTCGTATGGTGTGGGCGGGGGGCTGGACGATAGTTTTATAGCCCGCTATGACAGCAACGGCACCTTGCAGTGGAGCCGTTTGTGGGGAGGCACCGGGTCGGACGAAGCATATAGCGTAAGTATAACCGCGGACGGCGGTATCGCAGTCGGTGGCTATACGAACAGTTTTGGCGCGAGCAATGATAATTTCCTGTTACGTTATGATTCGGGTGGAACGTTCTTGTGGAACCGCAGCTGGGGAGGTGCGGGCGCTGAAGCCGCTTACACAGTTGAAGCAACTCCTGATGGCGGCGTAGCAATAGGCGGCCAAACGGCCAGTATAGGCAACGGAAGCAATGACATTTTGATGACGCGTTATGACAGTGCCGGCACCATCGCCAACTGTAGCGCGTCTTGTGCGACGCCGACCGCCACGACTTCGACGCCGGTTCCGACTAACTCTTCACCGGCCGGCACAAACACGACTGTCGCGGCGGGTACGACTACCCCTACGCCTACGACTACCGCCCCCGTAACCGCGGCTACGATCGTGACCGCTGCCGTTCCCCTCACAGTGACAGCCGGAACGGCACTGGCGGCCACGAATACCGCCGCTACGTTACCAGGTACGATGTTCGATATCCGCATGCGTATTTCTGTCGGTATGATGCATGCCAACGCCAACGCCCTGACGCTGAAACTTCAGTATGCGGCCAGAGGAGCCGACAACGTCTGTGACACCAGTTTTACCAACGAGACATATGCCGATGTCACCACCACGACGACTCAGCCGATAAGCTACTATGACAACCCGACGTTCACCAGCGGCCTGCCGGTGAATACGGATTCCAAGGACCCGACGAACAACTCGGCGACCGCGGTCGTTCAGACCTATAACGAAAGCAATAACTTCAGTAATTCCAAATCAGCTATCCCGGCAGGGCAGGACGGCCTGTTTGATTTTTCATTACAGAGCAGTGCTGCCCCCGGCGCGACACACTATTGCTTCAGGGTAGTCAAATCAGATAACTCATTGCTCAATACGTACAGTGCCATTCCTGACATAACGACCGCGGCGGTAGTCCCGCCAAACTCGCCCACATCATTGGCACAGACCAAAACTACCGCTGTCGATATTACGTCGGGGGGCTGGACCAATGAGATGAGCGTACGTTTTGCCGCCTCGGCGACCGATCCGAGCAGCAGCACCAATCTGCGACTCTGCGTAGAGAAGCAACCTCTTGGTACGGGTTTCGCAGGTGTCGAAGACCTGTGTGGGACACCGGTTGCTTACACGGGGGCGGCCGTAACGCCGACGGTGACGGTGACAGGCCTGTCCAATGGTAGTCAGTACCACTGGCAAGCCCGACTGAAGAACACGAATAACTGGGCTTCGGCCTGGGTCTCGTATGACGTGAATGCTGAGACGGCCCGCGATTTCGGTGTCGATACGACGGCGCCGACCGGCGGAACGGTCTATGACGGTACAGCTGCCGGCATAGATGGCTCATTAAACGATGCTTCACTGACGACCCTGTCTGCGAACTGGAGCGGCATCGATAGTACTACTTCCGGCCTCGCGGGATATGAATATGCCGTAGGTACCGCCGCCGGTGGCAGCAATGTCAAAAGCTGGACCAGCGTAGCGACCGCGACGACGATGACTGACTCTACGTTAACGCTCCATACGTCGCAGATGTATTACGTGTCGGTTCGTACGACTGATGCTGCCGGTAATGTCAGCCCGCCGATATCTTCGAACGGCCAGCTGGTAGCACCGACCGTCAGTTTTGGGGTCAGTCCGGCCAGCCTTACCTTCGGGCGGCTCAATGCGGCTAATGCCTTTACCAATTCACAGACTACGACGCTTACGACCAGCACCAACGCCTACGGCGGGTATGTGATTCGTGCTTATAATACCGATCTGCTACGGGCGTCGAACAATGCGACGGTCGGTATGTTCAACGGTGCGACGTACACAGTACCTAATACCTGGCAGGCTGGTAATACCGGCCTCGGCTACACATCAAGTGCGCTGACAGTCCAAGGGGTCAATAAGTTCAGCCCAACGACCTGCGCCGGCGGTGGAGCGCCACCGTGCTATGTGCCGTTCACGCTGACAGCACCGGGCGACATCGTGGCTGACCACACCGGAAACGTGTCAGGTCTACCGATTCAAAACGAAGTATTTACGCTGACCTACCAGGTCACCACGCCTGCAACCCAGGCTGCCAGTACCTATAGAACGGCTACGATTTATACCATAACCCCGATATATTGAGTACCAAACTATGAGCAGTCACCGATTTATAAGATATGGCAACGGCGCAAGACGACGGGCGTTTCTTATATGTTCCATCATGCTACTTGTCATTTCCGGCTCAGCGCATGCAGCGGCCCCGACCTCACAAGCTCCCGTGCAACGCCAATCGGCATTGGCGGTCGGGCCGGCCATCACAGAGCAGGTGCTGACGCCGGGCATGAAGACCACGGCTGTCGTCAGGGTGACCAATACGACCAGTTTTCCGTTGCCGATCAAAGGCAGCGTCAAAAATCTGACGCCGTTGGAAGATCTTTTGCCGACGGCTGATAAAGCCACCTACGACGCTTCCAGTTGGTTTGACCTGTCACCGGCAGATTTCATATTACAACCGAACCAGACCAAAGATGTCGCAATCAGTATATCGCCGCCCAAAAAGGCTGCGCCGGGTGGCCATTACGCGACGGTATACTTTCAGCCGCTGATTCCCGACGAAGCATTATCGCCAAGCACAGCTTACCTGAATGCCCGGGTGGGCGTACTGGCGTTTCTGATCGTCAGAGGGAAGATTACCGAACAGGCTCGCATCGGACAGGTGTCAGTGAATAGGCTATCGCAACATGGACCGATCTCGCTCGGTATAGGGATTACCAATGCCGGCAACGTCCACATGCTTCCGGAGGGTCAGCTGACCATTCGTGATATGCATGGCACGGTCATGTCGACGCAAAAAATTCCCTATGGGCTCGTATTGCCGCAGACGGTCAGAAAATATCAATGGAACTGGGACAACAAGGGAAAAATCGGATATTACACCGCGCAGGTCCGGTTCACGTATGGCGCCGATAAGACGTCACTGCAGACAACCACCGTCGGCTTCTGGATCATACCGTGGTTATCGCTCGGCATCACGCTTACGGCAGGTGCATTGATAACGTGGTTCGTCGTCAAAACCCGTCACCGCTGGAAAGCTGTCTGGCAGGTCCTTCGCGGCCATGATGAGCCTAAAGAACAAGATTGACGTAGGCATAACCACTATGGTAGAATTCTCGCGAGGATACTTACACTTATATATCAGGTGAGTCTAAAGAGGAACAAACAAATGAAAAAAAATATGCTGCCCCGACCATTATATCGAGGTATTGTTTCTGTCTTGGCGGTAGCGGTTTCGCTCGTACTGCTTGCGAACGCCGTGCAGGCAGCGACGCTGACGACAGCTTCAGTCAGCCTGTCCGACCCGCGACCGAGCACAACCACTGTCACATACGATTTCTTGGCAAGTAACATCTCGACAGGTACTTCCATCAAGTGCGTGAAACTGTTATTTTCTGCTAATGCCGACGGTACCGGCGGTGTGCCGACCGGTATGGACACGAGCGTCGCGGCCGTAGCCGTCAACGCTGCAGCTTCAACCCTGTTCTCCAGCCATGCCGGCTGGACACTGAACAAGACTACGAACGGCTCATTGCTTTACACAAACTCGACAGGCGCCGCGCCATCACTCGGCACCGCTGCCCACTTCGTCGTCAACGGCATCACCAACGGTTCGCAGGTCAACGTCAGCAAGTTCCTTGCGTTTTCCACCTACACGAACACCGACTGTGTTACCGGCCCGACCGACAGCGTAACCACCGGGTTCATCTTTACCGATGGCCAGCAGGTCTCGATGAGTGTCGATGCGGCACTGACTTTCGCAGTAGCCGGTATCGCTGGTGACGGCGTTGCCACCGTCAACGGTTCGACGATCACGAACGGCCTGACCACTACTTCCAGTACCATCCCATTCACGAAACTGAGCTCATCAGCAAACCGTGTCGCAGCCCAGGACCTGACTGTATCAACCAACTCCGGCTTAGGATACACCGTTTCCACGCGATACACCGGCGTACCGACGTCAGGCAGCTATACGATTCCTGACCTGGCTACGGCAACTAACGCCAGCCCACTGGCTTTCTCTGCTGCAGGCACGGCTGCTTTTGGTTACACGACAAGTTCAACGACGCTCGGTACCGGCACGGCTAACCGGTTCAGTGGTGGTAAGTGGGCACCGTTCACGACAACAAATGCGGAAGTTGCTTACAACAATGCTGCCACAGCGGGCCAGACCACACGTATCGGCTTGCAGGCCGGAATCTCAGGCTCCACCGCGCCTGGTTCCTACACGACGACGGTAATCTACACGGCGACGCCGTTATACTAAAGGCCTTAGGCGCTATCGGCGCAGGGCATAATAGGGTAAAGTGAGTGGAATGCTTCACGAAATGAACCGCCGTTTAGGGTATCTCGGACGAGCCGGCAGGATTATCGTTGCTTGCGTGCTGACGATGGCGATCGCAGCCACGACGTTTACGCCGGCCTTTGCTGCCGAGGCCGTTCCAGCTCAACAGCCTGTCGGACTGACAGTATCTCCACCGACCTTTGAATTTTCGGCGAATCCGGGCGAGACCGTCAGCAACAGTATCCGCGTCGAAAACATCACCGACCAGCCGTTGGACGTATCCGTCGATGTGCGTAACTTCAGTGCACTTGGAGAAGAAGGTCAGGTCAACCTGACCAGTGAAGATAATCCATATGCGATGGCGGCGTGGGTCAAAGTCGCGCCAACGAAGGATACGATCGCCGCCAAGGACTCCAAGACGTTCGAATATACCATCACGGTCCCATCGAACGCCCAACCAGGCGGCCGATTCGGCTCGATCGTATTTAAGACGACACCGCAAGCCGTTTCAGAAGGCAGTGGTGTGGCAGTCGGTCAAGAAGTGGGCGCACTGATATTCATGAAAATCGCCGGTGATGTCCATGAGAATGCCAGCATCGTCGGTTTTAAGACGACTCAAAAATTATACGAATATGGCCCGGTGTCATTCGAGACACGGGTCAAGAACGACGGCAACGTCCAATTCAAACCGCAAGGTACCATCACTATTGCGAACATGTTCGGCAAGGTCGTTCAGACCATTCCTGTCGACTCGCGTAATGTATTACCGGGGGCGGTCCGAAAGATGGATGCTGAGTGGAAGAACAAATGGCTTTTCGGTCCGCACTCGGCGACCGTCTCGCTGGTGTACGGCAGTAAGGGCCAGATCATTACCGCTACGACTACCTTCTGGGCGTTTCCGTACAAAATCGCACTTGTCGTGCTCGCCGGCATTTGTCTCTTAGCTTTCTTCGTCCGACGCAATCGCCGCCGGCTCTGGAAGGCACTCAAGGTACTGTTTTCCAAAGATCAGGCGTAGGTCTGGTATGCGAAAAATACTTTTGGTGGCAGCGACCGTCCTCAGCTTGGCCACACTATCCGTACTCGCAGTAAGTGGCACTACACAAGCCGACGTCGCAGTCTCGCTACCTGTGGGCGACACGTTCATGAACGTGTCAGGCAAGACGTCGCCACGAGCTTTCGTCACGATAAAAGATGACGATAACGTGATCGGCACTCTGACGGCCGAGGCAGACGGTACTTTTAGTAAGACCCTCGTGGCTCAGAGGCCAGGCATCCACACGCTGAGCATATATGCGCGTGATACCGATGACGAAATCAGCGATAGCGCTGTAGTCTCGGTGAGCCTGGCCGAACATGGCCAGACTAACATCTCGGTCTTTTTGCCACCGACCATCGTGGTCTCGAGCCTGGTAACGAAGCCTGATGCCCAACTCAGCCTGAGCGGTATGACCGTGCCTGGCAGCACGGTATTCCTCCGTATCGATGACATGACGTCAATGCAGGCTCAAGCCGACGCAGCAGGCAGATGGCAGATTATCATCAACCCAGGGCAGGTGAAGGGCGGCAACCATAGTGTCTATGCCTTTGCGGCCGATAGCGATGGTACGCAGGGGTATCCTTCAGGCCCCCGCTTCTTTATGATACTGGCCGCTGAGGCATCATCCCCGGTTGGCGACCCTACGCGAAGCGTTTATCCCGCTCCAAGGATAACCGTTCCGACTGACAGGAGCGTCGTCCGCAGCCCGGTCATTGGCGTTGCCGGTCTGAGCGAACCCGGCGCGCAGATCGAGATATGGCGTAACCATCATCCGGTCGGGGCGGTATTTGCCGATACGATCGGTGGCTGGCTGATGAACGTCGCTCTTGAAAATGGCGCGAATGAATTACAATCACGCGCTTGCAACAGTAAGGGTTGTAGCGAATTTTCAAAGTCTGTCATTGTGACGTACGCGGCGGATAAAGCGGTACGCGTACGTATGCAGGCGTCGCTTAATAACTATCGTTTCGAGCGGCCGGTCGGTAAGGCCTTGACGGTGGCAGTCAGGACGATCAACGGCACGGCACCCCTGACCTACACATTTAATTGGGGGGACGGTGAGCACCAATCAGTTATCAGCAATGACCTCACAAGTGCCGCATCGCATGCCTATACCAAATCCGGCAATTACACGGGTCATGTCCGAATCATAGATGCCGCTGGTCAACTGGTCGATATACCGTTCACGGTCGTGGTTACGAAGCCTTCGGCTTTCGGTAGCACCGTCGTACAATCGGGCATCATCGGTATAAATGCCGTGCTGTTATATGCATTGTGTTGGACCATTGCGAATCATTCGCCGCTCGCGCCGCTGTTAGTCGGGAAGAAACATAAGAAAAAGGTACCGAAGCGGCGTAAGGCCTGACCGACTGAGGTTCAGAGGCTCAACATCGGATAAATGTCGATGACGACTTCCTCGTACGGATGTACGTCCTTAATGACCTGGATGATATCGGCAGCCTGGTGCTTTTCGCAAGCGACCTCAATACGTTCTTCACTGACGGCTTCCAGCTGATTGGCGGTACCGATGTGGGGATTCGCATTATCACTCGGTTTAAAGCGACCGACACCTTTCAGCGAAAAGCTACAGAATGAATACTCGCCGATCCTGCCTGCACCAGCCTTACCGAGGGCTTCACGGACTTCATCGGCATCTTTTTCAGGAACGAATACGACCAGTTTGACCAGTTCTTTCATATAGGCAGTATACCAAAACGCAGATTCATAAAAGTTCATATTGCATTGCTTATATGCAGGTATAAACTGAATGATATAAAGCCCAATCAAAAATAAGTTACACGAAGATCAGTAAGGAGGACGATTATGTCAGTCATCAAGTTTGCCACCCATATATGGTTTGATAAGCGGGCCGAGGAAGCTGCCAACTTTTATACGGGGTTGTTCGATGATGCGAGCGTCGATGGTGTCACCTATGCTCCCGAAGGTGTGCCAGATGTCGAAGCCGGCAGCGTCCTGACAGTGGAGCTGACCATCATGGGCCAGAAGTACATTTTCCTCAACGGCGGGCCGCTGTTTCCTTTAGACTCGCAGGTGTCCTTATATGTACTTTGTGATGATCAGGCTGATATCGATAAATACTGGGACGCTCTTGTGGCGGATGGCGGAAAACCGGTGCGATGCGGCTGGTTGACTGACAAATTCGGATTGTCGTGGCAGATTATCCCCAAGCAGCTCGAGATGCTGATGGGTAGTGATGACATGGCGGTCGCGAACCGTGTTACCGCTGCCATGCTCAAGATGGTCAAACTGGACATCGCTGAGCTGATGCGTGCCGCCAATGGCTAATATCATTCGACGCGCTGCGCGAACAGTTCTTCGGTCTCGCGCATAAATATTTCGGCTGTTTTCGGACCAACGCCGTGTAATTCCTGCAGGCGTTTCGAAAACTCGTCCTCATCAAGACTGTTCTCGAGCATATACATCAGCGAACCATCATAATTACGGACCAGTTGCTCCATGCATGTATGCAGGGCGCGGGCAGTCGTTTCGTCATACCGGGTGTAACGGCCTTCGTCGAGTAACCGGACAAGTGCCCGATGGGATGAGTCGAGGATGGCCCACGGCGTATCCAACTTACGGGCGACAAACAGTCGCCACGTCTGAGCCGCCACACTTGACTGGATAGGCTTGCCGAAAAGATAGGACAAGAGAAACCAGCGGAACATGTCATCGTCGCCAGTGCTTACGTCCAGACCGAAATCTGAGGCGTGATGGACCGGCTTCGGCCGGGATGAGCGGGTGTGCTTTGAACCTTTTTCAGGGATTGGCATACACCTATGGTATCAAAAACAGGGCTCCAAGTGATCCTTAAGGCCCGATATATACATTGGAGTATGACCTGTCCGCCAAGCGCGCCGGGTTACAAAAAAGTAATACCATAGGAGACATCAATCATGAAGATAAAACGATCATTACTCGTCGGAGCCACGCTGGCTAGCGTAGCTGTCGGCGGCATCGGCAGCGTCGGGCTCGTGTCGGCAGCGACTACCGATTCTGCTAGCGGAACTTCGATTGTCGATACGATCGCGGCGAAGTTCAACCTTAATAAGGCTGACGTCCAGGCCGTGTTTGACGAGGATCGTGCCGCCCGAGAGGCTGAGCGTGAAGCCGATCAGAAGCAGGCGTTGGCCGACGCGGTAAAGGCCGGTAAACTGACACAAGCGCAGTCCGATCACATCACGTCGGTCTTGAATGAGATCAAGGCACTGCGAGGTGACACTGATCCGCACGACCTCAGTGGCACCGTGAAGGACCAGATCAAAACCAAGATGGATGATTTACGGACTTGGGCTGACGATAACAATGTCGACGAGCAGTACATCAGGTTCGGGAGAGGCGGTCACGGCGGACCGAGAGATGGCTCCTCCAGTATGAGCAGTACGTCGACGACTAACTAGACGCTGCCCCTATTCCATAAAGAATGGCCTATATCCATAGGTCATTCTAGCTATTTACATCAGTTATGAACTGCCCAGAACCCAGTACCGGAACCGAGTAGTACAGTAGGGGTGACTAATGGGCGGTTTGAGCTGTCTACAAGTGTTATGGGATCGGCATTGCTGCCGGCGATAGTGGAAACGACACCGTTCCTGGTAGTGCTACCGTTCGTGAATTTAACGTGATCAAAGTCGTTGAACGGTACTAAGGAGCCGTCGAGATAACTAGGATCTTCCTCGATCCATTCAGCCGAAGAGTAGCTTGAGGCATAATCCACGACCGTGGCATACGTCTGGCCGCTGGTGGTATTCGTGATGGTGATATTCCACTTATGACTGGGCAGCTCGCTGATCGATGCGGCCATCGTATCGCCGGCTTTGACATTGAATGACGTCAGGGCCATGGCTGGCGCGGGTAGCAATTCGTAAAAGGCTGAAACGGTCACGGTCCCATCCGGGTCGACCATGTTGAAGGTGCCTGTCTGTATAAGGTCATCAGTGCTTACACCGCCGATGCCAATCCAGGCGGCGTCTCCGGTCGTCTCCGAACCGTTGCCCGTCACCGTCGGTACGATCCAAGACCCTGAGACGGCTGTGAACTTACCGGTCATGGCCGCATAGCCGGCCCAATTGGACGAGTAGTAGCCGCTGGTAACCAGGGCAGGTGTGCTGCTGGCGGTATTGGAATCATTTTGAGAAGCAGCACTCTGATCAGGCGTGGCGGGGGCGGGGGCGGGCGCAGCCGCTGGCGTCGGTACGAGCTTTTTGGCGCCTGACCCGGGCGATGGCTGCGTTGGGGCTACCGGTGTCGGGCTGGGCTGAGGCGCCACCGGTTTTGGTGCCGGTGCCGTAACGGCCGGAGTAGCTACCGGTGCTGGTGCTGGAGGCGGTGTGGGCTTCTTGGCGGTAGGCTTTGTGGCCGGGGCCGGTGCGACACTCGTCGGAGATGCTACGACAGGTGTAGGGTTGTGACGAATCGGCGTGACGGTTACCACGGTCGTAACCGCGCCGGTAACGATAAACACGCCAAGGCTTACTTCAGCGGCCAAGCGCAGTATATGATGTAACCGGTAATTTGCCCACATGAGGAGCAACCGCTGTCTGAACATTTCCACTTCTGTTTGTGTCTTTAAGGGTTAGAATTATTATACTGTAAAAAGACGCTTAAAGATAGGTCGGGGCGGGCTCTATGATGGCTTATAAATGTTGAACGGCCCACGGTACTTGATCTCCTAATGGAGTCTTTCCCGTGGGCCGGTAGTGCTAGGTGGTGCAGCGGTGCTACTTGGTGAAGCAGCCTGCTTCGAGGAGTTCCACCCAGAGGCGAATCATCCCGTTCGGCAGGGTCATCGTGTCCTGAAGGCTGGGCCACCAGGAGTCGGGCATCTTGCGGACAAGACGGGCTCCTGCCTGGCTGAACCAGACGTTGTCGTGTCCGAGGACCCGACGGACGTGGAGTGGAACGTACAGCGAGTTCGGTGTCGACGGGACGTAGATGTCCGCGCCTCCGATGAGCTCGTCGTACTGCCCGCTTTCCTTCAGGTGGATGAGCTGCTGCTCGAGAGACAGCGGCTTACCGGCGTCGTTCACGCTGGGCAGCGATGCGAAGCGGAACATGCTCGGGTCATGTGCGCCCGAATGGACCAGCTGGTATTGCAGCGCCTGCTCCGTCGGTTCTTGTCCGACCGGGATTCCCGTGATGAGGGGATGCCGCCGATCAGCCGGTGCGTTGCAGACTCGCGAGCTGCCCAAGCAGACGACATGCCTGAACCGTGCACCAGCATCCTGTGCCGTCCGGATTTGCTCCAGTCGAAGCTTCGTCCAGTTGGTGATACCGGTGGGCCAGATGGCGACGCCGTCGAACTCGGTCGGGACCTCCAGCCCCCGGAGGGACATGAAGGGGATCGGTTCGGTTAGCCCGAGCTGATGCTCGATCGCCTCGACGCGTTCCTGCACCGACTTGTTGGTGTCGGTTGCGGCGTCGATGAACGACTGCACGTTGTCTGCGAAGACTTTCGCAGTAGCGACGCGCTTGAAGAGATCCTGCAGGTCCTCCGGAGCAATAGAGGGCTTGGTAAGCCCCAGCATCTCCGCCAGGAGACGGAACTGTGACAGCTTGCGATTCCAGCCGCCGTTGTTCCATCCATCGGAAGGGACGTGCATGTCTCTCACCTCCTAGAGATATGTGCAGAGAAGGCCCAGTGCCAACTCATAAGATTACCATAACAGTTTAATATGAAATAGTCAAATGCTAGGCATTAAAAATGCCCGCGTGAATAGAGGCCTTGTGACGGGTGACCGAGAGCCGGCGCTTATAAATAGGTCGCCGCCATGGCCATTGCGGCCAGGGTTTGGGCTGAAGCGGGTTGGTTGCCACGAATGATACTGTCGTATAACTCCCCAAATGGCGCGGCAACGATACGCATATCTTGTTCGGTGGCTTCCACGTCTACGGGTGCGTCAACGGTAGTGAGGTCAGTACCAAGGTATATGGAGTCAACCTCGTTTGACACGCCTGGTGAGGGATACAGTGAGCCGATAAGGGTTAGGGATCCGGCGCGTTTGCCGATTTCTTCGGACAGTTCTGCATTGGCGGCAGCCGCCATCTCAATGCCGGCTTTCTTAAAACCGCCGGGCAGCTCAAGTGTTTCGGGTACGGCAGTGCCACTGAGGGCCCGGGCGTTCGGGCGGCTCTGGCGCACAAGATACGTTGTCAGATCTTTTTCAACCGCTACGATGTGCAGACAGTCAGGAATCGTCACGCCATGATAAGTTGCCGGGCGTCCGTCGGGCAGGATTAAATCAGTACTGCGATATCCATAAAATCGGTTATCAAAAGGGTTGCTCCCGGCGGGATAGACGGTTTCAGATTTGATTTGCCAGGGGGAGGACATTACTACATTAAAGCATAAAAAGAATAACACGTCAATATACCAGGCATGGTACTGCCATCTTGTGCAGCAGGCAACCTAGAGCCTAAGTCGGTTCATTCATTTCGTGCAGTTCTTTGCGGGCATCTTTCAGTTTGTCTGCCCAGAACCCGGTGTGGTCGAGTATCAGCTGGATTTGTTCAGCATGAGAGTCTTCGAATTTGTGAAGCCCTTCTTCGTCCAGATGATGATAGTAGTCCGGCATAAGAAGTTGCTCGCGGAGGTCATACATACGCAGTTCGCCGCATATGCCCCGTAGATGCTCAACCGCCCGAGCCCCGCCCGCCAGGCTGCCGTAGCTTACGTATGACACGGGCTTGTAATTCCATTCTTCAAAAAGGTAATCAATGGCATTTTTAAGGGCGGCCGGTACCGAGTGATTGTACTCACCGGTGACGAATATGAAGCCATCTGCTTCTTCGATCATCTGTGACCATGCTTTTGTATGATCCTTGGTGTACTGGCGCATCATCGGCGGTGTAGGTTCGTCGAGCAGAGGCAGATCCACATCCTTAAGGTCTATCAGTTCGAACTGATGTTCGGTCACTTGCTCGGCCTGTTTCATGACCCACTCGGCCGGCTGTATTCCGAATCGGTTTGGCCGTGTCGAGCCTAGAATAATTTTCACTAATGCCATAGTAAACCCCCTTATATACTTAGTTTAAAGAGTAGCAGGCCTATGCGAAGGACGGCTGTGAAGAATCGTACGTATGGGAGCCGATGGGGATAAGGATTGTGGCTTCACGCCATGCTCCGGTCTTCACCGGTTCGCCCCTCTGTGATTTCTATCGTGATCATTATGGACGATTTACTTTTAACATCAGCATGCCGCTACACTGCGAACGAGGGCCGTTGGGTAGCCTGTCTGATCATGTCGGCGTAGTGCCAGGGCCGGGGTATGTTAGGGAGCTCGACCCGGTCATCGAGGCCGGGGGCTCTGAAAGAAAGGGTGCCATAGTCAAGAGATTTTCCGAGAGGAGACTGGTCTACTTCTATCTCTTCCAGGTCACGGGTATTGTATATCTTCGTCTTTTCCCCGGCCCTGCCGGTACGGACGATTATCTGATCGGGAGAGATGCTGAAAGTGGTGTTCTGCCATCGTATGAGCGTATAGACTAACGTCACTGCGCCAATGGCGTGCGCTACGATAGTGATCAGTACGATGAGGACGGCTAGTAAATTTGTGTCCGCGACAGGTGAGATGAAATAAAAACATGTCAGAATCAGGACGACTGATCCCAGGGCAAGCATCAGTTGTAGCACAGCTATCTTCACGGCCAGCAGGACGTTGCTCTCATGAAATGTTGCTTGTCGGGCGTTGGTGTCAGCGTCAGCCATCATATGGAATCCTTTAGCCGTAACCGGGCTTATTTTTTAGCCCGGGCTCGTGACTTTGATGATTTGCCGGATGAAGTGCTGAGTTGGATGCCTTTTTTGGAATCGTACACGACGTTCACGGTCGTGCCCTCGGGAATCTCACCTTTCAACATTTCCTGCGCCAACCGGGTTTCAATTTCGGATTTGATCAGCCGCCGTAGTTCGCGGGCACCATATTCCGGTACAAAACCTTTGTCGGCTATATAGTCTATGGCAGCTTCGTCGATTTTCAGGGTGACCCCTTGGCCTCGGGCGAGCCGTTTGACACGTTCGAGCTGCAACACTACTATCTGTCTGATTTGTTCACGGGCGAGGGACTCGAAGATGATGATTTCGTCCAAACGGTTCAAAAATTCGGGGCGGAACTGCATGCGTAGCCTTTCCATCAAATCAGATTTGAGGGAATCATAGTTTTTCTTTTCCTTGTCTTCTTTCTCCATGTTTTCCTGTATCAAATCGGAGCCGACATTGGAAGTGGCGATGATGACAGTGTTCGTGAAATCGACAACCCGGCCTTTGCCGTCAGTCAGGCGCCCGTCGTCGAAGATCTGGAGTAGGACGTTATGTACATCCGGATGGGCCTTCTCTATCTCATCGAGCAATATGACACTATAGGGCTTGCGGCGGACGCGTTCGGTGAGCTGACCGCCTTCCTCATATCCGACGTACCCGGGAGGGGCGCCGATCAGTCGGGCGACCGAGTGTCGCTCCATGTACTCACTCATGTCTATGCGTACAACGGCATCCTCGTCGCCGAAGACCACTTCCGCTAGCGCCTTGGCGAGTTCGGTCTTACCGACGCCCGTAGGACCGAGAAACATCAAGGTGGCGATCGGGCGCGTTCCTTCTGAGAAGCCCGCCCGGCTCAGGCGGATAGCATCGGACACCGCGACGACGGCCTGGTCCTGCCCGACGACACGTTCATGCAGCCGTTCTTCCATCTTGAGTAGTTTGTCGCGTTCCTCTTCGGTCAGTTCAGTGACCGGAATGCCGGTGATACTTGAGACAACCTGGGCGATATGTTCGACGCGGACTTCTTGCGAGGTCACGCCTTTGTTGCTTTGCCAGGTCGCAGTCAGGGCGTCGCGTTGTTTTTCTGATTCCTCGAGCTGCTGCTCGTATTTTTTGGCATCGTCCATGTTCTTGTGGCCGACTGCGTAGTCACGTTCGCGGGTCTGCTTGGCAATCTCAGCGTTCAAGTCGTCAATATCCTGTGTCTGGGTATCGGCGCCGATCCGGACACGCGACGCGGCTTGGTCTACCAGGTCAATCGCTTTGTCCGGTAAAAAGCGGTTGGTGACGTAGCGGTCGGATAGTTCGGCCGCGGCTACCAGCGCTTCATCGGTAATCCGGACCTTATGATGGGCTTCGTACCTGTCGCGCAGCCCGCGCAGGATCTCGATGGTCTGCTCGACAGTCGGTTCAGGAATGAGTACCGGTTGGAAGCGGCGCTCCAAGGCGGCGTCTTTTTCGATGTATTTCTGGTACTCGTTAAGTGTGGTGGCGCCAATCAGGTGCAGCTCGCCACGCGCCAGAGCCGGTTTCATGACGTTTGCCGCGTCCATACCACCCTCGCCGCCGATGCTGCCGGCACCGACGACGGAGTGTAGCTCGTCAATGAAAACTATGAGCTCATCCTGGTGGGCGGTAATCTCGTCGATCACGGCCTTGATACGATCCTCGAATTCGCCGCGGTATTTGCTGCCGGCGATCAACGATGTCAGGCTCAACTCGACGACGCGCTTGTCACGTAGGACCTGCGGTACTTTACCGTTCACTATGCGCTGGGCAAGTCCCTCCACAATAGCGGTTTTACCGACGCCCGGTTCCCCGATAAGTACAGGGTTGTTCTTGGCCCGCCGGGCCAGGATCTCGATGGTCGTCTCTATTTCTTTGGCCCGGCCGATGACGGGATCGAGCTTACCCTCCCGGGCCATTTCAGAGAGGTCGCGTGAGTATTTGTCGAGTTGGGGCGTGGTTGATACTCGATCGACGTGGCCTTCTTCAGCGCCACGCCCCACGACCTTTATGACCTTTTGCCGTAACGATTCCGGAGTCAGGCCGTAGCGCCGAAGTACTTCTCCTGCCATGCCCTCATCTTCCTGGAGCAGGCCGATGAGCAGATGTTCGGGGCCGATATAACTATGTCCGAGTTCACGTGAGGCCTGAAATGCAGTTTCCAGGACTTGTTTGACTCGTGGTGACACGGTGATCTCGACCTGTTCTTCTGAACCAGGTTTGGCATGCTCGCCCTTCGGCGAATCGGCCTCGATGTAGCTGCGGATATCATCGGCATTAAGTTTGAACTGCTTCAGGATTTCCTGAACGACGTCGCTACCCGTAAGTGCGTAGAGCAGGTGTTCGGTGTCGACTTCGCGGCGTCCGAATTCAACTGCGGCCTGGGCGGCTTGCTGTACGACTTCCTGGGTGTGGGCGGACAAGTACTGTTCGATATTGACCGCTTCACGGTTGCCGCCGATCGGGATGGTTCCGCGGTTATCGACGGGCAGGGCAGAGCGTGGCCGCTCCACTCTTGAGCCGCCGGCCCGTGGTCGGGCGGTACCGTCGGTGTCAAAAAGATCGGGGATCTGGTCGAACATCGAGCTTAGTGGATCAGCCCGGTCTGACGAACCAAGCCCGCCACGACCTGCAAAGAGTGACTCCAGGGGTGATACGCGTTGGCGCACCAGGGCCATATAATGCTCGTCGCATAGCTCCAACTCCGTTACCTGGCCATTCCGGCTCACCCGTACCCTGTGCGTTGCCGGCTCGGTCTTATCAATGTCGCATAATCCCTCCGCCATGACGTAATCTCCTTTCGTTAGTTATGAATGTAACCCTATCTTTTCTTTAATCAGCGCGATATGCAGACGGCCCTCTGAGGGAGGGGTAGAGAAACTTTTCATACCGGTTGAGGCCCGGTTCTTTTAGGTGTGCGGGGAGCGCGCGATCCACTGGACTGGCCGGCCGCTGTTTGGTCGGCACGCCGGTCCGTAGTCTCCGCCTCAGATTGTGTCGTCGGACCGAATAAAGCCGCTCTCAGCTCAACGGCCAGTGCCATATTCAGCGTGCCGAAAATAAGGGCGTATATCCCCAGTATCCAGACGAAAGCGACGCCGCCCGCTACCGGCTGAACCAATACAAAAATACCGGCAATAATCGCCGCGACGCCAAATATGGCCATCAGGATTCTGGGGATTCCGTCCGGAGTGGTTGCACGGTCCGAGAAGACCCTGACAATATCAAGCACTCCGCGCGCCACGAGTAGCAGGCCTACGAGCAACAGAAAGGTCTGCATTGATAAACCCGGGTGGCGCACCAGATAGACGCCCAGTCCGATACTGATGATACCGAGCAGCATCGTAACCCACCACGTGCCGCGAGAACGGATACTCATGATTGCAGAAATGACCTGCACGATGCCGAGCCCCAGAATAAATCCACTGAATAAATAGACGAGGGTTATGAGTGTAAGCCCCGGCCAGAATATGGCGCTGATTCCGAAAAAGAGCGCCAGTGCCGCCTCGATCATGTTGACCCACCATAGTCCATTGACGGCGTCCGCTTTAGCCGGTAATGCCGCGACTAACGTTCTGTTCATAGCCTACCCCCCCACCTATGTTCAATCCTCGCTACGTATGTGCCTAAGTTCCATTTAAGCAGCTGTGACAGTGTGGGGTCGGTATAAAATCGTACCGATAAGATACATGCCGTAGTTGTAGTTTTAGAGTGAAGGAATAGTAGAGGCGAGGAGCGTGTAATTATGAGTGAACTGACAGTGCCGGTCACTAAAAACGATCACTTTCAGGGTCCTGCCGACGCGCCGGTGACGATGGTGGAGTACGGCGACTACGAATGTCCGTACTGCGGGCAAGCCTACTACATCATCAAACAATTGCAGGCTGACCTGGGTGATATGCTCCGATTCGTCTTCCGTAATTTTCCACTGACACAGATTCACCCGGATGCCCTGCCGGCGGCGTATGCCGCCGAAGCGGCCGGGCTACAGGGGAAGTTCTGGGAGATGCACGATGTTATTTATGAGCACCAGGAAGAGCTGGAGGCTCATAACCTGGCCAGCTTTGCCTATTTGCTGGAACTCGACGTCGACCGTTTCGTCAAGGATATGAATTCTGAGGCGGTCAACAAAAAAGTATACGATGATTTCTGGAGCGGCGTCCGCAGTGGTGTGAACGGCACGCCGACTTTCTTCATTAACGGCAAACGCCATGAAGGCTCCTATGCCTATCAGAGTCTGCGTGGGGCAATCGAGGAGGCAGCCGGGCAAGCAGCCAAGGGGAATAAGAAAGCCGAAGGAGCAGGCATATGAGCCAGCAAAGCCCGCTGGAGCCCGGCACAGAAGCTCCCGACTTCAAACTTAAAGTCACTCCCGATCAACAGGTGACGTTAAAGGATTTCGATGGCCAGCCGGTCATACTGGTGTTTTATCCGGCTGATTTCAGCCCGGTGTGTGGCGACGAGTTGGCGCTCTACAACGAGGTGCTTCCTGAATTCCAGAAGCATGGCGCGCAGGTTATCGGCATATCAGTTGATAATGTCTGGTGCCACCTGGCTTTCGGCGAGGAACGCAACCTGCACTTTCCCTTACTATCTGACTTTCACCCCAAAGGAGAAGTATCCCGAAGCTACAACGCTTACCTGGAAGACGAGGGCGAATCAGCCCGGGCAATATATGTCATCGATAAAGGTGGCAATATCGCTTGGGGCTACATTGCCCCCATAGGCGTTAATCCGGGCGCGGACGGTGCGTTAAGAGCGCTGGAAGCACTGTCGGACGGGCACGACGCCCAGAGTAACAAGAGCTAACGCCGATTATCGCGAGGCTATTACTGAGGATGCAATACAGGAAGCGCAGGGCTTCCTAAGCGAGTCCGAGGGCGCTATCAATCCGCGTTTTGTCGAACCCTAGGATACGTTCTTCGGTACCGTCATCGCGGATGATATGCGTACAGGGGACTCCCATCGACCCGCATGTGTCGTAGAGGTTCTGTACCTGTTGAGGATTTTGGTCGACCAATATATCCTCGTACTCTACGCCTTTGTTTTTCAAATAATCTTTTTCCATCGTGCAATAGGGACAAGTCATCGTCGAGTACACTTTTACTGTAGCCATAGTAATCCTCCTCTCATAATTACCCTTTGTAGTCTGTGAGTAATGGGTGTCATTATCGGTAGTGTAACGCTGTACCTCTTTGACGCGCGGTGTGATTTTTCACGCGTACGCTTCGCATACCAATCGGTCGTAGTCGAGTATTAATATATGCCGGTTAGTCCGGATGAGGCTTTTGTCGCGGAGCTTTATGATGCTGGTCGTCACCGTCTCGCGTGTCGTTCCGATGATGTCGGCGATATCTTGGTGTATCAGCGGAACCTGAATCTCAATCCCCTCGGAAATATTCTTCCCGAACTGATAACCAAGATACGCCAGCTGATGTGCCGTCTTGTTGTAGGCCCCATGCAAGCGCAGATTTTCCATAAACTGCATGTTCGAACGTAACCTCATGGCGGAGCTTTGCAGCAACGAACGGTACAGGACAGGATGAGCCTCTACCCGCTGGCGTAGGTTTGAAGCGTCAATCGAACATAGGGTGAGGTCGGTCATGGCTTCGTAGTAATATACCTCGGGGCCGACGTTAACAACGATATTGAACAGTTGCTTATGAACGACCGTGATCGGAAGAATATCATCCGTCCCGTAAATAGCCTGCACCCCGATGCTGCCCTCATGGGCGATGAAGTATTGTTTCGCAAAGCCCGAAATCACCACCATCAGCCTGTCGGGTTCCTCGGACGTATAAAACACCTCGCCCTTACCGATGTTCTCTAATTTGCTGCCTTCGAATAGCAGTCGAACTTCACTTGTTGGTGGCGCCTGCTTCATAAAAACAGGATAGCATAAACACGATAAGAGCATCGGTCGCCGGCTACTATGATGGTGTGATCGCAACGATCATTTTAGCAGGGGCGTAGTGTTCAGATCCGTCGCCGCCGGCTTTAGTTGTCGCCACTACTCATTCCGCGTGCCTTTTCTGGCACGACCGCTGTTGTTACCGCCACCCGTCCCTATGCTGATTTGCTTTGATTCGGGCTGACTTGCGAACGGTACTACGACCCGCAGCGTGCCATTATCAAAGTCGGCCTGCACACGATCGGCGTCGGCATTATTGGGTAATACGATGCGACGGAAAAAGCTTTGGACGCTCTGCCGGACGACATAGTTGCGCTGCCGTCTGTTCTCGTCCTCGATCCGTTCTTCGCGCTCGCCGCGTATCTCCAGGACGTTATCGCGCACTCGGAGTTCTATATCTTCGGGAGAGAAGCCAGGCAGGTGCACTTCGGCAACCAGCTGCTTGTCGTCTTCAGTGTAGACGTCCATGGTCGGTAGATTGTCCGCCGTCGGAGCCGCCGATTGGTTGAGAAAACTACTGAAGATATCGTCCAGTTCGCGATGAACCGTCGACAGACCTCTGAACGGATCGTTCCAACGCGTAATAGCCATAACACCCCCTGTTCTTACCCTAGTAATTAATCATACTTAGACGTCGGCGTTCGGTGTGAAATTATACGAAAGTACCGTGTAATGTTAAATATGTCTTTACTGACGTGTATTTTTGTATAATAACGCACCGCTTTATCGTCTTCGCCGTGATTAAGTGAGGCCATATAAACGTATTGTGAGAAGGGAGGGTAGAGTTATGGCAGATAATGATCAGGACGACCAGAATCAGAGAAGCGATGGTCAGGCCGGGGTCGACGCGGTATTGGTCGAGGTGGATTTTCCAGCCACGCGTGACGACCTGGTAGAGGCGGCTCAGGACGCCGATGCCGATGAGACAGTCATCGTTCTTTTTCAAAGCTTGCCGGACGTGGAATACGCTGACAGAGGCGAAGTTAACACGGCGATTGAAAACCGATGAGCTCTGGAGCCCGTTTTAGGCCGGCATGATTTGTGCGGGCATATTCCCGCAATCCTCAATAAATAGCACCGGCTGAAGCCGATGCTATCCCACTGACTGCCCTTAGTTAACGTATGTAGAATTTACAGGGCTTTAATAATACCCAACGATGCAGGTAATTTTGTTTAGCTGAGTATCATCCACAATTTTTGAACCGAACTAGTACTTCAATAGACTGGAGGATGAGTTGCAGGGGTGGCCTATCACAGTCTCGCATCTTATTGAACAGTTCTAAATGCTACGTTAGCATGATGGTTCAGGGGGCGTTATGTATGAAAACAAGTCCGAACGATGATAGTGCGAAAGACGTGACCGTTGAAGAAGATTACATTGTACTTCATCGTAATACAGGTATCACTCCGCGCCGCCTTGAGGGCCTGAGCGATGCGATATACGCGGTCGCTATGACACTGCTGGTTCTGGATTTACGATTGCCGCCCAACCCCGCTGGCACTCAACTGTCCGGCGTACTGCATCATTTGTACCCTAATTTCATTACATATGCCCTTAGTTTTGTGACGCTCGGCGTACTCTGGACGGCGCACTTAATTGAATCGCATTGGGTTGAACGCATCAGCCGTACGTATGTCTGGTTGAAAATAATCTATCTGATGGTTATTGTACTTGTTCCATTTTCGACACAAATTTTGTCAGCGTACGAATATGAGAGGTTGGGCGTGTTATTTTATGGGCTGAATTTCCTGGCAAGCATGCTGCTGCTACTCGTGTTATGGACGTATGCGACGGATGAACATCGTTTGGTACGCAAAAATCTAAGCGACCACGTGATCACCTGGGTGAAAGCGCGCCTCATCGTTGGGAATGTTTTCGTTGCCATAGCCCTTATCATCGCTGTCTTTTTCTCGACGCGAGTAGGGGCCGTGCTCTTTATCATTACTCAGTTCCTGGTTATTATACCTACCGTCAGTATCGATCGGCTGATTATTTGGCTGGCGCCTCACCTGGAGCACGGCGGCGGGACGCTCACTCACACCAAGAGGTCAGGCAAAAGGCGGTAGGCGTGCAGGGAGAGTAGTCAAATATCTTTCTAACATTTGGACTCGATACTTTAGTGCCGGCAGCTCAAATTATTCAATGGGATATAAAAATCTCCTGCTTTTGCAAGAGATTTTTAATTGGCTGCCCGTAGTTGACGTATGCAAGAACTTACAAGGCTTTATTTAATTACGTTGTTGCCTGCTTATATGATCCAAGATCCACGTAATTAAGATGACAGTAAGCAGTGTAGTAGCGCCGTTCCAATATGAAATTCCGGCCATTTGAAGCAAAGCTAAACCGCTCAGCCATATGTTCAACTCAACTGTATCGGCTCGAGAGTGTGTATTTTTGATTTTATTCACATCTGAAGTATAGCAATAGACTTCTTATAAAAAAGACGTCTAATAATCGCAAACTCTTTGCCTGGCCAGCGTGGACGTAGTTCGAACATATCAGATCAATAATAAGCCGATAACAACCAATGCTTGTGAGAACACCCATAGAAAACCGGAAACGATCAAAGGCCTATCCTTTCTATATATTCCATAATAAAGCCATATACAAGAGGAAAGTGTGTACAATGACCACGTTACAAGTGAAACGCCGCCGGTATTTTCATTTTTATATATCTCTATGATTTGAGGGATTGTTGCGATAGGTTCAATGGTCGCAAAGATTAACATGAAACGTTCGAAATATTTCCGGTGCATAGAGTAACTATAGCAAACACTAGCGATTAAAGGCGGCACGCTGAACGCGAGCCTTACGACTGCCTATCGTTGACGTATATCGCAACTACTAATGCTGATCGCGGCCGGGTGCGTCATAGAACTCCCGTTTACGCCATTTCTTTTCGCCGCGTTCCCATATTACAGTATCTTCACTTATTTTTTTGAACGCTGACAGCACACTGCCTTTAATAGAGGGGCTGCCGCTGTTAGTTACAGTGGTAAAGCCGCTGCCAAACTGCTTGTTGATCATGTAATGTGCATTATTCTGAGACAACTCACCATGCTCTTTGACGACCGATAGCATCCATTCTGCCACATCGCTTGTTGTTGTCGGATCTTTAGTCATTCTTAACAGATTATAGCAAAATAAAAAGACCTCCAAAGAAGTCTATTATAATGCTTGTGCATGGCTGGGGATGAGGGATAAACGCACGCCTGCAGCCATGCTCGCAGCCAGCTGCTGCGCACGGCTTTGGCGACCGTACCCCCGATCTGGCTCGCTTTGCTCGCTGATCGGGGGTTCGCGTCCGTCGTCGGCAATTAAAAAAGACCTACTGAAGCAGGTCTTTTTTAATTGGCTGGGGATGAGGGATTCGAACCCCCGATCTCGGGACCAGAACCCGGTGCCTTACCACTTGGCCAATCCCCAATACAAGAGACGATTATAGCAAAGAACGTGTGGATTGCCTAGAATTCAGCCTGAATTTTAACAGCCACGCAAAAGAAATGAGCTTACCTTAAAGATATGAGAGTAAGAGCATACCTGACAAGAATAACAGCAGCGACCCTGATCATTACGACGCTGGCTCTGATGGCCATGCCGCTGGTGGCTCGGGCCGAATCATGTAATCTGATTCAAACCGGTCTATGGCAGGGCGCCAGTTATGCGTTTGGGGTAAGTATGAGCTGTACTCAATCCGTCAATTCCAGTAAGCCTTACTCGCCTCAGGAGCCCCCGACCCGTAACTCTGGATTATATGTAGCACTTGGTGACTCGGTAGCGGCCGGGCTCGGCCTGCCTGTGGCCTCGCCGGCCGATCAGACCTGCGGCGTGTCGGCTCAAGCATACCCGTCGGCCGTGGCAGCCGCCTTTCAGTATCCATATATCAATGCCGCTTGCAGCGGTGCCACGGCCGGGGACCTGGTGTCCGAACAGCATCTGCCCAACACCAGCCGGGACATCGAACCGCAACTGGACACAGCTTTTGCTAACGGGACGCCGGCCCTCATCACGATTACGGCCGGCGCGAACGACGTGTACTGGCAGTACTTCGCGCGTAATTGTTATACCGGGGGAACCTGTGGTGACCGAGGGGATGAAATAGCCTATCGGAGTTTTTTGACCGGCCTCCGCATAAAGTATGAGTACGTGCTCAGTGACATCTATAGCCGCAGTAACGGTCAGCCGCCGAAGGTGGTTCTGACGGGCTACTATCACTTGGCGTCTGGTAACTGCAGCGGCCAGTTGTCCAACGTCACACCGGCCGAAGAGTCGTGGCTAGACGCCCGGACGGACGATTTGAACCGGGCGATCCAGCGTACGGCAAACGACTACTCATTCGCGGCTTTCGCACCGGTCAGTTTCAGCGGTCATGAATTATGTAGTGCTGACTCGTGGATCCAGGGCCTGAACAGCCCGGCGCCACTGCACCCGACCGCCCGTGGCCAGCAGGTTATTGCCCAATCGGTGATTTCCGCTGTCAATAACTAGCTGTCAATAACTATTAGTCGGCTAGCGTCGGTTTGATACGCCACTGATAAGCGCACCAATAAGTCCGTACACGGCAACAGCGGTCAGGGCGGCGATATCGAAGAACCGTTGACCGGCTATGATCGACTGGTTGAAAATGCCACGAAATGGAGCCACCAAGGGCTCGCTGGCGTTGTAGACGAACATCACGAAGCCGTTAAGGCTGTTGGCGTTGAGCAGTTCGAGTAAGAATCTTAAGAGGCATAGGGCGGTCATTACACCGAATACCACGTATATCAGCGAAGCGATGACTGATCCGTTCTGGTTGTGACGTAGGGTGTTGCTCATAAACCTATTATTAATCTTAAAGTCGTAACAGTTTATTAAATACTTCACAGCCGTTTTAGTTCATAATAATGGTTATGAGTTTTCAGACTGACTTTCAGCACTGGTGGCATGGGCGGCTGCGGCGGCCTTTCGGGCTCCATGTCAGCATCCGGACAGAGGAGGGCACGCCTCTGCTTCTATTACACGGCTTGGGCTCGGGTGGTTTGGCTTGGCAGGGGCTGGTCAGACAGACCGGTTCGCGCTGGCAGGTGGTGGCGCCTGATTTATTGGGATTCGGTCGGTCACCCCAGCCGGACTTCATCGATTACACCGTCGATGATCATGCCAAGGCGGTAGCCAAGGTCATCCGCCAGACATATGGCCGCAAAAGGATCACAGTCATGGCCCACTCGATGGGGTGTCTGGTGGCAATCAGGCTCAGCCAGATGCGCGGCGTGAAAATTGATCGCCTGATACTCTATGAACCGCCGCTATTGTCGGTGGCGGAAGCGCGACGGTTGAAGCGGTTGCCACGTTACAAGGATCTATACCGCCGGGCAGCTGAAAACCCTCAGGTCCTGATGACATTTTCAAAACTATTAGCCAGGGTGATTTCCGAAACGCCTTTCAATGTCTCGTCCGACAACTGGCTACCGAACGAGCGGAGTCTGCGCAACACCATCCTTCGTCAGGACGCGATTGAAGTCCTGGAAAACATACGGATACGCACCGATATCGCTTACGGGCGGTTCGACTTCATCGTCGACAGCAAATCTGCCCGTCGCAAGCTAAAAAAGAACCCGTTCATTCATTTCCACCAGATAAATGATACGCATGGCGTCAGCCGGTTATCGAACGGCGCCTTGGTGAAGTTATTAGACAAGCCCCGGCTGACAGAGACGAAACCGGTGTAGTATACTGGCGCCTACATGCACGGTTTAGGGTTCTATCAGCGGACGATCAACGTCTTACTCGTAGTCGGCTTCTTGCTACTCGCGAGTTTTGGCTACCTGCGTTTGCAAGCCGGTTCGACTGGCATGATGCTGCGCGAGCAGATCGTCGCAGCCGACACGAGGATCATTCCGGATTACGAATTGCCACCCGTGCAAGACGGGCGTGTGCCGGTCATTCTGCGTATCCCGACGGCCAAACCAGTCGTCTTTCTGACGTTGGATGACGGCATGACCCGCCGGCCGGAAATGATCGCCGAGCTCAGGCGGCATCACATCAAAGCCAGCTTGTTTCTCAATGATATCTACGCCCGAGAGGATCCGGCATTCTTCAGAACTCTCGTACGAAACGGCTCCGTCATCGAGAACCACACGCTTAGTCACGCCGATTTGGCCTCGCTCTCGTACGAGGACCAGGCTACAGAAATCTGCAATAACTCCACGAAGATGAATACGGCGTTCGGGCATCAACCGCGGTTACTGAGGGCACCTTACGGCAGTTATAACGATGATACCCGCCGTGCTGCCGCCAGCTGCGGGATGCGGGCTCTCGTGCAATGGCATGCCAAAGTGAACGGTGGCAGTATCCAGTACCAGGATGGTAAGGGGAAATTAGAAGCCGGTGATATCGTACTGATGCACTTCAGGCCGGAGTTCGAGGATGACTTGCGCGCGTTCGTGACCGCCACGCGTGAAGCCGGGCTCAAGCCACAGCTGCTTGAAGACTGGCTGCTTTAGTCGGCGAAGAAATCAGTCCCTTGAAGGGCATCGGGTAGGAAGCCGCTGCCTGGTTTGAAGTCGGCCTGCCACTTGTAACCCTGGTTGTAGCCGAGGTCTTTCATAAGCTTCGTCGGGGCATTACGGAGGCTGAGCGGAACCGGCGCTTCAGGGTATTGCTTGGCGGCAGCCTGCGCGGCGTACATGGCATCGCTGACTTCACGGGATTTCTTTGTCTTAGCGAGGATACTCGCACAATGGAACAGGTTGTACTGACATTCCGGCATGCCGATCCGCTCGACAGCCTGGAAGGTGGCGACCGCTAAGTTAAGTGCCGCCGGGGCGGCCAGGCCGATGTCTTCTGATGCGAAGATGACCATCCGCCGGGCGATGAACTTAGGGTCCTCGCCGGCCTGAAGCATCCTGGCCAGCCAGTACAGCGTGGCTGTGGCATCCGAGCCGCGCATCGATTTGATGAACGCACTGATGACGTTGTAGTGAGTCTCGCCTTTTTTATCGTAGCCCGGCAGCTTAGTCTGGGCAGCTGTTTCGACCACTTTCGGTGTTATTGGATTCCCACCGGTAAGGCGGGCAGCCAGTTCGAGGTTACCGAGGGCCACCCGGGCATCGCCGGCAGATAATTCGGCAAGCAAGTCGATCGCTTTCGGGCTGATTTTGTACTTTTCTTGTTTGGCGGCCTGGCTGACGATCGTAACGATGTCATCCTTACCCAACGGTTCGAGTACCAGCACGCGGCTACGGCTGAGAAGGGGGTTGATCACTTCAAAACTCGGGTTTTCGGTGGTCGCGCCGATAAGGATGATGGTGCCAGCTTCGACGTGCGGCAAAAACGCATCCTGCTGGGCTTTGTTAAAACGGTGAATCTCGTCCACGAATAATATCGTGCGCATGCCAAGTCGTTGGTTCTGGCCGGCGTGTTCGATGACACGCGTGACATCGGCTTTGCCGGCAGTGACGGCGGACAGCTCGATGAATTCAGCGCCGGTGCCCGCGGCGATGATACGTGCCAGCGTCGTCTTACCGCTGCCCGGCGGACCCCATAGAATCAGACTGGTCGGCTGTTGCTTTGCGATTATCTCGTGTATGATCTTGCCGGCGTCGACCAGATGATGCTGGCCCACGACGCCTTGAAGAGTTTCGGGTCGCATTCGTTCGGCTAATGGTCTCACATCCATTTTTCTATTATACTAGTGAGATGTCTCAAATATTTCATCCTCACTCACCGTTCCGTATATTCGCATTTTCAGTCGCAGCGACAGTTGCCGCCGTAGTCGGGGTCATCCTCGGTCTCGGCTGGTCGGCCGTCGCCGTCACGGCCGTACTGATCGTAATCGAACTGGCTTTCAGTTTTGACAACGCGATCATCAACGCCAAAGTACTCGCCAAGCTTTCCCCGCTGTGGCAGAAACTGTTCCTTAGTGTCGGTATCATCATCGCTATCTTCGGTATGCGGGTGGTATTCCCGATTCTCCTCGTGTCTATCACGGCCAGTCTCGGTTTCGGGCAGGTCATCGACATGGCGTTGCATGACTCAGAGCGGTACGCCCATTACCTTGAGTTGGCGCATCCCACATTGTCATCGTTCGGTGGTGCCTTCCTGCTGATGTTAGCGTTATCATTCTTCTTCGATGCCAAAAAGGAAGTTCACTGGCTTCGCTTTGAAAAGCATTTGCAGAAGACGGCCCACTGGACGCTGCCACCGGTCATAACCGCACTGGCCCTCGGTGGTCTTGCTCTCCTGCCGGCGAACGAACATCCAGCCGAGACCATGAAGGCCGGACTGCTTGGAGCGGCCACCTATGCGGCGATTCAGCTCCTGCTTTACTTCGTCGGCAAGGTCGTCGACAAGGAGACTGCCGGTAAGGCCAAACATGTGACCGGCTGGGCTGCATTTATCTCCTTCATGTATCTTGAACTGCTTGATGCCAGCTTCTCATTTGACGGAGTCATCGGAGCATTCGCCATCACGCAATCAGTCGTGCTTATCGCTGTCGGTCTGGGTGTCGGGGCAATCTGGGTCCGGTCACTGACGGTCTTCATGGTGCGCCGTAAGACACTGGAAGCCTACGCTTTCCTGGAGCATGGTGCTCATTACGCCGTGTTGGTCCTGGCTATCATCATGTTACTCAGCCTGGTCAAGAGCGTACCGGAAGCGGTCACTGGCATCCTGACCATCGTCATTATCGGGTTATCGATCTGGGCCTCACGGCGCCGGAATGCATCGGATGTTGCCACGGCTTGATGATCTGGCAGAAGTGGTCGCCCCACAACTGCTCGGCAGTCTGCTGATAAGGGAAGTCGATGGTCAACGGTTAGTCGGCCGGATCGTCGAAACGGAAGCGTATGGCGAAGGTGACGCTGCCAGCCATAGCTATAAAGGTGAGACCCCTCGGACGAAAGTGATGTTCGGCCCGAGCGGCCATCTCTACGTGTATTTCACGTATGGGATGCATTATTGCTGCAATGTAGTGTGCGGTCCGAGCGGTGTCGGGTCGGCCGTACTGATCCGTGCCATCGAGCCTGTCGAAGGCGAAGCGGTCATGGCAGAGCGGCGCAAACAATCAGGCGTACTCGTCACGAACGGACCGGCCAAACTTTGTCAGGCGCTGGCCATCGACCAAAAACTGAACGGTCATGACCTCAAGGAAGAGCCTCTCAAGTTGGAACTACGGCCTGCTTTACCGAAGAAACAGATCGGTGTATCACCGCGTATCGGTATTACCAAAGCCGTAGACGTACCATGGCGTTTTTATATCAAGGACAACCCGTACCTCTCTGTCAGGAATGTGACAAATAGCACTTGAAATCATAGGTTGCAAAGCATAAGCTAGTAATAGGAAGTGTGAGGCTTCCACGAACCAGGCAATTGTTGGCCTGGTTCTTTTTTTATGGAGTGTTGCTATCCGGCGGTCCGCACGCCATACTGATTGCTATGCTTGCACTCACCTGGGCCGTTACCGCTACCATCGCCGCATTCATCGGCGGCTTGTTCGTCTTCCGGAATCGTCGGCACCTCCATAACATCCTCGGCCTGACCGCCGGTGTACTGATCGGTGCCGTCGCCTTTGATCTGCTGCCGGAAATCTTCGACACTCTGAGTGACCTCAACCAGCAACCAACCTTCGCCATGATCGGCTTGGTCGCCGGGTTCCTTCTGTTCCATATCATCGAAAAAGGGCTGGCCTTGCACCGGACCCATAGCAGTCCCGAGACGCCGACCGAGCAGGAGCAGCACGGTCACCACAGCGTATTGGCCACCGGACTTGCACTCTGTTTCCATAGCTTGCTCGATGGTATAGCTATCGGCGTATCATTCCAGGCAGACAGCCGGATCGGGCTGGCTGTCGCTATCGCCGTCGTCGCACACCGGTTCTCGGACGGTATCAATATCGTCAGCCTTGTGCTGGCGCGTCACAAGAGCGATCTTCGTCTGGCGCGTATATTCTTGGTTGCCGTCGCGCTGGCACCGATCGTCGGCGTATTATTGACTCTCATGCTCACTATTTCGCCCGCCGTACTAGTGATTTACCTCGCCTTCATTGCCGGATTCCTGCTCCACATCGTCGCCAGCGAGGTCCTGCCGGAAGCCCACGGTCATCACTCGACGTATCTGTCTATCGCACTGACGGTGGTCGGCGTGGTCTTCATGTTCGTCGTCAGCCATTACGCATCGATCTGAAGTGCTACAATTAGTGTAATGCTTATAGTCGTTATTATCTTGGGGGTTATCAATCTGATCGGGCTGCTGTATGTCGTGAGCCGGTTGGGGCAGAAGCCGGACCTTGACCGACCACTGCGCGAGGAATTTGCCCTCAGCCGTAAGGAGCTCGGTGAAGCGGTCCGTCAGTTGCGCCAAGAACTGACCGGTTCGATGACGACGACGCGGGAGTCAATCGATAAGCGTGTTGAAGATCTCCGTGACAAGAACGATGCCAAACTTGAACTGATCCGTAAAACCGTCGAGACACGGCTTGAAAGCCTGCAGAAGGATAACGCCGACAAACTTGAAAAGATGCGCGAGACTGTCGACGAGAAACTGCAGAGTACGCTTGAAAAACGACTGGGTCAGAGCTTCAAACTGGTCAGCGAGCGCCTGGAACACGTACAGCGTGGTTTAGGCGAGATGCAGGGACTGGCGACTGACGTCAGTGACTTTAAGCGGGTACTGACCAACGTCAAGACGCGTGGGACGTGGGGTGAAGTGCAGCTTGAGAGTTTGCTGGAACAAGTGTTCATTAAGGATCATTACGTGAAGCAGGTCATGTTGACCGAGGGAAGCCGTGACGCGGTCGACTTTGCCATTAAGTTGCCAGATAAGAGTAGCAAAGATAATTTTATATACCTGCCAATCGACGCCAAGTTTCCGCTTGAGGATTATCAGCGCCTCGTCAGTGCACAAGAAAAGGGCGAAGCCGCCGAAGCCGAACTTGCAGCCAAAGCCCTGATGACGCGAATCAAACTTGAAGCCAAAAGCATAAAGGAAAAATATATCGTGCCGCCACGGACGACCGATTTCGCTGTTCTGTATGTACCGACAGAAGGACTGTACGGTGAGATATTACGGACACCGGGCCTCTTTGAAACCCTGCAGAGCACATACCGCGTAACCGTGGCTGGCCCGACCACGATCGCTGCCATTCTAAGTAGCTACCAACTTGGCTTCCGCACGCTCGCGATTGCCGAACGAACCTCCGAAGTCTGGGAGACATTAACGGTAGTAAAGGGAGAATTCGGTAAGTTCGGCGACTTATTGGATAAGACCAAAGAGAAACTGGTCCAGGCAACGAACACGATCGATCTGGCGTCGCGCAAGTCACGAACACTGGAAGGCAAGCTTAACAAAGCACAGCGCTTGGCCGATAAAGCTGAGCAAACATTACTAGAAGATTAACCGAGCATGCGCGCGGCGTACTGACGGCGGCGCTGGGCGACGGCTGGGATGTGGTCGTAGCGCATCGTCGCGACCAACGGCAGGTTGGCCAGGTGGCTGATGGCCTGTTTACCGACGAACTTAAGATGCTTCGGGCTGAACCGGCTCGGAGCGGCTTCGGGAGTGTTGGCGTTTTCGGGTCGGCTGGCCAGGGCGGCTTTAAGGCCGCTGAGAGCTAACTTGCGCACACGCTTTGGCGGCATGATACCAGCGACGGATTCATGAGTGACACGGTGACGAGTCAGCATGACACCGTACGGGTCGTTCTCGGTGTGACCCTCGGCCTCAAGCTTACGCAGCAGGACGGCTCCGGTTGCAAAGGCGATCGTGGCATCGCGAACCAGCTGAGGCGCCTCTACTTCGTGCTTGCCGTTAAGGGCAAGCCACCCGAATGTGCGGCCTTGCAATAAATATGTGGCGACCCGTTCGCGTTCATGGGCCGGCTGGGTGCTATCCAGCAGCTCATGGGAATCGGTAAAAACATCACGTACGACCTCGACCGGGTAACCGGCGCGGGCGGTGCGGTGTCCCATCTTGGCGGTTATTTCAGCCGGCAGAGTAGGATCGGCTTCTTGCAGCTCTTGCGGTTGTTCTTCCCAGAGATGCCGGGCAACAATCCCATAATAAATAGCCTCAACGTCACTCGGCGTGACATCGGTTTGGGTAAATCTGGCCACGGCACGTGCTTCGTGCGGAACGGTTTCAATGTCGATCATTAGCGTAACTATAAACTAATCAGAAGCTAAGTCAATGGCGAGAGCGGCTGTCCAACTGAAGTCTTTTGCTCCCAGTGGTTCGCCGGTCAAAGGATTGAAGTATTCATTGCACCCATACGTCCGCACCATCTCGAGCGAACTTTCAGTCAAGGCATGGGCATGATCGTGATAACCGTAACGTTTGAGGCCATCGATCACCATCCAGTTGACGTTTAGCCAGCTCGGTCCTTGCCAGTACCGATCTGCGTCAAAATACGGGGAGTTGACGGGTGCGCTCGGCAGCGGGTAGGCCGGTCCGAAGAGGTGTTCGCTTTCAATCAGCTTCACTAACTCCGCCGCTCGCTCTTTACTGATATGTCCGGCATATAATGGCAATAATGTCGCGACCGATGACTGCTTTATCAAATTATGCGAAACGAAATCACGCGGATAGTACTGCCCGGTATAAGGGTCCCACAAGTCATCGAAGGCAACCGCCGTCCGGTCCATGCTTTCAGTCAGTCCGGGCGATAACGGCTGGCGCAGGGTGGTGGCGATAGCCTTAAGCTGTTCGTTGGCCCTGATCAGCATGCTGTTGAAGGCCAGGTCTTCTATGGCGAATAAGGAGTGATCGAGGATGCGGTTGGTCTGGTAGGCTTTACGACGTAATCGTATCTGTGCGTCAAACAAAGCGAGCGATTCAGTCATCTGAAAGCGTTGGCCCGGGGCTACGTGCCAGGTGTCACGACGGACAAAGCCGAGAAGCGGCGTCAGCTTCATCTTGTCGAGCGCTCTTACCCAGAAAGGCATGAGATGTTCATGGAGCTCATACATCCATGGCGGGGTGTTATCGAGACCGCTTTCCCACGGGTGCAGCAATATAACCAATCCTTCATGGTGGGGATCGCGCTCGCGGTATAGCCACTCATGATAAGCGACCAGGCCGGGCAGCATCTGCTTGTACCAGGTACGGCGCTCGGGCAGACTCAACTTGAGACCAACCTGGACGACGGCTTCGGCCAGCATCGGCGGTTGGGTTATGCCACTGGTCGCAACGTCGCTCGGAGCGTCCGGGTTGAGCCAGCTGCGCCAGACGTTGCGGTCACCGGCGTAAGCGGGAGCGTCGGACATGATCATATTCGGGAGCATGCCATTGTTCCACTGGCCGCGTAGCAGGCTGCGAAGCTCAGCCTGCGCCCGGTCGACATCGAGATGGCGTAAGCCGATGGCTATGAAACAGCTGTCCCATAACCATTGATGCGGATACAGGTGAGGGGCGGGCATGGTATAGCCACCCTGATCATTTTTGCGGAGTACATCGGTGGCTTCTGCGATGAGGTCGGTATTATCGGTCACGCTTATGATTATAGCAATCTTACGGTGATTGCTAGCGGTAGTTTGTGAACTGAAGGGGGAAATCGAAGTCCTGTTGCTTGAGTAGTTGGATGACCCCTTGCAAATCATCTTTACTACCGCTGGTGACTCGGACTTCATCGCCTTGTATCTGGGCTTTTACTTTGGGGTACTGTTCACGCAGCAACTTCGTGATCTGTTTGGCCTTGTCCTGGTCGAGACCTTTCTTGAAAGGTACTTCCTGGGTGGATTTGAGGTTGCTCGTGGTGATTTCCTTGCTGGTGTCGAGCAGTTTCTGGCTTTGACCACGGGTCGCCAGCTTTTTTCGGACAATGTCGAGGATGGCTTCAATCTGCCAGTCACCGTTGCCGGTAATGATCAGACCGGTCTTGTCGGTACTGAGCCAGTCAATCGCGGCAGGCGTGCCTTTGAAGTCATACCGGCTGGTAAGTTCGCGCTGAGATTGGTCAAAAACGTTATTAAGTTCAGCTTTGTCGTAGTCAGAGACGATATCGAAAGAAAATGTAGGCATATATCTAGTATACTAAAGACGATGAAATACACGTTCGATGAAATCAAAGTGGCAGCCGACAGGTTGCAGAAAGAGCTCGACGGGTTAGAGAACAAAGCTGACATCTTAAAATCGGTCGAACTGCGGGCGCTTTACGAGCAGATCAAATTATTACCACCGGAGAAGCGCCGTGATTTTGGCCAGCAGGTCAACGCGCTCAAAGAGGATATAGCCAAGCAGGTAGCGGCGGCTGACTCCCAGGCTGCGGCCTTGCCGCCGCTGGACGTGACGGCGCCTTTCGACACAAACACGCCGCCGGCAGACCGTCCGCACGCGTTGCCGGTCAATGACGGCAGTGTCCATCCTCTCATGACCGAACTCACGACCGTCCTCGACATTTTCTACCGGATGGGTTTTACCGCGGTAGAATCACGGGAGATCGACGACGATTACCACATGTTCGGCGCACTTAATTTCCCTGAAGGCCACCCGGCACGTGACGACTATGACACCTTCATGACTAAACAGACCGATGCGAATGGCAAACCGCTGATCGCGCCCGCCCACACCAGCACGATGCAGAACCGGGTACTGCAGGCCCATCGGGACAATCTTGAGAAAGGTGATCCGATCGCTGTGGTTATACCGGGTCGCGTTTTTCGTAATGAAGACCTGGATGCCCGTCACGAGCACACGTTTTACCAGCTTGAAGGCGTATACGTCGATAAGGGCGTTCATGCGGGCCATCTCATCGCTACGCTCAAGACTTTTCTGCAGACTTATTACGGCAAGACGATCGAGGTCAAGACGCAGCCGTTTTATTTCCCGTTCACCGAACCTTCGTTTGAATTCGCTCTCAGCTGCCCATTCTGCAACAAACAGGGTTGTAACATCTGCGGCCAGAGCGGCTGGATAGAACTGCTCGGCTGTGGCATGATCCACCCCAACGTGCTGCGCGAAGCCGGCATCGACCCTGAAATCTACACAGGCTTTGCCTGGGGCGGCGGTATTGAGCGTCTGGTCATGATGAAGCACGACATCGAAGACATCCGTCACTTTGAAAGCGGTAAATTAGACTTTTTGAGGCAATTTTCATGAACGTAAGTAAGAACTGGTTACAGCAGTACCTATCATTTGAATTACCGGCGACAGTCGATCTGGTTGAAAAGATCGGTGCCCAACTGGGTGCGGTCGAAACAGTCACCGAACTGAGTGATCGCTATGCCGGCGCAATCGTCGTCAAGGTCGTAAGCTGCCAAAAGCACGAGAACTCCGATCACCTCAATGTCTGTCTGATCGATGACGGTGGAGTAGTGCAGGGCGTCGAACGTAATGAGGCAGGCTTGGTGCAGGTCGTCTGCGGCGCGCCGAATGTCCGCGCCGATATCATGGCCGTCTGGCTGCCACCCGGCGCGACAGTCCCTGAGACATACGACAAGGATCCCTTCGTCCTGACCGCCCGTGAACTACGGGGCGTCGTCAGTAACGGTATGTTGGCCAGCCCTCGTGAGCTCGCCCTCGGTGATAGTCATGAGGGCATACTTGAGATACATCAGGACTTCCAGCCGGGCACCCCCTTCGGGCCGGCTTTCGGTATGGACGATGCGATCATCGAGATTGAGAACAAGATGTTCACGCACCGGCCTGATTGTTTCGGGCAGCTCGGCGTCGCGCGTGAAGTCGCGGGTATCATGGGCCGACCGTTCACCTCTCCCGATTGGTACCTGCAGGAGCCGGTCATTGCTAGTGGTGAGGGATTGTCGCCGAAGATAGAAAACGTAGCCGCCGATGTCGTACCGCGCTTTACCGCCCAGGCTTTGAAAGGTGTCGTGGTACGGCCCAGCCCCGTCTGGCTCCAGACCTTACTGGCCCGTGTCGGCGCACGGCCGATTAATAACGTCGTCGACGTCACCAATTACCTCATGCTACTGACGGGGCAGCCGTTGCACGCCTACGATTACGATAAGGTCAAGGCGCTGACGAAAGGCGATGATGCCGAAATCACGGTCCGATATCCGCGAGCTGGTGAAAAAGTCCATCTTTTGAACGGTAAGACGGTCGAACCTCGCCCCGAAGCCATCGTCATTGCCAGCGGCGACACTTTGATTGGCCTGGCCGGTGTCATGGGCGGCGCCAACACCGAGGTAGACGAGCACACCGAGAACATCATTCTGGAATGCGCCAACTTTGATATGTACTCAATCCGTCGTACGTCGATGGCCCATGGTCTCTTCACGGATGCCGTGACCCGATTCAACAAAGGCCAGTCCCCTCATCAGACGACACGCGTCATCGCGGAAGCTATCCGTCTGTTATCAGAGGTGTCTGCAGCCACCCCGGCCAGCCAGTTGATCGACCTGCAAGCCGGTTTAAGTGAAATTACCGGCCTAAACATCAAGCTCGATTTCATCAATAGCCGCCTGGGTCTGCACCTGACCGATATGGAAGTCATCACGCTACTTAAGAATGTCGAGTTCGAAACGTATGACATTACTAATTTAGGTGAGATATTCGTCAAGCCACCATTTTGGCGGACCGACATTCAGATTGCCGAGGACGTCGTCGAAGAAGTAGGCCGGTTAATAGGCTTCGATCGCCTGCCACAAGTATTACCAAGTCGTCACATCGTGCCGGCAGCCAAAGACAAGCTGCTTGAGCTCAAGAAAGCTATCCGGACGAGCTTGTCGCGGCAAGGGGCCAACGAATTGCTGACGTACAGCTTCGTTCACGGTAATCTGATTGAAAAGGCCGGCCAGAATGTCGATCAGGCGTTTCAGATTAATAACGCTCTCAGTCCCGATCTACAGTATTACCGTTTGTCACTCGTACCGAGCCTTCTCGATAAAGTTCGTCCGAACCTCAAGGCCGGCTATGACCGGGCCGCGTTGTTCGAGTTAGGGAAAGCGCACAATGTCGGCGCTATCGACGGCGAGGGATTACCGCAGGAATTCAACACCATCGCCCTGGTATACACAGCCGCCGATAAGCTGAAACCAGCCGGTGCCGCCTATTACCAGGCCCGTTACTTCGCCCAGCAGATGTTTGATGACCTTGGTTATGATATTGAATTCCGCAGTATCGAAACACTGCCTGAAATTGCTATCATCAAACCGTTCGCGCCTGGTCGTACCAGCCTCGTGTACCTGGCCGGCAGCGATATTCCCCTCGGCGTCGTCGGTGAGTTGCAGGCTGGCGTCCGGCAGGCATTCAAACTGCCCGAGCATACTGCCGCTTTCGAGCTGACCATCGACGGGCTGTTGAATATTAGTCCTCGCTCGACACGGTACCGTCCGCTGCCTCGCTTCCCTAAGGTCGAACAGGATATCTGCCTGAAGGTGCCGGCCGACTGTACCTACGGTGAGCTCAGTGCTCTGGTTGAGGAGTTCATGCGACGGCAGGAGCGCCTTGATAGCCATGTCGAGCCGCTAGACATTTACCAGCGAGAAGATGATCCGAAGCATCGCCAGATCACATTCCGTATCAGCCTGGCCAGCTACGACCGCACCCTAACCGATGCTGAGGTCAACCGCCTGCTTGAAGAATTGAGTGTCGCCGCCAAGGACGCTTTCAACGCGGAACGAATCTAAATTCCCATCTTTTAGCACAGACTTGCAACAATTCAAAAACTCGGTTATATTTATAGAACTTTAGTCGAGCCAGTTCCCGATAAAACGGCAGCGTTACAACGCTCCTGAAGTTTTAACATATAGATAGACGAATTTAGATTTTTCAAGTTGAGCTATTGAGGCAGGAGACCGTCTCCGTGACCCAGAGATGCGCTCTTACCCGTGACCCACTTCCCCCGTGATGTGTCACGTGGTAATCCGATGTTCTGTTGCGAGCAACACGCACGCATCGGCTGCCGCCCCAAACTGCACCACAACGCACCAAAGAGGAGAGAGCCGCTGGCTTGCTACGGAGTTGTGTTCAAATCACAACCGGCTCACTGGCGACCAGGGTACACCCGTTCCCCCCGGGGTTACCCTGGTCGCCTTCATCCTCCAATCGCTCCTTAATCACCATCCGTCTATCTTTCTCCCAATGTCGATAACGCGTCTTGTCGGTTTTGGGAGGAAATCATGGTAGGCTGGAGGTTATGAAAGACCTCCTACGCATTCTTGCGTCCGCTCGACACCTGCGGTCCTATTACTGGTGGATCAGCGGCCTGACGATATTGCTGGCCCTGTCTAATGCTTTGGTACCGCTGCTGTCCGGTATGGCTATCGATCAGATACGCCAAGGCAGCTCGACCGATGTCGAACGGGTCGTCATAATCGCCTTCGCGATTTTTGCACTGGACGTGCTGGCCAATCTTTTCAGCAACGTCGGTGGCTATCTTGGCGACCAGCTCAGCGTCAAGTTGCAACGATACCTGAGCCGCCGATATTACGAGCACCTGATGCGATTGCCGCAGCAATTCTATGACACCGAACTTACCGGCAAACTTATTAATCAGCTGAACCGGTCGATCTCCCAGATCACGCAGTTCGTCCATACGATGAGCAACAACTTCCTGCAGTTCATCTTTTCGACCGTGTTCACCCTCATCATCGTCGCCCATTACAGCTTGCTCGTGGCCGTACTGTTTCTGGCCATTTACCCGATCTATACCTTTTTGACGGTAAAAAGCAGCCCCAAGTGGCTGGCCTGGCAGAAACAGAAGAACCATCATCAGGATGTCGCCAGCGGTCGCTTCGCCGAGGTCATCAACCAGATCAAAGTCGTCAAAAGCTTCATCCAGGAAAAACACGAACTCAACTTTTTCAATCGGGAATACCGCAAAGTCGTCGAAGTTAATCGACCACAGTCGAAGCACTGGCACAGGCATGACGTCTTCCGGCGGCTGATCCTCGCACTTTTGTTCCTGGCGGTATACCTGATTATCTTCGTACAGGCCGCACATGGCACCATCTCTCCGGGTGTAGCCGTCGCGCTGGTACTCTATGGTTTGCAGATCAGGACACCCATCTTTACGATCAGCTTCCTGGTCGACGCCGCTCAACGGGTAGTAGGGGACAGCCGGGAATATCTCAGCATTATGGATACTAAACCACAGATCGTCGACAAGCCAGGCGCAATCGATTTGCAGGTCGACACTGCCGCGGTCCGTTTCGAGAACGTGCATTTCCACTATAAGGATGGCAAGCCGGTACTGCGCGGACTGGATTTCGAAGTCGCGCCTAACAGCAAGCTGGCCCTTGTCGGTGAAAGTGGCGAAGGCAAGACCACGCTTACGAATCTGTTGATGCGGCTATACGAACCGGATACGGGCAGAATACTGATTGACGGCCAGGATATTGCTGGCGTTACTCAGCGTAGTCTCCGTTCGAAGATCGGTGTCGTCTTCCAGGAGCCAGCCCTTTTCAGTGGTACTATCCGCGAAAATATCGCCTACGCCAAACCCGGTGCTTCCGACGACGAAGTCATGGCGGCCGCTAAAGCAGCGAACGCTCACGACTTCATCAGTAAGTTTAAAAACGGCTATCACAGCGAAATCGGTGAGCGTGGTCTCAAACTGAGCGGCGGACAGAAACAACGTATAGCGATCGCCCGCGCCCTACTGAAAGATGCGCCGATCCTGATCCTCGACGAAGCTACCAGCAGCCTTGATAGCCGGAGTGAACTGACCGTTCAGGCTGCATTAGCCAGATTGATGAAAGGACGCACGACCATAATCATCGCTCACCGGTTGAGCACCATCGAGCACGTCGACCGGATTGTCACGCTTCAGAACGGCCAGGTCGACGAAATAGGGTCGCCGACCGAACTGGCCGAATCAGGTGGCATCTATTCACAGTTGCTCAAGCTGCAGCAGCGCCACAATAAGTCGGCCGAGACCAAGCTCAAGCAATTCGGGATACGGGCCTAGCTAAGGTATACTTGATATAAGATAAGTAAGGGAGTTCGCACGTGCCAAAACCTGATAAATTGCCGACCCGGATATTTTCAATCCTGATCGTGCTGTTATTTTTATTACCGATAGTCTTCAGTGCCGGGTTTATAGTATGGCAAGCGACGCAGGATGAAGATCAGTCGGCTTCAACGGCCGTCAATACGACCGCTGACCCAACCAAGCAAAGTAACACAGGAGATACATCCATGAATGAAACCAAATTAGCAGGCAATCCTCTTGCCAACTTTACCCCTATTAGCCAACCTGTCACGGAACTGCAGTCCACAGATACGGTCGTCGGAACCGGCCAGGAAGCCCAAGCCGGCGCAAACGTAACGGTCGACTACACCGGAGCACTCGTAGCCAGCGGCGTCGTTTTCGAAAGTTCACTAGATTCGGGCCGCCCGGCAACCTTCGGCCTCAACCAGGTCATCGAAGGCTGGCAGAAAGGTGTCCCGGGCATGAAAGTCGGTGGTACCCGCCGCCTGGTCATCCCGGCTGCCCAGGCATACGGCAGCTCCAGCCCGAGCAGCTCTATCCCGGCTAATTCCGACTTGGTCTTCGACATCACGCTCAAAAGCGTCAACTAGCGATTAAATTGTAAAAAACACACTATATAGCGTCATTGCACTATGTGCTTACGCTATATATAATTAGACGGTAAACAAACGAGGGTCTCTTCAATGCCAAAAAACATCACTATCTTCACTACCAATACCTGCGCATACTGCGTCCAAGTCAAGAAATGGCTCGGCGCGAAAGGCATGACTTACGAAGAGGTCAACCTCGACCAACACCCGGAACGCCAAGCTGAAGCTTTGGAAATCAGCGGCGCCTACACAGTGCCCGTCACTGTCGTCACCCAGCAGGATGACAGCAAGGAAGTCATCGTCGGCTTCAACCTGGCTAAGTTAGCCCCTGCGGTAGCTTCTTAATGGACACAGACAAGCTATACGACGTCATCATGATCGGTGCCGGTCCAGCCGCTTTGAGTGCGGCTATTTACACGACGCGCGAAGACATCGACACCCTACTTTTTGAACGCGGCGTACCCGGTGGCCTGGCCGCCGTCACGGATTGGGTAGACAACTATCCAGGCTTTCCTGATGGTTTATCCGGGCTTGACTTGGCTGAAGGCCTCCGTAAACAAGCTGAGCGCTTCGGTGCCGTCATCGAACTCGGCGAAGTACTGTCTATCCGCGACGAGGGGGACCACAAGCTTCTCGAGACTACGAGCGGTGAAGTCAAGGCCAAAGCGGTATTGCTGGCCATGGGTAGTGACTACAAGAAGATCGGCGTACCTGGAGAGGTCGAATATTATGCCCGTGGCGTGCATTACTGCGCTACCTGTGACGGCGCTTTTTACCGTGACAAACGCCTGGTCGTGGTCGGTGGCGGCAACTCCGCGGTCCAGGAGGCTATCTTCCTGACCCGCTTCGCGACCCACATCGATCTGCTCGTGCGGTCGGACCACTTCCGGGCCAGTGACGTCCTCGTCAAAGAATTGGCGAAACATGCTGATAAGATCACGGTCCATATGAATACGACCACCGACGAGATCGTCGCCGTAGACAATAAGATCGTCAAAGTCGTCGGTACCGATAAGACAACCGGTAATAAGGTCGACTTTCCGACTGATGGCGTCTTCATCTTCGCCGGCCTCATACCGAATACGCAGTTCTTAAAAGATACCTGCATTCTCCTTGATGAAATCGGCTTCGTGCTGACCGATGAACATTTGCAGACCCGCATGCCGGGCGTGTTCGCCGCCGGTGATGTCCGCTCGGGTGCGACCATGCAGATTGCCAGTGCCGCCGGCGAAGGTGCCACCGCCGCACTGAAACTACGTGAGTACCTCGAAGGCAAGCCCCACCCGATCGCTAACTAAATAGTCGGATAATTCGGGAAGTAATCGCTGACGACTTGTTGTTGGCCGAAGCCCCGTGCGATCAGCTGCTTAGTCAAACTTTCGACCATCGGTTCCGGCCCGGATACATATATGAGACTGTCATCGGAGGGTTCTTCCAGGCCGATGATTTCGTCAACCGTGATCGTGCCGCGTTCACCGCCCCATTCTGGTGAAGGGTTTTCAACCATCACGGTAACGTGTTGATTAGCGGCGTCAAACGTATCCTGGAATATGATTTCATTTTCTGTCGGCACGCCGTATAGCATGCGAATCTGACGATGTTCCTTGTCAGCGGCTAACTGTTGCAGCATGCTGTGGAACGGCGTGACACCGATGCCACCGGCAATGAATACGAGGGGACGACTGGCATCGCGGGGCAATACGAAGTCACCCATAGGCTCAGCCATCTTCAATCGGGTGCCCGGCTCAAGGGCCGCCAGGGCTTGCTTGAACGTGCTCGAACGCTTAGCGTGCTTCGTGGTGATGCTCAGCAGTTTGTCGCTTGGGGCGGATGAGAGAGTAAACCAGCGCTTGATGCCGCGATCATCTGGGTTATCGTGAGGAATGTAGAGTTCGATAAACTGGCCGGCTACATAATCGACCGGCTTTTCCGGTTCAAAAAAGTAGGTGGTGATATTGTCGGTTTCAGGGCGGGAATGGTCGAAGGTTACATGCATGGCTACCATTGTATGTAAGTTATGGCAAACAATACAAGGATTTTAGTCGTGTGGGTGCTATCATTTTAAAAAGGATACGCTTAATGGTCGAACCAACTCCGCGCTCAAACCCAGATACCAAATTGCCGGATCTGCCGGAGCTTATCCCGCCGAAAAAGCAGCGGAAATTCAAGTTCTCTAAAAAGATGATGTTGACCGGCGCCCTCTGCCTAGTACTGTTGCTTAGCGGCGGATTCCTGATATGGCATCGGTCTGAGAAATCATCCAACAGTATTGCGCAGACCGTCAATCCCGTTACCAAGCTCAGCACGAACGTCAAGACGACGCCGAGCCTGGCTGAGCAGGCGGCGATAGAAATTTATGATGTTGCGCAGTTCCAGAGCAAGGATATGGCCATGTTCAAGTCACCGATAACCGTGTTCGGTACTTCATGTGACAGTAGTGGCAAGAACTGCGATAAACCTGCTTACACCGCTGCCGATCTTGATTATTATAAGATCGGACAGACCACGGCCAGCCAGGGAATCTTTGTCATGACCAATCGTGACAAGGGTGATGGTGGCCGCCAATACTTATTTATCGAAGATACGCCGGGGCATTATGTTATACCGGTAAAGTCAGACGCGTCCTTATCGTCATCTCTCCAAAATAACACCAGCCAGTACTCATGGATCAATGACCTGGCCGCTGCCCTCAGCCCGAATTATCAGCTCGACACCAAGACCAGCCTGCCGGTACTCAGTTTTCCGACGTTCGTAAATCTTAACGGACTGCACCTCAACATACCTTTTCAATCCGGCATGCTGTTGCCGCATGGCTTGGCGTCACTCGGCATTTTCACGCCGTATGCTAATACGACCCTGCCAATCATGAAGAAAATCGGTAGTTCGGACGGCAAGGATTTCTATCAGGTGACTCATCGAGATGCGGCGAATTATAAGGTCGTCGAAATATACGGCACAGTCAAGAGCACCTGGCAGGCAGCTTATAAAATTGATGACCCGATCGTGACAAATAGTGAACCGCTGCCCGTTGATTGGCAGTCGGGCGACGACACGAACGCCGGTTATTCCGCGCCCGTGACGGGCTGTGGTTCGCCGTACGGCTATGTCATTCCGAAAGGCGTAACGGCCACTAATGCGCCCGTCATAGGTACGACTAAAGACGGCCAGCCCCTGTACCAGTTGTCACCAAGCAGTGGCTTGTTCGACGAACTCTACCGGGATTACTACGATGCACAGAGCGAGTTCACGCCAGCTAGTCTCAGGGACCTTACTAAAGAGCAGTTCCAATCGGCTCATGCCGTAGTCCTTAGCAAGAACGCGCTTGGCGAGTATATGGTGCACGAGCGGAGCGATATGTTCATCGGAGGGGGCTGCGGCAAACCGGTGGTATATCTGTATCCGACCAAGAAGACCGATGTCTCCGTCAAAGTCGACGCCGACGTGAAAATATCTGTGCCGCATTATGACTCTCGTACGGGCTGGCAGCACGTCACGGCATACCCGAGCGGAGCACTGACCTATCAAGGAGCCGCGTATGACTCATTATTCTGGGAAGGTTTCGGCCATGGTCCGTACCCACCGATCAGCAAAGGCACTGTCGTCGGTCAAAAAGACGTCGTCGCGACGATCAAGCGTCAGCTATATGCGCAGGGCTTCAATGCCAAGGAAACGGCTGACTTCCTCGCTTACTGGCAGCCGAAACTGCCAAAGACACCATATGTACGACTGTCCTGGTTGACGACCGGCCAGATGAATATCCTCGCGCCGCTGACGATTACTCCGCAGCCGACGACAGTCATACGTACATTTTTGGATTTCGAAGGTCTTCAGACGCCGGTGAGCCTACCGGCTCAATCGTTCACCCGGCCGGACCGTAACGGCTTCACGGTCGTCGAGTGGGGCGGATTACTGCACGATAGCTCACTGCAACGTTAGTCGCGAAAGCGGTCGGGAAAATCAGTAATCGCGGCATACAAGCCGGCTTTTTCCCAACGACGGGCTTTGCCAGGATTGTTGATCGTATACGTACCGACCTGGTACCCACGCCGAGACATTGCCCAGATGAAGAATGACCATAGCCACAACTGGTTCATACTGCAACGGGTGCTACTGAGAGCTTTCATACGACGCCTGACACGCACGCTCGACCATCCTTCGTTCACGACGCATGTGATCTCGGGCAATGCAGCATGGAGGCTTACAAGGGTACCAAAGCTGAATGACGCGAAGTTAATTTCCTTATGTGTCCACCCGGTTGACAAGTGCTTCTTCACTATGGCTACAATGGGTTCAACTGATTCGTCAGGCTTTATTTCGATTAACAGGTGAGCCCGGTGATCGACGGCGCGGATAGCCTCATCAAGCGTAAAGATCTCTTTGAAGCCGGTCTTTATCTCATCGTATGTCAGTTCTCGCACGGGCTTATTAGGGCCATGTTCGGGATGTAATACATCATCATGATACAAAACGGGAATTCCGTCTTTTGTGACACGGATATCGAATTCAATCTCATCAACTTTGTGATTCAGAGCGGCTTTGAAAGCAGCCAGGGTATTTTCTTGAGCGAGTCCGCGGGCGCCGCGGTGGCCGGTGATAATCATCAGAAGTAGTATATAGTAAAATGTAATACATAACGAAAAGGAGACTGTCATGGCTGACTTCAACCAAGTTCTTACCCCCGGCGATTACCAGAGCGGCATCGTCAACACCGTCGTTGAAATATCTAAAGGATCGATGCTCAAGATTGAGTGGGACCGCGAAAAGGCGGCTTTCATGCTCGATCGCGTCGAACCATCGATCTTCGCTAAACCTTGCAACTATGGATTCATTCCACAGACCCTCGATGATGACGGCGACGAACTCGATACGCTAGTCGTAACCGATGAGCCGATTCCGACCGGTGTCTTCTTTGAGGCCCGCATCGTCGGTGTCCTGGAATTTGAAGATGACGGCGAAATGGACCACAAGGTCGTCGTAGTCCCGGCTGATGACCGCAACACCGGCGACAGCATCACATCGTTGGATGACCTCGGCGAGCGCTGGAAGCAGCAGATCGAGCACCACTTCAGTCATTACAAAGACCTCAAAAAACCTGGTAGCACGAAAGTGTTAGGTTGGGGTGACGTCGAGAAGGCCAAAGAAATCATTACCGAATCAATTGAGCGGTGGAATAACAAAGGCTAAGACCATGGCAGAGCGGCCCCCTTTTTCAGGCAGTCTTGAGCGGCTCGCGGGCACCCGGGCACATCGGGCAATCGTGGAGGCCATGCTTCAGGGTATTGATGAAGAAGAATCCTTGGCCGTCGAACAGCTGCATGGTGAGCTGTCACAGCACATCGGCAGAATAGTGACCGTCGTGGGCAAACCTGTCCGGTTGTGGCGAATGGATGAACGCCTGGGCCGTGAAGAATACCTTACTCCAAGTATGGTCAACGGGGCCGTAGCCCAGCCCGACCCGGACACGTTCGCCCGGCATTTGTTCGCCCGCTTAGAGTCTTATGATGAAGAGCCCGCCATGTGGCTGGGAACACCTGAACGCCAGATGTATCGGTCGGGCGTCATCGTGCCACTGACCGGTATCGTATCGATTGAATTGGAGCCACCTCTTGAAGAACCTCGTTATAGCTAAATCGTTCATATTTGATGCCAACGGCAAGCTGCTGGTCCTGACACGGAGCACGACGCACTCGAGCCGCGGCGGTTGGCCTGATATTCCCGGTGGCCATGCCGAAAAGGGAGAAGCCAGTTATGAAGCGGTCGCCGCCCGTGAACTTTCTGAAGAAACCGGACTCAGTATGAATCCATCACAGCTGCAATTATTTTTCACGAATACCCATTATGATACCGGTACGAACGCGATCCGATTCTTCTATGCCGGTACACTATCCGAAGAAGAGCCGGCCGTCGTCTTGAGTGACGAACATGAAGCGTACCGCTGGGTCGCACCCGAGGACGTCGACGACGCGCTCGAACAGGACTCGCACAAACTGATGGTATATCATTACGGCCTGCGTAACCACCTGTTTTAGCCTGTTTTTGCATCTGTCGCCACAGTGTTCTACAATGTGGACATAAGCGTAAGAACTAAACAGGAAACAACAGTATGAAAACCAGGGTGGCAATCAATGGATTCGGTCGCATCGGCCGCAACGCCTTCAAAGTAGCATTCGAACGTAGCGACATCGAAGTCGTCGCACTGAACGACCTGACCGACACGAAGACCTTAGCGCATCTTCTGAAACACGACTCCAGCTACGGTACGTACCAGCACGAAGTCGGATACGACGAAAAGGGTATCATCGTCGATGGTCAGCACATCGTCGTCCTCGCACAGACCGACCCGGCCCAGCTGCCGTGGAAAGACCTCAACGTTGACGTCGTCATCGAATCGACCGGTTTCTTCGTAGACCCGGCCAAAGCCCGGGCTCACATTGATGCCGGCGCCAAGAAAGTCGTCATCAGCGCTCCAGCCAAGGGCGAAGGCGCGACGACTATTGTCCTCGGTGTCAATGAGGACAAGCTCGAAACAGCTGAAGATATCATCAGCAATGCCAGCTGTACCACCAACTGCATTACGCCGGTCGCAGCGGTCATCGAGAGCGCATTCGGAATCGAAAAGGCCATGATGACCACCGTCCACAGCTATACCGCCAGCCAGAAGCTTCAGGATGCTCCTGCCAAGGACCTTCGTGAAGCCCGTGCCGCCGCCCAGAACATCGTTCCGACAACCACCGGTGCCAGCATCGCTGCCGGTGAGGCTCTGCCAGCGCTGAAGGGAATCTTCGGTGGTCTCAGCGTCCGCGTACCTACCCCCGTTGTCTCGATGAGCGACTTTGTCATCATTACAAAACGACCTGTTACCGTCGAAGAAGTCAACGAGACGTTCAAGAAAGCCGCCGCTGAGCCGTTTTACCAGGGTATCCTTGATGTCACCGAAGAAGAGCTGGTCAGCAGCGACTTCATCGGCAACAGCCACTCCTGCATCGTAGACGCGAAGCTGACGGCTGTCGTCGGTGGCAACATGCTCAAAGTCGTCGCCTGGTACGACAACGAATGGGGTTACTCGAACCGGTTAGTCGAAGTCGTGGCGGACACCGGCCGTCTCCTGAACGCCAAATGAACATCTACGTCGGAGCTGATCACAACGGCTTCGCTTACAAGCAAGCCATCGTCGCGTTCCTGACCAAATCCGGATACTCCGTCGTGGATGTCGGCGATCTCAAGCGCGACCCTGAAGATGATTTTCCGGTCTTTGCAAAAGGGGCAGTCACGAAGCTATTAGGCGATCCTGACACTATGAGCCGAGCCATACTGATCTGTGGCAGCGGCCAGGGCATGGCTATGGCCGCCAACCGATTCAAAGGTATCCGCGCCGCTTTATGTTGGAACCTGAACGAAGCCCGGTCGTCACGGAATGATGATGATAGCAATGTCCTATGTTTGTCGGCGCAAAATGTCGATCAAAAAGAGGCGCAGACTATCACGATGGCGTGGCTGAACACACCGTTCGCCGGTGCGCCGCGCTTCAGGCGTCGTCTAGAACAGATGGACACATTGGGATGATCTCCGTCTGTCCGACAGTTACGGCTGATGAGCCGGACAGCTTCCGGACACAAATGGAGCAAGCGGTCGCACTTAGTAACCGGATACATCTGGACGTCGCTGACGGGCGTCTGGCTCCGCGTGAATTACTACCGGTAGCCGACGTCTGGTGGTCGGGCTCGACGCGGGTAGACATCCACATGATGTACGAGTATCCGCTGGATCACGTCGAAGTCCTGTTGGCCTTAAAGCCACAGCTTGTCATCGTGCATGCCGAGGCTAAGGGCAGTTTCGTACAACTGTCTAATCAGTTGCGCGCTCATGGTATTGAAGCCGGCGTAGCATTATTACCTGAGACTCCGGTCGAAAAAATCGTCGGGGGCCTCGAATATATTGATCATGTCCTGATATTCTCCGGTAACCTGGGCTACCAAGGTGGCAGCGAAGCCCAGCTGAAACTACTGGAAAAAGCTAGTCAGCTGAAAAAGTTGAAGCCTCAAGTAGAAATCGGTTGGGATGGGGGTGTCAATGCTGACGTGGCCGGAAAACTGGTAGAAGGCGGGGTAGAAGTTTTAAACGTGGGTGGTTACTTCCAGTCGGCAACTGATAAGCGCGCCGCCTGGGAAGCGTTACAAAGAGCCATCGGTAATTAAAGCGCGACGGCGCTTTCAAAAGCCATCTGACTGTAAATGATCGGTGCGCCATCTTCCGCGGTCAGGACCCGAACGGCTTTTTCGGGTAGATCCGGGGTCAGCAAGGCGCGTCGTTCCTCTAATGGAACAGCGAGCGTTGATAATCGTGAAGGGATCATGGCCCCTATGTCGCCTATGTCTACGGTCACTGCATGGTCGGCTATCACAGGCCTTTGGGGTAGCCGACAGTTTGCGGGCAGGTTGTGAAATGCGTTCGCAACCAGATTGAACTCTGGTAAATCACGTAAGCCGAAACAAGTCTGGTCGCCTTGCCACTTGATTACTCCGCACACCTCGTCCTCGTGTGTAACCAACAGAGGGGCAGCAGCATTCGGGTTTGTCACAATAGCCGGATTAAGTGCACTGAGCAGGCGCGGCTCAGCGTCGATACAGCACTGCGTTATGGTGGTACGGAAAGGTGGACCCTCTTTGCAGAGCGATAGGACCCGCTGGCCTAGTTCAGTGGTCGGCTCGTAATCGAGGTTAGGAGATGTTCGTCCGATTTTGCGGGTGGCGCCGATGAGATCATGCAGGTCGCCAAAATTCTTAACGCGTTGCACGCGGGTGTCAAAGCCAATTTCAATCAAATCAGTCGCTAGCTGTTCCAGATACGGTGTCATAATCTAACCTTTGCAATTAGCGTAGCATTTCGGACGGTAGGTGACAATGTTTGTCACTCGATGGATATCCAGCACTGGGCTGCTATAATCGTAAGCAGAATGCAACAAACCCACTCTATCGAATGGCTCGAGAACAAAGCGACCGAGATTCGGCGCGATATCATCAGGATGCTGGAACACGCCGGCAGCGGCCACAGCGCCGGTCCGCTGGGCATGGCAGATATCATGACCGCGTTATATTTCGACGTCATGAAACACGATCCGAAGAATCCAGATTGGGATGAACGTGACATCCTGCTCCTTAGTAATGGTCATACCGTGCCGGTCCGTTATGCGACGATGGCGCATGCCGGGTATTTTGACCGTAAGGAGCTGATGACCTTACGCCAGTTCGGTAGCCGCCTGCAAGGTCACCCGGAACGCCTGAAATTGCCCGGCATGGAAACGACCAGCGGCCCCCTCGGCTGTGGTTTGAGCCAGGCCTGCGGCATGTCGCTCGCGATGCGCATGGACAAGTCATCTCATCGCTGGATATACGTCATGATGGGCGACGGTGAGCTTAATGAAGGCAATATCTGGGAAGCCGCCATGCTTGCCGGTAAGGAAAAGCTCAATAATATCATCGGTATTATCGACCGCAACAATATCCAGATTGATGGCCCGACTGAAAACGTCATGCCGCTCGAGAACCTGCGTGAAAAGTGGGAAAGTTTCGGCTGGCATGTCATCGAAATCAACGGTAACGACATCGAGGCTGTCATTGACGCTTGCGCGATGGCCAGGGCTGTCACCGAAAAACCGATCATGTTGATCGCTTACACGATCCCGGGCAAAGGCGTCGATTTCATGGAGTATGACTTCCACTGGCATGGCACCTTCCCGAATCATGAGCAGGCTAAAGAAGCGCTGCATCAGTTACGAACGCTTAATGGCAAGATTCGAGGTGAACATGAATAGTCTGCACTTAGCTGATGGGACTGAGATGGAACCGACCCGCAAAGGCTTCGGCCGCGGCCTGAAACGTGCCGGCGAACTGAACGCTAACGTCGTGGCTGCCTGTGCCGACCTGACTGACTCTACCCAGATCAGCTTATTCAAGGAAGCTTTTCCTGGACGATTCGTTGAAATCGGCATTGCCGAGCAGAACCTGGTAACGGTCGGTGCCGGCTTGGCGGCCATGGGGAAGATTCCATTCGTCAGCAGTTACGCCGCCTTCAGCCCGGGGCGTAACTGGGAGCAGATCAGGACAACTATTTGTCTGAACGATCGACCGGTCAAAATCGTCGGGGCGCACGCCGGACTATATACGGGGCCGGACGGTGCGACGCACCAGGTGCTTGAAGACATAGCTCTGATGCGTGTCCTACCGAATATGGTCGTGATCGTGCCCGGTGACAGCATAGAGGCCGAAAAGGCTACGTTGGCTATGGCGGCCGACCCACGGCCTAACTATCTCCGCCTGGCGCGCGACCCGTCAGCCATCCTCACGACGGCCGACACGCCTTTTGAAATCGGCAAGGCCTATGTGTTCCACGAGGGCGCCGACGTGTCGATTATCGCGACCGGTACGATGACCGCGCATGCGATGGAAGCAGTCAAGCTCCTGGCCAAAGACGGCATCCAGGCGGAAGTCGTCCATGTGCCGACGATCAAGCCGCTTGATACCGATACGATTCTGAAAAGTGCCCGCAAGACCGGCGCCGTCCTTACGATTGAAGAAGCTCAGATAATCGGTGGCCTCGGCGGAGCCGTCGCCGAAGTACTGGCCGAAAACGCTCCGACGATAATGAAACGGATGGGCGTCGATGATCAGTTTGGAGAATCTGGTACGCCACAGCAGTTATTCGAGAAACACGGGCTCATGCCTAAAGATATCCGATTACAGGTCCACGCTTTATTAGACAAAAGGAGTCACAGATAATGCCACTAACACTTAACGAAATGCGCGACAACTGCCAGAAGGCCCGCACGCGTATGCAACAAGCCAGACAGGAACATTGGGCTTTTGGCGCCTTTAATTTGGACGATCAGGCTACTTTGAAAGCGGTCGCCCAAGCGGCTGCCGAAAAGCAGGCGCCGGTCCTCGTCGAAGTCAGCCAGGGCGAAGTCGATGATATCGGTCTTGATAACGTCCGCGACCTAGTTGATAACGTCAAACGTGAATTCGGTGTCGAGATGTATGTCAATCTCGACCACAGTCCGAGCGTCGAAGCCGCCAAGAAGGGGATCGAAGCAGGTTTCGAGTTCATTCACATCGATGTGTCACAGGCTAATCATGACGCTAGCGACCAGGAAATCATCGCGGCAACGAGCGAAGTCGTCGAATACGCCCGTCTGACAGGCGCACTGGTGGAAAGCGAACCGCACTACTTCGGCGGCTCTTCTAACCTGCATACCGAGACGATCGATTACGAAGCTATCAAGCAGACATTCAGTACCCCTGAAGGCGCGGCCGCTTTCATCACGGCCACCGGCATCGACACCTTTGCGGCGGCTATCGGAAACCTGCATGGTAAATACCCGGTACCGAAGCAGCTGGACCTTGAACTATTACAGCGCATCCGCGATGCGATCGACTGTAACATCTCATTGCATGGTGGCAGTGGTACGCCGGGTCATTTCTTTGAAAGCGCCGTCAAGATCGGCGTGACGAAGGTCAACATCAATTCGGACATGCGCGTCGCATATCGTCAGACACTCGACAAGGTGCTGGCTGACAATCCTGACGAGTACTCCGTCTCCAAACTGATCAACAAACACGTCATACCAGCAGTCCAGGCCATTGTTGAGAGCAAACTGGACACCTTCAACTCGGTCGGCCGAGCAGTCTAAGGCTTGCGTTTAGACCTAAGCATAGGCATAATGAAATCAGATAAAGTATAAAAGAAAGCATGGTGGGATGAGTTCATTCGATGTTCTAAGTGTTGGCGATATCGTAACCGACGCGTTTATAAAATTGTTTGACGATAAGGCTCATGCCTATAGCAACGACCATGGTAAGTGGTTGGCTATGAAGTTCGGCACCAAGATCCCGTACGACCACGTTGAAATCCTCAGTGCTGTCGGGAACGCCGCCAATGCGGCGGTATCATTCGCCCGGCTCGGGCTCGATACCGGTTTCGTCACCAACGTCGGTGGCGATGAGGCTGGTCGCCAGATGATTCATACGCTGCAAGGTGAAAAAGTCGATCATCGTTTCGTCCGGGTCAACCCTGACAAGGCCAGCAATTACCACTACGTCCTTTGGTACAAAGAAGAGCGTACCATCCTGATCAAGCATGAAGAGTATGATTACCACTGGCCGAACCTGCGACCTGCTGAAATCCCGAAATGGATTTATTTCAGCTCGATCAGTGAGAAGGCTATGCCGTATCACGACCAACTGGCAGACTTCCTCGAAGCCAACCCAGAGGTAAAGTTAGCTTTCCAGCCAGGTACTTTCCAAATGGAAGCCGGCATCGAACGGCTGTCCCGCCTTTATGCCCGCACCGAAGTCCTGGCACTGAACCGCGAAGAAGCCGTGTTTGTTACCGGGGGTGACTACCACGACCTGCATGACTTGTTTGACCGTTTGCACAAGATCGGTCCGAAGATCGTCGTCATCAGTGACGGCCCATCAGGCGCCTACGCCAGCGATGGCAACACGCGGCTCAAAATGCCGATCTACCCAGATCCGGCCCCGCCTAAGGAGCGCACCGGAGCGGGCGACGCTTTCACTTCTACGTTCGTCGCTGCCATCATCAAAGGTCATAACATCGAGGGCGCGCTGCAGTGGGCGCCGATCAACTCGATGAGCGTCGTTCAGCAAACCGGAGCTCAGAACGGTCTTTTGTCAGAGAAGCAACTCGAAGATTTTCTGTCCAAGGCACCGGACTGGTACCACGCCGAAAAATTCTAGTCGTCTCCTGATAGCGCTTGTGGTAAACTGAAGGCAACTATGTCACGCCTGTTAGCAGAACTTTTGGCGGCCCCTGAACTGGCTTTTCGAGCCCGTTTACACCAGCTTGAACAAGCCAGCGGGGCACCGGGTATCGACGTCCGTCTGACGGCTCATTTGATTCAGGCTAATCAGCACAAGCTGAAATCGCTGGGGCTTGATGCGCACGATACGACCGGCCCTGAGTTGTATGCCGCCCTTAACGAACGCTACCTGCGTGACGATCGTCTGCTGAGCCAACAGCTGGCAGAGGGCAATCAATCTGACATCATGGCGAATGTCAGGACGGCGATTTCGGAGCTGCCGTTGCCGGAACGCGCCCTGGCGATCAAGTCTTCGGCCGTCAAGAAGATACTCAAAAAAGTACCACCGAAGGCTACGATGAAACTTCTTGGGTATCGCTCACTCGAATCATTACTGAAGCATGAACCGGTGGCAGCGCTTCAGGCAGTTGCCGAGCAAGTCGAGTCGGCCACCTGGCAGAAGTCTTACCGCAAAGCGCTGGCCGGTTTGCAGGCTATCGATTTTGAGACCCGCCCGCTCGCGATCGTATACCTTGAGCATGATCGCTGGCAGAAAGTCGCCGTATCACCGGCTATCCATAAAAGGCATCATTTATTGGCGAATCCGGTAGCCGCCAGCCTGATCCTGTTGCCGTATGGATCAGAGAAGCCGGCCGGCGCGACCCTGACGACGTTGGTACTGGCGGTGACGGCTATCAACCGGTTGGCGGCTGCCAGCTCCTATCTGAAAGTCCATCAGATGCGGGCTGACTTCGGCGAAGCCGTCCTTGACTTACAAGCGGTCCAGACCACGCCGTTACTTACCTTGTTGAGCGAGCCGATTTCATGGCATCTGATACAGCGCTACTATCACCGCTTCAAAGATTATTACCGGCCAGAACTATTCGAGCCATACCTCCAGCCGGAAGACTTCCGATGGTTGGCAGCCGAGTCGGTCCTGGCACATCTCGCTCCCCAAGTCGATTTCTGGCGGGGTAGCAGCCAGTTGGCACAGTTCAAGGATGGCGGTTCCGTCTCATACAATTTGCACGACGTCGCCCTCAATGCCTGCAACCATCTGTCCTACGAGCAGCGCGTCAGTCAACATTTTAAAGATTCGCTTTGGCACGAATTGCTACTGCATTACCTACGACCTGTTCACGTCGAAGAGGCGATCGCCAGCCGCATGCAACCTGCTTTTGCCGAAGCCTAAAACCACAAGGAGAAATAATCATGTATCAGATTTGCGTATCAGGAGCTGCCAAAGGCGCTAGCGTCGAAGAAGGTAAGGTATTAGCCGCCCATCTGGGCCGGGCGATCGCCACTGCCGGCCATAGCCTCATGACTGGCGCGACCAGCGGTCTGCCAGACTACGCCGCCATCGCTTACAAGAAGGCGGGCGGTACGATGAGCGTCGGTATCAGCCCCGCATCGAGCAAGGCCGAACACGTCTTGAAATATCGTCTACCGACCGAGGCGTACGACACGATTCTCTATACCGGGCTGCACTATGTCGGTCGCGACGCACTGTTGATCAACTCCAGTGATGCCGTCGTCAGCTTGGGTGGCCGTCTCGGCACGCTTCATGAGTTTACGATCGCTATGGAAACCGATACGCCGATCGGGTTCCTACAGGGCGCCGGTGGCATCAGCACCCAGATCCAAACTATCCTTGAAGTCGCCCACCGTGCCCCGGAAGAAGGCGTATATTTCAGTGAAGATGCCGACGAACTGCTCACGGAGCTTACTGCCTATCTGAACCAGACACACAAGCGCTACGCTGCCATTTATAGCTAAGTTTGTAAGCTAACGTACAAGAATCGCTCACCCGGCTTGCTACAATAGTCGGGTGAGCGTTTTTAATCTCAACAGTAACTACCAGCCGATGGGCGACCAGCCGACGGCGATCGACCAACTGACCCGAGGGCTCAAAGACGGCCTCCAACACCAGGTCTTATTCGGTGCGACCGGTACCGGTAAGACCTTTTCAATGGCGAATGTCATCCAGAATTATAACCGTCCGTCGCTCGTCCTCTGCCACAACAAGACGCTAGCGGCCCAGCTCTACAGCGAATTTAAAAACTTCTTTCCCGATAACGCCGTCCACTATTTCGTCAGCTATTTCGATTACTACCAGCCGGAAGCGTACATCGCGCGTTCAGATACTTTCATTGAAAAGGACAGTCAGATTAATGAAGAGATCGATCGTCTGCGTCACGCTGCGACCAGTGCCTTGCTTAGTCGCAAGGACGTCGTCATCGTTGCCAGCGTCAGCTGTATCTACGGCATCGGTTCGGTCGACGACTATGGCGGATTGTCCGTAGAGGTCAAAAAGGGGGTACGGCTCGTCAGAGACCGCTTCCTGAGGCTCCTGACCGATATCCAGTACAAGCGCAACGACGTTGACTTTCACCGGAGCACCTTCCGTGTACGTGGGGACGTCGTCGACGTATTCCCAGCCGGTGAAGAGCTGGCGTACCGCTTCGAATTCTTCGGTGATGAAGTCGACCGCATCACCCGGCTTGACCCGCTGACCGGCGAAATCCTTAAGGAACTTGATGAATATAAAATTTTCCCAGGCTCCCACTATGTGACCCCACAGGACAAACTTAAGGTTGCCATGGGCAAGATCGAGCGTGAACTTGAAGAACGCCTGTTTCAGTTCCGCCAGCAGGGCAAACTGGTGGAAGCCCAGCGCCTTGAGCAACGCACCCGGTTCGACCTGGAAATGCTTGAAGAAACTGGCTTCGTCAAAGGCATTGAGAACTACAGCCGCTATCTGACTGATCGTGAGCCCGGTGAGCAGCCAGCGACATTATTCGATTATTTCCCGGACGATTTCTTGCTGCTGATCGATGAATCCCATATGAGCGTGCCGCAGGTCCGCGGAATGTATAACGGCGACCGGGCGCGCAAAGAGGTCTTGGTCGAGCATGGCTTCCGTTTGCCCAGCGCACTTGATAACCGCCCGCTGACATTCTCCGAATTCGAACGCCACGTCAACCAGGTCGTTTATGTCAGTGCCACGCCGGCCGAGTACGAACTGAGCCGCAGTCCCGAACCGGCCCAACAGATCATCCGTCCGACCGGTCTGCTTGATCCGAAGATTGAAGTCCGTCCCGTCGAAGGCCAGATCGATGATCTACTCGGGGAAATCAGGCAAACGATCGCCAAGAAAGAACGCGTCCTGGTGACGACCCTGACCAAGCGCATGTCAGAAGACCTGACCGAATACCTGAAGGATCTCAACATCAAGGTGGCGTATCTGCACAGTGACGTCGATACGCTTGACCGAACAGATATCCTGCGTGACCTGCGCCTCGGTGTCTACGATGTTTTGGTGGGGATCAATCTGCTCCGTGAAGGACTTGACCTTCCCGAGGTCAGTTTGGTGGCTATCCTCGATGCTGATAAGGAAGGTTTCCTGCGGAGTGAGCAGGCGCTGGTACAGACGATCGGCCGCGCCGCGCGGCACGTCGAAGGCCGGGTCGTCATGTACGCCGACCGTATCACCAACAGCATGCGCCGGGCCATCGATGAGACCGACCGCCGCCGCGCCCTCCAGGAAGCGTATAACGAGGAACACAATCAGTCACCGATCGGCATCTCCAAAGCGATTGAGAAAGGCATGCGGCCTGATCTGCCAGAAGAGGCTAAGCGGGCCAAGCTTGATTTGAAGAAAATTCCGAAGGATGAGTACAAGTCGCTGATCAAAGATCTGACGGCTCAGATGGAACTGGCCAGCCAGAACCTGCAGTTCGAGCAGGCGGCCGAAATACGGGATATCATCAACGATATCAAAGCGAAGGCGTAAGCATACCGGAGATTTGCATCTCGCGGCTGAGCTTGTCGGCCGGCTTGTCAGCTTCAAAGGGTAAATCGTGGCCGCGCTTCGGAATGGCGACAAACCGCACGTTACTATGATTTCGAGCCAGGCGTCGCATACCTTTTTCTTCGCAGACGACATCTTTGAGCCCGTTAAGAATCAGAATCGGAAAGCCCTGATCGGCGACAGAGTCTAACTGGGCTTCAGGAGTTCCTTCCAACAGATGTCCTATCTGGTGTGCCTCGGAGGGTACTTCGATCACGGCCTGCTTGAGCCAAGCGGCAAGCGCTGACGCCTGTTCCGGCCAGCGGTTGACCGGTTGTCTCAAAAGCATGCGGCCCAGGTCGTAGGTAAGCCGGGGCGTAAAACGGCTGCCCATGGTGCGCCAGGTCCGGCAGCTCTCAACGAGCGCCGAAGCGAAATATACCTGACCTTCGATGACCAGCGGCCGTCCTTCGTCATCATTAAGTTGAGCAAGGTCATTGCTCTCCTGCGAGCCCATCGATGTACCGACAGTTGTCACAGCCTGACGGGCGGCGGTCGCCAGCAGCAAATCCAGACGTTGCTGGTTACGTTCATGCCGGGTCGAAGTGTCATGACCACGGACGCCTATGCCGTTCGAGCCGATCGTCGTGACGTCAGCCTCGGGAAAATGGCTGCTGAGTTGATCGTGAAATTTCCGGACGGTGCTATGAGTGATATGTTCACTGAGGCCGGGGAAGAAAACAAGGTTTTGGCGATGCGGACCGATCGGGGCACGGGTTCGTTCGATCAGCATGCGGGCGCCACCGATGGCTACGTCGTATAACGTCGCGTGGCGTACATAGTCGTCGCCGGGAGCGCTGACCTCACGGCACTCGAGCATATCGGCATCAGCGACGGTTCGCAAATCACGTGCGAATTGATCGTCATGGAGGTCATCACCGTCGGGGCAAAGGTCGGTGTATGGGAACGACTCTGTCAGTGCCCTCAGGGGCGCGGCAGTTTCGTAATCGAGTAGGGAAGCACTCATCGTTTTTTGACTTTGACCTAATGCTATTCCTCAATTCTAAAATTGTAAAGGCTTATTTTTCCTCTGTTATTTGATATACTGGGTGGAAATGGCAACACTATCACGTGACGAAATCTTCAAGTTGGCCGCGCTTGCCCGACTGGCAATCAGCGACGATGAAGCCACCGAATTCGAGGGGGAGATCAACGAGATCCTACAGTTCGTCGAACAATTGCAGTCCGTCGATGTAAGTGAGTTCGAACCGACCTCGCAGGTTACCGGGCTGACTAACGTTTCGCGAGATGACGCCGTCATCGATTATGGCTATACGGCGGATGATCTTTTGAAAAATGTTCCAGCTGTCGAAAATCATCAGATAAAAGTCCAGAGGATGGTCGGATGAGCCAGTGGCTACCCATCGATGATATCGTCGAGCAGGTGCAGGCCGGTAAACTACGGGCTGTCGATTTGGTCGAGCAGGCTCTTCAGACCATCGAAGCCACAGCCGAGTTCGATGCCGTCATCGCGACGACAGCCGATCGGGCAAGACAGCGGGCAGCTGAGATTGATGCCCGGGTAGACCGTGGTGAGACCGTCGGCAGCCTGGCCGGGGTGCCTTTCATCGCCAAAGATAATTTTTTGACGTTCGGCAGCGAAACGACCGCTGCCAGCAATATCCTGAAGGGATTCGAGGCGCCGTATCAGGCTACCGCTATCGAACGCCTCGAAGAGGCCGGTGCCATCTGTGTGGCCAAGGCTAACCTCGACGCCTTCGCGCATGGCTCGAGTACTGAAAACAGTGATTTCATGACTACGAAGAACCCGCACGACCCGACGAAAGTCCCGGGCGGATCATCCGGTGGTTCTGCCGCTGCAGTCGTGCTGGATATGGCGCCATTCGCGTTAGGTACGGATACGGGCGGCTCGATCCGTCTGCCGGCCAGCTTCTGTGGGGCTGTCGGATACAAACCTACCTATGGGCTCGTATCTCGTTCGGGCGTTGTTGCCATGGCAAGCAGTACCGATGTCGTCGGACCGCTGACTCGTACTGTGGCAGACAGCGCGATCGTGCTTGACGTGCTAGCCGGAGTCGACCCGCTGGATAGTACCACTATCGAACGCGACGACGATTGCTACCAGGTGTCCACCGCCAGTCTCAAGGGCATGCGGATCGGCATTATCAAAGAGTATATGGACGAAAGTCTGTCGGATGAGATTCGTCAACCGATTACGGCCGCCATTGAGAAGATGCGTCAGGCCGGCGCTATTATCGAAGAGGTCAGTCTGCCGTCGCTGCCGCTTGCCCTGGCTTGTTATTACATCATCTGTCCGGCAGAGGTCAGCAGCAACCTTAGCCGTTATGACGGTCAGCGCTATGGCTTCAGTGACACTGAGGCTAACGATCTGTTCAGCAGTTATGCCGGCAGCCGCTCCAAAGGGTTTGGCAAAGAAGCCAAGCGTCGCATCATGATCGGCACGTATGTATTATCGAGCGGCTACTACGACGCTTATTATAAAAAGGCCCAGACGGTACGTACTAAGCTCATTAAAGAGTACGAAGCCGCTTTCAAAGATTTTGACCTGCTTGTCGGCCCAACCGCACCGACGCCCGCTTTCGCGATCGGCAGTCATACTGCCGACCCGTTGCAGATGTATCTGACCGATATCATGACTGTCGCCGCGAACCTGGCCGGCATCCCGGCTATCAGCATCCCGGCTGGCAGCAGTGACGGCTTGCCGGTAGGCCTGCAGCTGATGGCACCGCAAAGAGCTGACCGTACGTTACTGGCCGCAGCCGCTAAAACAGAGGAGATATTACGATGAACCTGTACTTACTGATCTTATTGGGCGTCGTCGTCTTGTTGCTCGTGACACTTGCCGGCTGGCTGGCCCGCCCGAAGCGCCTGAACCGGGCTTACTTCAGCACCCGGTGGCAGGAAGCCCAGAAACTTTGCGGTAGCAAAGATACCTGGCCGCTCGCCGTCATCAACGCCGACAAACTGGTCGATGACGCGCTGAAGCGTCGTCACTTCAAAGGTAAGACCATGGGCGAACGCCTCGTTGCTGCCCAGAAGACACTGACTGATAACGATAGCATCTGGCACGGTCACAAATTGCGCAATAAGCTCGTCCACGAAGATTTCACGTCGCTGCGCGAACAGGACGTCAAACAGGCGCTCGTCGGATTTCGTCAGGCCCTCAAAGACCTAGGAGCGTTATAGCGTGGTCAGCCCGGAAGTTCGTGCCCGCTACACGGTGACGATCGGTATCGAGTGTCACGTGCAGCTCAAGACTGTCAGCAAACTGTTCTCCGGCGCTGCTAATGATGCCCGTGAGGCCGAGCCCAACACACTTGTCAGCCACATCGATTTCGGCATGCCCGGTGCACTACCGGTACTTAACAAGGAAGCAGTCCATCTGGCCGCCCGCGCCGCTTTTGCCTTCGGTACCAAGCCTCAGCAGTTCAGCTACTTCGAGCGCAAGCATTATTTTTATCCTGACCTGCCGATGGGATACCAGATTACACAGCTGGCTCATCCGATCGTCGTCGGCGGCGAGGTCGTCATCGATGTAGACGGTGAACGGCAGACCGTCCGTATAAACCGCGTCCAGATGGAGTCTGACGCCGGCAAGAGCGTTCACCCGACTGGCAAGGACTATAGCCTCGTCGATCTGAACCGCGCCGGCACGCCGCTGCTGGAGATCGTCAGCGAAGCCGACATGCACAGTGCTGCTGCCGCCAAGGCCTACGCCAAGGAGCTGTATCTCCTTATGCGCTACGCCGACGTGTCCGACTGTAATCTCTACTATGGCAACATGCGATTCGACGTCAATGTCAGCGTCAGTCAGACCGAAGAATTCGGTACCCGCACCGAGACTAAGAACCTCAACAGTTTCCGCGCGGTTGAAAAGACCATCGAATATGAGGTCAATCGTCAGATCGAACAGCTTGAGGGCGGCGAGAAAGTGGTGCAGGAAACCCGCGGCTGGAACGACGCCAAACAGAAAACGTTCACGATGCGCACGAAAGAAAACGCCGAAGATTACCGGTATATGCCTGACCCTGACCTGCCGCCGATCGTCCTGGACGAGGCTTACGTCGCCGATGTCGCGGCCGAAATGCCGGTACTACCGGCCGAGTGGCGTGAGCGCCTGAGCGGCCTCGGGCTCGACCGGGCTCAGACGGACACGCTGCTGGAAGCAGAAATAGAAGTCGACGGTATCAATTATCTCGGCCTTATCGAACAGAACCTCGGTGATCAGGCTTACGCGAAGGCGCTGGCCAACTGGTTGATCAACGTTGAAATACCGCTACGCCGGAGTGATGTGACCATCGCCCTGACGGATGCCATCGCACGCGCAAAGCTCTATCGGGCGACATATGACCTTGTCGCGGCCAACAAACTCAGCTCAACGAATGCCCGTACCGTCCTGACCGAACTCCTGGTCAGTGGTGAAGCACGTGAACCGTCGGAATATGCCCAGGCGAAAGGCTATATCCAAGAGTCGGACGAAGGCGCCATACTGGAAATTGTCCGGCAGGTGCTTGCTGATAATCTCAAAGCGGCCGAAGATGTGCGCGGTGGTGAGATGAAAGCCATCGGTTTCCTGGTCGGACAAGTGATGAAACTTAGCCAGGGCAAAGCCAACCCCGGTCTTGCGCAACAACTCATCAAAAAAGAGCTCGGTTTATAGAATTACGACATAATAGTGATATAATGCAAGTACTGTAGCTGTAATAAAGATTACGGTCAAAATAAATAGCTATGGTTATCATAGACCTATCTAAGGAGATCCCTGATGAATCCAGCTCGTAAACCAGTCCGCAAAGCCGTTATCGCCGCCGCCGGCTTCGGCACACGCTTTTTGCCGCAGACCAAGGCGATGCCAAAGGAAATGCTGCCACTTATCGACAAGCCTATCATCCAGTATGTCGTCGAGGAACTGGTTGAGGCGGGGATCAAGGATATCATCATCATCAGCGGCTCCAACAAGCGAAGTATTGAAGACCACTTTGATCTGCCTAATCAGGACTTGGTGGCGAACCTGGTCGCCGGCGGCCCGAAAAAGGCTCCGCTACTGGACGCTATAGATAACATCGCTAACCTGGCTAATTTCGTATACGTCCGCCAGAAGGGCCCGTACGGCAACGCCACGCCTATCATGAACGCTGAACACCTGGTCGGCGATGAACCGTTCATATACACCTTCGCTGATGACTTCTTCGCTTCCTCACCTGGTCGCACCCGGCAGCTCATTGACGCCTATAACGAATACGAGGGATCAGTCTTCGCCTGCAAGACCGCGGTCAGCGATGATGAATACGATCGCTACGGTTTCGTCCATGGTGAACACGTCAGCGACGGCGTCCTGAAGGCCGACCGTATCATCGAAAAACCGGGTAAGGCAAACTCTCCATCGGATATGGCCAGTGTCAGCGGCTACTTGCTGACGCCGGACGTCTTCCGTTATATCGAAAAGGCCATTCCTGGTCTCGAAGATGGAAAGGAGTTCCAAATCCAACCGATAATGCAGAAGATGATGGATGACGGGCTTCCTTTTTATGCGAAACAGATTACCGGCGGCACGTACCATGATACCGGCGACAAGCTGGAATATCTTAAGACTGTCGTGCATTTCGCGCTCGAACGTGAAGAAATCCGTGACGATTTTCGCGAATATCTTAAAAAAGTGGTATCGTAAAGCTGTAAGGAAGGGTATATATGGATACAGCAACACAGATTCTTGTCATTATCGTCTCAGTCCTACTGAGCATGGTACTGATCGTAACTATCGTCGTCCTCGTCCTGATCGCTAAGCTGGTCAAGGAAATCAAGCGGGTCGTCGCCAAGGCAGAGAATATCGCCGAGAGCGCCAGTCATCTGACCGAAATCGTCCGCGACGCCAGTGGCCCGCTCGCCATCGTCAAGGTCGTCAGAAACATCATCAAAGCAGTAAAGAAGTAAGGAGCCATCATGGCCGATAAACACAATTCCTCCAACGCTAGTAAGTTCGCAATCGGAGCCGCTATCGCAGCGGGTGTCGGTTACCTAGCTGGTATCCTGACCGCTCCGAAAAGTGGCAAGGAAACCCGTGAAGACCTCAAGCACACAGCCAACCAGGCCATGACTGAAGCTGACAAGCAGTTGAAGAAACTACACACCGAAATCGCCGAACTCGCTGACAACGCTAAGGAAGCCAGTGCAAAGCTCTCGGGTAAGGCCAAGGCTGAACTAGACGCCGTTATAGCGACAGCCAATGAAAGTCGCCAGCGCATTCGTGAGATGCTGAGCAGCGTCCACGACGGTGACGCTGATGACAAGGATCTGCAGAAAGCGATCAAAGACGCCAAGAAAGCGGTTGATCACTTGAAGAAATACCTCGACAAGTAAACGTAAGCTCAAATATTACAACACGGCCGGCATCGAATTGCCGGCCGTTTGCGTCTATAATGAAGTGAATGAGCGATGCCGCCGGACCGCTGCGACCCAGCGATTATGTCCATCTCCACAATCACACTCAGTTCAGTCTGTTAGACGGACTGACTAAGATTCCTGATCTGCTCGATTTCGCCAAAGAAACCGGCATGGAAGCCGTCGCGATGACCGATCACGGCACATTATCGGGTACGATCGAGTTCTATAAAGAGGCAGAAGCACGTGGCGTTAAGCCGATCATCGGTATCGAAACGTATGTCGCCGCTCGCAAACACACCGACAAAGACCCGCAGAAAGACAAGAACCGGTACCACCTGATACTGCTGGCGATGAATAACCAGGGCTACCAAAACCTCATGCAACTAAGTACGACGGCGAACCTGCAAGGCTTCTACTACTATCCCCGTATCGATCATGAACTGCTTGAGCAGTACAACGAAGGCATCATCGCCCTGAGCGCCTGCATGGGTGGTGAGGTCGGAGATGCCTTCCGCCAGGAGCAGCCTGACAAGGCACGCGAGGTCGCACTGTGGTATAAGTCCATTTTTGGTGACAGATATTACTTGGAAATCCAAGATCACGGCCACCCCGACAATCCGCTGCCAAGCGCCGACCAGCAGAAGATCAACGAGCAAGTCCTCGCCCTTGGTAAAGAACTGGACATTCCGGTCGTCCTCACCTGTGACGCCCACTACTTACGTCACGAAGACCAAGATGCTCACGAAATTCTCCTCTGTGTCGGCACCGGGTCATTCCTCAGCGACGAGAAGCGTATGTCGCTTAAAGATTATCCATTGCATGTCGTCGAGCCACAGGAACTCATCGAACGCTGGGGTAAGGACCATCCGGAAGTCATCCGCAACACCAAAGCGGTGGCCGATCGCTGTAACGTGACTATCGAGCTTGGTAAGATCCTGATTCCGAAGTTTCCGGTGCCGGAAGGCGAGGACGAGAAGTCCTACCTGCATAAGCTGGTCTACAGCGGGCTTGCCTGGCGCTACACCGATCTGCCTGAAACCGAAACCCAGGCCTTATCAGTTGATGAAGCTAAGGCATTACTGCCGGAAAACGTTGCCCAAAGGGCAGAGTATGAGCTCGGTGTCATCGATAGCATGGGTTTCAACGGCTACTTCCTCATCATCTCTGACTTCATGGGCTGGGGTAAGAGCAACGGCATCGTCTTCGGGCCAGGTCGTGGTTCGGCGGCCGGCTCGATCGTATCGTATTCTCTCAAGATTACCGAACTCGACCCGATCAAATATGATCTGCTGTTCGAGCGTTTTCTCAACCCCGACCGTATCAGCATGCCTGATGTCGATATCGATATCCAGGACACCCGCCGGGACGAAGTCATCGCGTACTGCGCCGAAAAGTATGGTTCTGAGCGGGTGGCGAACATCGTCACCTTCGGCCGGATGTTCGCCCGCAACGCCGTCCGCGACGTGTCACGCGTGTTACAGGTGCCGTATGCCGATGCCGACCGTCTGGCAAAGATGATTCCAGCGCCGGTGCAGGGCCGACACATCCCCTTGAAAGTTTCACTGGAGAAAGATGCCGACCTCAAACGTGAATATGCTGACAATGAAGTCAGCAAAATGGTACTCGATCAGGCCTTGCGCCTCGAAGGCACTGTCCGGAGTCACGGTATCCACGCTGCCGGTGTCGTGATCGCACCGGACGATATCGTCAAATTCGCGCCGCTTGAAATGGCCCAAAAGGGCGTCGTCTCAACCCAGTACCCAATGGGCCCGATCGAAGAGCTTGGTCTGCTTAAGATGGATTTCTTGGGCCTGTCTAACCTTACGGTCATAAATAACGCCCTTCGCATCATCAAAAAGGTGTATGGCCATACCATCGACATCAACGCCATTCCGCTGGATGACCAGAAGACTTTTGAGTTATTGCAGCGCGGCGACACCACCGGTGTGTTCCAGTTTGAATCTTCTGGCATGAAACGCTATCTGCGCGAGTTGAAGGCGACCGAATTCGATGACGTCATCGCGATGGGCGCCTTGTACCGCCCGGGTCCGTTATCAGCCGGCCTGACTGACAGCTTTATCAAACGTAAGAACGGGCTGGAAGCAACGACGTATGCCCACCCGTTGATGGAAAATGCGCTCAAGACGACCTTCGGCGTGCTCGTGTACCAGGAACAGGTCATGCAGATATCGCGTGATGTCTGTGGGTTTACCGGCGGTGAAGCTGACACGCTCCGTAAGGCTATCGGTAAGAAGAAGATCGACGTGATGAATAAGATGCAGATCAAATTTGAAGACGGAGCCGTCGCCAATGGCGTGCCGCGGCCGGTCATCGAGAAGTTCTGGAAGGACCTGCTCGGCTTCGCGGACTACTGCTTCAACAAGTCACACTCGGCTTGTTACGGTATGATTTCGTACCAGACGGCTTATCTCAAGGCGCACTATCCCTCGGCATTTATGGCCGCCCTCATGACCAGTGACTATGACGACACCGATCGCCTGGCAATTGAAATCACCGAATGTAAGCGCCTCGGTATTCCGGTATTGCAGCCTGACGTCAACGAATCATTTAGCGAGTTCGCCGTCGTCCTTAATAAAGATGGCGGCCCTGACCCGATTCGATTCGGTATGGCGGCGGTCAAGAACGTCGGCTCGAATGCCGTTGAAGAGATATTACGAGCGCGCAAGGTAGCCGGACACTTCGATACGCTCGAACAGTTCTTGGAAAACGTCAACGTGCGCATCTGCAACCGCAAGAATATCGAAAGCCTGGTCAAGGCCGGAGCTTTTGACCGTTTTACGGATCGATCGAAGCTACTCCATAACCTTGATGTCATCCTGGCCTTCGCACAACGCCTCCAGAAGCAGGCCAGCAGCGGCCAGACCGACTTGTTCGGTCTGCTGACCGATTCGGCGATTTCCAAGCCTCAACTGACCCTGGAAGCGCCCGCAGTGGCGTACGATACCCGCGAGCAGCTCCTGTGGGAACGTGAATTGCTTGGGCTGTATCTCAGCCAGCATCCGCTCGAACTCTTCCAGCACTTCCTTGAAGAGCAGACCGTGCCGATCAAGTCTTTGACTAAAGAGATGGACAACAAGTCAGTCGTCATCGGCGGAGCCATATCGGAAAGCCGCGAAATCATGACCAAGAACGGCCAGAAAATGGCTTTCGTCAAGATGGAAGACCTCAGCAGTGATATCGAAGTCATACTGTTCCCAAGCATCTATCAGCAGACGGTCGGTATCTGGGAGCGTGACACGGTCGTCCTGATTCGTGGTAAGGTCAACGCCAAAGACCGCGAAGGAAACCTGACCGATGAACTGAAAGTCCTGGTAGACGATGCCCGTGAGGTAACCGTCGAACAGGCTCAGGCCTACCAGTCAACCGGCAAGAAGAAACATGTTCCGAAAGCCAATCCGAAGCTCGCCACCCTCATGACGACTTCAGGTACGGCGCCTTTGAAAGGGCCCGGAGCCAAAGCGGCCGCCGCCCCGATCACGCCAGAGCGTGTTTATATCAAACTGGATAATAGCCAGGACCAGGCGATGCTTATGTCACTCAAAATGACCATTGATAATCATCGCGGTGATACCGATGTGGTTTTGGTGCTCGGTGCCGAGGGCAGCCGTCAGGCAATCAAGCTGCCGGGCGGCATCAAGCGCGAGGACGCCGCTATCAACTTACTCCGCGACCTCGTCGGTCCTGCCAACATTAAAGTCCAATAAAGCGACAGTGGTACAGCGCCATGGCGGCGGCTTGCACGACGTTGAATGATTCTTTTTGGCCGTACATAGGTATCTCCAGATGGGTATCACACAGTTCCAGTACTGCAGGTTCAACACCTTCGACTTCGCGTCCGACCAGCAGGGCAATTTTTTCTGGTGGTTCGAAACCCGGCAATTTTACTGATAGAGCAGTTTGTTCGACAGCTGCCACGGTGAAGCCGTTAGCTTTTAAGGCAGACAGCACGGACATGACCTCGGATTCTTGCTGCCAGACGACGGTTTCTTCCGCTCCTAGAGCTGTCTTATGAATTTGTTTGTGTAGCTTTGAGGCCTCATGGGGTAATCGTCTGTCATCATTGGTTCGCGGGTAGGGTGTATATCCCGTCAGGAACACCTTGGATACTCCGAGACCTTCGGCAGTCCGAAGCAATGAGCCGACATTATGACAGCTCCGCAGATTGTGTGCGATTAAAACTATTTCTCTCATCCGCCCATGGTACCACTATGCGGTTCATGAAGTGGCAAAATGCATCTGGAGCGCAGCCGGTGAATGCTTTATACTAATGCTTATGAGTCAAGACGCTCGCCGCGATGAAGAGCAGAATACGCAGCGCCGTGCCCGCATTCTGGGCATGCACTATGTCGATACTTCCCAAATAGCCAACAAGGTTCTTTACAAGGACACCTTGACGGTACCGCAGATCCGGCAGTACAAGACGTTTCCACTGAGCCAGGACCAAAGTAACATCCTCTTCGGCATCACCACCACGACGTCCCAGCAAACTATGAAGTCGCTGCAAAATCACTTCCTCGATCAGAAGGTCAGCTTTGCTATCGTGTCGGAGGCCGGCTTCCGTGACTACCTGAATCTGTACGATCCGCCCAAGAAGGTCATTTACCAGGATATTCCACTGAATCAGGCCGGTGACACCGGTCTGGTAGATAAAGTGTCAGCCACACTTGAACAGGTCCGGGCCGACGACATGTTGGCCTATCTGGTGCAGCAAGCGCACAAACTGAATGCTTCCGACATCCACATCGAGACCGGCGCCGATGCCGTCCGAATCCGTCTCCGTGTCGATGGTGTCCTGCATCCCATCGCGAACCTGCAGTATGACAAATACCGTATCCTTATCTCGGCCATCGCCAGTGCCGGAAATGTCTCGACTTCCTCAGATGAAGCCCAGCAGGGACATATATCGCAGCAGGTCAAGCTGGCGACCGGCGAAGAGGTGCAGGTCAACCTGCGTCTTGAGACTGTGCCGACGATCAACAGCATGGACGTCGTCATGCGACTGTTCAACATGGAACAGGAGAACTATCAGCTCGACCGGCTCGGCTTGACGCAAGCCGAACGGGCCAAAGTCGACGACGTAATATCCAGGCCGACCGGTCTGGTCATGATAGTCGGGCCGACCGGTTCCGGTAAGACCACGACACTGTACTCGATGCTCAATTCGCTCAATAGTGACGAACGTAAGATCATCACTATTGAAGATCCGGTGGAATACCAATTCACCGGTATCACACAGATTTCCGTTCATTCACAGCAGGCCGGCAATGACGGCAGTTTTGCTGAAAAATTACGCGCCGTCTTACGTCTGGACCCCGATATCGTCATGGTCGGAGAGATCCGCGACATGGACACGGCTAAGACCGCACTACAGGCCGCCCTGACAGGGCATCTGGTGCTGAGTACGTTTCACGCCTCATCCGCGGCGGCGGCACTGACCCGACTTGAAGACATCATCGGCCAGAATCCGTTGTTCGTCTCCGCTATTCGCCTTGTCATGGCACAGCGTCTGGTGCGCAAGCTCGACGAATCGACCAAACAAGCGTACGCCGCGACGCCTCAGGAAATCGAACAGCTACAGAAAGTCGTAAATACGCTGCCGCCCAACATTCCACGGCCGAATCTCCAGGGCCTCCAGTTATATAAACCGGGCAGCTCGGCAGACAACCCTTATGGATATAGCGGACAGGTCGCTATCCGTGAGCAATTTACGATGGAAAGCGCCGTCAGAACTCTGCTTGAGACCCCGGGCGCGTCACTGTCGGCACAGAACATCGAGGAAGCTGCTATCCAAAGCGGAATGATGACGATGCGCCAGGATGCCTACATGAAGATTATCGCTGGCCAGACGACATTGGCGGAAGTCTTCCGCGTCCTCGGTTAACCTCTTGCGATAGATACGGAAATAGTGTAGGATAGTTTAGATATGAACGTTATCCAAGCTATTAACCAAAAGTACAAGAAGCCGGCCGTCGTCGACGTCCGCAGTGGTGACACCGTCAAGGTCCACCAGAAGATTCGTGAAGGCAACAAAGAGCGTGTCCAGATTTTCCAGGGCCTCGTCATCCGAACCGACAATAAAGGCAGCCAGACAAGCCGCATCACCGTCCGCCGCATCGCCAGCGGTATCGGTGTTGAGAAGAGCTTCATGATGCACAGCCCGCTGGTCCTCAAGGTTGAGATCACCAAGCGCTCCAAGGTCCGCCGCAACTACCTGACCTACATGCGCGCTCGCACCGGTAAGGCTGCCCGCCTGACCGCTGTCGACTTTGACCGCCAAGCCGTCAACGACATCGAAGACAAAGCCGCCGTCGAAGAAGAAGAGAAGCTGAAGGCTGAAACCGCCGCTGCAGCCGAAGCTGAAGTAGCCGCCAAAGAAGCTGATGAAGCCGAACGCGAAGCCAAGGTAGCTGCTGCTACCGCCGACCGCGCATAAGACACTCTTGTACTGAACATTAAGCGCCTTCCCCGGAAGGCGCTTATGTTATAATTGGGCTTACCAGAGCCTCTTATGGATAGAAACAAATACTCAAACTATACGACGCGCCAGGCCAGGGTTATTAAGGGTTCATCAAAGACAGCGAATATGCAAACCGCACCTGGTAAACATAGGTCTTGGTGGCGCCGTTGGCCCGTCATACTATCACTAGCTGGTTTATTATTGCTTATCGGCGGAGGTGCGACCTATGCACAACTTGGCCCGTCTATGGGCCAATCAAGTAGTACGACAGGTGTAAACTTACAAAAAGGATTAGTCGGCTGGTGGAAGATGGATGGCAATATGAGGGACGCAACCCCTTATAGGCATAACGGTGCTGCGGCTAATCTGATTTCAGCACCTGACAGAAAGGGTAAAGCTAATGCAGCCTATAGTTTTAACGGCACGTCAAGTGTAGTTGGGCTAGGCACTGTCTTAGATTCCCCTTCATCATGGAGCTTCTCGGTATGGCTCAAGCCTACTGCTGTATCATCTCCTGCGAATGCAGGATTACTCGGAGAGGCCAACAATCCTAGAATTACGTTTACGGACGGATCAAGCAATCCCAAAGTCGGTATTTTCGCAGCATACGCGGATAACACTTTGACGGGAATTGGGAATTACTCTCAGTCACTAAGTCTAGGAGATTGGCATCATGCTGTCGGTACATTTAGCGGAGCAAATACTAGCGCGCCCGTTGTTAAGCTGTACGTCGACGGCCAGTTGTATCAGACGTACACCGGTACAAAACCTATCCGGTCACCTTCGGCCGGGCTATTCTTAAATAACCGTGACAACAATAAATCATTCAACGGTAGTATGGATGATCCTCGTGTGTACAATCGAGCCATAAATGCCAATGAGGTCGCATCGCTATACCAAGAATATGATGCGCAAACTAATATGGCATCGGGGGAGAAAGGATTGGTAGGGTGGTGGAAATTTGACGGGAACTCCATGGACGCTACCCCGTTTCGTAACAACGGCACAGTTTTGAACAGTACGCTGGCAAGTGATCGAAAAAATGCTGCGAATTCAGCCTATAGCTTTAACGGAACAAACAGTGCGGTCAACCTGGGAAACAGTACTCGGTTCAATGGTAACAGTATAACGATGGAGGCATGGATAAAACCCACAAGCCTGAGTACTACGGGGATAGTCATGGCAAAGGAGTTTCAGTACAAGTACAGAGTAAGGACGGACGGAAAGCTGGAAGCTCTAATCAGCACAAACGGGATATCGTGGAATGCGGGGGCATACACATTTAGTGGTGGGGTAGTTTCTGTAGGCCGTTGGCAGCACGCAGCCTTAGTTATTGATTTGACGAATTCGATCGGTCGTCTGTACCTTAACGGGGCACAGGTGGCAAGCAGTGTCTTGGCAACTCCCATCTCGGCGTATAATACCAACCCATTGTACGTCGGCGCTTACAAAAATAATGCAAGCGGGGCTACTGCAGAATATTTCAGCGGCAGCATAGACGATGCTCGCATATACATGAGGGCTTTGTCGGCCAATGAAATTGCGGCACAGGCTAGAAGCTATAATTCACAATTTTCAGTTAATAGTTATTCTTCCAGAGTTAGCTTATCATCAGGCTTAATTGGATACTGGCCTTTCAGCGGCAACGCAAACGATGTGACCCCCTATAAGCGTAATGGCATAGTTTCTGGCGCCATTTTGGCGGCTGACCGGCTTGGCCGCAGTGATAGTGCGTACAATTTTCCTTCTGGCGTGCAAGCCACTATTACTGTGCCTTTCATAAAGCAGTACCAACTAAACGGCGCGTTTACTACTTCGTTTTGGTATGCTGACGGGGGAGCTACCGCAACTTATCCTACGATCATCAGCCAAGGTAACGGGGCCACCACAGGCAACGGATGGCTATGGTTTTATACTCCGTCAGACGGTGCGATATACTACAAGCGTGATAATCTTTACATTAACTCAAGCACTTGCCTGCCAAGAGGAATAGTTAACAGCGTTCCCAAGATGTATACGTTCACATCAACAGCCAGTTCGCAAAAACTGTATGTCAACGGTACGCTGTGTTCGTCGGCAGGAAACGTGTATGCCACCAGTACGGTCACCAACCCTCTACAGTTTGGTAATACCGGTTCCGTATTGACGGGTACGCTAGATGACGTACGTGTCTATAATCGTGTACTTAGTGCGTCGGAAGTAGGCGCCCTTTATAATGATTACCGCTAGCATCGTTGGAATAGATGAAGTGGGCCGTGGCTGTTGGGCGGGCCCCGTAGTCGCAGGTGCAGTCATCTTAAGCGAAGACATTGGCGGTCTAAAAGACTCAAAGAAACTATCTAAGAAGCAACGTGAGGCCCTGGCCAGTCTCATAACTGATACGGCAGTTTCTGCTAGCCTCGGGTGGGTGCCGCCGGCCGAAGTAGATGAAATCGGATTAACGGCGGCTGTCAGGCTTGCTATGAAACGAGCCGTTGCAGAAATCTCCGTCGGTTATGAAAAAATTATCATAGATGGGAGCTTTAACTTTCTCACTGATAATCTTAAAGCTAGTACGCTTATCAAAGCCGATGATCTGATCCAAAGTGTCAGCGCCGCCAGCATCATCGCTAAAGTCGCTCGTGACAATTATATGGCAGAACAAGCCAAGCTCTATCCTGGCTATGGTTTCGAGAACCACGTCGGTTACGGGACCAAGCAGCACCTTAACGCACTGTTAAGTTTAGGTGTTACGCCCCTGCATCGCCTTAGCTACAAACCTGTCCGTGCTACAATGCAGCCATGAATGAACTGCGGGCCGGCGTTTACAAGCATTATAAGGGGGCTTTATACCTTGTGTTCGGTAAGGCGACGCAAAGTGAGACGCACGAAAAGATGATCGTCTATGTTTCTTTATACGTCGGTACGGTGGGTAGCATGTTCGTCCGCCCCTACGACACATTCTTTGAGGACGTGACGGTCAAAGGGCGAACGGTTCCAAGGTTCACCTATATCGGTGAAGAAGTCGGTCCGGCAGTAGCCGCCTGGTATGATCCGAAGTCGGGCTACCATGGGGCCGACCGTGTCGACGACTGACGTCGGTAACAGGGCGGAGTCGGCCGCTGCTCGATTTCTAGAACGGCAAGGGTTCATTATCCTGGCTCGCAATTGGCGAAATCGCTGGTGCGAAATCGATATCATCGCTGAGCGGGGCGGTACGATCTGCTTCGTCGAAGTGAAATACAGGGTTGTCAGTAGTCATGGCGATGGACTGGAGCATATTACTGCGTCAAAAATAAGGCAATTAGAGCGGGGTGCCGTTATGTGGATGGCCAACCGTGCCGCCGATGAGCCGATCGCGCTGATAGGAGTGGCTGTGTCCGGCACAGAATATATTGTGCAAGCGGCCACCGTGTTGACATAGTCCAAAATGATACTACTATGAGCTAATGAAGAAGTTCTGGGAAAGTTTGGTTCCGGAAGTCACAGCCGTCGTGTACACGCAGGACTATGGGCGTCCAATGCCCAGGCGTATGCCATACAGGAACGTGCCATATCTGCCACCTCCTCAATCCGACATGGCCTTCGTCTTGGCCCGCGGTAGATTTATGCGCCCAAACTGGGATCAGCCGTACTGGCGTCCGAATGATCTCACTAAGCCCCCTCGCTGGCGTCCTAATACGCACCACGGCATTGAACTGGTGAATAGCCTGGTAGACGAGGAAATCGTCGAGAGCGCTTATGTGACGGACAATTATATCACCGTGCTAACCGGTGATCGCGCAGCTGAAGATTGGCAGGATCGAATGCTTACGCTCTACGATCGGGTCGGCGAGACCGCTATGATCTTATCTGAACTGGCCGGTAGCGGCAAGGTGGTCGATTACACATTCCTCGAAGGCAATATTACTGATCCGCGCCGGTTTCTGGACTGAAGTACTTCTTGACCGACGACAGGTCACGGTCTTTCCAACCTGCCTGCCACTCGATCGTCTCGATCGCTTGTTTTACCGGTCGCTCAAAAGCTGCGCTCATGTGGCCTTCGAAGAAAGCAGTGAAAGTCGGCAAGAAAGCGGTGTCACTATAATTGCGACCGGCGTAATTCGGCATCCGGTAAAAGGCCAGGTCGTCGCCGAGGTTCTTTTCAAGCCAGTCCCAGTGGCTGGTCATCCAGTCCCAGGTCATATCCCGGGCGTGGCGGTTCATGAAGCTGTATGCGACCCAGTACGCCGCATCCTGCAGACGTACATCTTTGGTTGGGACAGTATCGAGGGCGCGCTTGATCAGTTCGGGTTGTTTGAAACCGGTCAGCGCGGCCGATAAGGTGACGCGCTCTTCGCTGTTGCGGCTGTCGTTATGCATCTTGAGCATCTTATCGAACTCAGCCTCACCACCTTCACGAGCAGCCGTGCCGTAGACGATGCCTCGTAAATCCGGTGCGATGTCTTCTGGTTTGGTCATCGATTCAAACCGGGCCATGGCTTCTTTGACGACACCTTTATCGTCGGAAGAAGATGCCAGGCCAAGGACGGTCGGACGTAATAACGTATCGAAGTGGTTTTCCTCGGGCTTGGCGTTCCAGCCCAAGCGGTGTACCTGTGCTTCGGCCAGTTCGCGGCCGAGGGGCTTCATAGCTTCACGTAGCTCCTCGTCGCGCATGACGGTACGGACAGAACCAAGAGCCCCTGTGATGACGTCCCAGACAAAGGTGTTCGGCTCGTCCTTGTAGGCTTCAAGCAAACGGAGGGCGTCAAGCGTCGAACTGTAGCCGGCTTTGGCGGCCTCGAAGGCATCGCTGAGCAAGCCCAGGCGGTCAAGTGGATCCAGCGTCATCAGATTGTCTTTTATCTGGTGCAGGTAGTTCTTGTCATATATCACCCGGTAAAAGCCGGTGCGGTTATGATTGAAGATGACCGGACCGTTCGTCGGGGGCAGCGGTTCGCTGAGCGATTCCATGTCAAGACGGTCGGTGCTTAAGCTGGCGGAGGCAAGTAATGGTACTGGCCAGAGTTGTTCGTGGATATTGCTGGGTTGCGAGGCTGGATTCAAATAAAAGCGCTGCTGACTGACGGTGACCTCGGTGTCGGTCGTATGGGCGCGTAAGAGGGGGTATCCCGGTTGGCCGGTCCAGGCGCTCATAAAGCTGCTGATGGGCTTGCCTGACACATCTTCAAGCGCGGCCCATAGGTCTGTCGTCTCGGCATTGTCATAGGCGTGTTGTTTCAGGTACTGGCGCAGACCGTCTCGGAACGGTTCGTCACCGAGGTAATTCTTGAGCATCTGCAGGACACTGGCGCCTTTTTCGTAACTGATGGCGTCGAATATCGTCCGGATCTCATCGGGGTGATTGATGGTGACTTCGATCGGGTGGGTGTTGTCGAGGGCATCGAGCTTCAGGGCGACGGCTTGCTCGTCGACGACGAACTGGGTCCAGACGTCCCACTCTGGGAAGAGGTGGTCGACTGCCAGGTAGCTCATCCAACTGGCAAAGCTTTCATTCAACCAGAGATCGTTCCACCAGCGCATCGTGACCAGGTTGCCGAACCATTGATGAGTCAGTTCGTGGGCGACGACGTTGGCAACATATTGTTTCATCGGCAGTGAAGTGTTTGCTTCGTCGACGAATAAGGCTTGTTCGCGGAACGTGATACAGCCCCAGTTTTCCATGGCACCGCTGGCGAAATCTGGGAGTGCGATGAAGTCACACTTGGCAAGCGGGTAGGGGATGTCGAAGTACTCGTTGTAAAACTCCAGACACTTAACAGCGACATCGAGGGCGAACCGGGTGTGTTCGACATTGGCAGGCGTGGCGTAGGTACGAACGACCGTGCCATTGGCGGTCTTGCTTTCGAGGTACTTCAGCTCACCGCACACAAAGGCCAGCAGGTACGTTGACATGCGCGGCGTCGTTTCAAAGGTGGTGACGTTGCCGTCCTGTGATTTGATCGGCGTGTTGGCGATGACCGGTTCGTCGGCGGGCGTCGTCAGGGTAAGATCGAAGGTCGCCTTGGCTTCGGGCTCATCGATGCAAGGGAAGGCCTCACGGGCGTGGTGGCTCTCGAACTGGGTGGCAAGCAATACCTTTTCGGTACCGTCTTCCTCAAAGAAGCAAGGGTAGATGCCGTTCATAGGACGGGTTATGTCGCCAGAGAATTCCAGCGTCACCGTGTACTGACCTGGGTACATCATGGTGCCGGCGTGTAGTCTGACCTCGTCAAACGATTTCTGCAGATTTATGCGGCTGACGCCGACCTCGGTCTCGACTTGTTTGTCATGCTTGGTGATCGTCGCGGCGGAGACGTTCAAGCCTTTGGCATGAAATGTCAGTCGCTGGCTGGGCCGGCCAACTTTTTTGCCGGTGATGGTCACCGTGCCGCTGAATTTCATGGCTTCGCGGTCAAGCTTGAGATGGAGTTGATAATTATCGGGCTGGAACTGGGTGTATAGGCGGGTAACTTTGTTAGGCATGCATCCATAGTAGCATCTTGCGTCCCCTTGTGTTTTTAAGAAAACCCACTATACTGAGAGTTATCAGCCGGCCGAAGTGGTCGGCTCTTTTCGTATCAAGACATGTAAAGGAGGATCACTATGGATTTAGACATGAAACAACTGGCAGTCGCCCTTAAGACGATCGCCGAAGAGAAAAACTTACCAGAAGACACCGTCCAGGAAGTCGTCGAGCAGGCCCTGGCTGCAGCGTACCGCCGTGACTATGGTGACCGCGAACAGGAAGTCCGCGTCAGCATGAACCTCAACAGCGGTGAAGTCGACGCCTACGTCAGCAAAGAAGTCGTCGAAGGCGAGCCCGAGAACGACGCATTTGAGATCAGCCTGGCTCAGGCCAAGGTCATGAAGAAGGACGCCGCTGTCGGTGACCTTATCGAGATCCACGAAAAGGTCGAGTCATTCGGTCGCGTAGCCGCCCAGACTGCCAAGCAGGTCATCTTGCAGCGTTTGCGCGAAGCCGAGCGCGATCTGATCATGGAAGAGTACGAAGACAAGATCGGCACCGTCATTAACGCAACCGTCGCCCGCGTCGAGGGTAACATCGTCCGCGTCGACCTCGGCAAGGCACAGGGCATCATGCCTCGCAGCGAGCAGATCCAGGGTGAGCGGTACTACCCGGGCCAGCGCATCAAGGTCTTTTTGAAAGACGTCGAGCGCGGTTTCCGCGGCCCGCAGCTCATCCTGAGCCGTGGCAACCGTGAATTCATCGAATGGCTGTTCCGGGCCGAAGTTCCAGAAATGGAAAGCGGTGCCGTCGAAATCAAGGGCATCGCCCGTGAAGCCGGTGTCCGTAGCAAGATCGCCGTGTTCAGCACCGTACCTGGTGTCGACCCGGTTGGTACCTTCGTCGGCGGCCACGGTACCCGTGTCAACGCCGTGGTTAGCGAAATCGGTGAACAGGAAAAGATCGACATAATCGTATGGGACGCCGACTCGACTGCCTACATCACGAACGCCCTTAGCCCGACCAAGGTCAGCAAGGTCCACCTCGATGAGCAGGCCCAGAAAGCCCGTGTCAGCGTGCCTGAAGACCAGCTCAGCATCGCCATCGGCAAGGGCGGACAGAACGTACGCTTAGCCAGTAAATTAACCGGATATGAATTAGATATAGAACAGGACAAAGAAGAAGTGAACGACCAATCCCCAGAACCAACACCAGCCGTCAAGCCACAGATGCCAAAATTGAAGAAGAAGTCAGAGCTCGAGAACAGCCTGCTAGACGCGATCGAACAGCACGGCGAGTAAATACATGTCAGAAGTCTCGTCCGACGCCTCGGGGTTATATGATGCGTGGGTCGAGTTTGAGACGGCTGCTGTCGAGGCTGAAAAGGCTGCCCGGGCCGGCCAACGCCGGCAGTGGGTTGAAGACAGCGTCGAATTAGTCGGGGATTACGTGGCCGCAGCCGAGGAGCACCCGCTCAAAGTGGGCTTGCCGGCCGCCATCGGTGGTGCCGCTACGCTTTTCATGTGTGGTCTCACTAATTACGGCGACAACCAGAGTGCAGCCGTGTCGGGCGGCATAGCAGCCTATTCTTTTTGGGCTAGCTGGATGATGTACAAAAAGGTCCGTTACGACGACATTTAGCACTCTTGACGTGAGAGTGCTAATGGCGTTACTATGGATACATGGTACGTTTTTAGGGCAAAACAGTGTTTAAACTCACAGTAAACGCTCAAGCGGTTACCGTAAAATGATTAGAGTAGGACAGTAAGTCTTACAAGAAAGGTGGATCATAGATATGACTCCGGATAGCCCCGACTTCCAAGATTTTCTTAATCATCTGACGAATAATGCTTTGAATAGTTTGAAGCATGCTGACGGCATTGCCCGCAGCTTCGGCAGTGCGTACGTCGGTACAGAACACTTACTGCTCGGCTTGCTCGCGCAAGACGGCAGCATGGGTGCAAAATTATTAGAAGGCGTCGGTGTGACGCTTGACCGGGCCCGTCTGGCCTTAAATCTGACGCCAAAGGCTACGCTTGTTATCAACATGGGTGCGAAGGGTCTTAGTGAGACCGCTAAGCTAACCCTGAAGATGGCATACGACGTTGCCCTCGATTATAACCAGGAATTCTGCGGTACCGAACATATCCTTTACAGCATCCTCAGCCAGAAGAACGCCCGTGCGACCATCCTCTTGCGTGATATGAATATCGATGTCGATTCTCTGACGAACGAGCTCGAGCAGTTCCTTAACCGCCAGCAGTTCGAAGGTTCCGACAACCAAGCTGCCGGCCGCCGGACGAACAGCAAGAAGCAGCGCAAGACGGCTCTCGACTTTTACGGTACCGACCTGACCGAGCAAGCCCGTAACGGCAAACTTGATCCCGTCGTTGGCCGCGATAATCAGATCCGCCGTGTCATTACTATCCTGAACCGCCGCACCAAGAACAACCCGGTCTTAATCGGAGAACCTGGTGTCGGTAAGACCGCCATCGTCGAAGGCCTGGCACAACGCATCATCAGCGAAGACGTGCCAGACGCTCTGATTGATAAGCGTATCGTTCTTTTGGACCTGGCAGGAATGATCGCTGGCACCAAGTACCGCGGTGAGTTTGAAGAGCGCTTGAAGAAAGTGATGGCTGAGCTCGAAAAAGACAATAAGACCATCGTATTCATCGACGAGCTGCACTTGATCGTCGGTGCCGGTGCGGCCGAAGGCGCCATGGACGCTGGCAACATCTTGAAGCCGGCACTGGCCCGTGGCAAGATTCAGGTCATCGGTGCCACGACGACTGCCGAATACACGAAGCACATCGAAAAGGATGCCGCCCTGGAGCGCCGGTTCCAGCCGGTTCAGGTTCCGGAGACCACGGTCCCCGAGACCGTTGCCATCCTGAAGGGTCTGCGCAAGCACTATGAGAGTTTCCACGGCGTGACCATCAGCGATGAAGTCGTCGAAGACATCGTCAACCTGGCGAAGCGCTACATCAATGACCGGTTCATGCCGGACAAGGCAATCGATCTGCTTGACGAGACGGCCGCCCACTTGCGTGTCGACCGCGGCAAGACCAGCCCTGAAGTCCGCAAATTGCAGAAAGAGCTTAAACTCGTCAATACTCGCATCGAAGACGCTGTTGACAGTGAGGACTACGAAAAAGCCGCAAAGGAAAAGACCCGCGCCAGCCAGATCAATGAAGAATTGCAACAGATGCAAGCCGACGGTAAGCACACACAGAGCATCAAGCTGACCAGTGATGACGTCGCCGAAGTCGTTTCCCGCATTACCGGCGTACCGGCTACCAAGGTCATTCACGCCGAGGCTAAATACCTTCTGAATCTTGAGAAGCGGCTCGGTAAGTTCGTAATCGGTCAGCAGGAAGCCGTCGCAGCCGTATCAAGGGCTGTCCGCCGCAACCGTTCCGGTATCGGTTCGACCAACCGGCCGATCGGTTCATTCATCTTCCTCGGTCCAACCGGGGTTGGTAAGACCGAGCTGGCCCGTGTCCTGGCCCGCGAATTCTTTGGCAGCGAGAATAACCTCGTCAAGATCGACATGAGTGAGTTCGGCGAGCATCACAACGTATCGCGTCTGGTCGGTGCACCTGCCGGTTTCGTCGGTTATGATGACGGCGGACAGTTGACTGATAAGATCCGACGCCAGCCATATAGCCTGGTACTGTTCGACGAAATTGAAAAAGCCCACCCGGACGTATTCAACATGCTACTCCAGATTCTTGAGGACGGTCGTCTGACAGACGCCAAGGGGCGTAGCATCGATTTCACGAATACCATCGTGATCATGACGAGCAACATCGGCGCCGATAAGTTGCAGAAAGAGGCCAACTTCGGTTTCCGCGTCTCGAACAAATCCGGTGAAAAAGACCTCGATGAACTCCATGACCAGAACAGATCACGGGTGCTCGACGAATTGAAGAAGGCTATGCGCCCTGAACTGCTCAACCGTATCGATAAGACCATCGTGTTCCGTGCCTTGACTAAAAAGGACATCCACCACATTATCGATCTACAGGTTGACGAACTGAAGGGCCGCTTGCAGAAGCATGGTCTCGGCCTGCAACTGACAGCAGCCGCCAAGCAGTACTTGCTCGAGCATGGTTATGATTCCAAGAACGGCGTGCGCCCACTTCGTCGCTTGCTCCAGGATACGATCGAAGACCAGCTGGCTATCAACTTACTGGATGATAAGTACAGCAAGGGTGAAATCATCCAGGTCGCCGCGAAGCAGGGTGAGCTTGTTTACACCTCTTCACACGAACAATAAGCTATACTGAAGACGTGAAGCGCCGATTACTACAATATCTCTTACTGGCCCTACTCATAGGTGTGTCTGTCTATGGAATCACCAACGCTCAGAATATCCGTGATGCGATCAAACTCCGCGGTTATCAACCGTCGGACGAGATCGCGGCGCTACCGACCGACACGGCTATGACAGACAAGGCGCGCCGGATATTCTATGTCAATCATCCGGCAGTAGCAGCCAAAAAAGCTTTCTCGAACTTCTGTGAAGCAAGACAAGAGCAGACCATCGTCCTGGGCTGCTACCATGGCAATCAGAATGGTATTTATGTCCTCGATGTGACCGATGGCCGCTTGGCAGGCGTCGAGCAAGTGACGGCGGCTCACGAGATGCTACACGCGGCGTATGATCGGCTCAGCTCGAAGCAGAAAACCGCTATCAATGCCCAGCTGCAGGATTACTACGACAACCATCTGACAGATAGCCGCATCAAGCAGACGATCGATTCGTACAAGAAGACTGAGCCCCATGATGTCGTCAATGAGATGCATTCGATATTCGGAACCGAGGTCGCCAGCCTGCCGCCAGGGCTGGAAGGGTATTATAGTCAGTATTTTACCGACCGGCAGGTTGTCGTCAAGAAAGCGGCTGCGTATGAAACCGAGTTCTCATCGCGTCGTACGCAGATCGCAGCTGACGATACGCAGCTTGGCGCCTGGCACGCTCAAATCGAGCGACAACAGGCAGAGTTGTCATCCATGTCGGATTCGATCAGTACCGACCGTAACCGGTTAGATGGGTATCGGTCTGGCGGAAATGCGGCAGCTTATAATGCAGCCGTGCCAGCCTACAATGCTAAAGTTGATCTATATAACCGTAAATTGGCCAGCCTTCGCGGGCTGATCACCAAGTACAATGACTTGGTTGACGAACGTAACCAGCTGGCAAACCAGATAGATGACCTCGTGCAGGCTATCAGCAGTTCTGACATCCCAAGCGCGCAATAAAGGAGATACTCATGGCTAAGAAATCAGCAGTACGCTACGCCTGCACCAACTGTGGTGCCATGTATAGTTCCTGGACCGGTCGCTGCAGCCAGTGCGGAGAATGGAATACGCTTCAGGAGGAACTACAAGTTAGCACGCAAGCGGTGGCATCCAGCGGCAACCGTCTTAAGACCCAGACGGTTGATGACGTCGTCAGCCACGACGAGCATAAACGTATCGCGTCAGGCATCACCGATGTCGATACCATACTGGGAGGCGGAATCGTTAGCGGGAGCGTCAATCTGATCGCCGGCCAACCTGGCATCGGCAAGAGTACGTTATTGCTCCAGCTGGCTTATGCGGTAGCCGCCCATGAGCCCGTGCTATACGTCAGCGGCGAAGAATCGGCTCACCAGATTGGGCTACGCGCCAAACGCCTCGGCGCATTACGGTCGGATCTGCAACTGGCAACCAGCACGTCAGCAGACGACATTGCCGCGACGGTCGCCAGTGGCCAGTATAAACTCGTCATAGTAGACTCAATACAAACGGTAGGGGCGTCGGCCATCACATCCGCGCCGGGTTCGGTATCGCAAATTACGAACAGCACCCAACTTCTGACCGTCGCGGCCAAGCAGACAAACACTGCGCTTATCATCGTCGGACATGTCACCAAAGAAGGTTCGATCGCCGGACCGAAAGTCCTCGAGCACCTTGTTGACGTGGTACTGCAGTTTGAAGGCGACCGCTATGGCGGTTTTAAGATCCTGCGGGCTATTAAGAACCGTTACGGCTCCACTTCCGAGGCTGGCATCTTTGAAATGGTCGACAACGGACTGCAAGTCGTCAAAAACCCGTCAGCGGCCCTGTTGGCAGAGCGGCAGGTGAGCGACGGATCGGTGGTGTTGGCGACACTTGAAGGCACCAGGCCGTTACTGGTGGAAGTTCAGGCTCTGGTCAACAAGACGAGTTACGGCTATCCGAAGCGCGCGGTCAGTGGCCTGGAGCTCAATCGGCTCAACCTACTTGTTGCCATGCTGGAGCGGCGCACCAAACTGAATCTCGCCGATCAGGATATATATGTTAATATAGTCGGCGGTATGCAGATCAAAGAGCCGGCCGCCGATTTGGCTATATGTCTGGCTATCGGGTCAGCGGCTCGGGGGCTGCAGCTGAAGTCGAATGCCGTCGTTTTTGGTGAAGTCGGCCTATCCGGCGAGGTGCGCCATGTGCCTTATATTGAGAAGCGTCTGGCAGAAGCCAAAAAGCTCGGATTTGACGCTGCGATCGGCCCGGTAGAAATCTCAAATACTAAAAAATCATCATTCCTGCGCAGCGTACCTGACGTACGTACTGCGCTCAACACCTTCTTGGAGAAAGACTAACCATGCAGTATATGACCGCATTCCAAATTTTATTATTATTCGCCATCATCGGCTTGCTACTACGCCGCCAGTCAACGACCGGTCAGCCGGAAGTTAAGAAAAAAGCCGGTCAAAAGATCATTCTTGATAGCTGTGCGCTGATCGATGGTCGTATCATTGCCATCACTGAAGCTGGCTTCGGGGCTGAAGAGCTGATCGTACCAGAATTCATCGTGCATGAATTACAGCTGTTGGCCGACGGACACGATGCCCACAAGCGCGAAAGGGCACGCTTTGGTCTCGATGTCGTCCAGCAACTCCAGAGCAACGAGCAATTGACTGTCATTCTCGATACGACCCGTTTCGACGATATTCAGCACACCGACGACAAGCTGGTGGCCCTCGCGAAGAAACTCAACGCCCGTCTCTACACGACAGACTTCAACCTCAATAAAGTCGCGGCCGTGACCGGCGTACAGGTACTCAACGTCAACGAACTTGCCCAAAGCCTCCGCCCCGAAGCGCTACCGGGTGAGACCAAACAGATCAAACTGTTACAAAAAGGTCAGGGTCGTGAACAGGCTGTCGGCTATCTTGACGACGGAACGATGGTCGTCGTGGACAAGGCGCGCACCCTCATTGGCAAGTCCGTTACCGTCGTCGTCGAACGTATGCACCAGACCGTCGCCGGTAAAATGGTCTTTGCCCACTTGCAAAAACCACTGAAGTCTAAAGACTAGTTACCGCTCCTGCGGGGCGTGACTATGTTGTTATCAGTCTGGGGCTGAGATGGCGTCGTTGCCGCCGTTTGAGCCGTAGCAAACAGGTTGGCTGAGCTGGTCGAGTCATACAATACGCTATCTATGATCTGAGCGGTGATCGTCGTCTGACCGGTCGACGTCGGCATGTAGGTGAACGACACGGATGCCGGGCTGTCGGTGACGTGCTGAGTGTTAACGGTCTGGCCGTTCACGATGAAGTTGATAGTCCCTGGGAAACTGCCCGAATCGAGTGCGTGGGTACCTGCCGTGGCGGTCGCCGTGATCGTACAGCCGCCTTGATTGGCATTACAGTTGTCCGGCGCGGTTATGGTAATGGAAGGCTTGCTGTCGGCACACTGGTGGACGTTATCGGAGCTGGTCGCGGTCGTACTGGCCGCAGACCTGGCGGATCGGTTTGTAGGCCAGAAGATGTCTGCGGAGAAACTGTTATCGTTCGCGCCGCTGGCAGTCAGCTTAGCCATCTCGGGAGTACAGCTGGTAGCGAGCATATTAGACACTTTATCGATCGTCTGGCTACCGGTGCTGCCTGATTTGGCTTGGTACCATGACGGGAAGAGATCGTTGGTCGGGCTTGGCTCGACCGAACCCAGACCGACATGCGTTCGTACGACATATGCCGGGAGAGACTTGACGCCACTTGGCTGTGCCCAGTTAGTCGGCTTGGTGTTAGCGTGCAGGGCCTGCATCATGCCGCGTGTCAGTGGAGCGGTCATCGTTTCCATGGCGCCTGATGTCAAAGCTACGGTACGCGTGTGGTAACCGACCCAGCTGACGACGGCATACTTGGTTGACCAGCTGGTCATAAGACCGTCGAAGTTATCGTTGGTCGTACCGGTCTTGACGGCGAATTTCCAACCGTTCCAGTTCTGGAACTTATTGGCGCCGCTCAGGTAGGTCGCTTTCGTATCAGACAACATATCGTTGACGATGTAGGCGGTGTCAGGGCGGACTATTTGTTTAGCTTGCGGTTGGCTCCACTCATAGAGCTTCTTGTTAGACGCGTCGGTAATTTTCAGTATGTATGAAGTCGGAATGTAATTGCCAAGCCGAGCCAGCGAAGCTAGGCCGTTGACGTGCTGGTCAAGGTGCAGATACGCTCCGTCACCGATGGCGGATGAACCGTAACAAGGCGCCTGGTCGTCCTTGGTGGCGTTATTGACGTCAACGCCCTGGGCATAACATTTGTACGCGTTGTCGTCGCCCATCAGCGCATTAGCGGTGCTTATGACCTTATCGGTCCCGACGGTCAGCATGGCTTTCACGGCCGGAACGTTACGTGAGCCGGCCAAAGCGTAGCGTAGGGTCAGGGCACCAGGGTACTTGAAGTCGTAATCAAACAGACAATCGCCGCCATCCTTCGGGCGTTCCTTGTTAGAACATTTATACGTACCGAGTGGCTGCTGCACGTCATAAAGGACGGAGCCAGCCCCGGTGTTGGTCGTGTTCTCGATCATTGCCGTATAGTCGTACGGCTTGAAACTAGATCCTGGGGAAACGTTGACGGTGTGGGCGAAGTTCAGCTCGCCGTATTCCTTATTGTTGAAATCAGAACCGCCTACCAGCGCGACAATCTGTCCGGTCTGGACATCCTCGACCACCATGGCCTGGCTGTCACCTTTGTAGCGTTTGACGGTAGCCTGGTTCTTAGCGACAAGGTTCTCGGCGGTTGACTGAGCTGTCAGGTCAACCGTCGTTACGACTTTCCAGCCACCGCGTTTGACAGTTGAGTCGCCATATTTCTTGGTCAGCTCATCACGAGCGGCGAGAACGAAATACGGAGCCTTGATATTCTCATATTTGCTGGGTGACAACTGGTGGATCTTAGCCAGGATGTCGACCTTCTTCGCTGCCGTAGCCTCGGACTTCTTGATCATGCCCTGGTCGGCCATCTGGTCAAGGATGTAGTGTTGCCGGCCGATCAAAGCCTCCTCATCGAAGTTAGAATCGGCGATGGCAGGGTTCCAGCGTGGATCACTATATGGTGACAGGCTGCTGGGTGCCTTTGGCAGGGCGGCCAGAAAAGCCGATTCATCAAGGGTCAGTTCCTTAGCTGATTTATTAAAGTAGTCGCGGGAGGCACTTTCGACACCATAGGCGACGCCGCCGTAGGGTGCTATGTTCAGATACCCGGTCAGGATGTCATCTTTGGAGTATTCACGTTCCAGTTCGACGGCGAGGATGACCTCTTTCACCTTACGGGCGATCGTCTGGTCGTTCGTCCAGCCCTCACTGTTCTTGACCAGCTGCTGGGTGATGGTCGAACCACCCTGTCGTCCACCGCTACCGAATACGTCGTTATAACCGGCGCGGGCGATACCGCGCAGGTCGACGGCACCGTGCTTATAGAAGTCTTTGTCTTCGATGGCGATCGTGGCTTGTTTGACGTACTTGGACATACTGTCACCGGCCACCGGCACGCGTTTGACACCGTTGTAATCCTGGAACAAGACGGTCTGTCCCGTACGGTCGTAGTAGGTAATGCTTCCGCCCAACTTGTCACCGGAAAGGTTCTTGATTTCAGGCAGGTCTTTGCGGAAAAAAGCGAAGACACCGACGGTCAGCAAGAAGATGGCTACCATGCCCACCCCGGCTAACTTGAGAGCCATGATCATTCCTTCGCGGCTGAACCAATAGTGCATGACGCGCTTCGGGTGGAGACGGTACAGGATGCGTTGGAAACGATCCTTCGGCAGGGTACTGAGATACATGGCCTTACGCTGAGCGCGCAGATCACGCTTCACTTTGGAGCGCTCACCCAAGCTACGATGTAACTTGATACTGTTGCCGCTCTTCATCGTGAAGCTATTTTTAGCAGGACGGCGCCCGCCAGGGGTGCCGGAATTCGTTGGGTTAGCCATGAATGGGATCTCTCCGTTGTCTGTTACTAGTCGACATGTTCCACCTTATTATAGCAAACATAAGCTGTGAATAAGCCATAAAAATGCGCCCGATACCGTATACTGATATGTATAAATAAGGACCGTATCGTGACATTATCCGACGATTTACTGTGGCGGAATCAGATCAAAGACCGCACATTCCCTGATGTTAACTGGCTGAATACTCCGCGGACGTTCTATCTTGGCAGTGACTGCTCATCCGACAGCCTTCAGGTCGGGAACCTTGCGGTTTATATGTTGGCGCGTCGGCTGGCCCAAGCCGGTTGGAAGCCGGTACTGCTCGTCGGCGGTGCAACCAGCCTGATCGGTGATCCGGGTGGCAAAGAGACCGAACGTGAACTCAAAAGCCGCGAAGAAATCGCTGCCAATGTACGAGGTATCGCAGCTCAGGTACAGACCTTGCTCGGCGATGCTGAAGTGACTTTGGTCGACAATTACGACTGGTTCAAAGACATCGGTTACCTGGAGTTTCTGCGCGACGTCGGCAAGCATTACAGCATGACCGAGCTGCTTCAACGTGAGTACATCACCGAACGACTTGGTGAGGGTGGCAGCGGTATCAGTTATGCCGAGTTCAGCTATAGTCTGGTCCAGGGCTACGATTACTGGCACCTCAACGAACATCATGACGTCGAATTACAGATCGGCGGCTCGGACCAATGGGGCAATATGCTATCCGGCGTGCCACTGATCCGCAAGAAGAGCGGCCGCGAAGTACATGCCATGAGCATGCCGCTCGTCATCAATAAGGCGACCGGTAAGAAGTTCGGCAAAAGTGAAAGCGGTACTATCTGGCTTGACCCCGCTAAAACTACCCCGACGGCCTTTTATCAGTTCTGGATCAACGCCGATGACGAAGGCGTCGACAATTATCTTCGTATATACACTGAGTTCGATCGTCCGACGATAGAAGCGATCATGGCCGAGCACGTGTCGGATCCTGGCCGCCGTCATGCTCAGCGCCAGTTAGCGGCCGCCGTCACGACGCTAGTCCACGGGGCCGATAGCGCTCAGATTGCGGAACATGTGACCGACGTACTTACGGGCAATCGTTCGATCGATGATGTGTCCGATGCCGGGCTTGAGGCATTACGACAAGAAATCCCAAGTGCCAGAGCTGCCGTGGGAGCGGAAATCATCAGTTTACTCGTAGAGACAGGCTTAGCCGTATCGACTAGTGAGGCACGACGCCTGATGGCGAGCAACGGTATCAGTCTGAACGGTCAGAAATCACAGCGTGACCAACTGTCAGCCGAAGATTTCACTTCAGGACGCATCTTGCTCAGGAAAGGCAAGAAGTTCCGCGACAGCGCCCTGATAGAGGTGGCGTAAACTTTTATGATCCTGGCCAGCCCGTTGACCTCGATTAAAGGTGTCGGGCCGGCGCTTGCCGACAAACTGGCCGGTCTCGGGCTTAGGACCGTCGGTGACCTGATCAATTACTACCCGCGCCGTTACGACGATTATTCCGCCGTGACACCCATCAAGCAGATCAAACCAGGGCCGGTGACCATCAAAGCTGTCATGAAACAGGCGACCGGCCGCTATGCGCGCCGCGGTCTGCATGTGACCGAGGCGGTCGTCAGTGATGATACCGACAGTGTCCGGTTGGTCTGGTTCAACCAACCGTACCGTGCCAAAGCCATCAAACCGGGTCACGAATACTACATTTCCGGTACGTACGAGCTGAACTTCCGCCGATTCAGCATCATGAACCCGGCGATGGAACTGGTGTCTGACTTTCCTATAAGTACTGCCAGGATTATACCGATTTACCGTGAGACCAAAGGCCTGACGTCGCGGCAGATTCGGGCCGTACTGGCTGAAGCCGTGCCAGTCATCCGGGAGCTCCCTGAGACTTTGCCGGCCTGGCTCGCGAAGAAGCAGAAGTTGAGCCATGCCCGCGCGCTCGAGATGCTGCATTTCCCGGGGTCGGCCGAAGACTTGGCAGCAGCGCGTGAGCGACTGGCTTTTGAAGAAGTCTTCCAGTTGACGCTGGCCAGCCTGATGAATAAATACGAACTCATGCATGAACAGGCGCCTGCCGTACCGTTTGAAGCTGCCGTCGCCAAGCAGTTTACCGATAGCCTGCCGTTCAAGCTGACAGATGGTCAGCGATCGGCAGTCTGGCAGATATATCAGGATATGGCCCGAACGCAGCCGATGAACCGGCTGCTCGAAGGTGATGTCGGGTCCGGTAAGACATTGGTAGCGGCAATGGCAGCGGTCATGGTCCTGCATAGCGGCCACCAGGTGGCCATCATGGCACCGACCGAATTGCTGGCACGCCAGCACGCCGAGACGTTTTACCAGGTGCTGGAGTCATCGGGCTATAGCCATTACGTCGGGCTGCTGGTCGGCGGCATGACTAAACAACAAAAAGACACCGCCCGCCAGCGGATGGCCGACGGTACCTGCCGTCTTATAGTCGGTACGCACGCCATAATTCAGGAATCGGTCGACATGCACAACCTAGAATTAGTAGTGATAGACGAACAGCATCGTTTCGGTGTTGAGCAGCGCAAGAAATTACAGATAAAGGCCGGGCATATGCCACATGTTCTGAGCATGACCGCTACACCGATTCCGCGCAGCCTGGCGCTTACGCTGTACGGAGAAATGGACGTAGTAATCCTGAAAGACAAACCGGCGAACCGCCTACCGATCATCACCAAAATCACGTCACCCAACTCACGCAAACAGTTATATGAGCAGATTGACGCCCAGCTTGGTGCCGGACGACAGGCCTTCATAGTCTGTCCCTTGATCGCCGATTCCGAAATGTTAGCCGCGACTTCGGCTGAGACCATGTACGAACGGGTCAGCAAAGTCGATTTCAAGCATCGCCGGGTCGGTCTTTTGCACGGCAAGATGAAACCCGCTGAAAAGAACGAGGTCATGGATCGCTTTGTCAGGCACGAGCTGGACATACTGGTGTCGACGACCGTCATCGAGGTCGGTGTCGACGTTCCGAACGCGACGGTCATGCTTATCGAAGGAGCGGATAGATTCGGTCTGGCCCAGATTCACCAGCTGCGTGGACGCGTCGGGCGCAGTCATCATCAGGGGTACTGTTATCTCATGATGAGTGATAGCAGTGAACCGAGCCGGCGGCTGCGGGCGCTTGAGCGGTCGAGTGACGGCTTTGCTTTGGCCGAACTTGACCTTGAGCTCAGAGGGCCGGGCGCAATATACGGGACGATGCAGCACGGTCAGCTTGACCTGCGCATAGCCAAGCTGAGCGACATCCAACTGATCGCAGTCGCCCGTAAGGCGGCTCAGAAATTTATCGATGACGGTGAAGATTTGCTACAATATGAAGAGTTATCAAGAAACATCGCCCGCCTACGGGCCGTTACTAATCTGAATTAATTAATGTATTCCGTCATTCTTCATGCCCATCAAAAACTTGACCGGGTGGCCTACCGCCATTTCCAGGCTGTTTCTGATGTCCACCCGAGTTTTCCGTCTATCAAGGAAATCCTTTATTTTGAGGGCAATCGTGGCCCGGACAGCACCAATTTCAAAAACAAGCCCGGCGTCGAACAGCCTTGGCATTTCTTCAACCCCTTAGATGAGAAAGATGTGGCCATCTACGGGCTGGTTCAGGAGCACCACGACAACATGGTTAAAAACCTGCGCAAAGGTAACACGAACCGGGTCGCCTTCGAAGCAGCCTGGTTAGCCCACGCCCTGGTGGACGGCATGACGCCCGCTCACCATTATCCATACGAGCAGGAACTTGAGAATCTGTTCGGCGCGCACCGCGACGAACGTGAAGGTCTGGTCGGACGAGCCATCGTCAAAGGTGACACGGCGCCTGATTCGATTAAGAAAAGCTTTCAACTGCTCGGGCCAAAGGGGCTTCTCACTACCCACGCCATGTTCGAGGGCGGAGCCTATAGCATCCTGGCGCCACTCAGACTGAATAACGCCAAGCCGAGCGAAGCGGAATTGAAAGAAGTGGAAGACAAGGGTATTGTCGCGCTGTTCCGGCGTCAGGCGATCGAAATCACCGGTCTTAACATTTATGATGATTTTTATAAGACCGGTTGGACGCCTGATCTTGCCCGCCGGGTCCGCCGTGATCTAGCGCCGCGTATCGCCCGGACGGTAACCTTGGCGTGGTACGACGCCAATAGGCAGGCGAACCGCTGATATGGGCGCGTTACGGATCATCGCCGGGCAGTATAAGAACCGGTCATTGGCATCTCCGAAAACGACCAAGACGCATCCGATGAGCGAACAGATCCGCGGAGCTATCTTTAATACGCTTGGAGACATTGAAGGCCTGACGGTGCTTGATACTTTTGCCGGCAGCGGCGCTATCGGCCTCGAAGCGATCAGCCGCGGAGCCGAGGCAGTCGTCTTGATCGACGCTGATAAATCGGCGCAGAAAGCCATCGCTGACAATATTCAGGACCTGGCCATGCAGCCCAAAGCTAAACTCATCAAGACGACTATATCGAACTGGCTTGCTACCACCATCGCTGATCAGCGCTTTGACATCGTGATCGCGGACCCACCCTATCATGATGTACAGCTACCGACGATAGCACGCCTGACAGAACGGATCGCCACCGACGGCTGGCTCGTTCTGTCTTGGCCAGGCAAAGAGTCTCTCCCGGTGTTTCCTGACTGCGTGCGGGTGGTTGAACGTAGTTACGGCGATGCCCAACTCGGGTATTACCAGAAGGTCAACTGAACTTAGCGTCAGTCAGCTCCTTGTACCGGAGCGCGGGGGCGGCAGCGAAAACGAAGCCTAGGACCAGACTCATGATGGTACCGATCGTAGGCGTGTAAGCGATGACGATGATGACGCCGATCATCAGTAGCAGTTGCCATATAGCCCAGCCGCTCTGGCGGGCCTCGTTATTAGACGTCAGCAGGGCTTGTTTGATAGAAAGATCACGATCGATCAGGTAGTACGGTGTCAGGATGAAACGTTGCAATACGAAGAAAGCAGGTACGATCAGCAGCGCACCTAGAATGAAGGCTATCGTTACTACGAGCAACAGACCGATGTAACGGACATAGAAGCGGCGGGTAGCCAGTATTGCGGGCCAGATGTCCGTCCGCTTGTTCTTGGCGCCACGGATAAGGGTGTAGGCAAGCGGGGGCCCGATAGCCACTGATGCCACCAGACTCGCGATACTGCTAGCCAGGATGCCAGGGCCGATATGGATCGGCATGGTCGGGTCCTTGGCCGCAGCCTGCAGGCTGGCGACTTCGGCAGGGGTACGAAAAAGCATGTATGCCACTGTGCTGACGAGCAACGGAATCAGTAGTAGTTCGGCCACGGTGATGAAATTCTGGTGTACGATACGCCAGCTGGCCGGCAGCAAATCGAGAGCTGGCATAAAGTTCGGTTTGCGTCCGCCGGTGTATTTGATCTTGACCATATGATTCAAGCATAGCAGTAACCCATTAAGAGAAACAGTGGGCTAGTTCACAACCGATGCGGTATAATCGTTCGGTACGCTACCGCGATCGCGCGAGTGGTGGAATGGTAGACACGCTGGTTTTAGGAGCCAGTGCCGCAAGGCATGGAGGTTCAAGTCCTCTCTCGCGCACCAATTAAAAAGGCCCAATCTGGGCCTTTTTAATTGGATAATGTGCGAGAGAGGACGCAGAACCTCACGCGAGCATCACGAGCATGCTTGAGCGGCGGAGTGCCCGGCCCGTCAGGCCGAGCGCGATAGTCCTCTCTCGATCAGGGTGAAAAGCCCTTACTGCAATGCTTGCAATAAGGTGTATAATGTAATCTATTATGGCCCTTTCTACAAAACCGTACAAAGGCGCTCGCGACTTCTACCCGGAAGACAAGCGTCTGCAAACCTATTTGTTCAGCACGATCCGCAAGACCGTAGCTAAATTCGGTTACGAGGAATACGACGCACCGATTCTAGAACCGCTTGAGCTATATCTGGCCAAGACCGGCGACGAAATCGTCAATGAGCAAACCTACGTCTTTACTGATCGCGGCGACCGCGAAGTCGTCATCCGCCCGGAAATGACCCCGACCGTCAGCCGAATGGTCGCTGCCCGCCGCCAAGAGCTGCCATTCCCGGTCCGCTGGTTCAGTATTCCGAACCTCTGGCGCTACGAGCGCCCGCAGCGAGGCCGTCTCCGTGAGCACTGGCAGTTGAATGTCGACCTGTTCGGTGTTGCCGGACTAGAGGCCGAGCACGAACTGATCGTCGTCGTCGATGAGATCTTCAAGGCTTTCAAGGCCAAGCACGACATGTACGAAATCAAGCTGAACAACCGCAAGCTGGTCGACCACTTCCTGCTTGATTACCTCGGTCTTGACAGTGTCCAGGCCCACAGCGTCGGTAAGCTGATCGACCGCAAGAACAAGATGTCGGAAGCCATGTTCGAAGCCCAGGCCGACGCGATCCTGACCCCTTCACAGCGCGAGGCCGGCGTCCTGAATAAGCTGCTCGGCGTTATGAAGATCAAAAAGTTATCACACTTACCTGAAGATCTGCGTGAGCATGATAGTGCCAAGGATCTCCAGAAGATGCTCGATCTACTGGCTGCCAGCGGTATCACGAACGCCCACTACGATCCGACGCTAATGCGCGGCTTCGATTATTACACCGGCATAGTCTTCGAGGTCTTTGACACCAACCCTGAAAACAACCGCGCTATGCTTGGCGGGGGCCGCTATGACGGCCTGGTCGGCTTGTTCGGCGTCGAACCGGTACCGACCGTCGGCTTCGGCTGGGGTGATGTCACCTTACAGAATTTCCTCGAGACACACGAGCTCTTGCCACCCAAGAAAACACCGGTCGACGTCTACGTCGTCATGCTTGACCTTAACTTGTACGAAAAAGCCCAGAAGACCATCGCCAGCCTGCGTAGCATGGGCATGAACGTCGCAGTCGATATGACGGGCCGCAAGGCCGACAAACAAATCAAGTCGGCCGACAAACAAGCTATCGCCTTTGCACTCTTCATCGGCGCCAAAGAGCTCGAGGAAGGCGTCTTCAACCTCAAGAACCTCCACACCGGCCACGAAGAAGCTCACTCCATCGAGCGCATCGTGACCATGATAAAAGATCACCGCCGCAAGTAATGCGGGCGATCAACCACGCACTGACCGGCGCGGTCATCGGACTCAGCCTGCCAGCACCCGTGGCAATACCGTTAGCTTTCGTGTCTCATTTCGTCCTTGATGCCATACCGCACCAGGGTTCTGAGGCGATGGTTCCGAAGAATAAGATATTTACGGTCACATTGATCGTTGATGCCATACTTTGCGTATTGCTGGTACTGGTTCTCGGGCTGACAAGTACCGACAACTGGTTCATTCCGTCCCTCTGTGCCTTTCTGGGGACTTCACCAGATCTGATGTGGCTTAATAACTATCGCCAGATGAAACAGGGAAAACCCCAGCCACATACCGACAACTGGTTATTGCGGTTCCATTCGTGGATACAGTGGTATGAGCGCCCGCTTGGGCTGATAACCGAAGTGGTCTGGGCGCCGGCAATGATTATGCTTATGATTGCCCGTATCTGACCCTTCTGCTAAAGTTGATAGTTATGCATATAGAGACGAAACAACTTACCGACACCCGTCTGCAGCTTGATATCGCTGCCGACGCCGACCAACTTAACGACGCCAAGCAGGAAGCTTTACGCGCGCTGCAAAAGCAGGTCAAGCTGCAAGGCTTCCGTGAGGGCAAAGCGCCCCTGGCCATGGTTGAAAAAAGTGTCGACCAGAACCGCCTGCAAAGCGAATTCCTGGAGATAGCCGTTAACCGCATTTATATCGATGCCGCTACCAAAGAAAACCTGCGCCCGGTATCAGCCCCTGACATCAATATCCAAAAGTTCGTACCGTTCACTGATCTTGAAATCCGTGCCGAAGTGGACGTCATCGGCAAGATCAAGCTGCCGGACTATACGAAGATCAAAGTCGCCAAGCCCGCCGTTAAGGTGACGGCCGAAGATGTCAACAAGGTCCTCGAGGATTTGCGTGACCGGACGGCTGACAAGAAGCCGGTTGAGCGCGCCGTCAAAATCGGCGATGAAGCCGTCATTGATTTCGTCGGTACCGATGAAGAAACCGGTGACCCGCTGCAGGGCGGTGCCGGCACTGCCTACCCGTTGCTTCTCGGCAGTAACAGTTTCATCCCTGGTTTCGAAGACCAGCTGGTCGGCCTGAAGGCCGGTCAGGAGAAGACTTTCCAGATCACATTCCCGGCTGATTACGGCGTCGCCGCTTTACAGAACCGTAAGGTCAGCTTTGCGGTGACAGTCAAGCTCGTCCACGCCATGTCCAAGCCGAAGCTGGATGATGAGTTTGCCGCCAAAGTCGGTCCGTTCAAGGCATTGGCCGACCTCAAGAAGGACATCAAGGCCCAGCTGACACAGGAAAAAGAACAGCAGTCCGAACGTGAATTTGAGAATGATCTGGTCGCCAAGATCGCCGACAAGACCACCTTGGCCATTCCGACCGCACTGGTTGATGAAGAACTCGACAGCCTCGAACGTGATGAGCGTCAGAACCTGGCTTACCGTGGCCAGACATGGCAGGAACACCTCGCAAGCGAAGGTGTCACCGAAAACGAACACCGTGAAAAGAACCGTGGCCCAGCTGAGCAACGCGTCAAGGCCGGCCTTATGTTGTCCGAAATCGCCGAGCGTGAAAAGCTTGAAGTCACCGCAGATGAGATTGACGAGCGTATCAACCAGCTGAAAGGACAATACAGCGATCCGCAGATGCAGGCCGAGCTGGATAAAGCCTCCAACCGTCGCTCAATCGCCAGCCGTATCCTGACTGAAAAGACACTGGCCAAGCTCAAAGACTACGCCCAAAAAGCCTGAGTTAGCACTCTTGACATGAGAGTGCCAGACCCCGTATGATTAGTACATACTAACGAAAGGTGGTTACATGTCAGATTTACGAAGCTCCGTACTTGTCCCGACCGTCGTTGAAAGTGACGGCCGCTACGAGCGTGCCTATGATATATATTCGCGGCTACTGAAAGACCGCATTATTTTCCTTGGCACCGATGTCAACGAAGCGAGTGCCAACATCGTCGTGGCACAGTTGCTCTTTTTGCAGGCGGAAGATCCTAAGAAGGATATCTTTCTGTATATCAACAGCCCGGGCGGTAGCGTATACGACGCACTCGCCATTTATGACACGATGCAGTTCGTCACCAATGATGTCCAGACCGTCGGTATCGGCGTTCAGGCTTCGGCGGCGGCCTTCTTATTGAGTTCCGGCACCAAAGGTAAGCGTTTCGCGCTACCGAACGCGACCGTCATGATTCACCAGCCTTCCAGCGGTACCCGGGGCAAGGTGACCGATCAGGAGATTGACCTACGCGAATCCCTCCGTATCAAAAGGCTGCTTGAGACTATTATGGCCGGCAATACCGGGCAGAAGGTCGAACAGATCCACGAGGACATGGAACGCGACAAGTGGCTCACTGCGGCCGACGCCAAGAAATACGGCATCATCGATGCCGTCATCTACAACCCACCGAAGACATCTTAATTGACAGCTCGGGCTCTATGAGCCTAGAGTGAAGTTTACGGTAAGAGGCACCTAAAGATGATTTCAAACGAGATTGAATTCAACGTCATTAGTGGCAGTAAAGATATCAGATCTGAACTGATGACGCCTGGTGCCCCTAATGCTGTTATGATGCAGAAACTCTTGGAAAAATCTATCACAGCAGCCATCGGTGTCGACCGGCTGGGCTTATACGGAGGGGCTCGATTCGCACGTATCGGTGATCCGATGGGGTTTCGCGAGGCGAGAGCCGATCCTAATTACGATGTGAGGCATGGCCGCTTACGTGGTGATCAGTCGTTCCATCAGCCAGCGGTCACTCTTGCCACCCATAAGGACAGGCTCGTCGGTTATGCCCATGCCGCCGGAAACGTGTCGGGCAGTAATGCGGCTGTTCGCTTCCTGAAACATCACGGTCACGCCCGCAACTACACATGGTTCCGTGAAATCGCTGTCGACCCGGAATACCAGCACCAAGGCATTGGTGCAGGGCTCGGGGCACTGACATTAATGTCCGTAGATCCTGATCTGAGGAACCCTGTCAGCGCACATGTCATTACTGAAGCACCGGCCGTCAACGCATTCTTCGACAGTTTGCCGGACGAGCTAAAGGTCGTGCGCGACGAAGAGGCCGGTCCGGATCTGGGAGAGGGTATGGAACCGTTACGTGTCAGGCCAATTGTAATCCCTGACAGCAGAATGCTGTTTGTTCGTCTCAACGCTATCGCATCAGGTCAATAAGTATTGACATTGGCCCCTGTATTCCGCATACTCTAACCTAAGAAGTAGTATAAGTGGCCATAACATACCTCGGTAACTTAGTAATCTTCGCGCGAACCATCAAACAAAAACAAAAATCCTAAGCGTAAACTAAAAAGCATTGCAAACAATCGATCAGCAGTTTGGAATGCTTTTTAGATGTTAAGACTTCAGCAACGTAAACAGGGGGCATTGCTGCTATATATGGCAAAAGCAAGCACGACATCAACAAACGCGACGTCTAATAAGAAGACTGACCGCGTGTATTTTACGTCGCAAGACGACGCAACCGTTTTACCAAGTTTAGTCGACCACCAGAACCGTTCGTTCCAGTGGTTCGTCGATGAAGGTCTGGGAGAGCTCTTAGCCGAGATCAGCCCGATCGATGACTATACCGGCACGAAGCTATCATTAAATTTCAAAGACTACCACTTTGATGAGCCGAAACTGACCGAGAACGCAGCCCGCGAGAACAACGTCAGCTACGAAGCTCCGCTCAAGGCCACCGTCGAACTGATCAACAAGGTCACCGGCGAAGTCAAAGAGCAGGAAATCTACCTGGGTGACTACCCGTGGATGACCAGCCGTGGTACGTTCGTTATCAACGGTGCCGAGCGTGTCGTCGTCAGTCAGTTGATCCGCAGTAGCGGTGTCTTCTTTACGTCTGACCAGCACGGCGCCACCAATTTATACGGTGCCAAGGTCATTCCTGGCCGCGGTGCCTGGCTTGAGTTCGAGACCGCTGCTAATGGCGCTCTCTACGTCAAGATTGACCGCAAGCGCAAGATCGCTGTCACTACCTTATTGCGTGCTCTCGGTATGACCGAGGCCCAGATGCGTGACCGCTTCAAACACGTCGACCAGGGCAAGAACAGCCACCTCGACATCACCCTCGAAAAAGATCCGACCAAGGGTCAGAACGATGCTCTGATCGAAGTCTACCGTCGTTTGCGCCCGGGTGACCTCGCGACCGTCGACAACGCCCGCAGCCTGCTTGAGAACATGTTCTACAACTTCAAGCGCTTCGACTTCAGCCGCGTCGGCCGTTACAAGATCAACAAACGCCTCGACCTCGATGTGCCGAACACCACCGAGAACCGCATCATGCGTCTTGATGACCTCGTCGCTATCATCGCCGAGCTGATCCGCCTTAACAACACTCAGGAGCCGGCTGACGATATCGACAGCTTGGCTAACCGCCGCGTCAAACTCGTCGGTGAGTTGGTCCAGCGCCAGTTCCGCATCGGTCTGCTGCGCATGGAGCGCAACACCAAGGACCGTATGAGCATGTCCGAAATCGAGACCGTCGTACCTGGTCAGCTGATCAACGCCCGCCCGGTCGTCGCTGCTGTCCGTGAATTCTTCGCCAGCTCCCAGCTGTCGCAGTTCATGGACCAGATCAACCCGCTGTCAGAGTTGGCTCACAAGCGCCGCCTTAGCTCGATGGGCCCTGGTGGTCTGTCCCGTGAACGCGCCGGCTTTGAAGTCCGTGACGCCCACGCTACTCACTACGGTCGTATCTGTGCCGTTGAAACCCCTGAAGGTGCCAACATCGGTTTGGTACTGAACCTCGCTAACTACGCCCGCATCAACGACTACGGTTTCGTTGAGACTCCTTACCGCAAGGTCATCAACGCCGTTACTCCGGCTGACGCCGTCGGTCACATCGCCAGCGTCGACTTAGAAGATGAATCCGGTAAGGTCATCGTCAAAGCCGGTGCTACCATCACGGCTGACGCCGCTAAGAAATTAGCTGCCGTTACCAGCCGCGTCACCTGGCCGGTCAAGGCCAAGGTTACCAAGGACGTCAAGTACTTGGACGCCTTTGAAGAAGAGAACGCCATCGTTGCCGGCGCCGGTAACAAGATCGATGAGAACGGTTACTTCGTTGACAGCCGCATCAGTGCCCGTACTGCCTTGAAATCAGGTGAAGTCGACGCCGATGACGTCAACTACATGGACGCCGCCCAGAACCAGATTATCGGTTCGAGCGCCGGCCTTATCCCGTTCATTGAAAAGAACTATGTCTACCGCTCACTCATGGGTAGTAACCAGCAGCGCCAGGCCGTTCCGCTGATCCAGCCACAGGCTCCGATCGTCGGTACCGGTCTTGAAGCCGTTGCCGCCCGCAACACCGGTCAGGTCATCCTGGCTGAAGCCGATGGTGAAGTCACCAAGGCGAGCGGCGATGAAATCATCGTCAAGTACGCCGAAGGCAATGCCACGTACAACCCGCTGCACTTTATCCGCAGCAACGAAGGTACTTCGATCAACCAACGTGTTGTCGTCAGTACCGGTGACAAAGTCAAAGCCGGCGACGTATTAGTCGAAGGTATGTCTATTAGCGGCGGGGAACTTGCCCTTGGTAAGGACCTTATCGCCGCCTTCATGCCATGGGGTGGTTACAACTTCGAGGACGCCATCATCATCTCGCGCAAACTTGTGCAAGATGACACTTTGACCAGCGTCCACATCGTTGACTTCATGATTGAAGTGCGCGAAACCAAATTAGGCCCAGAAATCGTTACCCGCGACATCCCGAACGTTTCTGAAGAAACTTTGCGTCACCTTGACGACGACGGTATCGTCCGTATCGGTGCCGAAGTTCACCCTGGCGACATCCTCGTCGGTAAGATTACCCCGAAGGGTGAGCAGGAACTCAGCAGCGAAGAGCGCTTACTGCGCGCAATCTTCGGTGAAAAAGCCAAGGAAGTCCGCGACACCTCTCAGCGTATGAGTAACGGTAAGCACGGTAAGGTCGTCGGCGTCAAAGTCTTCAGCCGTGAAAACGGTCACGAACTCAAGGCCGGCGTTATCAAGCAGATCCAGGTCTTCGTCGCTCAGATGCGCAAGATCTCTGTCGGTGACAAACTCGGTGGCCGCCACGGTAACAAGGGCGTCATCGCCCGTATCCTGCCTGTCGAAGACATGCCGTTTACCGAAGACGGTACCCCGGTCGACATCCTGTTGAACCCACTGGGTGTTCCATCCCGTATGAACATCGGTCAGTTATTTGAGACCCACCTTGGTATGGCCGCTCGCGCACTTGGTATCCATGTCGCCAGCCCGTCATTCAACGGTGTTCCGGTTGAAAAGATTAAGAGCCTTTTGACCGAAGCCGGCTTGCCCGACGACGGTAAGCAACAGCTGTACGACGGCCGCACGGGTGAAGCCTTCCAGGAACGTACTACCGTCGGTAGCATGTACATGATCAAGCTGAACCACATGGTCGCTGACAAGATCCACGCCCGTTCGACCGGACCATACACCATGGTCACCCAGCAGCCACTCGGTGGTAAGGCCCAGAATGGTGGCCAGCGCTTCGGTGAGATGGAGGTTTGGGCCCTCGAAGCTTACGGTGCCGCCAGCACCTTGCAGGAAATGCTGACCATCAAGTCTGACGACGTGTACGGACGCAGCAAGGCCTACGAATCCATCATCAAGAAGACTGCCATCGTCGGTCCGAAGGTTCCTGAAAGCTTCAACGTCCTCGTTAAGGAACTGCAGGGTCTCGGCCTTAAGGTCGACCTCGTTACTGAAGAGACGGCCATTGATGCTGAAGCCGTTTTGGCCAGCAACATCCATGACGAAGCCACACATCCGAGTGATGTCGAGGTTCCGGAGCCGGTCATTGCCGTTGATATGAGCGAAGACCCGTCCGCAGACGAGTTCATGGTATTAGAAGAACAAGAAGAAGAAAACGTCGGTACCGTTGCGACTGATGAAGACGCCGCTCTGGTAATCGCCGATCAAGATGAAAATGAAGAGGAGGTCGCCTAATGCGTAAGTATTCATACGGCACCAATATCGCTGACTTTGACGCAGTACGGTTGGCAGTCGCCAGCCCAGACGACATTTTAGACTGGAGTTATGGTGAGGTCACCAAGGCCGAAACCATCAACTACCGTACTCAGAAGCCTGAACGCGACGGTCTGTTCTGTGAAAGGATCTTTGGTCCGGTCAAGGACATCAACCCGCACGACAGTAAGTACAAAGGTGTCCGCAGTCGTGAAGCCGCCGTCGACAAGAACGGTGAGCTGGTTACCCGCAGCATCGTCCGTCGTGAACGCTTAGGCCACATCAACCTGGCCGTTCCGGTCGCTCACATCTGGTTCCTGCGTGGTACGCCAAGCGCCATCGGTCTCTTGCTCGGCATCACCGTCAAGAACCTTGAGCGCGTCACATACTTCGCCAGCTACATCGTCAAAGATGTCGACGTTGCCAAGCGCGACAAGATGCTGGCCGACAAGGAAGCCGAATTCGCTGCTGCCAAAGAAGCCATCAAGCTCCGCTACGAAGCTGAGGCCGAAAAGGAAGACGCCAATGTCAAAGCCCTGGCTGAGATGCAGACCAAGGAACTTGATGAAGTCACCAAGGAATTCGAACTGCTCAAAACACAGATCGACAGCCTCGAGAAGTTCCACCTGATCAGCGAAACCGATTACCGTAACCTGCCTGATGACCTAGCCGACCTCGCTGAAGTCGGCATGGGTGGTGCTTCACTCCGCGACCTACTCGAGCGCATCGACCTTAAGCAGTTGATCGCCGATCTGACCGCTGAAGCCGAAGAAGCCAAGGGCCAGCGCAAGAAGAAGCTGTTGAAGCGCCTTCGCCTGCTCGAAAGTATGGACCGCGCCGGCATCAAGCCATCCAGCATGTGCCTGAGCGTCCTGCCTGTCATTCCTCCGGACCTACGCCCGATGGTGCAGCTGACCGGTGGCCGTTTCGCTACCAGCGACTTGAACGACCTATATCGCCGTGTCATCAACCGTAACAACCGCCTCAAGAAACTGATGGAGCTGAACGCCCCTGAAGTCATTCGCCGCAACGAGCAGCGCATGCTCCAGGAAGCCGTCGACGCTCTGATTGACAACAACAGCGCCCGCAGCGGTCGTGCTGTCGCCGCTACCGGCCAGCGCCGCCGCCTGAAGTCCCTCAGCGACATGCTGAAGGGTAAGCAGGGTCGTTTCCGCCAGAACCTCCTCGGTAAGCGTGTCGACTACTCCGGTCGTTCCGTTATCGTGGCCGGTCCTGAGCTTAAGATCACCGAGTGTGGTCTGCCGAAGATGATGGCACTTGAACTGTTCAAGCCATTCGTCATCGGTGAGCTGATCTTCCGTGATCAGGCCCACAACATCCGTAGTGCTACCCGTATGATTGAAACCAGCGAAACCGCTGTCTGGGATGCCCTCGATGAGGTCATCAAGGGTAAGTACGTTCTTTTGAACCGTGCCCCTTCGTTGCACCGTTTGTCGATTCAGGCTTTCCAGCCGGTATTGATCGAAGGTCGTGCCATTCAGTTGCACCCATTGGTCTGTAAGGGCTTTAACGCCGACTTCGATGGTGACCAGATGGCTGTCCACCTGCCATTGTCTGACGAAGCTCAGGCTGAAGCCCGTGAAATCATGGCCGCTAACAAGAACCTCTTGAAGCCGGCCGACGGTTCACCTATCCTGCACATCGAACAGGACATCGTCCTTGGCTGTTACTACTTGACGTATGACAAGCCGGGTCTGTCCGACTCTGTCCGCGCTTTCTCCGCTATCGACGAAGCCATCATGGCCCGCGAAGCCGGCGAGATCAAATGGCAGTCAACTATCCGCGTCCCTTACCGTGGCGAAATCCGCGTTTCGACGCTGGGTCGGTTCCTCTTCAACGAGATTTTCCCAGTTGACTTTGCTTTCCAGGACGAGCCGATGACCAAGAAGCGTTTGCAGAAGGTCATGGCGAGTGTCTACCAGCAGTACGGCCAGGACAAGACGGCTGAAATCGCTGACGACCTGAAGGACCTCGGTTTCCGCTATGCGACTGCCTCCGGTCTGTCGATGGGTATGGATGACTTCGGTAGTATCAATGGCATGGACGATGTCGTCGAAGAAGGTGAGAAAACTGCTGCCGCCATCTCTGAACAATACGAGCAAGGTTTCATCACCGAAGATGAGCGCCACCGCCTGACCGTAGACAGCTGGGTCACCATTGCTGCCCGTGTCCAGGACATGTTGGCCGCTCAGATGGTCGGACAAGACTCCGCCACCGCTATCGCCATCAACTCCGGTGCCCGTGGTAACATCTCACAGCTGAACAACGCTGTCGGTATGCTTGGTGTCCAGCAGGACGCCACCGGTGCCGCCATCGAACTGCCGGTCAAGTCCGGATACGTCAAGGGTCTTGACCCGCTTGAATACTTTACCGGTACCCGTGGTACCCGTAAGGCCCTGATCGACATCGCCCTTAAGACGGCTGATGCCGGTTACCTGACTCGTCGTCTGGTCGACGTCGCTCAAGACGTCTTTACGCTCAGCGACAACGTCGACGACGCGTTTGACCCTGGTTTCGCAATGCTCCGCTCCGACGCTGCTGACATCGGTGTCACGTATGCCTCACGCCTCGAGGGCCGCTTTGCTGCCGAAGACGTTAAGGGCTTCATCAAAGCCGGTGAACAGTTCAGCAAGGAAGTCGCCGAAAAGATCGCTGCCGATGAATCTATCGATGGCGTCAAGATCATGAGCGTCCTGAGTGCTACATCTGTCCGTGGTGTCCCGTCCAAATCTTACGGTGTCGACCCGGCCACCGGCCTGTTGGTCGTCGACCACCACCCGATCGGTGTCATCGCCGCTCAGAGTATCGGTGAGCCTGGTACCCAGCTGAGCCTGGACTCCAAGCACCGCTCCGGTGCCGTCATCGCTGATGACACCGCACAGGGCTTATCCCGTATTGAAGAATTGTTTGAAGTCCGTCAGCCGAAAGGTCAGGCTTACCTGACTGACATCTCCGGTACGGCAGTCGTCTGGGAAGAAGGCGATCACTATGTCATCCAGGTTACGGCTAATGATGAGGAAAACATCGTCCTCGACCTTGGCGAGCGCAAAGCTCACTTGGCAACCGGTTCCGACGTCGCCATCGGCGATGTCGTCGCAGCCCTCGAAGACGGCTCTGAACCATTAATCGCACCGATGGCCGGTAAGATTGATGTCAGCAAGAAATCCGTCACCATCCTGCCGACCAACTCAAGCGTACTGCGTTACGAGATCCCAGGCTTCAAGCAGCTGACCATCAAAGACGGCGACGAAGTCGTTGCCGGTCAGCGCCTGACCAACGGTTCCGTCAACCTCCAGGATCTGATGCGCTTGCAAGGTGTCGAAGCTACCCAGCGTTACATCATGAACGAAGTCCTGCACATCTTTGCCGGCCAGGGTCAGAACGTCGCTGACAAGCACCTTGAGATCATCGTCCGACAGATGTTCAACCGCGTTCAGATCGAAGAAGCTGCTGACAGTGAGTTCGTCACCGGCGACGTCGTCAGCAAGCTGGCTGTCGCCGAAGTCAACGAGCGCCTAGCCAAAGAAGGCAAGAGCCCGGCTGTCGTCAACCAGTTGCTGCTTGGTATCACCAAGTCCAGCCTGAGTACTGACTCATTCCTGAGCGCCGCTTCCTTCCAGGACACTACTCGCGTGCTGATCGCTGCCGCTACCAGCGGTAAGGTCGACACCTTGTACGGTCTGAAAGAAAACGTCATCCTGGGTCGTAAGATCCCAGTCGGAACCGGTTGGCGCGATCCTGAAGCTGTCGAAGAAATCGACGACGCTGAAGTTGTCACAAACGATTAAACCTGTTACAATAACCAAGAATTACTAAACAATCCGAGCACGGGGAGGCGGCATCCTCCCCGGGAGCGGTAGATTGCAAGGAGAACACATGCCAACGATTAACCAATTGGTCCGCAAACCGCGGACCGCTAAGAGTCAGAAGTCGAAGTCCCCGCACTTACAGCGCGTGGTCAACAACTTGAAGACCAAGAACTACGAAAAAGCTTCACCGTTCAAACGCGGTGTCTGTGTCAAGGTTACAACCAAGACCCCGAAGAAGCCTAACTCCGCCTTGCGTAAGGTTGCCCGCGTGCGCCTGACCAACGGTTACGAAGTTTGGGCTTACATTGGTGGTGAAGGTCACAACCTGCAAGAGCACGCCGTTGTCATGGTACGCGGTGGCCGCGTCAAAGACCTTCCGGGTGTCCGCTACCACATCGTTCGCGGCGCCCTCGACCTCCAAGGTGTCAACAACCGCAAGCAGGGCCGTTCCAAGTACGGCGCCAAGAAGGAAAGTAAGTAGTCATGCCACGTAAGAAAACCAAAGCCTTAGTCCGCGAAGTTCAACCTGACCGCCTGTATAGCAGCACCCAGGTCCAGAAACTTATCAACCGCATCATGCTTGATGGTAAGAAGCAGCTCGCTGAGCGTATCGTCTATGACGGTATGAAGCTTGCCGCTGACCGCCTGAAAGTTGAGAGCCCTCTCGAAGTTTTCGAGACCGCCTTTAAGAACATCACGCCACACGTTGAGACCCGTTCCCGCCGTGTCGGTGGTGCCAACTACCAGATTCCTTTCGAGGTCAAAGGTCAGCGCCAGAACCACCTGACTACCATGTGGTTCGTCGCCGCCTGCCGTAGCCGCAAGGGTACGACCATGGCTAACTGCATCGCTGCAGAACTGCAAGATGCCTACAACGGCCAAGGCTCCGCCGTCAAGAAGCGTGAAGACACGCATAAGATGGCTGAAGCTAACCGCGCCTTCGCGCACTTTGCCCGAGGCTAGATGCAACTCGTGTCACCGCAACCAGAGCAGGCTGACTTTTATACTGAAACGATAGACTTGTTGTGCGAACAGCTCTGTGATGATTGCCCACTCCGTAATAGGCTCGGTGTCGTGACCATGGAACGGGCATTCGCAAATGAAGACATGCCCGAAGTAGACCGCGTCGACCTGGCAATCAGTGAAGCTGATATGATCAGCCGACTGGCAGCTGCCGCCGCAATGCGGAGGCGGGCAGGCTGCGAAGGTAAGCAAACGATTAATTGCTGCGAAAACTGCGGCAATGATGTTGAGTGCGGCGCCCTCGAGATGGTCCACGATTACATGGACAAACGTTCGGATAAAGATGACGAATAACCTTTCTGATAGAATTAATAGCAGATTAAGTGGAGTAACGAATGGCAGACAAGAAAACACCTATTGATAAGATCCGTAATATTGGAATCATCGCGCACATTGACGCCGGTAAGACCACGACGACCGAAGGTATCTTGTACCGCACCGGCCTGAAACACAAGATCGGTGCCGTCCACGAAGGTGGTACAACGACCGACTGGATGGCTCAGGAGCGCGAGCGCGGTATTACCATCGTATCTGCTGCCGTTACCTGCTACTGGAAGGGTAACCAGATCAACATCATCGACACGCCGGGTCACATCGACTTTACTGCCGAAGTTGAGCGCTCTTTGCGTGTCCTTGACGGTGCCGTCGTCGTTTTCGACGGTAAGATGGGTGTTGAAAGCCAGTCTGAAACCGTTTGGCGCCAGGCTGACAAGTATGGTACACCGCGTATCTGTTTCATCAACAAGATCAACCAGACCGGTGGTGACTTCTACAAGTCTCTCGAATCAATTCACAACCGCTTGAACAAGCGTGCTTTCCCGATTCACCTGCCGATTGGCTTTGAACAGAGCATTAACGGTGTCGTCGACCTTATCAACATGAAGTCCTACACCTACAAGGAATTCACCGATCACGAGCTGATCGAAGGCGAAGTCCCGGCTGACATGCTTGACCAGGTCAAGAAGTACCGCAGCCTGCTGATCGAGAACGCCGTCGCTGAAGACGAAGCCATGCTTGAGAAGTACTTCGAAGTCGGTGAAGACGGTCTGTCTGAAGCTGAAATCCGCCAGGCTGTCCGTAGCGCCGTCCTATCAGGTTCGTTCTACGCCGTCACCGGTGGCGATGGCCGTGGTGTCATCGTCGAGAAACTGCTCGACTCCGTCAACGAGTTTCTGCCGACACCGCTTGACCGTGGCAGCAGCTGGGGCGAACACCCGAAGACCGGTGAACAGATTGAGCGCAAGCCGTCTGACGCAGAACCCTTGGCTGGTTTAGCCTTTAAGATCACGACCGACCCATTCGTCGGTAAGCTGGCTTACTTCCGCGTCTACTCCGGTACTTTGACCGCCGGTTCATACATCATGAACACCTCGACCGGTGAAAAGGAACGCATCGGCCGTATCGTCCGCATGCAGGCTGACAAGCGTGAAGACATCACCGAAGTCAGTGCCGGTGACATCGCTGCAATCGTCGGGCTGAAGGGAACTACCACCGGTAACACGCTGGCAGACCCGAATCACCCCATCATCCTTGAGAACATTACTTTCCCGGATCCACCAGTCTCTATCGCCATAGAGCCGAAGACCAAGTCCGACCAGGAAAAGATGAGCCTTGCCTTACAGCGTTTGGCTGAAGAAGACCCGACCTTCCGCGTCCACGTCGACCACGAAACCGGTCAGACCATCATCTCAGGAATGGGTGAGCTTCACCTCGAAATCCTCGTTGACCGTATGAAGCGCGAATTCACCGTCGAAGCCAACATCGGCCAGCCCCAGGTTGCTTACCGTGAAACCATCCGCAAGGATGCCGTTGAAGTCCAAGGTAAGTTTGCCAAGCAGACCGGTGGTCGTGGTCAGTACGGTGACGTCTGGTTGCGCCTGTCACAGAACGAATCCGGTAAGGGCTTTGAGTTCATCAACTCAATCAAGGGTGGTGCCGTTCCGACCGAATACATCAAGCCGGTCGAGCAGGGTATCAAAGAAGCTATGGCCAACGGTGTCATCGCCGGCTACCCAGTCGTCGACTTGAAGGCCGAACTGTACGACGGTAGCTACCACGAAGTTGACTCCAACGAAATGGCCTTTAAGATCGCCGGTTCGATGGCACTGCAAGACGGTGTCAAGAAAGCCAACCCTGTCCTGATGGAGCCAGTCATGAAAGTCGTCGTCGTTACACCTGAAGAATTCATGGGTGACGTCATCTGTGACCTCAACAGTAAGCGTGGCCGCATCGAAAGCATGGAAGATCTGCCAGCCGGTATCAAGGAAATCACTTCCTACGTACCACTTGGTGAGATGTTCGGTTACACCACGAACCTACGTTCCATGACCCAAGGTCGTGCCAGCTCAAGCATGGAGCTTGCCCACTACGCTGATGTTCCGCAACACGTGACTGACGCTATCGTTGCTAAGAACAGCAAATAGTTAGTTGCAATATATGCCGTCCAGGCATATAACAGAACCATGACTACAACTGAACGCACGAATGACCAAATGCCAGAAATAAATCCTGCCGACGTCCATCACCTTGCGGATGTCGCTTTAGAATGGTTACCGGATAGAGGCATCAAAAACACACTCGGTGATTTACCGACTGCCCTGGATGCTGACGGCATCCGTGCCGTCGCCGACATCGCCAGATTACACAACCAAGCTACGACGCGTTTCGCTGAAAGACAGACGATAGCTACGCTCGGCCGGCTTTCCAGCCACGAGAAGAGAGCGGACTTCGTAACCGCAAAGAATGCCGCAGAATATCTTAGGCACGATATTGGCGGTGTGGTTGCCCGATTCCAGGCGTGGCGTATCGATGCGACCGTACGCCGCAACCAAAGCGTAGCCTGAACGGCAGGAGATAACCGGCGACGGAATAACCCTTTACAAGATATGGTTAACACCTTATACTAAGTCGAAGTAACTCGACGAGGGTTCTACTTTTCACTACTAAGTATTAACTAAGGAGTCATTTCATATGGCAGAAAATTTTGACCGTAGCAAGCCTCACGTCAACGTTGGTACAATGGGCCACGTCGACCACGGTAAGACCACTCTAACCGCAGCAATTACCGCTGTCCTAGCTAAGAAATTACCAAGTGCCGTTAACAAGCCTATCGCTTACGACCAGATCGACAACGCACCTGAAGAGCGCGCTCGTGGTATTACCATCGCTACCTCTCACCAGGAATACGAAAGTGAAAAGCGTCACTACGCTCACGTCGACATGCCAGGGCACGCCGACTACGTTAAGAACATGATCACCGGTGCCGCTCAGATCGACGGCGCTATCCTCGTGGTCGGTGCTAACGACGGTCCGCTTCCACAGACCCGTGAGCACGTACTTCTTGCCAAGCAGGTCGGTGTTCCGAAGATTCTTGTCTTCATGAACAAGATGGACCTCGCTGACGCAGAATTAGTAGAACTCGTCGAAGAAGAAATCCGCGAACTTTTGGAAAAGAACGGTTTTGACCGCGACTGCCCAATCATCAAGGGTTCTGCTACCAAGGCTCTTGCCGGCGACGCAGAAAACGAAGATGCCGTCATGGAGCTTGTCCGCGCAATGGACGACTACATCACTGAGCCTAAGCGTGAACTCGACAAGCCATTCCTGATGCCTATCGAAGACGTCTTCTCAATCAAAGGCCGTGGTACCGTCGCTACCGGTCGTGTTGAGACTGGTATCGTCAAGATCAACGAAGAAGTTGAAATCGTCGGCATCCACACTACCCGTAAGGTAGTCGTAACCGGTGTTGAAATGTTCAAGAAGCAGCTTGACCAAGGTCAGGCCGGTGACAACGTCGGTATCCTCCTCCGCGGTGTTGAGCGCGATGACATCGAGCGCGGCCAGGTCTTGGCTAAGCCAGGTTCCATCACTCCGCACACCGAGTTTGATGCTGAAGTCTACATCCTGACAAAGGAAGAAGGTGGTCGCCACACTCCTTTCTTCAAGGGTTACAAGCCTCAGTTCTACTTCCGCACGACGGACGTAACCGGTGAAGTTGAGCTCCCAGCTGACAAAGAAATGGTCATGCCTGGTGACACCATCACCTTTAAGGTCAAGTTACTCGCTCCGATCGCCATGGAACAAGGTCTGCGCTTCGCTATTCGCGAAGGTGGCCGTACCGTTGGTGCCGGTGTTGTTACTAAGATTACTAAGTAACAACTTCTACCTTATTAAAAAGAGCGCTAGCAATAGCGCTCTTTTTACTATTGTGATACCTTATGGTGAACATCATGCAAAACACAAACGATACTATACCTCCTGTCACGTTCAATAGCGGACCGATACGCGACCGGGCTTTATTCAGACTCGCCTACGGTGTGCTTATGGCCGGCGTGTTCATCACGATTTATGAACTATTCGGAAAACGCGGGGAACCGACAATGCGTATCATCGCTTACGCCGTCGTAACGGTGGCTGCCATTTACGGCTCTCTATGGTTGTGGGGCGCTGAGCGGATAGCTCTGAAGGCGGGCAAGGATAGGCGGCTGATGCGTGGCCCGTTCAGTATATGGAAAGTGTTCTATGAGATTGCGGATCTGCCTGGCGATACGGCGGTGCTACAAGGTTTGGATCCCATAGCTCGTGACGTGCCGCCACCCGGCATTGTCCGCACCGTAGCCGGCCCGTTATTCGTATTCAGCTCGCTGGTAGCGTTAGCTGCCAGAGCTGAACTGTTCGACGGGATCCGACAGCGTTTCGGCAAGCCAGCTTCCTACGATTTATTAATGTGGAGCGGACTAGGTGTAATCACCCTTGGGCTCGGCGACGCTGAATACATGGGAGGGAAGACTTCCCAGCCCATCTCTGAGGTGCCCGTGTATAATCAGTCGACATTAATAAGTGACGCGCCGATGCCGATGATACCTGCTGCATCCGCTCCGGTGCCTAGTGCCGCGCTTGATACGCCCCCTTGGGCGACCATATTCCTCTTGCTCTGTGGGATGTCTTTGACGGCTCCCATTATATTAGGTGCGGTCATAGGTTCGGCATTAGGGGCGGCTATAGCGAGTGTCGGCATACTCGCAATCTTCCTTCTCCCCTTCATATATCTATCTCCACTTTTCATGGCATTTATCGCCGGACATTATTTTGGACGATGGTTATTCCGACGTTACTTCCTGGCCTACGCCAGTACGGGAGTCTTCTGGGGCTCACTTTCAGCCATCATGTATGCGTACGTCGTATCAACGTTTATAGAGTTTGGCGACGCTTTTTCCGTAATCCCGTTGATCCTCGTATTGCTGTATCCACTCGTGGGAGGCATCGTCGCATTATTAAGTCTGCGAGCCTTACAGAGTGATCGCCCGAATAAGTCATTGGTCGCTTTTGGCAACATAGTGCTCGTGGGCGCTTTGATCGGCGTACTCGTCGTATCTAAACACTTAGAGCTCCGGCCGCTATGGCTAGGCCTCTAGTATTTACATAAAAAGCGCCTAACGGTGCAAGCACTCGTCTTGCCATAGCATTTCAATGTGTTATAATTCAAGCTTAACTAATCATCATACCGACAACTCGTCCGGTCACTCATCACTCCGGAAGAGGTTACGGTATCGCACATAAGGAGTCCATACGTGGCAACAGCAGCAAAACCAGAAACAAAACAACGGATCCGTATCCGTCTAAAGGCCTACGACCACAAGGTGATCGACCAGGCAGCAAAGCAGATCGTTGACACGGCTCTGCGCACCGGCGCCAGCTTGGCTGGTCCTATTCCACTGCCGACCCGCCGCAGCACTTTCACGGTCATCAAAAGCCCGCATGTATATAAGAAGGGCCGCGAACAATTCGAAATGCGCGTCCACAAACGCCTGATCGACGTATTCGAACCGACTCCGAAGACCATTGACTCGCTGATGAACCTCAGCTTGCCAGCCGGCTGCGACGTCGAAATCAAAATGTAACACCAAAGCCGCTCACACGAGCGGCTTTTTTAATGAGGGTAAGGGTATGATAACTCCTGCAGATCAAATCGTGGATTGGCGCCGTGGCGTCGACTATATCGGCGTGACCGTCTGTTTCTTAGTGCATGACGGAAAGGGCAACGTCCTGTTCCAGAAGCGCGGTCAACAGGCCCGTGATGAACGCGGCAAATGGGACATTGGCGGCGGTGCCGTTGAATTCGGAGAAGAGCTTACTGATGCCGTCCGGCGCGAGATAAAAGAGGAGCTGTGTACCGAGCCGCTCGAGGTTCGTTTTCTGACGGCCGGTGAAGCTCATCGCACAAACGACGGGAAGCCGACCCACTGGGTATACCTATTACATGCCGCCCTAGTCGATCCCAGCTCAGTCAAGATCGGTGAACCGCACAAAATCGAAGCCATCGGCTGGTATGGCGCGGACAGTTTACCCGAACCGATGCATTCGCAGTTCCATAAGATTGTCGACATAGCCAAAGCCGAACGAATCCTTTTGTAGAATTTGCAACGGATTGACAGGGGTAGGCTATTCGTGCTAATCTATTATGGTATATCAAATGATTTGCACTTGGTGCTACGAGGAAAGGTCACTCCAACAGGGGTAGAAACCACCCGTCACCAACGTTTTTATGTAACGGCCCAAGTGGCGTAGCAAATCCTAACATAGGGAGAACTATGAAAGCATTGATCACCCGGAAGGTTGGCATGACAAGCACCATCGCAGAAGACGGTGTTATGCAGGCTATAACCTTGCTTTCCGCTAGTCCCTGCGTTATCACGCAGGTCAAAACCGTCGAAAAAGACGGTTACACCGCTGTCCAGCTTGGTGCTGAGACCGGTAAGAACATTAATAAAGCCCAGCAAGGCCACTTTAAGGCCGCTGGCGTAATGCCGAAGATTGTGCGCGAGTTCCGCGTCGACGAAATCACTGAAGACCTCAAGGTAGGCGAAAGCATCGACCCAGAGGTCTTTTCAGTCGGTGACGTCGTTCACGTGACCGGTACGAGCAAGGGTAAGGGTTGGGCCGGTACTATCCGTCGCCACAACTTCCACCGCGGTCGTAAGACACACGGTGGCCGCAGCTACCGCCGCCCAGGTTCCATCGGTTCGATGTACCCGCAGCGCATTTTCAAAGGCAAGAAGATGGCTGGTCAGCTTGGTGACGAGCAGGTTACCGTCCGCAACCTTAAGGTTGCTATGGTCGACCGCGAGCTCGGCGTCATCGGCGTCGTCGGTGCCGTTCCTGGCCCTCGCCACGGCATCATCATCTTGAAGGGAGCAAACTAAGATGGCTGTTCTCACGTTTAACAAGTCCGGCGCTAAGGCTACTACGGCCGCCAAGCTGGACGCCAAAGTCTTCGACGTCGCCGTTGAAAACCACGCCTTGCTCAAGCAGGCCTACACGGCTTACTTGGCAAACGGACGCGAAAACCTCAGTGTCGTCAAGAAGCGCGGTGAAGTCAGTGGTGGTGGTAAGAAGCCTTGGAAGCAAAAAGGCACCGGCCGTGCCCGTTTCGGTTCGAGCCGTAACCCGATCTGGCGTGGTGGTGGTATCGCTTTCGGTCCGACCGGCAACGAAAACTACAGCCACAGCATCAACACTAAGTCTAAGCGCGTCGCTACCCGTCAGGCTCTGAGCCTGGCTAACGCTAGCGGCAAGGTCCGTGTCATCGAAGACATCGTCAGCACCGGCAAGACCGCTGAGCTCGCTCAGTTACTGACCAAGATCGGTGCCAGCCGCCGTATCCTGATCGTCGTTGAGCACAAGACGCCTGAACTCGTCCGCGCCAGTGGCAACCTCGGCAGCATCAAAGTCGTCCAGCCGGCTTACGTCAACGTGTACGATACGCTTAACGCTGACACTATCGTCATGACTACTGCAGCTGCCGCAGCCTTAAGCACACGTTTGGGAGGTGACAAATAATGTACAACTCTATTACTTTGAAGCCTCGCATGAGCGAAAAGGCATACCAGTTGTCTTTGGCCAAGAACACCTACGTCTTTGACGTTCCTGGTGACGCCAACAAGCACACGGTCGCCCGTGCCGTCGCCGCTCAGTTCGACGTCGTGGTCACCAAGGTGAACATCTCGAACCTTGACGGCAAGGCTAAGCGCACGGTTACCAAGCGCCGCCAAGTCGCCGGTCGCAAGAATGACATCAAGAAAGCCTACGTCACACTGGCCGAAGGCAACAGCTTGCCGTTCTTCGCAGCCGAAGCCGCCGAAGACGCCAAAGCTGATGATAAGGAGACTAAATAATGGCTATTAAAGCATACAACCCGACCACCCCTGGCCGGCGTGGCATGACCAGCCAGGACTTCGGTGCGATCACTACCAATAAGCCACTGCGCTCATTGATAGTCGCAAAGCGCCGCGGTAACGGCCGCAACAACCAGGGCCGTATCACGACCCGTCACCAAGGTGGCGGCGCCCGCAAGTTCTACCGCTTAGTCAACTTCAACCTGCCAGCCGGTACCGTCGCTACGGTCGAGCACATTGAGTATGACCCGAACCGCTCAGCTCGTATCGCCCGTATCAAAGACCAGAACGAACAGTATCACTACATTCTCGCCAGCACGACTATGCGCCAAGGCATGACCGTATCGGTCGGCGAAGATATCGCCGTCGAAGCCGGCAACCGCATGCCTCTCAAGGCTATTCCAGTCGGTAGCGTCATCCACGCTATCGAAATGCAGCCAGGCCGCGGTGCCCAGATGGTCCGTAGCGCCGGCAACAGCGCCCAGCTGATGGCCAAAGAAAACGGCTACGCCCAGGTCCGCTTACCATCAGGCGAAGTCCGCTTGATTAACCTCGAGTGTACTGCCAGCCTCGGTGTCGTCGGTAACGAACAGCACCAGAACATCAAGATCGGTAAGGCCGGCCGCAGCCGCCACCTCGGTAAGCGTCCGTCCGTCCGCGGTGTCGTCATGAACGCCGTAGATCACCCACACGGTGGTGGTGACGGTGGTCGTCACCGTATGGCTAAAGCACCACGCACGCCGTGGGGCCAGAAGACTCTTGGTTTCAAGACTCGTCGCCGTAAGAATACCAGTCAGTTTATCGTAAGGAGCCGTCATGCGGCTAAGAGGAAATAACGTATGAGTCGTTCACTTAAGAAAGGTCCATTCATCGATTTCAAGCTCGCCAAGAAAGTGGCTGCCTTGGGCAATGAAGACCGTACCATCATCAAGACGTGGGCCCGGGCCAGTACCATCAGCCCTGACTTCGTCGGTAAGACCATCGCCGTGCACAACGGTCGTGTCCACGTTCCGGTATTCGTTACCGAAAACATGGTCGGCCACAAGCTCGGTGAATTCAGCCCGACCCGTAAGTTCCGTACCCACGGCGGTAAGCTCGCGAAAGGGAAGAAGTAATCATGGCAGTCAAAGCTTTAGCTAAAGGCGTCCAGATGAGCCCGCGCAAGGTAGCCGTCGTCGCTAGCTTGGTCCGTGGCCGCAGTGTCGCTGACGCCCTGACCATCCTTGAGCACACGCCTCGTCGCAGTGCCCTGGCTGTCAGCAAAGTCATCGCCAGTGCTCGTGCCAACGCCGACCACAACCACAACTACAAACCAGACACATTGCAGATCGTTGAAATCACCGTAACGCCTGGCCCACGCCTGAAGCGTTTCCGCCCTGCCTCCCACGGCCGTGCGTTACCGTTCCAGCGCAAGACCAGCCACATCACGGTCCTGGTCGACGGTGAGCAGCGTGTCGCTAAGAAACCGGCAGCCGCCAAGAAAGAAGAGGAGGCCAAGTAATGGGACAAAAAGTTCACCCTATCAGCATGCGCCTTCAGGTCAACAAGGACTGGCGCAGCAAATGGTTTGCGAGCAAGAAAGACTACGCTCAGTTCTTGAAAGAGGACCTGGCCGTACGCCGTATCATAGCTCAGAAGACCGGTTCACGTGGCGCCGTCAACAAGGTTGACATCGAGCGCTCGCCGAACCTTGTAACCGTCACTATCAGCACGGCTAAAGCCGGTGTCGTCATCGGCCGCGGTGGTAGCAGCGCTCAAGAGTTGAAGGCTGCGATTGAAAAGATCTATGGCCGCGCCACCCGCGTCAACATCGAAGAGCTCAAGAAGCCAGAACTGTACGCCAAACTGGTCGCCGAGAACATCGCCCACCAGTTGGAACGCCGTATGAGCTTCCGCCGCGCTATCAAGAGTACCGCTGCCAGCACCATGCGTGCCGGTGCCCAGGGCATCCGTATCCAGGTAGCCGGTCGTTTGAACGGCGCCGAAATGTCCCGCACCGAAAAGGAAGTCGCCGGTTCCGTACCGCTTCACACCCTGCGTGCTGACATCGACTACGCACAGGTTAATGCTCAGACTACTGCCGGTATCATCGGCGTTAAGGTTTGGATTTACAAAGGCGAGGTAGCATAAGATGTTATTACCGAATCGCACTAAGTTCCGCAAGGTCCGCAAGGGCCGCGTCAACGGTGTTGCTACCAGTGGTAACTACATCGCTTTCGGTGACTTCGCGTTGCAATCCCAAGGCAACGAACGTATCACCAGCCGCCAGATCGAGTCCGCTCGTCAGGCAATGACCCGCTACATCAAGCGCGGTGGCAAGATTTGGATCCGGATTTTCCCGCACACTCCAGTCACCCGCAAGCCACTCGACGTTAAGATGGGTAGCGGTAAGGGTAGCCCTGAATTCTTCGTCGCCAAGGTCCGCGCCGGCACCATCCTGTTTGAAATGCAGGGAGTTCCGGAGCCTATCGCCCGCGAAGCGATGCGCCTGGCTGCCCACAAGTTACCGGTTAAGACCAAGTTCCTGGTCAGGGATGAGGCATAAATTATGAAAATCACAGATATCCGCAAATTGTCCACGACTGAATTAACCACTGAAAGCAGCAAGCTGCGCGACGAACTCGCCGAGCTGAAGCGCCGCTTACACACTGGTGAAGTTCAGAATGTCCGGACGATCCGCAATAAGCGTAAAGATTTGGCCCGCATGTTAACCGTGTTGGCTGAGCAGTTGACGAAGGAGGCCTTGTAATGGCGCGCACTATCGTTGGTACCGTGAGCTCGAACAAGACTGACAAGACGATCGTCGTCACTGTCCAGACACGTAAGACGCACCCGCTGTACCGCAAACAATATTCAGTTAGTAAGAAATTCATGGCTCATGATGAAAAGAATGAAGCCGAAATCGGCGACAAGGTCGCCATCACCGAGACCCGTCCGTTGAGCGCCCGCAAGCGCTACATCCTGGACCGGATCATCGAAAAGCCGGCTATCCGCGAGGTTAAGACCGGTGAGGAGGACGCCTCATGATCCAACAAGAATCCCGTTTAACCGTCTGTGACAACAGCGGTGCCAAGGAAATCCTTTGCATCCGTGTCCTCGGCGGTACCCGTCGGCGCTACGCCCGTGTCGGCGACATCATCGTCGCCACCGTTAAGGCAGCCGCTCCAAACGGTACCGTTAAGAAAAAGTCGGTCGTCCGTGCCGTCGTCGTCCGCACCAAGAAGGAAATCACCCGCAAGGATGGTTCTACCATCAAGTTTGACGACAACGCCGCTGTTATCATCAACGAAGAGAAGCAGCCACGCGCAACCCGTATTTTCGGCCCGGTCCCACGCGAACTACGTGACCAGGGCTACGCCAAGATCGTCTCTTTGGCACCGGAGGTATTGTAATGAGTGATAACATGTTCAAAATCCGTTTGAAGAAAGGTGACACCGTCATCGTTCGGGCTGGCAAATACAAAGGCCAGACCGGTAAAGTCACTGCTACACATCCTACCGAGAACAAGGTGACCGTCGAAGGCATCAACATTGTCAAGAAGCACGTCAAGCCGACTCAGTTCAAGCCACAGGGCGGTATCGTTGAGATCACCAAGCCGATCTGGGTTTCAAAAGTCGCTATCGTCGAACCAACCTCCAAGAAAGCTAGCCGCATCGGCTACGTTGTCAAAGAGGACGGAACCAAGAGCCGCGTATTTAAGTCGACCGGAAAGGAGATCAAGTAATGGCTACAGCAAACAAAACCGCTACCAAGACCACGCCACAGCTTTCTCGCCTGCACGGTCTGTACAACGACACGTTCGCTGCCGAGCTCGTAACTGAGCTTAAGCTGGACAACGTCCACCAGGTTCCGAAGCTTGAAAAGATCGTCATCAACGTCGGTCTCGGTAAAGCCAAGGATGACAAGCGCATGATGGAAGTCGCTACCAACACCGTTCGTAAGATCACCGGTCAACAGCCGGTCCAGACGATCGCCAAGAACTCCATCGCCGGCTTCAAGCTGCGTGAAGGTAACGTCATCGGCCTGAAGGCTACTCTTCGCGGTGAACGAATGTACGAAATGGCTGACCGCCTGATTTCAATCGTCCTACCACGTCTCCGTGACTTCCACGGTGTCAGCGCCAAGGCTTTTGATAAGCAGGGGAACTACAGCCTCGGCATGACCGACCAGTCGGTCTTCCCGGAACTGACGTTCGAAGAAACCACCACTGCCCACGGTATGCAATTCGTATTCGTCATCAACGCACAAGAACAAGCTCATGCCCGTGCCTTACTCGAAAAGTTTGGCATGCCATTTGAAAAGGAAGGTAAGTAATATGGCTAAAAAATCAGCAGTCGCCCGCGATTTGAAGCGCCAGAAAATGATTCTGAAGTACGCTGCCAAACGCGCCGAATTAAAGTCACTCGGTGACCTGGAAGGTCTGGCCAAGTTGCCACGCAACGCAAGCCCGACCCGCTGGAAGAACCGTTGTATCGAAACCGGTCGTCCGCATGCCTACATGCGTCAGTTCGGCCTGTCCCGTATCAGTTTCCGTGAACACGCCAGCAAGGGCGAAATTCCTGGCGTAACGAAAGCGAGTTGGTAATCACTATGAGTACAACTTCAACTGACCCAATCGCAGATATGCTGTCGCGGATCCGCAATGCTATCGCGGTCAACAAATCAGAAATCGTCCTGCCTCATTCCAAGGTCAAGGAATCCGTCGCTAAGCTGCTGGCTGAAAGCCAGTTCATCAGCGGCGTGCACGTGACCGATGCCACTATCGGCAAGTCACTCGTCCTGACCCTGAATGATGAGCGCCAGAACAGCCCGATCACCGAAATCAAGCGCCTCAGCAAGCCTGGTCGCCGCTATTTCGTCGGTGCTGACCAGATCCCTGTCATCAAGCGTGGCCGTGGTGTCGTGATCGTTTCTACCAGCAAAGGTATGATGATCGGCGCCCAGGCTAAGCAACAGGGTGTCGGTGGCGAATTAATCTGTAGCGTTTATTAAAGGATATATAGGAATACATAATGAGTCGTATAGGAAAACTACCGATCGCTATCCCGAGCGGTGTGACAATCACTGTCGACCCAGCCGAAATCACGGTTGCGGGCGGTAAAGGCACACTGAAGCAGTTCACCATGGAAGGTGTCACTGTCGCATTGGAAGACAATCAAGTCGTCGTAACCCGCGTCAACGACGAACCGAAGAACCGTGCCAAGCACGGTCTGATGCGCGCCCTTATCAACAACATGGTTGTCGGCGTTACTACCGGTTTCAGCAAGAAGCTAGAAATCAATGGTGTCGGTTACCGCGTCGCCATGCAGGGTGCAGATCTCAAGATGAACCTTGGATTCTCGCACGACGTTATTTACAAAGTGCCAGCCGGCATTACCGCTGTCGCTGAAGCCAACACCATTACGGTTTCCGGTATCAGCAAGCAGCAGGTTGGCCAGGCCGCCGCTGAAATCCGCGCGCTGAAGAAGCCTGAGCCTTACAAGGGCAAGGGTATCAAGTACGTCGGTGAACACATCATCCGCAAGAGCGGTAAGTCAGGAAAGGACAAGTAGCATGAGCAATAAACTCGATCATAAACTTCGGAACCGCTCACTGCGTGCTGCCCGTGTCCGCAGTAAAGTCCAGGGTACGGCTATCCGCCCTCGCCTCAGCGTCACTATCAGCAATCTGCACGTCAGTGCCCAGCTGTTCGATGACGTTACCCACACCACTATCGGTGCTGCTTCAACCGTCGGTAACAAAGCCGCTACCGGCACGATGACCGCTAAGGCTGAACTCATCGGTAAGGAAATCGCTAAGAAAGCTAAGGCCGCCAAGATCACAGCCGTCGTCTTTGACCGCGGTAGCAAACTGTATCACGGTCGTGTAAAAGCGTTGGCAGATGCCGCCCGCGCAGAAGGATTGGAGTTCTAAATGGCTGATAACAATCAGACCCAGGGCCCGCAGCACCGTGGCAATAACGACCGCCGTGGTCGCCGCCCCGAAATGCAGCCTGAAGAAAAACTGTTCGATGAGCGCACTTTGCACATCGACCGCGTCGCCCGCGTCGTAAAGGGTGGTCGCCGTTTCCGCTTCCGCGCCCTCGTCGTCGTCGGTGACCGCAAGCACAAAGTCGGTGTCGGTATGGCCAAAGGTGCAGACGTCACCGCCGCCGTTACCAAAGCCACTGAAGTTGCTAAGAAGAACATGATCACCGTTACGCTGTACAAAGGTACGCTTCCACACGAAGCTGAAGCCAAAGTCAGCGGCGCTAAGATTCTGATCAAGCCAGCTAGTGCCGGTACCGGTCTTATCGCCGGCGGTGTCGTCCGTACTATTCTTGAAGTAGCCGGCGTCAGCAACGTTTTGAGCAAATCGCTCGGTTCTACCAACAAGGCCAACACGGCTTACGCTACTATCGCTGCACTCGACAGCATGGTCGCTGCCAAGGACTGGGTCGGAGCTAAAGCTAAGGCTAAGGCTGCTCAGAAGGTAGAGGCTTAATCATGAAGTTCAACGAATTAGACGTCAAGAAAAACAAGCAGATCACCCGCGTCGGTCGCGGTATTGCTGCCGGTAAGGGTAAGACCGCCGGTCGCGGTACCAAGGGTCAGGGTGCCCGTACGGGTAAGAAGCTGCGCCCAGGTTTCGAAGGTGGTCAGACACCTTTGATGCAGCGCCTGCCGAAGCTCCGCGGTTTCCGTAGCCACCACATCAAGCCCGAAGAGGTCTACACAGGCCAGCTCGAGGACTTGAAGGGCAAGAACGTTGACACTGCGGTACTCGCTGAAGCCGGTCTGATCAGCAGTCCTTTCGTAAAGGTCAAGCTGCTCGTCCGCGGTGAGCTTACCAAAGCCGTCACCGTCAACCTGCCGGCCGCCAGCGCTCAGGCCATTGCTGCCGTCGAGTCCGCCGGTGGTAGCTTCAACGCTGCCAGCCAGGTCGGTCGTCCGAAGGTACGTGAAGCCAAAAAAGCTTAACGCGACGTCCCTTTTAAAAATAACCGTCTCACTGAGGCGGTTATTTTATGTTCGGGGATAACGTTGAGGGTTTGGTATCATTTAATAATGCTCGATCGAGTCATATCCCATTATTCAGCCATAAGACATGGCGCCGTAGTATCTGATTACAGTCCTCAGCAGGCTATAACAAGCAAAACGATCTTTAATGCAGGTGGCGAATACCTGACGGTTCTACTGCCACCGTGGCACGGTGGAGGCGCAGTATATGATCGGCTGATCAAAAGGTTAGTTAAAAACGGTTCGGCCGTGGTCAGCTATAAATTTCATGGTCAGATTCTTAGCGCTGACATTCAGCAGGTAGTCGATTCGTTTCATTACATACAGGAAACGATTGCGGCAGACATCAACGACTTATTACGAACTGGGCATTACCGTCATGTTGACGTCATTGCTTCCAGTTTAGGTAACGTGTCACTTTGTCTGGTGGCGAACATGTTCCAGGAATTTAACCGCGTCACTATGATTGTTCCGGGCGCGAATCTGGCAACTTGTACTTGGGATGGTTCAAGAACGAAGTTGATCCGTAAAGAGTTGGAAAAACAGGGCATAACCAAACATGACCTCGAGGATGCATGGAGCTCACTCGCGCCCATACATAACCTCAGCGGCCTCAAAGATAGTGAAGTACGCGTTTATATGTCCAAGTCTGACTTGATCATACCGACACGGTACCAAATGCTACTGGCGGTATCGCTAAAGGCGGATATACGCAGCTGCTCTCTGGAAGAATCTACGAACGGACATGTTGCAACCATTGCAAACTTTTGTATCCGGGGACCTATCGGCTAGCTTTTACGCTACAAGCTGTACCCGGAGGCTTCGATTCTGTATACTAATTCCAAGAAGTTATAAAACAATGAGGTTTCCCCGACAGTGAACTGGAAAATAATCGTCCGCTCCCTTGCTAACCGTGACATGCAAAAACGTATCCTGGCCGTGCTGGGAATCATGCTGGTATTCCGTATACTGGCGCACATCCCCGTGCCGCTTGGCGATCCGCAGACGGTACGTCAGGTGCTCGACAACCTGTTCACATCTACAAACTCGCCACAGTTCCTGAACTTCCTGAACGTCCTGTCTGGTGGAGCACTGGCTAACTTCTCGATCATGATCGCAGGACTTGGCCCATACATTAACGCCTCGATCATCATGCAGCTGCTTACCAAGGCGATTCCACAGCTTGAAGCCTTGCAGAAAGAAGGGGAGTTCGGCCAGAAGAAAATCAACCAGTATACCCGTCTTCTGACCTTCCCATTGGCTATCATCCAGTCGATCGGTGCCATCTACCTCATCAAGCAATCGGCCCAGGCTATCGGTGGTGTCGGTGATATTACAGCCGGCGCTTCGCTCATGCAGTGGGTCGTGATGGTTGCCGCCCTGACCGGTGGCTCAATGTTGCTGATGTGGCTCGGTGAGTTGGTTACTGAGCAGAGCCTCGGTAACGGTATATCTCTGCTGATTACAGTCAGCATTGTCAGCAGCTTGCCGGCTACGGTCGGTAGCATCGCCGGTTCCGTATTCTCAAAGAACAGCCAATGGTATGCGTTTGGTCAGGTACTGCCTGTAAATCTGCGCAGTCTGATCACGGCACTCGCACTGCTCTTGGCTGTGCTGTTGCTCACCTGGGTCGTCGTTAAGCTCAACGAAGCGTCGCGCAACGTCATCATCAATTATGCGAAACGTGTCCAGGGTAACCGCACCTACGGGGGCGTGACTACCACCTTGCCGGTCAAGCTGATCACCGCCGGGGTCGTGCCCATCATCTTCGCCGTTACTTTCCTGAGCGTGCCTAGTTATGCCGGACAGCTACTTTCAGGCATGCAGAACCCACGCTGGCACGAATTGGGCGCTAACCTGACCCAGTGGTTCCAGACGCCTACTGCCAGCACGTTCGCTACAGGCGGGTTCGGCCCTTACATTTATCCGCTCGTATACTTCCTGCTGGTGTTCGCCTTCACGTACTTCTACACGAGCTTTACGTTCAACTCGAAAGAGATTGCTGAGAACCTGCAGAAGCAAGGTGGATTTATCGCAGGTGTCCGTGGCGGTCCCCAGACTGAGAAGCACTTGTCGTACATCGTTAACCGACTGACCTTCTTCGGAGCCATCAGCCTTGGTTTACTGGCGCTTCTACCGATTATTGGTCAGATTTTCGTCAGCTCCAGTATCGCCGTCGGTGGTACCAGTGTGCTGATCCTCGTTTCCGTCGCCCTACAGACACTGCGCGCCGTTGAGTCACGTGCACTGATGATAACGTACGACCAGTACTCCCAGCCTGACTTCTTCCACGAACCAACCGACGGACTAATGGCTGCGACCGGCGCCCGCCGGCTTCGATTCATCCCAAGGCGAAAAAAATAAGAATGCTTGTTATTTTAACAGCGTTTGTGTATAATTAACTACTGTTATATTTATGGCTGGAAACAAGGAAGTAATCGAACTAACTGGAACAATCGTGGAGACTCTTCCAGGTACTCAGTTTCGTGTCGAACTTGAAAATGGCCATCAAATCATAGCTCATGTCGCCGGTAAGATGCGGAAGCACTTTATCCGAATCGTTCCGGGTGACAGCGTTACGGTAGAATTGACTCCTTATGATCTTACTAAGGGTCGAATAACGTATCGCAAGGGTTGATCTAACCTTTGTAGGACGGCACACCACCGCGTGCGCTTTTCTATAAAGGTTCATATCGGGCCATTAACAATATCAATTAAGCAGTGAGTCATCTCTGAAAGGAGCATTGATCCGTATGAAAGTACGTGCAAGTGTCAAAAAGATCAGTCCTGACGACAAGATCGTCCGCCGTAAAGGGCGGTTATACGTTATCAACAAACTTAAGCCTAAGCATAAGCAGCGTCAGGGGTAATCAGATATGGCAAGAATTTCCGGTGTTACGATTCCGAACGACAAGCAGGTGCAGATTGCCCTGACGTACGTCTTCGGTATTGGCCCGACCACAAGTAAGAAGATCTTGGATCAAGCCAAGGTCGAAGGGACCGTCCGCGTCAAGGATCTGACCGATGCAGAAGTCAGCAGCATCCAGGACATCATTAACAGCGACTTGATCGTCGAAGGTGAGCTTCAGCGCATCGTCAGCGGTAACATCAAGCGCTTGAAAGACATTAACGCATACCGCGGTCTGCGCCACAAGGCAAACCTGCCGGCACGTGGCCAGCGCACCAAGACGAATGCCCGCACTCGTCGTGGTAAGAAGTCAACGGTAGGTGGTACCGCTAAGAAGGTTGCGTCTAAGACGTAGGATGAAGGAATAGATATATGGCAGATACAACTACCGCTCCTAAGCGTAAAAAAGCGAAACGAACCGTAGCCAGCGGCCAGGTTCACATTCTCGCGACATTCAATAACACGATCATCACCTTTACCGATGGTAATGGTGGTGCTCTGGCAGCTTCCAGCGCCGGTGCCTGTGGCTTCCGTGGTTCCAAGAAGGGTACCGCTTACGCCGCTCAGGTCGCTTGCGAAAAAGCTGGCCAGCTCGTCAAGCAACAGTATGGCTTGACTAAAGCCGATGTCTTTATCAAAGGTGTCGGACTCGGCCGTGATGCCGCTGTCCGCGCACTGGCAGGTATGGATATCCAAGTTGAAAATATCAAAGATGTGACAGGCGTACCTCACGGTGGCGTCCGTCCTAAGAAGGCACGGAGGGTCTAATCATGGCACGAGATACTCGTTCTATCGTTAAGATGAGCCGCCGCGAAGGCTATGCCTTGCACCCTAAGGCTCACAAGGCGTTGATCAAGCGGCCGACCCCACCGGGTCAGGTCACCAATGGTCGTCGTCCGGCTAAACCAAGTCAGTACTCACTGCAGTTGCGTGAGAAACAGAAGGTTAAGCGCTTGTACGGCCTGCTCGAGAAGCAGTTCAGCAACCTGATGAAGGAAGCTAACCGCCGCCAAGGTCAGTCCGGTGCGATTCTGCTGCAGTTCCTGGAGCAGCGCCTCGACAACGCCGTCTACCGCGCCGGTTTCGCGCCATCCCGCCGCGCCGCCCGTCAGTTAGTTACCCATGGACACTTTACGCTGAACGGCACCCGTGTCGACATCCCGTCGATCCGCCTGAAAGCCGGTGATGAATTTACGATCCGCCCGCACAGCGCCGGAACTGAATACTTCAAGAAATTGGACGATGTCAGCCCAGCACCAAGCAGCACGCCTGCCTGGTTGAGCGTCAACCGTAAGAAAGTTGCTGTCAAAGTCGACAATCTGCCTGTTCGTGACGACGCCGAACCAGATATCAATGAGCAATTAATCGTCGAATATTACTCACGGTAACAGAAGGAAGCCATTACTATGTCAAACCAGATTCACACACCCGGTATCGTCAAAGTTGATGACCACAGTGCGACGTCGAGCACGTTTGCAATCGAACCATTGCACAGCGGCTACGGCAACACCCTTGGCAACAGCCTTCGCCGTGTTCTTTTATCGAGCATCTCGGGCGCCGCTATCACTAGCTTCCGCGTCGAAGGTGTCAGTCACGAGTTCACGACGATCCCAGGCGTCAAGGAAGATGTCGTCGACATCATGCTGCAGCTTAAGGCCGTTCGTTTCCGCGTATACGGGGAAGACGCTCAAACTTTGCGCATCGTTAAAAAAGGCAAGGGCCTTATTACTGCCAAGGACATCCAGGTCAACGCTGACGTTGAAATCGTCAACCCTGACCACGTCATCGCCACTGTCGATGACGACAAGGCCAATGTCACTATCGACCTAACCGTCGAAGTCGGTCGCGGTTACCGCACCATCGAAGAATCAACCGCTAACAAGATCTCTGACACGATCGCATTGGACGCTATCTTCACTCCTGTCCTGCGTGTCCGTTACAAGGTCGAGAACACCCGTGTCGGTCAGATCACTGACCTCGACCGCCTGTTGCTGACTGTCGACACCGACGGCTCTATCAGCCCACGCGACGCTTTTGAAGAAGCTGCCGCCATCCTGGTCAACCAGTACACTGCGCTGGCCGGTAAGACCCGTGTCGCAGCAACCGAGAGCGCCGATGCTCAGTCTACCGGTACCATGTCATTCGACGGTATCACTATCGATGAAGGTACGGCTTTGACCACCTCTATCGAAGACCTGAACCTGACTGCCCGCACCACCAACGCGCTGATCAACAACGACATCCACACCATCGGTGATTTGTTTAACCTAAGTGACGCCGAGCTGCGTGACCTCAAGGGCTTTGGCAACAAAGCCTTAGAAGAAGTCAAAGACAAGCTGGCGGAGTTGGAGCTCTAAGATGCATCGTCACGGATATAAAGGGCGTAAGCTTCACCGCGAACAAGGACCACGTACGGCCTTGATCAAAGGTTTAGCTGACTCGCTCATCAAGTATGAAACGATCGAGACGACTTTGCCAAAAGCCAAAGAAATCGTCCCTTACGTAGAAAAGCTGATTACTAAAGCTAAGAAGGGCGACCTGCACAACCGCCGTCAGGTCATCGCTAAGTTGCACACCGTTGCCAGCGCCCATAAGCTGGTCGACGAAATCGCACCGAAGCTCACCGGCCGCGTCAGTGGTCACCTTCGGATTGAGAAGACCCGTCTGCGCCGCGGCGACAACGCCCAGCTGGCCCGCGTCAGCTTCGTCGATGATTTAGCCGAAGCGCCTGTTGCTAAGCCGGCTGCTAAGAAGAAGACCGAGGAGAACGCCTAATGCATGCTGCAAAAACTTTCAGTGCCAAGCCGTCCGATGTGACGCGCAAATGGTACGTCATTGATGCTAGTCAAGCGTCACTCGGTCGGGTTTCTACCCAGATCGCCACATTGTTAACCGGCAAGGGTAAGCCGCAGTTTACCCAGCACATCGATTGCGGCGATTACGTCGTCGTCATCAACGCTGACAACCTGCAGGTTACTGGCAAGCGTATGGACCAGAAGGTCTACTACCGCCACAGCAACTTCCCGGGTGGTTTGAAAGAGCGAACGCTGCGTGAGCAGATGGACCTCGACTCTACTCAGGTCATTTTCAAAGCCGTCCGCGGTATGCTGCCTGTCAACAAGCTGCGTGACGCCCGTCTCGACCGGCTTAAGATTTACGCCGGCAGCGAGCACAACCACAACGCTCAACAACCAGAAACCGTAGCAGTAAAGGAAGGTAAGTAATATGGCAACAACCTATCACTACGCCTTGGGTCGCCGTAAGAGCGCCACTGCCCGCGTCCGCCTTATGAATGGTAAAGGTGTCATCACCGTCAACGACAAGCCAGCCGACGAATATTTTGCCGGCAGTGCTTCACTGCTTCGCTCGATCAGTGAGCCTTTCGTCGCCGTTGATCAGGACCCAGCCAAGTATGACATTTCCGTCCGGGTTACCGGCGGTGGTCACAGTGGTCAGGTCATCGCTATTCGTTTAGGTGTGGCCAAGGCATTGGTCGTCATGAACGAAGACCTCAAGAGCACGCTTCGCCGTGCCGAGTTGCTTGGACGTGATGCCCGTGAGCGCGAACGCAAGAAGTTCGGTCTCAAGGGTGCTCGCAAGCAGCGCCAGTTCACCAAGCGTTAATAAAATACCACGACGAAAATTTCAGAGCGGGGGCAGCCTAACTCTTCAATTTTGTCGTGGTATTTTTGCGCCTGTGGTAAAATGACAGCAATGAAACGTATACAGAACAACCAGTATTGGTTTACCGACACTTCCGTGGCGGTTTGTTCTGTGCGCTCCTAATATCGTAAGAACCCATTGAAAAGACCGCCACCACGGCGGTCTTTTACTATATTAAGAGGAGAAAAGTTATGAGTGAGACAATTCAGGGCCTCGAGGAAGCCATCCTGGAAGCCCGGTTAGAAGATTTGGCAGCGATGCCACCGGATACGGAGGGTGCTGTGCTCGCGCCCTTAAGATTGGAGGCGGTCGTCGCGGCCAATGCGATCCACAGCCAGGCCGTATCCAGGATCGAAAGCGCCCGCGAGGCTGGACGGGCAATTCCGCCCCAACCGATACCCAGAAGCATGCGTATGCCCCGGCTGCTGGGCCAGGACGTGGTCGTCAGCCACAAGAACACATACAAGCGGCTCGGCATCGATGTAGTCTTTGACGAGCGGGATGAGACGCTGTGTCATCTGCAACCGTAACAAAGTAGGCTATACTATGGGTATGACTAAACCTGTTATTCTGACCGGACTACGCGCCAACAACGACCTGCACATCGGAAATTATCTCGGAGCTTTGCTGCCTCTGATCGATCTTGCAAAAGCAAAGGGCGAGGACTATCAGATCAATCTTTTCGTCCCTGACTTACACAGCTTTACGACGCCGATTGATCACGGCCAGCTACAACGGAACATTTATGACAATCTGCGCGTCTACGTCGCCGCCGGTTTACCGCTTGATAACCCGAACGTTCATATCTATCGCCAAAGTTTCATCCCAGCTCACTCTGAGCTGACCTGGATTCTTGACTGTTTCACCGGCATGGGCGAAATGGCCCGGATGACCCAGTACAAGGATAAATCAACCAAGTTGTCAGAAGATCGCATCAGCGTCGGCCTGTTCAACTACCCGGTCCTGATGGCAGCCGATATCTTACTGTACAGGGCATCGTATGTACCCGTCGGCGACGATCAGTCGCAGCACGTGGAATTTGCCCGTGATATCGCCACCCGCCTGAACAATCAGTTCGGTGAACTGTTTACCGTGCCGAAGCCGGTTAAGGAACAGCATACTTTTTTCGGCAAGGATCAGGGACTGCGTATCCGTGACCTCGGTGACCCGACGAAAAAAATGAGCAAATCTGACGAGACCGGCAAGGGCGTCATCTTCATGACCGACGCACCCGACGTAGCGCGTAAGAAAATCATGTCAGCCACGACCGACAGCTTATCGGGTATCGGGTATGATTACGCTACTCAACCGGGAGTCAGTAATCTGCTCGATCTCCTTACCTTGCTCAGCGGACGCACTCATGACGATGTCCTGCAGGAATATCAGGGTGCAGCGCAATATGGCCCGCTCAAAGCGGCCGTCGCCGATGCCGTGGTAGCATTTCTGACCGACTTCCAACAGCGTCTGCAATCCGTCGACGGCAGTGTGATCGAAGCGAAACTGTTAACCAGTGAAGCGACCATGCGCGAGCAGGCCGAAAACGTATTGTCAGCCGTGCAGTCGGCAGTCGGTCTGCGGCCATAATCTTATGAGTAATATTGAGATATCACAAGCTAAACGCCTCGACCAGTACGTGGTGGATTCATTCGGCTTCGTTATGAGCCGCTCGTTCGCGTCCCGCCTGATTTTCGAGGGCAAGGTTACCGTCAACGGGGTAGTCGTTACCAAAGCAGGCTACAAATTACGATTTGCCGACAAGGTACATGTAGATTTCGTTCTCGAGGATATGCCTGAGCCGCCAGAAGTGGAATTGCCCGTATTATACGAAGACGAAGATTGTGTGGTCATCATCAAGCCGCTGGGCATGTTGTCTCACAGCAAGGGGAATTACAACGATGAGGCAACCGTAGGGACGTGGTTGCGCTCGCACTTGTCCAAAGATATGGATCTATCCGGTAACAGGGCAGGCATCGTCCACCGCCTTGACCGGGCCACAAGTGGTGTCATGATCTGCGCCAAGACGTCAACGGCTTTGAGCTGGCTGCAAAAGCAATTCTCTCAGCGCCGAGTCAAAAAGACTTACCTGGCCATCATTGACGGCCATTTGCCGAACGACGAAGCAGTCATCGAAATGCCCATCGAGCGGAACCCGAAAGCGCCGGCCACCTTCCGGGTCGGACCGAACGGCAAGCCGTCGACGACGCAGTACAAAGTGCTGTCAAAGTCTGAGCACTTCAGCTTGATTGAACTGAAGCCCACGACCGGCCGTACACACCAGCTACGCGTCCATCTGAAGCAACTTGGTCACCCTATCGTCGGTGACCCGATCTACGGTGGCTCCCCGGCTGAACGACTCTATTTGCATGCTGCAGAGCTGGAGTTGACCTTGCCGAAACGTGAACGCTCCACATTTGCCGCGCCACTGCCACTGGAATTCGAACAAAAAATGAAAAATGATGCCTGACATCGTCCTCCATCCTGAAACAGCCGCAGCTATCAGTCGCTTGATTGCCAGCCCGCCACAGTCGCTCATGATCATCGGCCCCGCCGGTAGCGGCCGGTCGGCCTTAGCGAGGCATCTGGCCATCCGTCTGCTCGATACGCAGTCCCCGGGTGATCATCCGCAGTACCGGGTGATTTCAGCAGCGGATGGTATCGAAGCCATCCGTAATCTCCAGCACTTTGCCAGTCTCAAGGTACCAGGTGCTGACGCGGCTGTGAACCGTATCGCGGTCGTCGAACAAGCCGAACAATTAGGCATAGAGGCGCAGAACGCTTTTTTGAAATTATTAGAAGAACCGCCGAAAGGTACGCTGCTGATGCTGCTGACGACACATGGCAGCGCACTGCTACCGACCATCCAGTCCCGAGTACAGTCGCTCACGGTCAGGGCACCTCAAAACGAAGCCTTACACCGGCATTTTTCCGATCTCGGCCACGATCAGAAATCGATTCAGCAGGTTACATTGATGACCGGTGGATTGCCAGGTCTCGCAACCGCACTTCTGGATGGGGACGCGACTCATCCTCTGTATGCCGCCGCCGAGCAGGCCCGTCAGTTGCTTCGACTTAGCACGTTTGAGCGGCTGGCAACAGTCGATAGCTTGGCTAAGCAGAAAGAGACAGCGATACAGACCGTCATCATGCTCTGTCGGATGGCCGCGGCAGCCTTGCGCCAAATGGCGCAGGTTCCCACACCGGAAGCAGGCAAGCGGGTCGCTACGTGGCAACGTATCCTGACCGCCTCAGATCAGGCGGCGACCCAGCTCCGACAGAACGGCCAGCCTAAGCTCGTGTTGACTGAGCTGATGCTAGCGTTGTAGCTCCGACGTCAGAAGAATGATATACTAAAGTACATGTATGAATTGGCTATAGTCGCCGGTTTCGGTGTTTTCGCCTTTTTGGGAACACGCCACCAGGAGGAAGAAGAGGACACCGTCTCTCGTAAAGTGGGTGACCGCGTCGGCAAACTCTGGACCATCGCGATGCAAGGCATGCGCGAAAACCGCTTTCTCCGTGCCGAGAAGGCTCTTTTGACGATCCTACGCATCGACGAGAAGAACGCCGCCGCCTACAACCGCCTCGGTATCCTTTACGCCAAACAAAAGGAGTACCGTGATGCCATCGACTGCTTTGAGATTGCCAGCAGTATCGAAGCGACGCCTTCATCTCTCCATAACCTCGGTCTGATTTACTATGAAACCGAAAACTACGAAAAAGCGGCCGTTGCCTTCGAGCAGGCCTTGAAGCTGGAAGGTGATCTCGCCGCTCGTCATGTAGCGTACGCCAAGGTCCAGGAAAAGCTTGGTAACGATCGCCTCATGTTCCAGGAACTGCTTCTAGCGGCAGAGCTGGAGCCAAACAAAGAGACGTACGCGCTCCTGCATAAAGCCTACCTGGCCAAAGAGATGCAGGCCGAGGCCGATGAGATAGAAGATAAGATGAAAAAGCTTATCGTACCTTCCAGTCGGGCCAAGCGCATCGTTCGCCCGCGCCGGGTTGTCATCTAACCTCTGTTTTGTTACACTAGCATTTGTATTTCGCCGCCTTAGCTCAGTTGGTTAGAGCATCTGTTTTGTAAACAGAGGGTCCTCGGTTCGAATCCGAGAGGTGGCTCCAAAAATATACGCAGGGTTAGTGAAGCGGTCAAACACGGCTGACTGTAAATCAGCTCCCTCTGGGTTCGGGGGTTCAAATCCCTCACCCTGCACCAGAATGAAAGACTCAGGATTACCTGGGTCTTTTGTTATGTATGGGCGTAAAGTGTGTTTGGTTCCTCCTCAGAATTTGTTATAATCAGTCGAGTAATTTCGCCGCCTTAGCTCAGTGGTAGAGCACTTCCATGGTAAGGAAGGGGTCTCGAGTTCAAATCTCGAAGGTGGCTCCAAACAGACAACGAAAAAGCCCGGCTCACGAGTCGGGCTTTTTTATTGGAGACTTCACCTGCGCTGCAGACGGTACTGCTTCCGTTTGGCCGTACGTTTGGCCAATACGACCAGGCTCACGCCCACTATCATTACGGCCACTATATCTACGATTGCTGCCTTGGCGGGCCATAGGAAGACCCGGATCGTCTGAGACCGATGCATGGCATTTGCATGAATCTTCATTGCCGGACTGGTCGGCACGGCTGTCGAATCAATGCGGAGCGCGTACCAGCCACCCCAGTATGGCCTAGTGATCCTGTGTAGACGTAGTTCCTGTCTAGACCGCGGCAGGAGGATCTGATGAGCGCTGACGTGTGCACCAGATAAACGAGCAGACGAGGTAACACTGAGGCTTACTGGCGCAGAGCTGGAGAGTGTCGCACTGACAACCAGCTGGTCACTGAGAACCTGTAGTGTCGGCTCTGATAGGCCGTAGTCAAAGTTCATGGTTCCGGGAAGCGTTACGGTCACCCGTTGTGCGACCCGGCTTTGGAGCCGTATGGCTTGTTTCGCCCCAGATACCTCGGTATGTTCTTCAGTGGCCACAAGGCAGGCATCGTATTCTCCTGGTTGCGCCGTGGCCGGAATCCGTACGGTGAAAGGCAGGACTGAATTTTGACCCGGCATATAGTCTGAAATCGTGTCTTTCGGCAAAATCCAGCTTGCCATATCAGCTAGTTGCTCGCACCAAAAATGGTTATCGGGAGTGACGTGGCCCTTCGTAGCGATTATATGTACACGCTTCGACGTTTGAGCAGTATTAATGACCAACAGGGAATCACTCATATCCGTTCCGGGCCGTGCATCGTAATGGAAGCTGCCTGCGGTTCTGCTGGACACCGCCGGACCTGGCCGGATGCCAATGCCGCCAAACTCGGCTGCAAGGGCTGTTGAAGGCAATGCAGTTACGGCTAACGCTATGACTAAATTGATGAATGCCAGCCGCCGGTACATCATAGTTCGGTCAGCGTCACCGTCAGCGGCAATACGTAATCGTCAGCCGCCTGGCCTGCCGGAATCGTCTGGCGTAAGCGAATATTGCTGAGCGTGCCTTCCCAGCCTACATGCGGTGTTGCACTGGCATATAAGCTCACGGACGGAGTATGAGCGTAATCCGTACTTGGTCCACGCCGCATGAAGATCGGGTCGGCGCAGCCCCAATCACACGCATCACTAACCTGCATGTCAGACGTATCCACTGACAGCAATCCGCCTTTGGAAGCGCTGTCCGGACCTTCACCACAGCCTTCATTCGTACCGTCACTGATACGCATGACGTTATTACTGCTGCCGTGCCAGCCATTCTCGACACCATTTGTCGGAGCGATAGAGATATCCCAGCCTGAAGCTGACCGGTCAGGAATGCTGGCAAAGAGTTTCTGAGCATCAGTGCCTAGTACGGTGCTTGGTGCCGTTGCATCTTTCTGACAGACATACCGAGCGGTACGCAAAGGAAAGTTTAGTCGTGGTGCCGCGATGTCATTACCGGATCTATCTTGGAAGCTTAGCTTTGACACTGGCGCCTCAATTGTCTGTCGTAACCCGACATCCGCAGTGTCTGCCTGTACATTTGTAGCCGGTATGACCGTCGCCGTCGCGATCACGGCCAAGCCTACTATGATGGTTTTCATGGTTAACCCCCTTCGTTTGTAGATGCAGCATATCAATCTATGAGGGAGCATTATAGGCATATGCAGGCGATGTTTATATTGTCTTAAGGTGTATCATGGACATATGAATAAGAAGTTATACCGATCCCGGACTGATAGCAAAATCGCAGGAGTTTGCGGCGGGCTGGCGGAGTATTTCCATATTGACCCTGTCATTCCACGCATTATATTCATAATACTGTTTCTCCCGGGCGGCTTCCCCGGACTGGTCCCATATCTGATACTCTGGTTTATCGTTCCACTCGAACCCGTTACAGCTGATAGTTTACAATCATAAGCTAATCTGATACGATATAGGCTATGGCAAAAAAAGGTGACAAACGACGTCTTATCGGCATGGTTAGTGAAGAGACGGGCGAACGCATTTACTACACGAGCAAGAACTTCCAGAACACTACTGACAAGTTGAGCTTACGTAAATACAGCCCACGGCTTCGCAAGCATGTTATCTTTACTGAGACCAAGAAAAGCTTGGGTCGTAACGAAGTTAAGAAGTAGTCGTAATAAGATTATAAAAAAGCCCCTCGTAATGAGGGGCTTTTTTATTAGCGCTTACTTAAATCGAGCACTGTATTGACGAATTCGGCGTGGCTCCAGACAAGTGGCAATACGGAGACGGGGCTGCTGTCGGTAGGATTTACCTGTTCGGATAAGGCGCCGCTTGGCAGGGCACGTTCCATAGTCCATTTGATCAGGGCTTCAGCCTTATCGACCTCATCTATGGCGAGATAATACTGTGCCACCCATAATGTCGTAACGAACCAGGGGTTCCCCAGATATGGCGGTTCGGCTGCAAAATAATTGTCATGCTCATATCGGGGGCTACCGCCGGAGGGTGTCTGGTCAAGCAGGGTGTTCTCGACCGCTTCAGCCGTGTCATTGATGAACGTTTCCCACTCGGCTACATTTCCGAAGGTAAAGGCAGCGTAGAGGCTGGAGATGTCCAGCGTACCATCAAATTGCAAGCCTTCGTCACCGAGCAGGTAGCCTTTACGGATCAGTTTGCGCTCGTGATCATAGAAGACATGGAAGTTTTTGACTATCTTTGCTGCCGCCTCGCGCCATTTGACGGCATCATCAGGGTACTCGAACAGTTCGGCGAAATCGGCAGCCACCTGAAGCGCGCCATGCGTCAAGGCCGCGGTATAGCTGTTCGTTAAGAATTTTTCTTCCCATAAGTCGTAACTCGCGTGGGGGAGGTTTGTCTTTTCGTCCATGAAGTCGGCCATGAAGTTACATGCCGGCTGAATTAATGTCAGGTACAGCTGCGAGACGAACTCAGCGTCCTTACTGTACCCGTAATATTCGCCTAGCATATATATGACAATGGCGGTCTCGTCTTCTTGAATCGGCAGCTCCGGGCGGTTGCCGGCGTGGAGAAGCGGATGCCAGGTGCTACCGACGGCCTTATCAGGCTGGTATTTATGCATCAGGTAGCCGTCGGTCGTGAGGATGTCGCGGCAGAATTCAAAGAATTTCTTGGGCTCCTCGGTATAACCAAGACGGATCAGTGGCCACATTGCGTAGGCACCGTCACGCGGCCAGACATAACTGTAGTAATCCCGTCCGAAGTTATAGATGCTTGAATCACAGGACGCGATGATACCCCCTCGTTTGTCGATGTGCGCTTTTATCAGAAGCAACGACTTCTTGGCAAGACCGATATACTGCTCGTCGATGCCTTCCATGCGGTCCTTGCTGATGGATAGCCAGCCATGCCAATGTGTGCGGGCTTTTTCCAGACGTCCGGCCAGGCCTTTCTTAAAGATAGTGTGAAGCTTTTCAACGGCATGCTGGGAGTCGCCGGCGGCGATATAGTACTCTACCGTCGTCGCTTCGCCGGCGGGTATGTCGAGCGAGAAGCGTATGATCGAGTCGACGCCGCCATGCTCGACGGCGTTATTCGATAGTTCGCCATCCTGTGCGTCCATGTACGTGCCGGCCTTACCCTCGATGCCATAATTGCCGACGGCGAACTGATCGTATGGTATCCCATCCGCTGTCTGTCCATATATCAGTAGGCTGCAACGGCCCTTATAGTCGAGCAGGTAGTGCTCGTCGGGTACGAATAGGGCGGTGTCGGCCCGGCCGTTGCGGGATATTTCAAACACCTGGTGCATGAACAGGCGGATATTGCGCTGCTCTTCTGAATCGTTGTGCACGCTGATCTGACGACAGAAGACGTTATATTCGTTATCGACGAAATCCTTGAGTTCCAGGCGCACCTGCATCCCCTCGTGTTTCATGGTGATCGTACTAATCAGCGCATCTTCTTCGAAATCGACGACGGTCTGCCAGCTGCCGTCATCAACCCAGGAGAACTGGTCGTTGACCCATACGCCGATCATGTGATGGACGCTGCGGGCGGTCGTAAGATTATCTAGCCCGACATACGGGTAATAGAAGTCATGGACCAGTCCATGCTCGTTCAGGCCGACGGTCAAGCTACCGTTTCCAAGCATTACAGGTCGTCCCATTATAAGGTGACTCCTTTTTCGATGAGGCGGAATTCGAGGTCGCGATAGGCATTCATGAAGTTCGTGAAGGCTTCGTACGGTGTCTCGTAGGGGCTGAAGTAGGCATGGATATCACCGTCAGTGAACCATTTGGTACACATGTAGTAGAAATGGTCTGAGGTCTGCAGGCGGCGCCAGTCTTCAATCAGGGTATAGTCGTTCGTGGCGATAATCTGTTCCTGTACGCCGTAGAGCGCATGGATGGCTTCGGTTTGCATCGGATTGCCAAGCCAGGCTGACAGGTCGCGCTCGGTGTCGGCCCAGGTGATGGTCTCGGGTACGTCGACCTGGCCGACCGGGTCGTAGCTATCGATGACTTCACTGACGGTCATGAAAGTATTGCCTTCGGTCTTGAGCCACTGTGCCGGCAGCTGTTCGAGGAACTCGAAGATACCGGACTCGCTCCACTGGTGTTCACCGAAGGTTTCGTAGTCCATGAAGAGGTTGAAGTTAGTCGCGTCAGGTTCGGAGTTCAGCCAGTGCGTGAACTTGCCGGCGGTCAGCGGCCATTCGTTCCAGGCCTGGTTGCCGAAACGGAAGGCGATGTCGTCGCTCAGCTTATAGTTCTTCATAAGCAGCCGGATGTTGTTGGTGTACTGCGGGCGGTACACGTAGTTAGGTGAACGCCAGCCAAGGACTTTGTCCCAACCCTCGGTCAGGATGCCCTTATAGCCGGCCTTGTCAGCCCAGTAAGCCAGGTCATTGTTATAGCTGAGCTCGGTGTTACGGAAGACCTGTGGTGTCTGCCCGAAGACCTCCTGGACCTTACGGCGGTGCATGTCGACCTGCATCTCGAATTCGGCGCGTGAGTAGAAGAACGCCAGACTGTGGTGGTATGTCTCGGCGACGATTTCGACCTGACCGGTCGCGCAGAGATCAACAAAAGATTGCAGGGCTTCGGGGCTCCACTTTTCGAGCTGCTCGATGACCGTGCCCGTGATAGAAATACTGACTTTGAACTCTGGGTGAGCTTTTAAAAGCTCGATAAGTTTCTTGTTCGTCGGAATGTACGACTTGGCGGCGACCTTGTGCAGGATCTTTTCGTTGCTGGTACGGTCTTCATATTCGGCATCGAAGTATTCGTGATCGACGGCTGTGTCAAAGATCGTGTACGGCTTTATGCGGTACGGCTGGTGGACGTGCAAGTATAGAACTATCGCTTTCATACGACTGCCATGTCTTTCTGTCGGTGGTGGTGATATATGTGCATCATCTTGTCACTGGCGTGATCCCAGGTCAGTTTACTGAATTCAATGTGAGCGTTGCGGTGCAGTTCGTCGCGCAGACTGTCGTGGGTGACGACGGCCGCGATCTTGTCGGCCATGTCTTCGACGTCCCAGAAATCGACTTTGAGACAGTTATTCATGATCTCGGCCACACCCGATTGCTTACTGATGAGAGCGGGGGTGCCGTAGCCAATTGCCTCTAGAGGTGTCAAGCCGAATGGTTCTGAGACTGAAGGCATAACGAACAGGTCCGCAATACGGAAAGCGTCGCGCCACTGCTTGCCGCGCTGGAAGCCGACGAAGACGACGTTACGGGCGATGCCCAATGAAGCGGCCAGGGTCAGGAGTTGGTAATATTGATCGCCACCGCCGACCAGAAGGAATATGGTCTTCGGCTGACGGGCGATGACATCGCGGGCAGCGTATAAAAGATTCGGGAGATTCTTTTGAATCGTGAACCGGCCGATGTTACAGACAACTTTGTAGCCCTGTTTTTTCATGGCCGTCAGGTAATGATATGCGTTCGAGGCATCGTCGATTTCAAAACCGGTCGTGTCGATACTGTTGTGGACGACGTCGATGTTTTCGGCCGGGACGCCGTAGTCTTTGATGATGGCCTGCTTGGTGAGTTCACTGACGGCGATGACGCGGTCAGCTAATAATAACGCCGTCTTTTCGATCTCGTGGACGAGCGGGTTGCCGCTATTGCCGCCGGCCCGGTCTGATTCGATCGAGTGCACATGTAGGATAAGCGGAACACCGAGTAGCTCTTTGGCGCGGAGGGCGGCCCGGAACGTCAGCCAGTCATGCGCATGGATGACATCGTATGTCTTACCCTTGATGACGCGGCCGATCGAGTGTTCGTAGACCTGTTGCTGGCCGTATACATCAAGCCATTCCTCTTTGCCGGATTCGTAGACGTATTTGAAACTGTCGTAGGCATTGCCGGCTTTCTGGATTTCAATGACGCCCTGAGGATGGGCGGCGGTTACGGTCATGAAATCGTGGGAGTGAGCAGCTTTGTAGGGAAGAATGAATTCGATATCAACGTCGTTTTTTGCGAGGGCCTTACATAGATGGTAGCAAGCTACCCCCAGTCCGCCGCTGTTATGCGGTGGTAATTCCCATCCGAGCATTAATATTTTCATTGTCCTCAAAAGCTCTTTATTTTGCTTTAGCTTAAGTATAGAGCGCTTGTGTTTAAATAACAACTTATATTTTACGTTATACTGGTAGGTAATATGGACAAACTCTGGACCGAGCTACAAGATTTTTTGAGTATGCCAAATATCGGGCGCACTCTTTTAATCGTGGCCGTCACTGTCTTCATCGCGTACTGGATCGGTGAAGTCTTGGCACGGGTCGTGATTAAGATCGCCCAACGTATCGCCGTACACGCCGACCGCACCACCAGTGAGGAACGACAGATACAGCTACGACGCGTCGAGACGTACCTCGGGGTGACCGTCGCGGTCATACGGGCGACAGTCGTGGGGCTCGCCGTATATCTTGCTATCAAAGTGTTCGGTTCACGCGCGAACGCTCCGGCAACGGCGATCGGTGCCAGTGCTTTCTTCGTAGTGCTGGCCGGTGGTACGGTCGGCCTGATCCTGCGTGATCTAACGGCTGGCATCAGTATGATCATCGAGCGGTGGTTCAACGTCGGCGACCACATCCGTGTCGAACCGTTCGCCGATGTCGCAGGAGTAGTCGAGCGGATGACGTTACGGTCCACCAAGCTTCGCAGCCTGAACGGCGAAGTCATCTGGCTGCATAACCAGTACATCATGGGCGTCAAAGTTACTCCGCGTGGCCTGCGGACGATCGCGGTCGACATTTTCGTAAATAATGAAGAGGCTGGACTGAAGTTCGTAGAACGGGTCATTCAGATGGTTCCGACCGGACCCTTGCTGCTCGCCCGGCCGCTGACTAT
>JAQGGZ010000003.1 GCA_028289125.1 Candidatus Saccharimonadota bacterium
GTGTTCTCGAAGTAGTAATCGTAATCGTTATCCTCGGCCTTGTCGGCGGGGGAAGCTGGGTTTTTTATCAGCGCTCGCAAGCAAAAATATCTGATTCCTCGAGCCCGGCAGCCACAAGTTCCGCTCAGGCCGTATCAATCGAGACAACCTTGTCACACATTCGGGAAGTCGCTCAAAAATACGATTACGTCGGCACGCCGGATACGGGCAGGCTGTATACGTTCTCGACTAATCTACCCGCTGTCGGCTGGTACGTCGCGATCAAGGACACCCAGAACCTGCAGTTTCCCGCTTCCAAGGCTGTCAGCGGTCACAACTGGATTAACCACGACGGATTGCCTGCAGCCGAGCGAGCGACCGTCATCAGTCAGAGCCAGCAGTTCAGTGATGCTGTCGCGGCCAAGCTGAAAGCCGATGGTTTTACGACTCGGAACAGCCTCCTGAAATTCGGCTACACTGCGGATGCAAATGCAGGCCTTTATCAAAGCTCAACCGGCGTCTGCCAGATAGAGCACACGGCTGATATCCCGGCCGTCATCAGCGTACAGTGTGTCTCTAATCAGGACATCGCACGGCTGAAAGCGACCGCTCAACCATTTGTCACAGCCTTCAGTAAGAAACACCCCGAACGTGACGTCAAGGGCGCCGTATTCGGTCAACCAGTCTACAAAACCAGTTCGACCGGTGTGCAGTACGCCCAAGAGGTTGTGTCCGATCCGCAGGCCATAGACACCCACCCGACCGATGGTGCGCACTACTTTCAGAAACAGGGCACCAGTTGGAACTATCTGACAGACACCACAATTTGCGGCACAAGTTCTGCGGACATTCCGGCCAAGTTGACCGCCTTAGGCGTGACCGACAGCGGCGCAGCGGCAATCTTTACTGGCTTCTGTGAAAATCTTGGACCCTAATCTGTTAGAATAGGGTCATGATTCGCACCCGTTTCGCTCCAAGTCCGACCGGCTTCCTCCATGTCGGCGGTGTCCGCACTGCCTTATTCGCCTGGTTACTGGCCCGCCAGAACGACGGCCAGTTCATATTACGTATCGAAGATACCGACAAGGTCAGGGAAGTCGTCGGTGCTGAAGCCCACATCCAGGCTAGCCTGAAATGGGTCGGCATCGAATGGAACGAAGGTACCGACATCGGCGGCCCGCACGCTCCTTACCGCCAGTCAGAACGCCTTGATCTGTACCATGCATGGGCACAAAAGCTGGTTGACAGCGGCCGGGCCTATGCCGACCCATATACACCAGAGCAGGTCGAAGGCTTCCGAGAAGAAGCCAAACGGGCTAAGCGCCCATTCCTATATCGTGATCACCGGCCAGACAATCCGCCAACTTGGGACGGCTCGCAGCCGCTTCGCCTGAAATCAGAGCCGAAAGCATATCAGTGGCATGACGCCGTCATGGGCGACCTGTCAACCGGCCCGGAGGCCATCGATGACTTCGTACTTATGAAATCGGACGGTTATCCCACTTACAACTTCTGTCATATCGTTGATGACGCTGTCATGGAAATCACTCATGTCATCCGTTCACAGGAATTCATCAGCAGCGTCCCGAAATATCTCAACCTGTATGAAGCTCTCGGCGTGGCGCCTCCGACGATGGCAACGCTACCCTATGTCATGGCAATCGACGGCAAGAAGAAGCTCGGCAAACGCGATGGCGCCCGTGACATCCTCGACTACGCCCGTGAGGGTTTTCTGCCCGAAGCAATGCTGAACTTCTTGGCGACACTCGGTTGGAACGACGGCACCGAGCAAGAAATCTTCACGAAGAATGAGCTGATTGAGAAGTTCAGCCTCGACCGAGTCCAACGCAGCGGTGCCCGGTTTGACGAACAACGTCTGCAGTGGATGAACGGGTACTGGATCCGCCGACTCGACCTTGACGACCTCTACCAGCGGGCCACTGATTTCTGGCCACCAACCGTCGCCGAGTACGATGAAGATTACAAGAAAAAAGTACTGGGCCTGATCCAGGAACGGCTCAAGTTCCTGGCAGAAGTCCCGGCTTTGACCGAGTTCTTCTTTTCGACCCCGGCAATAGATCCCGAACTCATTACCACGCACAAGCAGTTGAAGAAATGTTCGACCGAAGATTTACGCCAGTGGCTCCAGACGACATCGACGTCATTAGAAGGTAGCGACTTCAGCAACGACGACCTGACCACACGACTGAACGACCTCCTCGAAACGACCGGGCAGAAACCGGCCGTCCTATTCAGCCTGATCCGCATCGCCATTACACAGGCACCATCCAGCCCGGGCCTCGCCGACACGCTTGCCGTACTTGGCAAAGAGCGGAGTCTCGAGCGTATCCGAACGCAGCTGGCCGCGTTATAGCTGCCGCTCTAGCCCCGGCGGAACAAAACTGTTAAACTTAAGCGTAATTATGCTTGATGATTTTCAGCCCAGGCGGCAACCAAAAAAAGTGCTGCAACCCGTCTCACAGCCCGGGCAGCATGAAGCCATAAAAACTGAACTCGCCCGCACCGCGGTACCCGCGCAGCTTGACGATATCGAGATCGGTAATGCCGGTGAAGAACCGCGGCAAGCCGCGCCCGCCCCTGAGTCTGTTTCCAAAAAAACGCTGCCGACATGGTTGAACCCCAAGCTCTGGAGCAAGAAACAACGTATTATCGCTGCCGTAGCAATGCTTGTGGTGTTTGGCGGTACGTTCGGTGTCGTCAAAGCCCTGACTGGCCACGACACGCCCGCACCTGTCGTCGCCAATACGGCCCCGGCCGCGCCGAAGGTCAAGCCGACGCCGATCCTATCTCCTCTGACGGGGCTTGAGGTATCATCTGAACAGTCTAAATGGCCGGTCACCGGTGTCATGATCGAAAACAGCCAGGATGCCCGACCACAATCCGGCCTCGATAAGGCCGGGGTCGTGTATGAAGCCGTCGCTGAAGGTGGCATCACCCGGTTCCTCGCCCTGTTCCAGGAAGGGGACCCCGACTATGTCGGCCCGGTTCGCAGCGTCCGTCCATACTATCTCGACTGGCTGACCGGCAATGATGCGGCCATCTCACACGTCGGCGGCAGTCCGGAAGCCCTGACTAAGATCAAAACGAACGGCATCAAAGATCTTGACCAGTTCTACGCTGGCAGCAGCTACACACGTATCAGTGGGCGAGCTCAACCCCATAACGTTTACACTAGCCTGGCGCGCCTTCGCGAGCTTGAAAATTCCCGCGGTTACTCAACTAGCAGCTTTGCAGCCTGGCCCCGCAAAGCCGACAGCAAAGCCGCTTCACCGAGCGCAACCAGTATCGACTTCGGCATCTCGTCAGCACTTTACAACGTCCATTACGATTACGACGTTACCGACAACAGTTACCACCGGAGTGAAGGCGGCAAGCCACACCTGGTCGTCGACAGTGCCGGCAACTCGACCCAACTGAAGCCTAAGGTCGTAATCGGCATCGTCATGAGCAAAGCCCTCCAGGCTGACAAAAAGCATTACGACTACAACACCATCGGTAGCGGGGCAGCGTATATTTACCAGGATGGCACGTTGGTCCTCGGCACTTGGACCAAGCCGGATGCCAAGACCAACATCAGTTTCGCCGACCAGTCAGGTAAGTCAATCAACCTCAATGCCGGGCAGACATGGATCAGTGTCGTCGACGCCGCCAACCGCATCACTACGAAATGAACGACCTAGATAAACTCATCCACCAGACCCGCGTCTACCTCGCCGTCATCATCGCCGCTGAGAACCTGCTGCTGATCGGCTGGCTGCTTCTCGGATGGTTCTTGCAGCTTTCCGCATTCATCATCATTCCCGGCGCCGCCGCAATAGTCCTAGGTGGCTGTCTGATCATCACCATAGCCGGGGCTCATCACGTACTTGGCCCGATCAAAACCGTCTGGCAAGCTGTCCTCCACATTAGCCCGACGAACCACGAAGTGGCCGCACCCGAACTTGATAAGATCCGTTACGGCCGTGAACTCCTCGTCAACCTCATCGGCCAGATTTATCAGCTGAACAATGTCGCCACCGGCCAGTCGATGGCGCAACAAGCCGAACGCGCCGACCTTAAAAATGAGTTCGTCGCCGCCAACCTGCCATTACCACTCGTCGTGCTCGACGCTCAGGAAAACGTCGTCTTCATGAACACCGTCGCCAGCAAATATTTGCACAAGTCACCCGAGGAGCTGGTCGGGAAGAGCATCTACAGCGCGCTCGACATGTCTTTCCCTAACGAGAACACCTTCGACAAGTGGTTGGCCGAAGCCAAGGCGAATACCGTCATCGACTACAACAGCTGGGAGCGCGTCCGCTTCGGTCTGGCCGATCAGACGTCGTTGCAGTTCGACCTGTCGGCTTATTACAACAAGGATAACAGCAACGGCTACGAAACGATGATCGTGCTGTTCGACCACACCGCCCAGTACGGTCAGGATGATCAAGCCGTCAGTTTCATCGCCTTAGCCGTGCATGAGTTACGCACGCCGCTGACCCTGTTACGTGGATACATCGAGACCTTCCAGGATGAATTCGCCGGAAAACTTGATCCAGAGCTTGATGGCTTCATGCACCGTATGGACGCCGCCGGCCAGCAGCTCGCAGACTTCGTCAGTAACATCCTGCATGTCGCCCGGGTGGAGGACGACCAGCTGATGCTCGAACTCCACGAAGAGGACGTGAGCGAAGTTGTTAGTGCAGCTCTCAAAAATTACGAAGTCCGCGCCAAAGTCCGTGGCATGACCATCTTGCCAACGATCGCGCCTGATCTGCCATCGGCAGCTATCGACCGTGTCAGTTTTTATGAGATCCTCGGCAACCTGCTAGACAACGCCATCAAGTACAGTGGAGATTCGACCCAGATAAAGGTCAACTGTACGATGTCTCCGGAAGGCATGATTCAGATTGATGTCGAAGATAGTGGCGTCGGCATCCCGACCAACGTCGTGCCGAACCTGTTTACCAAATTCTATCGCAACCACCGTACCCGCAATATGATCGGCGGCACCGGCCTCGGCCTGTACCTCTGCAAGGCCTTGGTGTCTGCACACGGCGGTCATATCTGGGTACGCAGCGAAGAAGGTAAGGGCAGTACGTTCTCTTTTACCATCCAACCATATAGTCAGCTTGCCGAAGAACTCAAATCGAGCAATAATAAGGATATAACCAGAGGCGCCCACGGCTGGATCAAGAACCACTCGTTGTACCGCCAGTAAGGACTACCATGACCCCGACAACCAAGAAAGTACTCTGCATCGAAGACGAATTGTTCATCAGTGAGATGTATGCCCGCGCTTTGCAGCGCAGCGGCTATGAAGTCAGCATCGAACTCGACGGTGCTGCCGGGCTTAAAGCGGCCCAGACGAACCAGTTCGACATCATCCTGCTGGACCTGATGATTCCCAGCATGACCGGCGTCGAAGTCCTCGGCCACTTACGAAACCCGGCCGAGACTCCTGAATTAAAAGCCAAGATCATCATTACGACAAACCTTGAGCAGCGTGAAGACACCCGTAGTGACATTGAAAAGCAGGCCGACGGCTACGTCGTCAAGGCCGAGCTGACACCGCGTGAACTGGTCGCGTTCCTCGACAAGCTGAATTAAGGGGCGTCTTTATAGGTGGTGCCCCCAGAGACACCGAAGAATTCTTCCAAGGTTGTTACCCCTTGGTTGTGCATCTCTTCCGTTAAGCCCTTGCCAACATACCGGAAATGCCACGGTTCATAGCTGTAGCCGGTAACGCTTACCTTGTCGGCTGGATACCGCAACAAGAAACCGTACTCATACGCATTGGCGGCTAACCACTTGCCCTCGGGCATATTGCCATAGCAGACTTCCAGATAACATTGGGCGCTTTGCGTCCGAATATCGACTGCCCAGCCGGTCTGATGTTCGCTATAACCAGGCCGGGCACTTTGTGTGTCGGCCGCCGCCTGGCCCTCAGTGGCTACATACCCATCGTAAAGTGTTTTTTGATATTGATACCCCCGGAAAGCAGTCGACACTTGCGGCGCATAACCTGCCGCATCAGCAGCACTCAGAAACGCCTCCAAGGCAGTGGCCGCTTCTTGGCGCATTTTCATTTCGGTCATGCCAGGAATGCGCAATGATACCGCCGGAAACACCAGGTCGGCCGGTTGGTACGTTCGCGTCACTAAAGGATGCTGCTTATTGACGATAACCCATGGGCTGGCTGGATCCGTCAAAGAATATTGTCGCTTGTTGAAGCTCGGCCGACTATCTGTGGCCCCCTGGCTATGGATAGGGGCAACCGGGGCCGATGAGCGGTCCACCCATACAACGCCGACGACTACAGTGACCATCAGCAAGAACCCCAACTGGACCATTTTTTTACGCATACGTATCCACTATAGGCCAAGCCTAAGCACTATGCTAGTATGAAAAAATGAATCGTATGTTTAAAATTGGGCTTATCGCCTTTTTGGGCATTGGCGTGACCGTAGGGGTTGTGGCATGGCACGCTCGTACGCCGGCCGCGGGCCAACACGCTGTCTCGGCCACGGCAAAATCCGGCCACGGCAACATACGGCTCATCGCTACCGGTGATATGCTACCCCATGACACTGTCAATCAAGCGGCCCACCGCCAAGATGGAAGCTACGATTATCTACCCCTCTTTGACCAGGTTAAGCCTTACCTTACATCCGGCGACATCCGGTTCTGTAATCAGGAGTCGCCAAGCGCTGGCAGCTTTGGGGTTAGCGGTTACCCTACTTTCAATGCACCCCCCCAGTTCGCTAAGGATCTGAGCAGCTTAGGTTGTAATGTCATCAATTTGGCCAACAATCATGCCAACGACAAAGAGCAGTCCGGCATTGATCAAACCCGCGGTTTGTGGAACCAGCTTCATCCGCTCGCAGTCGCCGGCACTAACCGGTCAGCCGACGAACAGAACCAGATTGCCACCTTTAAAGCCGGCGGTCTAACATTCGCTTTTCTCAGTTATGCCGAGTGTTCCAATGACACATACCTGACCGACTATGGCGTTAATATCTTGTCAAAAGACCTTGCCAGCCGGCAAATAGCAGCCGCCAAGCAGTCAGCCGACATCATTATCGTTGGCACCCACTGGTGCAATGAGAATACCGATGTACCGGATGCTACTCAACAGGATTGGGCCAAATACCTGGCCGATCAGGGGGTGACCGTGGTTATCGGCACCGGCCCGCATTACCTGCAACCGGTTTCTCGCCTCAACCGGGCGGGTGGCGGCCAGACCGTCGTTTGGTATAGCTTAGGCAACTTTTTGAGTACTCAGGAAGATATTGAGGGGCTGATCGGCGGCATAGCCGTGATGGATATTGACCCTTCTACCAAAGCGGTCACTGGTGTCGGCTTCATGCCCACCTATATGCACTATGAATGGACAGCCGAGCAAAAAGCTAACGAGAATTATCTGGCACGCAAAAATCTTAAGATCTACCCCCTAGATCAGGCCGAGGCTGCCCTGGCCAGATCCCAAAACCATACAACCGTTGATGCCCAGACCCAACGTGTCACTGCTTTAATGAACCGTTATACGTCGACCACTATGCTGACAAGCAATACAGCGCTCTCCCGGTAGCCTACCTCTCGGGGTGGGGCGTCGCATCATGCTATACTGAAAGTAGTTATGTATGGGCTCCGCCGAGCGGTTCCTCCGTACAAACCATATGCAAAGTCCCGTGACAGACGCCATTGTCGCATCTCAAGATACCTAATGTCTTTCAAGGAGTTTGCATATGGATTTCACTAATTTTGATGACTCGACTCGCGCCCCACAGGGCGTCAGCGTACACGCCGGTTTCCCCAACGCCGGCAGTGACAGCAGCCGTCCCTCGCTCAGCCTCGACCAATTGCTGATCAGCCACCCGGTCAGTACGTTCCTGTTCCAAATCAGCGGCCAGGAATGGAGCCGGTACGGCGTTTTCGACGGCGATATCGCCATCATCGACCGGGCACAGCAGCCAGCTCCCCGCGACCTGATTATCTGGTGGAACGACGCCACCGGTGATTTCGTGATGGGCCGCCGCCAACAATTGCCGGCCGGAGCGTCCGTCTGGGGCTGTGTAACGAATATCATTCATCGGCTGAAGCCGGAAAGGGTACAGTAATACTATGAACATCCTGATTATCGGGGCCAGCGGCAAGACTGGCCAACACTTGCTACGACAACTGATCGAACAGGGGCACCGCGTGACCGCGTACGCACGTACGCCGGACAAGGTCGATACTTACGGCGGCAAGGTACAGGTGATACAGGGTGACGCCCGGGATGCCCAGGCACTCACCAAGGCTACTGTCGGTCAGGACGCCGTCATGGTGACGTTCGGACCGCGCTCACCGAAACCCGACGACCTTCAGACGGTCTTTATGCAGAACCTGGTCAATGCCATGCACGCCACCGGCGTCAGACGTCTCGTACTGCTATCAGCCTGGGGAGCTACCGACAGCCGGCCGCAAGCCAACTGGTTGATCAAACTCCTTTTGAACACCATGCTTCGTAACGTCTTCGTCGACAAGAAAAACGGTGAAGAGGCTATCATGGCTAGCGATTTGGATTACACATTCGTCCGACCTGCCATCTTGCTCAACGTCGCAAGCAAGGGACGGGTCAGCGCTAATCTGACCGGCAAAGGCCTGAAACTCCTTGTCAGCCGGGCGGATGTCGCCTCGTTCATGATAGAACAGTTGTCCAGCGATCAATGGCATCGTCAGGCACCGCTTATCGGGTATCCCAAATGAGCAGTATCTTCGCCCTGATCGACTGCAATAACTTCTTTGTCAGTTGCGAACGGGTGTTTCGCCCCGATCTGGAGAACCGGCCCACCGTCGTACTATCCAGTAATGACGGCTGTGTAGTGGCCCGTAGCAATCAGGCCAAAGCCCTCGGTATCCCGATGGGCGCACCGGTCTTCAAGTACCGTCAGGTGCTTAAAGACAACGACGTCGTCCAGTTCTCAGCCAACTTCGAATTGTACGGTGATATCAGCAGCCGCATCACCAGTCTACTGACCGAACTGACCCCACGTATCGAAGTCTACTCGGTCGACGAATCTTTTCTGGACTTGCAGGGCCTCAACATTACCGACTATGCGGCTTGGGGCAGGGCGGTCAAAGACCGAATCCAACGCGAAATCGGCATCCCGGTCTCAGTCGGAATCGCGCCCACCAAGACCCTGGCCAAACTGGCCAGCGAACAGGCCAAACACGACGAAAGCCTCGGTGGCGCTTTCAGCTTCCTCGATCTTTCCGAAGCCGAACACGATGCCATGCTGCAAAAGACCCCGGTCAAAGACCTCTGGGGTGTCGGTTGGCGTCTCAACCCAAAACTGAAATCAGCCGGCGTCCACACCGCCCTCGATCTCAGCCGGCTCTGGCCCGCTACGGCCCGCCAACTGGTCGGTAGTAAACACGGTGCCCAACTGGTCGCCGAGCTTAACGGTATCAGCTGTCATGGCCTCGAACCCGAGCACCAACCGCAGAAAAGCATCATGCGCGGCCGCACCTTTGGTGAAGACACCGACCAGTTCCATGTCATCGAAGCGGCCATCGCCAGCCTGGCTAGCGGCGCTGCCTATCGGTTACGCCACGAACACCGCTTGGCCCGGTCCGGCGGACTACTGCTCAATACCAGTAAACACAAACCCGGCTTCCGTAGCTGGTGGCTGCCGATAACATTTGATACACCGACGAACGATAGCGGCATCATCATAAGCCGATTGGTCCGGGAACTGCAGCAGCATTATCAGCCAGGGCAGCAGTATCATCGCGCCAATGTCTTTCTGCTGGATTTCATCGCCGAAGATGCGTTGCAGACCGACCTGCTCGGCTACGTCGACACCACCATCGATGAACGCTCCCGCCGCCGTATGCAGGCGCTCGACGACATTAACAAGCGCTTCGGCAAGGGCAGGCTTGGGTATGCTGCCGAACGCTTCAGCGCCACCTGGCAACCGAAGCGCCAGCTACGTAGTCCGCGCTACACCAGCCAGTGGTCAGAGTTGCCGACCGTCCGTCTGTATCATTGACTTTATTAAACGTTTATGCTAAAATATCTGAGCTTCGTAGAGGTTCCGACTTCCGATGCACCTTCACACTCTTGATGCTAGCAGTGATTGCAAATCTGTCTTGAATCGTTCGAGACCGGCTTGCAATCACTGACTTCCAGCCCACCCCCTATCAGAGAGGTACTACTCCGATGATTCACTTCGACCTGACCCGTCCCGCCTACTGGATCAACACCCACCTCGACCGCAACCACCAGCACCACACGTTGACCGACTGGGCCGCCCGCTACCTACAGCGCCACACCGACATCTGCGACTTCTGCGGAGAAGCAGACGTTGCCTACGACCGGTGCCGCCACGCAGGTTGCGCGCTCCAGCTCGTTGAGCAAGACATCCGAGAGGCCGCTGAGCACCTCGAGCTCCTCTTCGGTCTCATGTGCACGATGTACGGCTGCTACCAGTTCCTCGGGACCATGGCGTTTGAGTTCTGCGATGGCTGCTACGAAGACCTGGTCTTCAACACCACCGCCGCGGATCCGCACGATCCCCGTGATACTGCTGGCCTCCAGAAGGAATGTTCCCACTGTCACGAGAGTGACTGCGCCGGTGAATCCAGCTGTGAGTACCTCCAGTTCCTACAGGACAATACGGGTGATGGACACACCTCCTAGCACCAAGGGTGCACAGGGCCGGGTAGGGACAAGTGAGGTGACGCAACTGCGCCGCTACAACCACTACGTCCCGCCCGCCCTGCAATCCCCCGAGCGCATGACGCGTTTCATGCCCTCAGGAAATTGCAATATCATCAGGTTTATGCTAAAATAGCGTTACTTCGTCGAGGTATCGTTACCTCCGAGGTACCTTAACAGTCCCTCTGTCTTCCGTACATTGCGCTTGTCGAAAAGATTACTATCCGTAGCGATCTTTTCGACAAGCGCAAGCCCCCAACCGAAGGAGCAATGTGACGCCATCATGAGCGCAGCCCTGTGGCTTAGATACTGGATGGACGAGAAGTACTCCCACCCGGCACCCGTCGAACCCGACGCCAAGCAGGTCGCCGCCGAGGCTGCCACCGCTGACTTCGAGCTCGATGAACACCTGAGCGAGTAACACCCTCTTCCCGCAACACAGTCAGCGAAGGAGCACTACCGTACCATGGCAACGAACCACCCGCGTACCCAGCCATTCCCCGGCCAACCCAAGCAGAAGCAGCCACCGCTGGGGCCGCCGCCTTCGCACAACCCGTTCATGGATCCGTTCAGCCCCTCACGGACGACCCCGTCGCCCTCACCGTTCCACCCGTCTCCGGAATGGCAATCCGAGTTCCAACCCGGGCAGCCGCCTGCGGACACCAGCTCCACCTCGGTGCGCGTCGCGTAACTGAACTCCGGGTCGGCACGTCGACAGAGGACTGCGTAAGGCGGTACGGTAGCGAAGGCGCTGAGACTCGTGTCTGACACGAATTTCCTCTCCCTAGCTACCGTACCGCCGCATTCCCCCGAGCGCATAACTTATTTGTGCATTCAGGGGATTGCCTTATTACCTATTATGAACACCAGTAAATACCCATTGATTTCCGACCAGATCAGCCGACCAGCCCTAGAGGTCGTCCTGACTGAACTTGAAGCCGTCCTGGCCCGGGGTACCGCCGGCGCTATCTGTGAGTTCGGCTGTTATATCGGCACCACCAGCCTGTTCATCCGCCGTTTAATCGGCGACCAAAAGGAATTCCACGCCTACGATTCGTTCGAAGGCTTACCGGCCAAAGATGCCCACGACCAATCAGCCGCCGGTATCGATTTCAGGGCCGGCGAACTGGCCGTCAGCAAGAAACAGTTTCTGGAGCAGTTCCGCAAGGCCAACCTCAGATCGCCCATCACCCACAAGGCTTGGTTCGACGATTTGACCGCCCAGGACGTGCCTGATAAAATCGCCTTCGCGTTCCTGGACGGGGATTTTTATGGCTCGATCCTGACCAGCCTGCGACTGGTCTGGCCGCGCCTCAGTGACGGCGGCAGTATCGCCGTCGACGATTATCGCCGCGAGACACTACCCGGCGTCGAACGGGCCATCACTGATTTCATGCAGGGTAAGGCCTACCGCTTGCGTTACGCCCATAATATCGCCATCATTACAAAAGCATGAAGATACATATCATCACCATCGGCAAGCCGAAACTCGCCTACGCTCAGGCAGGGCTCGAAGAGTACGTCCGGCGCCTGAAGCACTTTCACCCCCTGCAGGTCACGCATCTCAGCGACCGGCACAATGACGTCGATCACATACTCGGAGCGGTAGGACGATCGTTCCTGGTCGCCCTGGCGATAGAAGGGAAGCAGCTGAGCAGCCACCAGTTATCCGCTTTCCTTGAAAAACGTCTGCTTGACGGCCGCGATATTTGTTTCGTCATCGGCGGGCCGGATGGGCTCCCGGCGGAAGTCCTTGAGACCGCTGATCTGCGCTGGAGCTTTTCCGACCTGACCTTACCGCACGATCTCGCCATGGTCGTCCTGGCAGAATCCCTGTACCGGGCCTGTGCTATCAGTGCTGGGCTGCCGTATCACCACTGAAAATACGTTGTACATTCCGCCTCTTGCAGCCGACCTATAAGCAGGCATATACTAAGGACTAGCAATATGTGGGCTGGCCAAAAACCTTCCTCCACATAGGCTTATCAAAGCACTTCGGGAGCTACAGTTCGCCAAACCATCACGGTCAGGCACTGGCACGTGTCCCTCCATGTCATAAACGAATCGTGTGTTATAACGCTTACGGCAGCCACCAGAACGGGCGCCCACTGAGCCAGCACCCTTTGTTCTATCCTCACCCGTCGTTCTCATCTATATAACTCTTTTATATGACAGGAGGATTGTCATGGCTGTATCTCAATCTATTAACAAGCAGGTCAACGTAAACGCACTCTACTTTCGCCAACGGGGCGGAAGCTTCCGCAGCTTCCCGAAGCGTATGGAGTTCGACGGCCAGGAATACACCTTTCTGGAGTCTGGTCTGCAGATGCTCATCCAGCGCGGACAGGACGTCGTCAAGCTCTTCGACATGACAGACGGCGACAAGCGCTACAAGCTGCGTTTCAACCCATCCGAGCATGAGTGGACGCTGATCAACATTTCCCAGGCTCAGCGGGCCTTATAAACCGCCCGAACAAAAGGCCCTTCGTGAAGTAACTATTCACGAAGGGCCTTTTTATACACTTGGGAATTGATCAATCTGTCGAGCGGGGGGTGCCTGAAATCGGCGACGGGGAGTCGGACAAAGCCATTTCTTCTCCCCGCCGCCGAGTCAGGTGGCGTTCAGCCGGACGTCTCGTGGACGATAGGACTGAGCGCCTGCTCGTGGACTTGCTCAGCTGGCGGTGGCCAACTGTTCGAAGCGCGGCAAGGGCGGCACCTTCCGGTAGAGGCCGGAGCAGCACAAGCACGATTCGAGCCAGTCGCTACCGAGGTCGTAGTGACTCACGACCGTGATCATCAGCTGCGCTGCCGAGTTCTCCAGCGTGACGCTGACGACAGCAGCGTGCCGCAACAGGCGGGCTACGAGGATACGGACCTCGTATGGCTCGTCGTCGTGGACAGGAAGGCTGTTGTCGTAGATGCGAGCTTCGCACGGGTCCATCTTGATGGACAGGTCTACGGCCTTGAAGATCGTGAACTTGGCGGACGAAGTGACACTGGTCGGACGGGGCTGACGCCATGCGAGACGCACGTGACTACTCCTATTAGAAAAGGGCGATGCCGGGGAAGGACAGATTGATCAGGTTGTACTCTGGGAGGATGTACTACCACATTCAGTTATAGCACTGTGTGAGATATATCACAACGTACAAAAAGCGCCACACAAGGGTGACGCTTTTTGTTGAACCTTTTGAGCCGGATCTTAGCCAGACTACCGATTGGTGACGATCACTCGCATGCCCGGTGCGCGGCGCTTGGCCTCGTCAAACCGCATGCCGGTCTGCACCCCGATGGCCTTGAGCCGGGGCGAGCATGACATGATCTGATAGCGGTGCAGGTTGCGCTGCGGGGATGGCAGATGGCGGCGCCGGACCGACCGGGGCCGGGTCACGTCGACGGCGAAGGCCCACAACAGGTGGTTATCAACATTGTTCATTGTTTCCATAGTAAAAACTCCTCATTTGAATGTGGTTTAAGCAGGAACGGATTTTTGAGGGAGTCACCTGATAGGTACCAAAACCGTTCGACTTCGGGGCCATGACAGGGGACTAAAAGCTATAAGAAGCGCGCAGGGCCCGAAGGATGCTTGCCGTTAAAAAGCTTGCGAGTCAAAGGCGAAGCCAGTACTCACATCGCTAATGCTATTATACCAGTTTCAGGGGAGTTGTGCTAGTTCTTAGTTGGTGGGCTCGTCGGAGGTGTCGAGGCTGATCGGCGAGTCATCGTACTTGAAGTTATACAGCTTCCACGTACCATTATCATCCTCCAGGATAACCCGCATATACCGGGTACCGTTGCTCGTTGCGACTGAATACGAGAAAAGGGCATGCTTGGCGTTCCCGGTTTCCGCGGCTATCTTCTTGCCAGTGACTTTCTCGTCACCTTGGAGGGCAGGCGCGGCATTGCTGACGACAGCCGTGAGGTCCTCTTGAGTTGCCGCCTGTTTGAAGGCGTCGCTGGCCTGTGAGTACAATGACCCGACGTTCCGTGACTGAATGTCATTGACGATCTGGTCACTGACTTTCTGAGCATCTTTCGTAGCAGAGTTGACGATTGCGGTGACGACAACGATGAACAAAACGATAAGCACGACCACTGCGCCAACCGCGATGAGCGCGATTTTCAGCCACTTTGGAAAGCCCTTTTTACCAGTATCAGGCATGAGAGGAGGCTGAGGCGGAGTCGGTGGCACATAAGGCTGGTAAGGCTGGGTCGGTTGCGGTGTCGGTTGCGGAGGTAACGGTACCGGTCCGGGCTGTGGAGCTGGTTGTGGTGGCATCGGTGTAGGTGAGGTTGGCGGCACGGGGTTTTGATTTTCTGGGTTCATGGAAGATTCCTATGTTATATCGTCAGAATAGGTTATTTATCTGGCGATTGCAACCATGACAGGCGGCCTATGATTTTTTACGCGCCGTGCCTGCCGCCACAGGTCTCAGATGACCACAAACCTAGTCCGGCGTTAGACGCCGCCAACTGGGCCGCCTTGAAATCAGCCTGATATTTATATGGCGTCGAATAGGTGTACTCGAACGCATACCCTTGGCTGATCAGCTGCTTATTGAAGTTACTGCCGTCGGGCAGCACGATATACCGTAACAGGCGGCCATACTTATCACGTTCGGCCTGGCTGTCATCTCTTTCAAGGCCGACTGACTTGCCGGTGAGCATAGACTTTGAGTAGTCGGATGCTTCCTTACCGTAACACTGCACTTGTTTGCGCGGATCGATCGTCTCGGGCGTGTCGACACCGATAAGTCGGATCGTCTCAACCTTATCATCTACTTTTACTTTAACGGTATCGCCATCAGACACGGCAGTCACCGGGTAAATCCCTGGGGTATTCACAACTGCCTGAGCAGGCACGTCCTTGACCTTGGTGGTTGCGTCGGGGTTATTGATACCTATGATACCGACGACGGCCACTACCAACGCCACAGCGGCCGTCACTATCTTCTTGGTGGATTTACGCTTGGCCATAACGGCATATACGAGCGCCACGACAAGCGGCAGACAAAGGCTCACTATGACCCCGAATTGGACCTCGCCGCCACTGTTGGAACTATCTTGCCTGACACTCATACTGACCCCGTTATTACTGAATAACTGTAGGCCAGTATCGGGATTAACACAAGGAATATGAATCGGGGTGGGAGTGGGGGAAAACGGAAATGCTGCAGGACGACAGCGGACTATCACTGGAATGTGATAATCGTGTCGCCCTGCAGGCATCTCAACGTTCTCCCCTCAGATGGGAATCAGGCTGCCCGAGAGGGGTCTCGGTGTGTTCGGTCGATATGCTGACGGCCGACGCTGACAGAAGTGGTGGATGTCGGTGTGCTGACTGGTCAGGTCGTCTTGCGACGGCGCAGGATGAGGCGGATGATGCCACTGGCGACGAGACCGATGATCACGAAGACCACGAGTTCGATGCCCAGCATCACCAGCGCCCAGCCCCAGCGACTGGCGTGGAACAGGTCCACCCAGTAGAACAGCACGTAGAGCAGATTGTCGAAGAACACGTACAGCGGATTGCCGTGCGTTGTCAACGTCATGATGGTTCTCCTTGTCGGGGAAGGACGGGACCGAGCTACAATACCATTTTCTTGCTTATATTGCAATATTACATTCAATTTATAATACGGCGATGCAAACGAGCAAATAGGTAGGGGTGGGGAAGGCGGAGTTGGGGCGGGGCGATAGAGGATGTCACAGAAATCGTGACTATCATATCGCCCCGCCGGCAACTCAACGTCTTCCCCGTGATGGGTACCGTGCGTTCCAAGGGCGAACCTTGGGCGTACAGGCCGTGTTCTACGAGCGGGTCAGGCTGGAGGGATGGGACGGGTGGATCGCGCCAGAGGCGGGTATTACTCGCCCGAGCTGATGCGATTGCGCGTGCGGGTGCGACCCACGATCAGGCCGAGGATGCCACCACCGCCCATGACGAGCGAGAGGAGCAGCAACTCCAGGATCAGAAGGATCAGCCCCCACCACGGGTGACCCTCGAAGCGGATCAGATCCACCGGGTAGAAGAGCCAGTCGAGCAGCTTGAGAAAGAACACGTAGAACGGGTTGTTCGTATCGGTCGGCGCGGGCGCGTCGGCGAGCACCTGGAACACGGAACCATCTGTCATCGTCATCGAAAAACTCCTTGTCGGGGGGGTGAGACGGGACCACCCTACCATACCATTTTTTAGTTAGTTATGCAAGGTTGTTTCGTGCTTTAGGACAGCTGCCCGACCGAGGGTAGCTATTCAAAAAAACGAAAGCAGCGAGGGTTGGTACAGCAGACAGATCACAGAGGGTATATAGAATAAGCCGAGGCTCATCCCGACCGCATACACACTCTGTGACCCGCCTGCCGCACCAACCGGTGAGCACTCCCCCTGAAGTTCAGTTGGTGAAGCGCACGATGGTGCTAACCGCGGACGCGGAACCCGAAGAGGGGGGCACGTCTGCCGAGCAGGTGAGCGAGTTCCGGGGCGACGCCGATGGACATGGCGACGAACGGGGCGTCACTCTCTTCTCCTCCGACCCAGGGGATGGAGGAGTCGGCACTGCCGAACAGGTGGACGTCGCGCATGTTGTGCTTCCTGGCCAGCTCGAGGACACGTTCGTTGGTCGGGTGACCATCGGACTGGTGCAGGGCCTCTAGCTCCTTGAGGAACGCCTCCACGTCCGGCTTCGGGTTGAGCTCGGCGTCGAGCGTGTGGCGGATGCTCGCGAGCAGGTGCTCGATGACGATCTCCATCAGCTCGTGCATCCGCGTCTCGGCGTGCGGGTGGTGGTACGTGACGTCGATCTTGAGCCTGATTCGCGTGGTGTCGCTGGTCTTCCCGCGCTTGACGTCATGGCGGCTCATGCCATCACCCGGCAGGAAGTCATCGGCTCCGGCGAGCAGACGCAGGCAGTCCCGGATGATCACGTCCTGGATGTCCATCAGGATCCAATTGAACATCGTCAGGTCGAAGTCCGGACGGGTGTCCTCGATATCGAGCGACAGCGTTGCACTCCCGAGAGCGAACTCGAAAGTGATGTCCTTCTGCATGGCGAATACCTCTCCCCCCTGTCTCGGCGTGGTGCGTCGGAGCGCCGCTAGCGTTAGCTAGTGTGTATATGGATACACAAGACCAGGAACCGGCTCACGCTGGTGAGCAGGTTTCCGGCCTCGTGTATTCTCTGTGAATCTGTCTGCTAATGTTCTTCGGAGACCGAAGCCTCAACGAATACTATATTATAACATCGTAATATGTCTTTTACCAGGGTTGGGCCGCTCATGCTTGCGTATTGTTGTCACACCCCAGATAATGAGCCCTGATTGGGTTTCAATCTGTTCTTTAACAGCGTTAGGTCAGACATATCGTGATTTTAAAAGCCGCGAAATGCCTGACCTAACAAGGGGTGAGGGGGAAATGAAAGGCAGTGCTGATGTCGAACGCATCGAAAACCGTCATCTGGAGCGCGGATGTCGAGGAGGAGACCTTGTTCAAGGTCCTCGCCAGCGACAGCCCACTCCAGTATGTCAAGCTGGATCGGTTGTACCTGACCGGTCACGGCCTGGTGGCCATCGCGGCCGTCCAGGAGCTCGGCTTCAAGGTGTTCGCCGACGCGAAGATCGCCGAGGTCCCGACCAAGGTCGTCGAACTCGCCAAGCTGCACCTGCGGTACCGACCGTGGATGCTCAACGTGATGGCGACCATCTGCTCGACGGGCCTCATGGCGCCCGAGGACAAGAAGAAGACCGATGGGCTCAAGCGCTTCGCTGACCTGTGCCGCGACGCTGACACGCGTTCGTGCGCCGTCACGGTGCTCACCAGCAAGAGCCCGGGACTCGTCGGTCGGGAGTTCAACCGTCGTACACCCGTCGACCAGGTGCTGACGTACTGCGAACTGCTGCTGGCGGCCGGCTTCACCGACGTGGTTTGTTCGGCGCAGGAGGCCTCGGCCATCAGGTCCGAGCCGCGTTTCGACGGGCTCGAGCTCAACACGCCGGGCATCCGCCTGCCGGGCAGCGACGCACGCGATCAGCAGCGCATCACCACCCCGGCGGCAGCCATCGCGGCAGGGGCAACCCGGCTCGTGATCGGCAGCGATCTGACCAACGGTGACTTCACGGAGAACTTCCGACGGGTCGCCGCCAACCTCGACAACAAGGAGTAGGACGTGACTGCACGAACGATCCTGGATCACCCTGGATATCCGCGGGCCTAGTGCCACCCGGACACCCAATCACTCACGAATTGTCAGCTCCGCACCTGGAGTGCCCCTTGGGGCTTGAATGACAATTCGTGATTGATCCAAAGACAATAGGAAAACTGTTGTTTTTGGATCGATATACAATCCGCTAAATGCACAAATACTATTTATGCGCTTGGGGGATTGCCAGGTGGGGAGGGGAATGTAATAGGGTATGTGATGGCTGCATAAGCAGGCCAAGACAGGGACACTACGCCACCTCCACCCCACCTGGAGTCCTCTATGCACCGACGTCTCACGACGATGGTTACTGCTCGGGATGCTCCCTGATCTGGATCTCACCGTCCGGCGTCTCTTCGATGTCGAAGAAGGCCTCATGGTCGAGCGCTGTCAGCGGGAACTTCTCGTTCCACATCGGCGAATCGCCCGTGGAGAGCTCGACGAAAGGAACGGTCAGCAGTTCACCCGACTGGGCGCGTACGAACCACAGATGTTCCTTCTCGACGATGCCGACTTCATCGACCTCGCATTCGCGCATGATCAGACCGGCGCCTATGAACAGCTTGTAGTAGCTGTGGCTATGGGTCAGGATCTGTGTGCTCACGTAGACGTACGTACCGTCTGCCGCGCGGCCAAGCCAGACCGGGATACGGTCCTTGGGCAGCTCGACGATGTTGAGCAGGGCCAACGGCGGTTGGTTCTCCTGGCGGAAGAACACCTGCCCGTTGAAGTAGATCACATCGGACTGACAGCGAAGAGTGCCCACCGCGTTGCCGACAGGGCTCTCGAAGGTGATGTCGTGGTAGTACTCCGTACCGACGAACCCCGTAATGGTCACCGCGACGTACTGCTCACCGTCGGGGCTGTACACGAGGTCACCGTGCTCGGTGGGCGCGCCGTCCGACCGATAGATGAACTCCGCTCCATCACGGGCGACGAACTGAGTAGCAGACATTGCAGTGGTTCCTTCCAGGGTTGGATATTGCAGGGTGTGAGAATCTGTTGAGAGACGGCCGACACAACACCATTTTGTTATGTGGACTGCTTCTCAACAGATATCATAGAGGATAATTTAAGGTACCTCGGAACCGTCAGGCTCGACGAAGATTTGTATATTCTACAATCTCATATAATGATTGTCAATATTACGACAACGACTGGCCGGCAATTCCAGCTACCGCGCGTGCCGCCTCAATCCCGAACCGGGCTACTACCAGTTCCGGTACATCCGCCACCATACCCTCATACCGCTCAAAAGTGAACGTCGGCAGCACTTCGGCCGCCCCCAGCACTAGTCGCGTGACGCGCGAATCAACGTGCGCCACGCCCAGCGTCGGTTTACCTAGGCGGGTCGCTTCGGCCAATTCCCAGCCGAGTCCGATGGCCGGGTAATCACAGACGGCTACGAACATATCGCAGTCCGCAACGCAGTGCCCGATATCCCAGTTATAGACGTCGCCGGACGTGCCGGCGGTCAGACCGACGAAATCGAAGACGTTGAAGCGTTCACGGAGGGTGTCTTTAAGCGCATCGACTTCGTCGACGAAAGCTTCGGGAGCTGCCGTCAGGCCGCAGCCGACATACAGATTGAGTCGGTCAGGTGTAGTCATGGGAGATAGTTCCTTTACTTAATGTCCGCAGTATTGCAAAGCTTGTGAAGCATTTCCAGGGTAGGCGACTACCCTAAACCGCAGCACCGGTATACCATACACTCATGCATATGAACCAATTGCACCCTGTGCGGTGGCAGATTCTGGATGATCTCCGACACCGAGAGTCGGCGCGGTACAGTGACTTACAAAAACCGAGCGGCCTTGACAGCGATGTCTTCAAGTTCCATATCAAGAATCTGCTGGCAAACGGTTGGATCCAAAAGAATGACACGGGGGAATACGCCCTGACCGCTGCCGGCAAGGAATTCGCCAACAATCTCGACGATGATAGGCGCACGACCAAGAAGCAGCCCAAACTATCCATCATCATCCATGCCAAGCGTACGAATAGCGGCCGGGAGGAGTTCCTGTTCCAGAAACGCCAGCGCAACCCGTATTGGGGCTACTGGGGCCATATAGGCGGAGCGATTCCGTGGGGGCAGGAACCGGAAGACGTCGCCGCCAGCGAACTGCTCAAACAGACCGGCCTGAAAGCCACGCTTTCCCTCAAGGCGTTTTACCGCCAGCGCGACTACGCCAAAGGCAGCGGCGACCTGCTTGAAGACAAATTGTTCGTAATCATCGATGCCACTGACGTGCAGGGTGTAATACAAAATGATTGGCCCGGTGGACATTCGGCGTGGATGACGTTGTCGGAAGTCCAGGCAGCCGAGCCCTATTTTCTGTCCATACCGCATGTCATCAAGATGATACAGGACGGCGAGACGTACCGCTCAAACCGGATCGATTACGCATCAGACCAATACTGATATTCTCCATTTTCACTGTCCGTGACGGTCCCGCCCGTCAGGCTCAATTCCTTGAGCGCAAGGGGTAGGGACAGAGTAAAGACGAGGGTAGGGGGTAGGGGGAGGAGGGACACATTACTGTGCATTGATTCCTCGTCGCCCGGGCGGCAAGATAAAGCATAAGAGGACCAAAATCGGTCGCCATATGCACCAGGATATACCTGTCCTTGCCGCCGCCTCCGGTGGTTAATCATGCGCGGACTGTATGCCGAAACTTGTAGATTCGGTAAGCCCGAGCTGCCATGACGGGAACCGCGATTGGCCAGAACACCGCCGCGATAGACGATCCGATGAGCAGGATCACCGTCATGAAGATGGCGACGACGATCTGCAGTGCCAAGGCACCAAAGCGCCGTTCGTGCCACGTCGTCGCGATGTCACGCAGTTCTGACTTGAGGTCAAAACGGGTGTAGCTGACGTACAGGTTGAGCGCGATGAGCGTGAAGAACGCACACCAGACAACGGCGTTGTACCACGGGTTGGTCCAGAACATGGTTGTTCCAATCTCGAAGGGGGTTGAATCGAACTTGCTGGTCACAAATGTATGACTACTAAGCCCGATTCAACGCGTCTTTACTCTGTCAAGGTGCTTCGGAGCATTCGCTCAACGAAGTATGAATATTTTATCATAACCGCTGTTATTTGTCAATCGTGTACTAGAGAGGGTTATAACGGTGTAGACCGCTTAAGCATTAATTTACTTATAATTTATTTATGTTATGATTTGCTTAATGAACCCCTCCGACCCACAGATATCGGCCATCAAAGTATTTAAACATTTCGAACAAGCCATCGCCAAGATAAACATCTTTCCTTTAAGCAAAGATAATCTCAACATCCAGCAGGATGCCTACAAAAGACTGGCGACCAATGAAACCGACGAGGCATTTGAAACGTTCGCCGGTCTCGAACAGTCAAAGAAAGAACGTGATACCGACCAGCGGTTCGCGATAGAGTTCGGCAATGACGGCTTCATATTAGCCATCGAAGGAGTAGGGGACTTGTACGTCGCCTACGATGATATCGACACGACGGAAGCCAAGATTGCGCGCCAGATCGTAATCGCTCTGACCATGCTCGCGAACGGGCAATTATGTAACCTGACAACGCTGCGTCGTGGCAAGGTCTGCGCCTCCGAACTGGTTTACAAAGAGAAGGCGGATGCCAAGCCGATAACCATCGGCGTCGACGGCAAATACCCACGCTTCATCCGATCGGACAGTCCGGACGACTACGAGGTGCACGTCTTGCGCAATCAGTTCGCCCTCCAACCTGTACGCATGCCGGACCACTTCTTCATGCGCGCCTTGCGCGCCGACGGCAGCCCCCTGGTCATTCCTCGTGAATTCGAAAGCAACGCCTTGACGCCTCTCACCAAGGCCCACCATGCCACCGTTATCAACGAAATCGGTAATAAGCTGCTCGGCGCCGAGGACGACAAGGATCTGTCGAGAAAAGTGTACAGCTCGTGGGTGTTCTGGCTGTTCTTCATCACGGTGGCAGCCGCTTGTTTCGGATACCTCCCAGATAACCTGGTGGACGGCGCTGCGCCGGTAATCGGTATCGGTTCAGCTTTTGTGGCCGCGTATATTACCGGTCGGTATTTTGCCTATCTCGAAAAGGTACGCTTGGTCCGTCCGGATCATCCGCTTATTAAAGTCGACCAGCTACTGTCGTTCCAGAATGTGCTTCCAGTTTTACTGGCCCTCTGCCTGGGCGTGATACTTTTCAGTCTGAGTTTTCCGATTTTTGTGACGAAGTCGGGTCATCAACTCGTTAGTTATTGGCAGTTGCCTCAGGTCATTTCGCCATTCGTATGGCTACCGGTGAGTTGTTTAGCAATGGCCTTGATTCTAAGTCTGATTCCGAAGATAGTGACGAGGATAACCGCGGCCGGGCTCGCCATTGCGGGCGTCGTAGGGGTGCTGATCGTAAACTTCGGTTTTACTTATGCCGGCGATGCGGTGAAAGTTCCGGAGCCGCAGACGACGATTGCGATTGCTTCGTACCTGATTGGGATTGTCTTGGCCGTGACGTTGATAGTCACGTACGTACGGGCCAAAAAGCTTACGACCTCGATTTAAGCCACCTACAGATTTGCTTTTTCGCTGTTTCCAGCTCATCAGCGTGAGGCATACACTCACGGAAAGCGAGTAGGGAGAAATGCATGACGGACGACCGGAAAGGGTTTGCAGCGGGCTGCAACGTCTTTGGTGCTTGGACCTTTCCGGGGTCGTCCATCGTTAGCTCTAGGCCAACTCCTCACCACGCAACGCGTAGCCGGCCGCACCCAACTTTGCCCGGACTTCATCCAGCGACTTCGTACCGAAGTACATGAGGTCGAGGAGGTCGTCCGCACTACGGGTCGCCAGCGCACCGACAGTATGCGCACCAGCGCGCTTGGCCGCGTTGCGGGCGCGTGAGCTGAGCTTCAGCTCATCGATGTCCGCGTCCGGTGGCAGGGACGGCGTCCGCACGTGCTTCTGCGGCTCAGCAGACGGAGTCGGTTCGGCCGCGGAGACGAGTAGCTCGGACAGGTGTTCGCGGGACGCAGTGACGCCATTCACGAACCCGGTGTGGTAGGCCGCATCGTGGACCTTGTAGTACAGGTCCTCGACGGTTCTCAGAAGCTCCTGCAGCAGAGCCGGCTGTTCCGTAGTCATGCATGTTCTCCCTAAATTGTGAGCGCGTACTTATGTTTCCGCACTCGGTGCAACGATTCGGACATATCTCCCGAAAAGTCAAGAATATAGTGTCAGTTTATACCACTCTTGTCAATATTGTTATGCTACGTTTACAGGGGTGAATATGACAAGCAGACATGGGGTTAGGAAGAAAGCATCACGGGATACGTGAACATCCAGGTTTGAACCCATGCCGGCTTGCCGTATTCACCTGCGGAAGTGGATGTCACGCCGGCGTGAGGAGCGCGTCCACGAGGTCGGGGTAGAGATCATCGCTGAACTCGAGCGTTGCGTACGCACTGCCTGAACGGCTCGTGGGGTCGGGGTGGTCCGGGTCGGCGGAAGAGTCCGGGTTGGCTTCGATGAAGCGCTGCGTCGCCTGGTCCCAGACGGTACTGAGCTCGGGGATTACGGCTTGGGCGGCCGCGAAGGTGGCTCGGTTGCTGGACACGTGTTCGAGCTCCCAACCTCCCGGCTTCCCCGTGTAGAGATTGAAGTACAAGCCCGAACGGCCTCGGACGACGCTAACGGACAGTTTCATGATGTTTCCTCTCGGGCGGGAAGGGTTTCCTCTGAAAAGCTGAGGTATCCAATCACGGCGTGATCAGGTAGCTCAGCTTTTCCATGTCGGCTTGTCAAAGGGCTTCGGAGAAATTAACCTCGACGAAGTGGTGTAATTTTAACATAATAGGCTGTTCTGTCAATGTAACCAGAGACTCTACTATGAAGCACAGTTCCCCAAAAGCACGAAAGCTTCGTGCGCTTGGGGAACTGCCAGGGGGTACGATGAGATGAAAATGATGCGAGAGCAAATTGCACTCAAGCTTCAGATTCACGTCACCGTTCCCCCTGGACTTACGCCCTCTGTTGACTCCTAGATGAAGTCACCCGGGTACATCTCCGACGCTTCACGAGCGAGCTCGTGGTTGCCACGGAAGTGGGTGAGCGCGCGGGCGTAGACAGTCGTCGTGGAGACGAGGTCGTCGTCATCTTCTGGCGAGGAGTCGTCCGACTGGGTGTCCGTGCTATCGACAGTCGCCTTGAGGGCGTCGTACTGTTCGGCGTAGGCCCAGTTCCGGAGGAACGGGTTGCCATGCGCATCGTGCGCCGTACCACCGTCGTCGGCAGCGATGGCTCCGACGAGCTCTTCACCGATCTCCGGCATGCGGTCCTTGATGACCTGGTCGGGGATGCGGTAGCCGTAGCCGTGGTCTTCTTCGAAGTCGAAGAACACTTGCACAGCACCGCTGATGGTGAAGCCGAACTGCTGGCCGAGCGTGTCACTGTTGATAGGTGCGATCTGACGGGCGAGTCCGTGGTCGGCCTCGAAGTCGAGGTGGGTGATGACGAAGCGGTTGTTCAGCATGACGGCTCCTTCTCGGGGTTTGTCCGGGTGGACGGGGTGGGGTCTCTGGTTGGAAACAGGCACACGAAGTATGTCCTGTACTTATTTCCAACCATAAACCGTCCCAAAGGAGTCAAACAGAGAGTGTTAAGGTACCTCGGAAATGAGCCTTTTGTTGCCCACCTCGACGAAGTGAGTACATTTTAGCATAAAAGGTTTGGATTGTCAATATGCTAACAGGGGTAGGGGTGAAAGATCTCGAAGAACCGTATGGAGATTAAGGCTGCCACTGGATTACTGTGCGTTTGCTCTGTAAGCCCAGTTACGAATGACACCACTACTGGCAGTGTCTTGCGGGCTGAGGGTGTAATGGTTGTCCGGGACCGCGCCCAAGTTCCACAATAACGCGCCATCCATAGTGTTAGCTATTGCAGAACTGTGAACATTGGCGAAAAACTGCTGTCTTGCGGACTCGTTGCCTAATGCCAAATCAAACCCGACTTCACCTACATAGAAAGGCTTGTGGTACTTGTCGGCTAAGGACCTCCATACGTGCAGCGTATTGCCGACTTTACTGTAATCAGTGTTTCCTTCAGCTTGAGGGCTGAGATACTTAGGGTACATGTGTCCGCTGCACAATGTGATCACTTCAAGCGTGCATAGCCGTTCAACAGAACTTCCGTGCTGTTCGTTATAGGCCTGACCGGGATAGCTCTCAGTAAACCCTTCCGTTCCGGGAGAAATTAAATGCTCCTGATCCTTACTCGCAACATACTGCGCGATATCTTCGGTCCACGTCATGAGCATCGTAGAATTCGGCTGGCCTTCAATTCTTGGTTCGTTTATTAATTCCCAGGCAGCGACCGCACCCTGCTGTTTGATAGTCAGGCCATTGTAGGGGGAACGATGCTCCATGACATAGTTTATGTACTTTTTGTAGGCACCGCGTGATACCTGTGAAGTAAAGAAACTATTATTATTTTCTGCTTCAAAGTTAGCGGGACCCCCGTAGTCATTGTATGTATTACCGAATACGCAGATTAACTTTATGTTATTTTGCCCAGCTCTATATATCAGATAATCGAGTTTTCCAAGCTCATCACTTGTCAGTGTGCCGTTCTTATCAAAACACCACAACCGAATGGTGTTGAGTCCTGAGTCTTTCAGAACCTTAATGCGATTATCAATCTCGCTTTTTGGCTGGGTCAGTATGTCGTAGGAGTTTACGCCGCTAAAAACGTATGGTTTCCCATTGAGCGTCAGATGCTGGCCAGACTGCCGCACAAAGTCGGGATTTGTTGGCTTTTTCTTGTAGACGTACAGATAACCCTCTCTGTACACATTCACGAATTGCTCATTGAGAAGATCTTTACGTTCCAGATTTCGCCAAATCGCGTCGGTATCCGACTGCTGCAAGACGATCCAGTCCGCATACTTACCGGGGTTATTAAAACTCTCCGTCCAATACGGCTTATTGCCAGAGCCGATGAATGCCTGCATCGGAACCCCCGATTCCACCGGCCCGATCGGTCGCCGGTAGTCGTCCATCAGCAACAGACCACCGTCATAATGCGCCCGAATGTAAGCCTCGACTTTCGGAGCGTCAGACCCTTTCGATACCGCCTGGGAGGACAAACCCCGCGTGCCATCCAAATAAGTAATGACGGTGTCGCTCCTTATAAAAGCAAAGGACTGAACGCCGATTATGGCTATGATCAGGGGGATCGTTTTCTTGTATCTGGCCCCCAAAAAGGCGGCAAAAATTGCAATAAATAAGAGTATCTGTAATCCATACCGTGTATTTGAGATGGTGAACTTAGCGCCTTCGGCGGCAAATGTCGGAAGTATCAGGCTAGCTTGGCCGGCATATAACGACAGAACATAGAAAAATACGGGGGTCAAAGTCAGTGGTATCAAAAGTAGATACTTATACTGCTTACGGACCATGGCCTTCCTGACAAAAACCCCGACACCCAGCAGGGCTATGAGTATGACCGGCAGCCCGACAACTAAACGAATGTCTTCAAGGAAATATACGACCGACTTAACGATATTGTGGTACGTCGGCAAGTAACCATTATTCAGAAAGAACAGCTGTTGCTCCTTCGAACCATAGACGCTGTTCGAGAAATATAAGAAAGAATTAAAAATGGTTTTATTCCACAGCAGCCACAGCACTATCCCCATGAACGCAACGAATGAATAGAGGAATACCGTACCCTCGACTACCTTGAAGGGGTGCCTTTTCAAGACTAAGTACACCGCGAGACAGCAGGCTTCTATGCATACCAGTGCCCAGCCGTCATAACGGGACAGCGTCGCAAGGGCCGTAAACACGGATGCTAGCACGAGGTGTAATAATTTTTGGCCCCTGAGCCACTTCGTGAAGTAATATACCGATGCGGTAAACATGCTCAGCAACAGGATTTCTGTCATCGGCGTAGTAGCCAGATACATCGAATTAGGATTCAGCATTACCACCAGTGGTGCTATGTAGCTGGCTACGAAACTTTTAGTCAGTTGATATGCAAATCGATAGAGGGTCATACATAAGAACACGAAGGCGACGATGGACACGACACTCCCCCCAATCCCACTACGCCAAAGGGGATCCCAGACCACGAACGGTGCCATCAGAAGATGAGGCAAGGGAAGCCAGATTCCACCGAGCTGCGCCGCACCCGGAGTCAGGCTGCCGGTTATTCTCTTAGCAATATTCAAATGCGCTTCAGCATCACCATAAGCCAAGATGACGTTATTGTGGTACGCCCAGATCGTAGCGACGATAGCGGCAAGGAGCGACCCCAGGAGTACCACGCGGGTGTTGAACTTAATACGCGCTGCCTCGGTCTGGAGTAAGGTCCACCGCAATGTATAGAATTCCTTTACGGCGCGTTTCAGGAGGTCCCGATTGCCCCTTGATGAGGCACCCCCTATACGAGGTTTGTGCGTCACGGAAACCTGCTTGATAGTCATGCCGGCGACCCGGGCGCGATGGAGAATCTCGGTATTGACCATGGCGCTTTCAGATATCAGTTCGAGCGCATGCAGCTTGGCGCGCCGCATTAATTTGAAGGCGCAGTCTACGTCCTTAACTTTGATTCCATAGAATATTCTGACGGCGGCATTAAATATAGCCGATTTGATTTTTCGATGGAGCGCGGATTTACGATTGTTCCTCTTGCCAATGATGAAATCAAAAGAGTCCGTATACGGGACGAGCTTCGTGATCTCTCTTAATTCAAACTGCCCATCCGCGTCCGTAAAAAAGACCCAGTCATACCGGGCCGCGTCGAGTCCTTTGCGGATGGTGCGGCCGTAGCCTAGATTCCGTCGATTACTGATCAGCTTTACGTGCGCATTCCTTTTCGCATAATCCTTGACCAGTCTCCCGGTATTGTCGCTGCTCCCATCATTGACGACCAGTACTTCATAGGTATCGGTAACGAGCTTCGCTACTGCCAGTGCCTCATCGATGACCCTGATGATATTGTCCGCTTCGTTATACGCAGGCAATACGATTGATAAGGAGCTCAGCTTGGTGGGGCGTTGATATCTTAACTGTATCGCCATATCATTTCGCCTTCGCCAGGTGAAGCCCATGAGTAGTTTTTTCCCAGTAGTGCGGTTTTACGATGAGCTGGTAGAGCGCGTAAAATCCGGCGATGGACATCATCAGCCAGTACAAGGGGACGATTACGACGAACTTAATGAGATTCCATTGCTCTCTTTGGGCGGTACCTAACATGAAATAATACAGGTACAGCAGATTGCCAAAGACCAACGTTACGAGAGCAATATAAAATATCGGCGTAGGATATATGCTTTCGATCGTTGCCCCCACGATGGGTTTCAAAATAAAGTAGGAGAGCGTGAGCAGCCACATCAGTGGGTTAGCGAGTATGGACAGTACCTTACCTCCTACTACCAGATAAAACGTGAAGATGTGCATGTCGAGCGGGTGTTTCTGAATCTGACGCGGGTTGCGGGTATGTACCAAGAATGTCTGCATATACCCTTTGATCCAGCGTGACCGCTGCCGCAGCCAGTTCCCGTACTTGCTGTTAGCCTCTTCCAATGTATAGGAATCTAATACCCCGGTCCTAAAGCCTTGCTTATAGAGGCGTATTCCTAGATCGCAGTCTTCAGTAACGTTATATGGATCCCAGCCGTACAGCCCTTTGAGTACGTAGGTCTTAAAGTGGTTTGAGGTGCCACCGAGAGGTACGGGGCCCTTGATATTCTGAAGACCAACCAGTGTCAAATTGAACCATAACGAATATTCCGCCGTGAACATCCTGGTGAGCATATTCTGGGTGGAATTATAAAAATTCAGTTTTGCTTGGATGCAGGCGATATCACCCGGCGCGTTTTCAAAGGAGATGACGGCTTTCTTCAGCTGATTCCGCGCGGGTATATCTTCTGCGTCGAAAATTACACAGTATTCTGAGTGGGTTAAAGTCAGGCCATAGTTACACGCTTTCGGCTTCGTCTTAGGCAAGCTATGCGGCACGACGACGATTTCAAAATGTTTGGCTAATCCCATAGCCCGGGCCGCATTGATCGTTTCGAGGTCATCTTCTTCCAGAAGAAGCATTATCCGCAGTTTGTCCTTAGGATAATCAAGCTTGTTCATGGCCGTCGTGAACTGTTTCAAGACTGATGTTTCTTTATAGAGAGGGCAGAACACGGTATACGTGGGCCAATCCCGTTCGACGGCCATTTGTTTGGCCGTCACCTTAAATTCAGAACTGTGACTTAAGCTTGAGCTGACCAGGAAAAGATTGAATAGCATGTCAGCGAAGTACAAGAGGCTCACTAAGGCCACGAGAACAGTGACAACCTCTGTTGCTCCGACTACCAAACCCATTCCGACAAAGATTACTATCACGACAGGGACGACGAGTGCCTGCCATAATGCGAAGGTCTTGAATGCTGAATTATGTTTCACCATAAGCGCTATTATGCGCTTCTAATGCAAACGGTACGACCGAGAGCTGATCACTGTCACTTTTTGACACTCGGTCTATAATAATAATCAGCTATGGCGTACTGGCGGCCCGCCGCTTTTGACGTCCAGGCTTGTCAACAAGGTGGCACACTCACTGGGTATTGATCGGGAGGACGAGCGTATCGTTATCCACCCGGGTCGTATTCACGTCCCTGCTAACCTCATATATATCAAGCATTCCGTCTTCGTACGGGCGCAGCAGGTCAGCGATGGTCTCAGGCGTTTCGTTCGATGGCTCCAGCCAACGGCTTTCGTCGTCCGGCTTCAAAATCACCGGCATACGGTTGTGTATGCGCTCCATGTCCTGATTCGGGGTTGTCGTCAGGATAGAGTAGGTGCCCCATTCGAGACCCTCACTGTCTTTCCAGGTGTTATAGATGCCGGCAAAGGCGAATAGTTCCTGATCCTTCGGCTTTATAAAGAACGGCTGCTTGCCATCGGGCAGGGCTAGCCACTCATAGAACCCGTTCGATGGCACCAGGCAACGCTGCTGGCGGATGGCCTTTTTCCAGGTCGGCTTGTCGAAGACATCTTCGCTTCTCGTATTGAACGTCTTATATTTGAATACCGCTTTCGGGTCGTGCGCCCACACCGGCATGAAGCCCCAGCGCATCAGCTCGAGGTGTGGCTTGTCAGTCCGCTGGACGACCGTCGGCACTATCTGGCTCGGGCCGATGTTATATCGTTTCTTTAAATCATCGCGGAGCGCATCCATCTCAGCTTCGTCGACGTCAAAGCGATCGGCGAGTTCATCGGTTTCAAACAGGGTATAGCGGCCGCACATACTTCTAGTATATGCCCATTAATCCAGCCTGGGCATTGCCCGCAGTTCGGCCAGCCGACGGACAGCACCGCTACGTTTATCGCTTTCGTCTTCTTAGACTCATCAGCACAAACACGCATTTGTGGAGCGATGGTTGGTGGAGTGGGGAGGCGGCGGTGAGGAGGGGTTATCACTGGATGTGATAATCTTTTCTCATTCGCCGAACCTCGACCCGTCTCCACCCTCTGTGGTACTCAGTTGTCGTAGCGGTACTCCTTACGCCAGATGCCGTAGGCATCGCGGTAGGTGTGGATCCCCACGCGGCGCGGGTTGCGGATGCCCTGCCGGACGTCCTTGGTGAAGACGTAGCCTCCGTTCTTGCGCCAGACACGCTTGGCAAGTTCCGCCGGACGTCGGTAGATGTAGATGGCGCCGACGAGCGTGAGCAGGGGTGACACCATGGCGATGACGTTCATGATGACGACGACCCAGCCGATGACGGGGATGCTCCACCACTCGTGAAGACTCTGCCAGGTCGCAGACCATCCGTAGCGGACAAGTGCGCCGAACAAGGCCGATCCCAGCAGCAGCTGGCCCAGCACGAGGTACGTATAGCGCTTGCGCTGCGTCATGACGAGCCGGCTGATGGCAACGGTCTCCCGGACAGAGACGGCAACGTCGTACGCCTTGAGGCCGGTAGCGCCCAGGAAGGCGACGAGGAACGTCAGGTTCTGCAGCATTGCAGGTGACACGATTTCCACTGAATACTCCCAGATTTGTGAGTGTGTACTTAGGTTTCCACACTCGGTGCAACAGTTTGGAGTTTCCTCGCAAAAAGTCATATAGATATTAGCATAAATGCTTTGATTTGTCAATGATTGTAACAGGGGTGGAGTGGTATAAAGCACGTCTTGCCGGGGGTTCACTGTGGTGCAACGGCCCCACATTCTTCCATACGACGCTCAATCTTTAACACATTAAAAACTCGGTGAAGTAGGGAATGAGAGCGGGGGTGGTCGGCGGCGAAGAAGGTGTTGATGCGACCGAATGGTCACTCCTCTCCGCCGCCGTACCAGCAACCCCGTCTCTCGTGCTGTGTCCTCAATGAGAGGACGGGTAGTGCTTTCAGACGTGCTTGGCGATGCGCGCCACCGCGGGGAAGTCAGTGAGCTGATGCTGCAGGTCGAGGACGACCTTCCACTCCTCGATGAGCTGCTCGGCTTCGGTCACCCGTTGCAAGTGCTCACCTCCGGCGAAAATGGGGTTCCGACCCTCAGCGCTCACTTCAGACTTCTGTCTCGTGGCGGCTTCACGGCCGATTGCTACCTGGCCGGTGAGCACGTCAACGATCAGCTGGGCATCATTGGCCTCGATCGCCGTCTGAGTTGTTCTGTTCAGGAACTGACTGGTACGACCCGCGAGGTCTCTCAGTTCTGCCTGGAGGTTGGTAAGCAAGGCTCCCACTATCTCTTCCTTTCGGTCGATTTCCTCAGCACGTCATGTCACTCAAGTCGAGAGACACTACGCATAAACTATAATATTTTCATCATTTTTACAAACCTAGGAGGCCCTATGTACGAATCAATCGACGAACCCGTCTCCGTCATTGCCATCTTCGGCAAAGGCTACCAGAGCATCCGGCCATTCAAGATGCAATGGCACGACAAGGACTACCTCATCAGGCAGGTCGGATACGTCCATAAATATAAAGAGGGCGTCACCATGTGGCATGTATTCTCAGTCACCGATGGTATTAATTTCTTTGAGCTCAAGTTCAACTCCGAAGAGCTGAAGTGGATCCT
>JAQGGZ010000007.1 GCA_028289125.1 Candidatus Saccharimonadota bacterium
CCGTCGATGAAACCCTGCTGATAGGCAATCTCTTCAATACAACCGACCTTGATGCCGGTCCGTTTCTCAATGACCCGGATATACTCGCTGGCATCGTTCATTGATTCGAACGTACCGGTGTCGAGCCAGGCTGAGCCGCGGTCCATGGTCTGCACTTTCAGTTTGCCGCGCTTGAGGTACTCTTCGTTGACGGTGGTGATTTCAAGCTCGCCTCGTTCGCTCGGCTGAATGTTCTTGGCGATTTCAATCACGTCATTGTCGTAGTAATAGAGCCCTACGACCGCGAAGTTCGATTTCGGTACCATCGGCTTTTCTTCGATTGAGATTGCATGGTTGTTCTCATCGAATTCTACGACACCGTAACGCTCCGGGTCGGACACCTGGTAGGCGAAGACGATGCCGCCGTCAGGATCGGTGCACTGCTCGAGGCTCTGGCCGAATGCCTCACCGTAGAAAATGTTGTCACCCAGAATCAGGGCAACTTTGTCGTCACCGATGAAATCTTCGGCAATGATGAACGCTTGAGCCAATCCGTCAGGTGATGGCTGAACGGCGTACTGCAAGTTAATGCCGAGCTCGGTGCCGTCGCCCAGTAAACGCTGGAACTGTTCCTGATCCTGCGGGGTAGTGATGATCATGATATCCTTGATACCACTCTGCATGAGGGTGCTGAGCGGGTAATAAATCATCGGTTTGTCATAAATCGGCATCAACTGTTTCGAGATGCCTTTCGTGATCGGATATAACCGTGTTCCGGACCCACCAGCTAAAATGATACCTTTCATGCCGTCTCCTTCTTTACGTATTCTGCTAAATCGGTTCGCCAGTCGACTGAGGTGAAACCGGTAGCATGTAATTTGTCTAATGATAATGTGCTTTGCAGCGGCCGTGGCGAGATGCCTTCCTTGGTTGCGAAATACTCCTCAGTTGTCGTGTCGGTGACGGTCAGATCATCTCGGCCGGCCAGTGCGAAGATTTCACGGGTGATGGCTGCCCAGCTGGACGGCTCACCATCGTTACTCACGTTGTATGTGCCGTAAGCGGCTTGGCTGCCGAGTAGATGATCGATTGCGCGGACTAACTCTGAAGTGAAAGTGAGGCGACCGACCTGGTCGGCGACGACCGTCGGGCTGATACCTTTTTCGGCAAGGCTCAGCATGGTACGGACGAAGTTCTTGCCTTCACCGATGACCCAGCTTGTCCGCAGGATGTAATGCTTTTCAGCCACGCTGACAACGATGTCGCCGGCAGCTTTGGTCTGGCCGTAAATGCCCAGCGGGGCGAACTTTTCAGTCTCGCTGTGCTGGGCAGCAGTACCATCAAAGACGTAGTCACTTGATATATGTAACAGAGTAATCCCGTGTCGGCTCGCGACCCGCGCGAGGTTGGCAGGGCCGACGGCGTTAACTTGCCAGGCGGCAGTCCGACCTTCGGCGGTTTCCGCACCGTCGACGTTGGTATAGGCCGCGGCGTTCAGGATGACGTCGACACCGCTCCAATCAAAGGCTTCGACCGCGGCGGTGTCGGTGATGTCGAGCTGGTCGGAATCGGCCGCGCGGGCATCAGGATATTGCGTTTGCAGGGCCGTCCCGAGCTGGCCTCTGGACCCGATGATGACTATGTTCACACTAAACCTCCATCGGTGTTATATCGGCGAGCAAGGGGTGATTGCGGTCGCGGTCGGATAAGATAGCTTGGTCGAGCGCTATCGGCCATTGCACGTTCAGAGTCGGATCGCCCAGGTTGACGAAGCAGTACTTGTCATAGTTGTCGGCGCTCCAGTGCGCGTTGACGCTGTATAGATAGTACGTGTCCGGTTCCAGGGTCTGGAAAGAGTTAGCCACGCCTTGTGGCAAATAGACGGTCGTATTCTTATCGATTTCGACGGTGACTACCTTGCCGAAACTGTCGCCGACTCGCAGGTCGACGTACGCTGCGAAGACCTTACCTTGAACGACTGAGATGTATTTATCCCACGGTTCGGCGTGAAAACCACGGGTGACGCCAGGTTCTTTGTTGAAAGACACGCTGTTCTGGACGATGCTGAAAGACTCCGGCAAGCCTGCAGCGATTAACTTGGCTTTTTGGAATTTTTCCTGGAAATAACCACGCTCGTCGCCGACATCGGTGACGTCAAAGATCAGCAGGCCGGGGATATCGGTTTGTCGGGCGGTAATCTCAGTCGTGGGTACGGCCATTATCGTCCGAGCTCCTTGTATTTGGCCTCGGTCGCTTCTTTCTGTGGACGCCACCAGGCCTCATTGTCCTGGTACCACTTGATGGTGTCGGCCAGCCCGGTTTCGAAGTCGGTGTATTTAGGTGTCCAGCCGAGCTCTTCGTGCAACTTGGTGGCATCGATGGCATAACGTAGGTCATGGCCTGGTCGGTCATTGACATGCTCCAGCCAGGACTCATCCTTACCCATTAATTTAAGAATGAGTTTGAAGACCTCGAGGTTGTTTTTTTCGCCGTCGGCACCGATAAGGTACGTTTCGCCGATTCGGCCTTTTTCGAGGATAGTTAGGACACCGGATGAATGGTCTTCGGTGTGGATCCAGTCGCGGACGTTCTCGCCGGAACCGTAGAGTTTCAGCTTCTGGCCATCGATCAAGTTGGTGATCTGGCGGGGAATGACTTTTTCGACGTGTTGGTAGGGACCATAGTTATTGGAGCAGTTCGAGATTGTAGCCTGGACCCCGAATGAGCGTACCCAGGCACGCACCAGTAGGTCGGACCCGGCTTTAGTGCTAGAATACGGACTTGAAGGGTTGTAAGGCGTTTCAGGGGTAAATTTAGCCGGATCGTCGAGTTCCAAATCTCCGTAGACCTCATCGGTCGATACGTGGTGCAAACGCTTGCCGTGCTTACGGACAGCCTCAAGAATCTGGAAGGTGCCTATCAGGTTGGTGTGAATGAACGGGGATGGATCATGTAACGAGTTGTCGTTATGAGATTCAGCCGCGAAGTGAATCACGGCGTCTGTCTCTGCCACAGCCGCGTCGATAGCTTCAGGGTCTGCGATATCAGCCTGGATGAAAGCCACGCGCGACTCATCAAGTCCGGCGATGTTGGCCTTATTGCCGGCATAGGTCAGCTTGTCATAGACGGTAATATGCCAGTCGGGTCGCTCGCGGTAGACGTAATGTACGAAGTTCGACCCAATGAACCCCGCACCGCCGGTAACAAGTATCTTCATAGTGCTAACAGTATAGCATTTTGTGAGATATGTCTCAGAGTAAGGTTTTTAACAATTTTTTAAAGATAAGGTTGCTAGGATGGGAGTAGCCAGAAGGAGCGCACAATGATTAAGACAGTCAGCTATATTTTTCCTATATACAACGAAAGTGAAAATATTGACCTGCTCTACAAGACGATGAATGACTTGTTGCGTCAGCATGCTGCCGAATATCTGTATGAACTTATCTTCGTCAACGACGGCAGTACCGATGACTCGTTGCAGAAACTCTTGTCACTGGAAAAGCAGGACGACCGTATCACTGTCATAAACTTTGCCCGTAACTTCGGACACCAGTTGGCGGTTACCGCCGGGCTGGACTTCGCCAAAGGTGATGCCGTCATCATCATGGACAGCGACATGCAAGACCCGCCTCGGGTAAGTTTTGAGCTGTTGGACAAATGGAAAGAAGGTTACGACGTCGTGTATGCCCAGCGGCGCACCCGTAAAGACACATTCTTTAAACGTGTAACCGCAGATATATTTTATCGCGTGCTTCAGAAGCTGTCAGACATTGATATTCCGCGGAATACCGGTGACTTCCGATTAGTGGATCGTAAAGTCGTAACGGCGTTAAGCGCCTTCCGTGAGCACAACCGCTTCTTACGAGGCTTGGTCAGCTACGTCGGTTTCAAGCAGATCGCGGTAGAGTTCGATCGCGATGAGCGTAATGCCGGTGCCAGCGGCTACCCGCTTCACAAGATGATCAAATTTGCGCTGGACGGAATCTTAAGCTTCTCATGGACTCCGCTAAAACTGATCAGTCGGATGGGCTTCGGCTTGGCCGCCCTGAGTTTCGTGGGCATCTGTTATGCCGTCGGAGTAAAGTTGATGAACCCTGCAGTAGCGGTGCCGGGGTGGACTTTCACAGTAATAGCAATCTTGCTTATAGGTGGACTGCAGCTTAACATGCTTGGTGTGCTAGCGAGTTACGTCGGACGTATATATACCGAGGCTCAGAACCGCCCATTGTATATCATAGAATCGATCACCACTAAGGACCGACAGAAGCTGCCATTCAGTATCATTACGGCCAAGCAGTCACACGCCGCAATAACTGAACAGTAATTAACGATAGCCGGTCGGGTTATGCTCCTGCCAGCGCCATGCATCGGCGCAGGCCGTCTCAAGACTTAGCTCAGATCGCCACTGAAGTTTGCTGTGCGCCAATGATGCATCGGCGTAGAATTCAGCGATATCGCCGTCACGGCGTGGCGCGAACTCGTAGGCGATCGTCTGACCGGTAGCAGTCTCAAATGCCTGGATGACTTCCAGGACACTACTACCCTGGCCGCCACCCAGGTTGTAGGCCTGAAACCCGGTTGGCTCGGCATGACGGAGGGCAGCGACATGTCCTTTGGCTAAATCGACCACATGGATATAATCGCGGACTCCGGTACCGTCCTTGGTAGGGTAATCGTTCCCAAATATCTTTAATGCCGGGCGTTGTCCGGTTGCGACCTGGGTGATGAATGGCATCAGATTATTAGGGATTCCGAGTGGATCTTCGCCGATCTGACCGCTGGCATGGGCACCAATCGGATTGAAGTAACGGAGGGCAATCATAGCTACCTCGGGACGGGCTAGGGCAAGGTCTTCCATGATCAGTTCGGCAACATACTTGGTGCGGCCGTAGGGGTTTTCGGGGGCGCGGGCGGTCTGCTCGGTGTAAGGGATTGGCTGTCGCCCGTACACGGTAGCTGACGAACTGAAGATAAGCTTCCTGACGCCGTATGTATCCATAGCTTGGCAAAGGGTAATCAGACCACCGACGTTATTTTCATAGTACGATAGCGGTTCGTTGACGGATTCTCCGACGGCTTTCGAGCCGGCGAAGTGGATGACGGCATCGATCGGAGATTCTTCAAGCACCCGGTCGAGTTCGGCTTGGTCCCGGACATCAATCTGGTGAAAGGTCACGGACTTGCCTGTGATCTTTTCAACGCGTCTCAATGATTCTTGAGAGCTGTTGGACAGATTGTCGATAGCAGTGACTTCGAAGCCCTGCTCCAGTAATTCAAGAACGGTGTGTGATCCGATGTATCCGGTGCCCCCGGTGACGAGTATCCGGCTCATCAGGCAGTAATTACAGCGGTAACATCGCTGACAAGCTTGTCGAGTTCTTCCTGGGTAGCAGCTTCGGCATTGAGGCGAAGCAACGGTTCGGTGTTGCTGGGGCGGACGTTAAACCATGAGCGGTCATACTGGACGGTCAGACCATCGAGCAGATCCTGCTGGCCGTCGCTGAACTTTGCGGCGAGACGGTCCAGCACAGCTTGTTTGTCGCTGACTTCGAAGTTGGTCTCGGTAATCTGCAAGTAGGCTTGGCGGTAGGGAGCGGCTAACTCAGACAGTTTCTTGCCACTCTTACTGAGGATGTAGAGGCCGATGACGGCGGCGATCAGACCGCTGTCGGCCATGAAGTTATCCTTGAAGTAGTAGTGACCACTGTGTTCACCGGCGAAGACAGCGTCATGTTTACGCATATCGCCCTTGATGAAGGAGTGACCGACACGGGTGCGGATCGGCGTACCGCCGTTCTGCTTGATCGCTTCGACGGCGGCGCGGCCGCAGATGGCATTGTGTAGAATCGTAGCGCCCGGGTGTTTGGCGAGGAAATATTCAGCCAGCAGGGCTGTCATGACGGTTCCGGATAACGGTTGGCCGTTCTCATCTACCAGGACGGCACGGTCGCCATCGCCATCGAAGGCAAGACCGGCGTCGGCGTTGGTTTCAGCGATCTTGGCCTGTAGGTCGACAAGGTTCTTCGGTTCGAGCGGGTTGGCGATGTGGTTCGGGAAGGTGCCATCAAGTTCAAAGTACAGTTCTTCGACGTCAAAAGGTACGTATGGCTCGAGTTCGGGGAAAATCTTACCGGCCATACCGTTGCCGGCGTCGACGACGACACGTAATTCGGTCAGTTCATCGACATTGATAAACGACAGGACGTGCTGGACCCAATCTTCGACGATATCTTTCTCTGTGGTGGAGCCGGTGACATCGCTCGATTTGAAGGTGCCGGCCTTTGCTAGGTCACGGATTTCGAACAGACCGCTTTCTTCACCGATCGGCTTGGCGCCTTCACGGCAGAACTTGATGCCGTTGTACTCACCGGGGTTGTGGCTGGCGGTGATCATGGCGCCACCGGCCAAGTTAAAGTTGCCGACAGCAAAGTAGATCATATCACTGGTGACTTCACCGATCTCGATAACGTCACGGCCTTGGGCGCGGAGACCTTCGCTCAAGGCTGCTGCCAGTGCAGCCGAATCAGGACGCATATCGCGGCCGACGGCGACCGGGCCAGCCTCTGGCAGCCAGTCCGCCAAAGCTTTACCGACCAGGTTAGCCGCTTCGTCGGTCAGCTCGGTGCCGACTCGACCACGGATGTCATATGCCTTAAAGATTGCGTCCAGATCTGCCATGAAAGTCTCCTGTTTATGGCTCTATTGTACCGTGGTAGAGCGTCAGGCCCAAAAACCTGCTACCATGCTATTATGATCGTCGTAATTATTGCCGGAGGCTCCGGCACCCGCTTGTGGCCCTTGTCTACGCCGGATTATCCGAAGCATTTACTTAACATCGGTGACGACGACCGTTCGCTTTTGCAGAAGACCTATGACCGCGCCAAGCTGATGACCGACGATATCTATGTGGTATCTGAAGTCAGCCATATCGATCACGTCAAAACCCAACTGCCAGACTTATCCGACGACAATTTTATCGTCGAACCCGGCCGCCGTGGCACCGCGCATTGCATCCTGGCTGCACTGGCGCATGTCGGCCGCCGTCATCCCGCCGACGAACCCTTGGCCGCCATTCATGCCGATCACTACATTCGTGATACCGATGGTTTCGTCCATAGCTTCAAGGTGGCTACGGATGCTTCGGTAACCGAAAACCGCATGGTACTGGTCGGCGTCGAGCCGACGTACCCCTCAACTGGCTTCGGCTACATCGAAAAAGGTTCACTGCAGAATGAGACTACGTTCGTCTACAACGTGGCGTCGTTCAAGGAAAAGCCGGATTACGCAACCGCCTTGGATTATATCGGCAGCGGCAATTACCTCTGGAACTGCGGCTATTTCGTCGGTTCTCTCGAGGTATTCGAAGATAGTATGCGCCGGTTCGCCCCTGAATTGTTTGAAAATTATCAGAGGCTTATCAATGCCGACCCAATCGAAGTCGAAGCGACCTATCTGAGCTTTGACAGTATCGCTATCGACTACGCCCTGATCGAACGCATGGACAACCTTTTGGCCGTGCCCGCCGCCTTTGACTGGATGGACGTCGGTTCGTTCGCCGACTTACATAAAGCTGTCGTCCGTGATGAAGCAGGCAATGCCGTCATAGGCAAAGTAGCGCTTGAAGAAGTCGAAAACTCCCTGGTGCATAATCAGGAGGATAAACCCGTCGTGGTCATCGGTCTTGATAACGTGGTGGTCGTCAATACGCCGCATGGAATCATCGTCAGCCGCAAGGATCTGTCTCAGAAGGTCGGCGAAGTCAGCAAACGTTTATAAGCCTAAGCGGGCGACAAACTGACGGACATTAGTTCGGAAGGCGTCGACCGAAAAGCGTTCGGCTGATTGACGGACTGCGACCTGGTCATAATGCTCAGGTTTGAAGTTCGACAAGGTTTCGGCCAGGCTGTCTACAGTCTGCTCTTCGAAGAACTGACCGCTCGTCCCCCCGATGATGTAATCTAAAGCGCCGCCACCTTTATATGCCACCACCGGCGTCCCAGCCGCCAGGGCTTCAACAGCGACGATACCGAAGTCATCCAAGCCGGGAAAAATGAAAGCCTGAGCTTTTTGCAT
>JAQGGZ010000005.1 GCA_028289125.1 Candidatus Saccharimonadota bacterium
CTGGCCGTCGTTCTGGCGGGCCAGTAACCAGGCGAATAAGGCAGTGCGGACACCGCCGACATGGAGGAAGCCGGTCGGACTTGGAGCGAAACGGGTGCGAATCATATCTGTCATTTTAACAGATTGAAGCAAAAAACCTTACTGATCAGCCGGCGTCAACAAAGAGGTCGTGTGCAGCGTGGTCTTGCCATCGCCGGCGACAGTCAGGGTATACATATTATTGTAGTTGTCATCAAAGAACGGCTGATAGCGACTGTCGGCCGTTACCAGTGTCTGCGGATTGCTGTTGTCGAAGTCCACGATCTGGACCTTGCCGCCGCTCACATATATTAGACGGTTGCCGTCCATCCAACGGGCATGCGACTGAGGAGCGTCCAACCCGCCTGCCGCCGTGAAGTGGTACGACTTGTCGGTCAGAGCGTCGTATACACCGAAGCTGACCCCGCTGCTGGTCATGATGAACCGGGTGTTGGCCGAGAATGCCAGGTAGTTCGGGTCGCTTGCCTTAAGGACACTGACGGGCACGAGAATCTGTCGAGGATTATTCTTCAAGGCATCGAGAGGATTGCGATAGACATATACCTTGTCTTCGTTAGCGGCGCCAGCAGCGACGATCCAGTCACCATCGTAGCGTGTCAGGTCTAGTAAATACTGGCTGCCCGCCGGAACGCTACGGATGTAGTGGGTGCTGCCATCCTGAAGCAGGACGATATTCGATTTGCCTTCGACCGCTCCGGCACTGGTCGCGTAGAGGACGACGTCGGCACCATACGTGTTGAAAGCAAGTACGCTCTGAGCCAGGCTCTTCGGGGTCGGGTCGTTCAAGGTTGCCGACGAGACCGTCTGCGCTGCGGCGTCATAGAGGAAGTAGGCATCAAATTTCTTGTCCTGCAGCCGGATATCGCCGACAGTTGTGCCGAGGCGAGCGGTCAGGTCAAAGGATTGGCTCGGGTCGTTACGGTCAAGCATGATGAAGCGGTCATTGTATTTCAGTAATAGGTGGCGGTTATCATTGGACCAGTCGACGATCGAGAAACCGCTACTCTCGGAGGTGACGTTGGCGACGTTGTTCGGCAAGACGAACGTCGTGGCCGGATCTTTAGGGTTCTGGAGATCGTACTGGGTAAATCGCAGGCCGGTGGCGGTACCGTCCGGCAAGTTTGCCACCAACAACCAGCGTCGGCTCGGACTTTCAGTGGCAAGCAGCGGTGTCTTTGCGAACGTGTGCTTGCTTGTCGTCTGTAGCGTGGTCGGCACGAGTAGCGGATAGTCGTACCGTGCCACCTGGCCGCCTTCAATCGTGATGTTACGGTTCCAGTCGCGGTACCCGTCGCGTTTTAAGGAGATTTGATAGTTACCGGCCGGCAGGTTCAGACGGCTGTTTGTAGCCCCGTCCTTCTTACCGTTGATGATGATGTCCGCCCCGCCCGGTTGCGACGAGAAGTATACGAGGCCGTTCTGAATCAGCTGGCCATTCCTGTCGAGGCCAAAGCCGTAAGCTTGGTATAGCAGGATGATGGTCGCCACGATGATTGCGAGCGCCACCAGCGCGTAACCGACATATAACTGTACGGTTCGGGCACGTTGTTTTTTAGGGTCGAGAAAATCCATGTTTATTTATTATACGCTTGGTTTTTATTTTTGCCTGAAGCCGCTTGTGCTGGCTTGACATAAGCGCTATTATAACAGTATGTCACGCTTATGGTAAGCGTTAGTATGAGGACAAAAAAGGAAAAACCGGTGCCAAAAAGAAGCAATATCATCCAAATGAACGGTCGGAGCTATGATGCGACGAGTGGTACGCTCGTGCATGACGTCGGTCAGCCGACTGAAGCGGTTACGAATCTCGCCCCGCCGAAACCACCGTTGAAGGCGATTGTCAAAAAGCCGGCCGTCGACGGTGTGGTCCGTGTCGCCGTGTCTGCTCGCCAGGTACATGCGGCCCCTCATCGATCCAAGACATTAAAGAGGGCTGCGACTCATAACAAGGCCGTCAAGGCCGCCGTCGTGGTCGCCAACGCTGCGCGCCCCGCTATTACGGCACCGAAACCGCAGTCTGCTCATGCCCCGCTGAAGTCCCAGACCTTGATGCGTCACGCCGTCGCGAAGCCCGCCATTCCTCGTAAACCGGCCCTGAAAGCCCAGACGCACAGTGCTGCCGTAGCAATTGTCCCGCCGAAAGGAATCGTGCATAAGAAGATGTCAAATGTCGTCGATCCTCACCGCCTCGTGCGGGCCAGTGGCACGCCGGCCCATCCTAAGGTTGCCCGTTTCACTAAAGAGACCCGCCTGCTCCCAGCTGTCACTCCGGTGCATGTCCCAGTAACGCCTGCGCCGGTCGCTCCGCTTCTTCATGCGGTAGCTTCACCGCATCAAGATATGTTCATGCAAGCCATCAATGCTGCCCAGAGCCATGAACAGACATATCACGCGCCCAAAAAACGCGTTCCCCGCCGCCTGATGGCCTCGGTCGGTGCCAGCCTGGCAGTTCTGATAGTAGCCGGCGTCATAGTGGGCGCCAGCAAATCGTCAATCGAAATGCAGATGGCTTCTGCCCAAGCCGGCTTCACCGCCAGCAAGCCATCGTACGTCCCTGCCGGTTACGCTTTCCAATCGATCGAACGCAACCCAGGCCAAGTCACCGTCGCATACAGTGCCGTCGCTATCGAATCGAAGTATAAAGTAATCGAACAGCCATCAGCCTGGGACAGCCAGACGCTCGTCGAAGCCTTTTTAAGCACCACTAAGGACACCTACGATGTCTATCAGCGTAACGGTCGCACGATTTACGTCTATGGTGACAACGCGACCTGGGTCAGTGGAGGCGTCTGGTACCGTATCCTTTCGTCAGGCCACGCTTTGCCGACCGAGCAATTGCTCGCTGTCGCTACTAGTCTCTAATTGAGCATTAATTTCCGCCGGTAATGGTGCGCCACATCCGGGTCCATAAAGTCGGGCCGTTGCCGGGTAGGTTTTCGGCGGGCGCTGCTGCCTGCGCAGTCGGTTGCGTCGAGGCAGTGTTATCGGTTGGGCTTGGAGAAATTTGTTCACCGACGACGATGAGGCGGTTGATCGTGGTGCCTGGCGGGTCGCAGGTGATCAAAGTCGCGGTCGCACCCTTGCCTGCGACCGGGCCGAGCACGCCTACTTCGTTCGGCTTGACGATGTATTTGCTGAAAACGCGGTAGGCATAGACTTTACCACCATAAGTTATATAGAAGACATCTTCATTTTCCAGATTACTCAGCATCACGAAGGCAAACTTATATTTACCCTTGTTGAAGATGTTGTTACTCGAGTGACCGAAGATCGCGAGGTTACCCTGCTGTCCCGGATTGACCGTAGTCGGGTAATGGACGACCCCGTCGTTCAGGGCGTTCTGGATGTCTGCCTCATTGGTGGAAGACTGGTTAAAGTCGATCGGAATCTCGACGTTGATCTTGGGGATGATGATTTTAGCTTGCCCGTCAGCCGCAATCGTGTCCGGGTCGATAATTATAGGCGTTGAACTGACGCTACGGCCCGGCTGGATGAGTGGCGCGATGATGACTTCATTGAAAAAACTGAATAGGAAAATAAAGATAACGAGCGCACCTGTCACGAGGCCGAACAGTAGCGAGTGGAAATGACCCTTATTGACCTTCTTGGCCTGTTTCGTGACGTTCTGACGGATGGCATGTTTGATTTCCTTCGGTGAACGATGCTCCGGCTCGTGCACGGGTACCATCTGTCCGCTGACGACCTTGTTCGGGCTCGCAATCGGCTTGGCGGGCGTATCATGGGCGGCAGGCTTGGCAGGTTCTTTGTCTTTTTCTTTAGGCGCTAACTGTTGGTATGTGGCGTTCTGTTCCTGGCTGGAGTAAAACTCCTGCCATACCTCATGTTTTTCATCATCCGGCAGCTTGGCATAATATTCGTGCCAAGCTGCCTGGATGTCGGCCAGACTCTTGCCACTACTGCTCAAATCGAGCATGAACTGTTGATGTTTGCTCCGCGGGCGGACGATTTCAGCTTCCTGAAGCTCCTCTTTGGCGTCTGGTTCAGTGCCGTACAACTCGTCTAATTTTTTACGAATGATAGCAGCTGCTTGGTCGGCGCCGCTGGGTCGTTTTGGTTTGGCGTCGTTGTTGAAAGGTGAAAGTGGGTTTTGGCTCATGGTGTTTGCGGTACTACCTCTTAGTATAGTACAATTACGCGGTTCCTCACATGCTACGCCGCGGTGGTGGAATTGGTAGACACGCTAGACTCAAAATCTGGTGTCCATTAGGACGTGCCGGTTCAAGTCCGGCCCGCGGCACCAAATAAAAAGGCCCAGCTTGCTGGGCCTTTTTATTTGGTAGCTGCTATGATGCTTGCATGAAACATACGGTCATCCCGTCGGTCAACGTATTTGTCGTACGAGACGACAAAATCCTACTCGGTCGCCGCGCTGACACCGGCTGGATGGACGGTTATCTTTGTCCGCCCGGAGGTCATGTCGAACCCTATGAGACACCTCGCCTAGCTATGTTGCGAGAAATCAGAGAAGAGCTAGGGGTCGATATTGATCCGGCCGACCTCGAATTCGTCTGTGTGGCCGTTCGTAATACGACGCCGACCGAGTATGTCGGTTATGAGTTTGCCATTAACGATAAAGGATATGAATTTTACAATGCGGAACCGGACAAATGTAGCGAGCTGGTCTGGGCTGACGTAAAGGAGCTGCCTGATGACATCGTCGCGCACTTTAATGAAATCATTACCGAAGGCTTGCTGGGCGGTACGCCCTACCTTGAAATAGGCTACTGAGCGGCTGGAATCAGGCTGGTCGTCAGAGCTTTGAACGTCTGGCTCGGGTTCTGTAACCACCAGACACTGGCAGCTGCGGCCGTTGTTACCCGCCAAACCGGTTTGTCGCCAAGGCAGTCGGTGCTGCTGATTGAGCCGTCGACTGCGATGACGCAGTGTTCGTTCGTGCGGACGATTATATTGGTTGGATAAGCTTGCGTGAAGTCGTGCAGAGCTGCCGTCAGTCGGCTGAGCCCCATATCAAACGTGATGGCCACCGGTTGCTTGCTAGTCATGAACAATTTCTGCAATTGAGCCATGCTAAGGACGAGCGTAGTATCGGCGCGATTCAGAATCATGCCCGGGGTTACGACGAAATAATCGAGCGCGTCACGAGTTATCGTCAGTTGCCCATGATGTTTGCTGACGAAACTCTCCAGTAGGATGGCCGTTTCGCTATTACGGCCGAATTCGCCAGCTAAGAGGACTCCGTCAGCCCAGGCGGCGCAGTCCATGAAGACGGCCAACGCCTGACGGCTGAAGCTGCCGCTCGGCGTACTGGGGGCGTATTCACCCGCTTCGAATAAGAGGCCGACCGGTTTCTGCAAGGCATCAGGCAACAGGACACGGGCGGTGCCGACACCGGCTTTGCTCGCTGCCGCGTAGGCCTCGGCTGGCACCGCAAACCCATGAAGACTGCCGCCGGCGATCATCAGGCGGCCCGCCTGGCTACGGTTCTCCGGCCGGCTCCATAGCATCTCGGAAAAAAGTGGCTGATCGAGAGTCTGGCGGTACCAATAATCAGCCGGCATTATAGGGCCTCGACGAAATTGAGTTCGGCCGACAACATGCGCTCGTCGCCATTGAAAATGAACCGGCCAAGAAGCTTGCTACCGGCGATAACACTTGGAAACCAGACGATATCGTCGTGCCACATCTTATCGTAGGGTATCTCTTTTATATTGAACCATTCAGGTGCCATCTCTTCACTCTCGGCTGGCTCCCCTTCCCACTGGCGGCAGACGAAGACGTGTAATTGCATGTTCTGTTCGTGGTCGGGAAATTCAAAATCGCAGATAGCTACTTTTTCCCAGTTTTTCGGAGTAAGGCTTATCTCTTCCTGGCATTCACGCACCATGGCTTGTTCTAGGGTCTCGCCGCTCTCGAGCTTCCCGCCGGGGCCGTTGTAATACCCCGCCCCAAAGCCACGTTTCTTCATCGCCAAGAGGATTTCATCGTCCCTTAGGAATAACGTCAGGGTGCGGAGATTTATCATGGTCTCAGTGTAGCGACTTCTTGAATGATTGCAACGTAGGGGGCAGGCATTTCCCAGAGGTCGTCATGCAACCCGGGCACATGGTAGTAGAGGAATGACTTACCTTTGGTCGGTAATTTTTCGATTTCGGGCGTACACCAGACGTCACGGTCGTTACGGATCAGGACGATATCATGGTCTTCTAGCGCCTCATGAAAGTTATGGAGTGGATGCAGCCGGGCTATCGTCAAGGTCCTGGTGAGGGACCGCAGACTATAGGTGATGTTCCAAGCGGTCTTACGAAGCCAGAAGCCGAGGGCGCGGCGCTGGCGGGCGTCAATGAATTCGGTGCGCACTTTTTCAATGAAGCTGTTCCACGACGAGCGGCCGGGCCAGTACGGCGGGTCGATCAGGAAAAGTATCTGTTTATCAGTCATCTCGGGCAGAAAATAACAGCCGGCCGAATGGGAGATGATGATGTCGGCGGCCGGTATGTCGCGTATGACATCGAATCCGGCCCGTTCCAGCTTGGCCTCAAACTTCTGGCGGCTATGCCAGGGCCCTTCCCCGAACCCGTACGAAAAGGCGGCGGTCGGCATCTATACGTCGACCGTCACGCTGACCGGGCAGTGATCGGAACCGAATACCTGAGCATGGATATCGGCGGATTTGATTTTGTCCTTCAGTGATGCGCTGGCTAAGAAATAGTCGATCCGCCAGCCGACGTTGCGTTCCCGGGCCTTGGCGAAGTGGCTCCACCAGGTGTAATGGCCGTTGCCCTGTCTGAATAATCGTAAGGTATCGATGAAGCCGGCATCGACGAAGGCTTGGAAGCCGCTGCGCTCTTCTTCGGTGAAGCCTTTCTTGCCCCGGTTCGGCTTCGGATTGGCCAGGTCATCCTCGGTGTGAGCGACATTCAGGTCGCCGCAGAACAGCACGGGCTTGGACTGCTCAAGCTGTTTGCAGTACGCCAAAAAGGCCGGATCCCAGTGCTTGTGACGGAGCGGAATGCGACTTAGGTCATCCTTGGCATTCGGCGTATAGACGGTCACCACCCAGAACTTTTCAAACTCTGCAGCCATGACGCGGCCCTCGTCGTTCGGGTCGCCGTAGACATCGCCGCTGACTTCGTATGTGTCGATGATGTCCTGTGGCAAGCCATTGATGACCTGCAGCGGTTCGACTTTACTGAAGATGGCCGTGCCGGAGTAGCCCGGCTTGACCGCTGAGTACCAGAACTGGTGGTAGCCGGGTAGTTCAAGTTCGACCTGCTCCTGCTTTGCTTTGGTCTCCTGCAGGCAAAGGATATCGGGTTTTTCCTGGTCGATGAATGATAAGAAAAGTTCTTTCTTGAGGACGGCACGGATACCGTTGACGTTCCAGGAGTAAATTTTCATATAGCCAGTATACCAGCCTGTGGTAAACTGAAATCTAATGTATACCCGAATACTTCTCAAACTTTCCGGTGAACAATTAGCTGGTAAATTTGAGAGCGGTATCGATGCCGAGTTGGCCGCCTGGCTTGCCCGGGAAGTCAAAAAAGTCGCTGATACCGGCACCCAAGTCGTCATCATGGTCGGTGGCGGCAATTACGCACGCGGCGCCCAGTTGGCGGGTCATGGTATCCACCGTGTCACGGCTGACCACATCGGCATGCTTGCGACGATGATGAATGCCCTGGCCTTGACCGATATCTTCGAGACCCAGGGCGTGCCTACCCGCTGCCTCAGCAATATCTTTGCCGAGCAGGTCGCCGAACCGTTCGTCCATCGCCTTGCTATCAAACACCTCGAAAAAGGCCGTGTTGTCATCGCCGGCGGCGGTATCGGCCGCCCATATCTGACTACGGACACGGCGGCAGTGTCGCTGGCTCTCGAGCTTGATTGTCAGGCGGTGCTTAAGGCTACCAAGGTTGATGGCGTCTACGACGAGGATCCGTCCAAGTCCAATAATGCCAAGCTGTTGTCCACCCTGACCTATCAAGAAGCCGTCGCCAATGACGCTATCAAGGTGATGGACAAAGCCGCCATGGGACTGGCCATGGAACAGCATATGCCACTAGTCGTCTTCAATGCCATGACCGAAGACAGCATTCTTAAAGTGGCCGAGGGTCAGCCAGTCGGAACTTCGATCAGTTAAAAGTTTCGGTAATTTCAACGTTATGGACGCTGCCGAATAATTACGGCAAAAATCAGAGTTTTAGATCAGCCACATCAAGTGTCAGATTGGTGCCGGCGGTAGCTTCACCGCGCAGGATCTTGTCGGCTATGGTATCTTCGACCGCTCTCTGAAGGACACGCCGCAGCGGGCGGGCACCCAGTCGGATGTCGTATCCCTTCTCGACAATTTTCTCAGCTGCCGGTCGCGTCAGCTGAACGGTGATATGTTGGTTTGCCAGGTTCTGGTTGATCTCTTTCATCATCAGATCGACTATCTGCAGTAATTCCGCAGCTTCGAGTGGTCTGAAGAGAACAACCTCGTCGAAACGGTTCAGCAGCTCGGGCTTATATTGCCCGGCGTTGATGAGTTCATCGGTCAGTTCCCGTTCGAAGGCTTCATCGAGGGGTTGGTTGGCGCTGACGGCGTCACGGATACGGTTGGCGCCGGCATTGCTGGTAGCGATGATGACGCAGTCCTTGAACGATGCGGCCCGGCCCTCCATGTCAGTCAACTGGCCTTCGTCAAGCAGCTGAAGCAAGAGGTTGAGGATGTTCGGATGTGCCTTTTCGAGCTCGTCCAGTAATACGACGGCGTACGGTCGTTGGCGCACCGCCAGGATCAGGCTCTTGGATTCGTTCGCTCCATTACTGAGTAGGCGCTGCACATCGTCAGGCTGTTGGTATTCACTCATGTCGAGCCGGATGATATTGTCTTCGCTGCCAAAGAACGTGGCAGCGACAGCTTTGGCCAGCTCGGTCTTACCGACACCGGTCGGACCGAGGAACAGGAAACTACCGATCGGCCGGCGAGGATTGGCGATGCCTGCCCTCGCGCGACGGAGGGCGCTGGCAACGACGCTGACGGCCTGGCTTTGGTTTATCATCCGCTCGTGGATAGCGTCTTCAAGGTTCAGTAACTGGTCGGTCTCGGCCACGCTGGCGGTACTGACTTTGACGCCCCGGGTCTGTTCGATCGCCGCCTGTACTGACGCTGCATTCACGAGCTGGTGATCGGCGTGAGCCATAGCCTGCTCAAGGACTTTCAGAGCTTTGCCCGGGTAAGCCGTATCCTGGTCGTAACGGCCGCTCAGTCGATATACCTCCGCGAGGGCTTCGTATGTAATCAATACGTCGTGCCGGCGTTCTAAGCGGATGGCAGCATCCTCCAGGACGCGCATAACTTGGTCGACAGGTGGCTCCTGCAGACTTATCGGCGTCAAAAGGTTTGCCAAAGTCCCGTTGGTCGTCTTCAGCTGCTGAAGGTCGCGTGGCGTCATGGCAAAAATCATCTGCACCTGGTGGCTCTGGACGACCGGTAGTAAGATCTGAGACAGGTCAACAGCGCCATGGCCGTCCTGGAAGAACAGATGGGCATCATCAAAGAACAGTATGATGTGGCCGGCATGGGCAGCTTCGTTCAGTAATAATAAGAGTAGATGTTCCAGGTCGCCTGGGTGCGAGGCGTGTGACAAAATGACCGATGGATTGAGCGCGATGATCTGGCGGTGCTCGAGGTTACGGTCGGTCTGTTCCTGCAGGAGCACCTGAGCCAAGGCATCGACATGGCTGGTCTTGCCCACCCCATCATCACCGATCAGGGCCACGGCAGCTGTTCCCTGGCTGAAGGCGGTCTTGATGGCCTGAACGCCTGGCGAAGTCGTCAGCCAGCCGAAGTGAGCGCCGTGTGCTTCGATATCGAGCGAGATGTTGTGTCCGAATTGATTTAATCGCGGAGTAAAGCCATTGGCCCAGTCCCGGCCGACGCCGCCGAAATATGGTCGGGAGACATGGCGGGATTCAAGCAAACGGTCAAGCCACCCGGTGACGGCTTTGATAGTGTCGGTGTCTACCTTGATGGATTGTAAGTATGGTTGCAGCGACGGTGTCGTCAGCAGTAGGGCGGCCGATACGTGCCCGGCTTGGATCGGCTGACTGCCGGCCAGCTCGGCGGCCGTCGACCAGACCGCTGCCGTATCGGCTGGTTCCTGCGATAAATGATCATCCAGGGCGTCACCGTGAATGAACAGGTGGTCGATTACGAAGAAATTCTGCCAGTAGCCCTTGATGTCCTGCCAGATGGTGAGTGGTGTCATGTCACGACCCGGCTCCAGACGCGCCAGCAGATGCCGGTCAAGACGACCAGTCAGGCTCTCGCTGTTCGTCGGCAATTCGTGAAGCTCCAGCCGGTACCAGGCGGCCGGTACCAGACATAACAGGCTGAAAAAGATTGCCACGCATGCGAGGTTCGGCAGGCTCAGTATGAATAATATAATCGTGGCGATAGTGCCGGCCGCCATGCCGCCGCGTAGCATATCGTAGCCGATCGGCCCGATCCGTTTACCAAGACGGGCCTTTTTTGCCCGTATGTTGCCGAGGTCAGGAGTCATAGGAGCAGCCCCAGTATAGGACTTGCCAGCAGTGCGACTGGAATAAGGGGCCACGCCAATAGTACGACCAAAGTATAGACACCCAAGACGATACCGGATACAAATGCGCTTAATAAGACGCAGATACGCACGACAAAGCCGACCATTCGACTGAAGAAATTATCACTGATGGCCCGCATCTTGGCATCAAGGCCCGCCCCGGGATAGGTGATGATCTTACGCCAAGGTGCGATCAGTGTGCGCAGTAATAAGCTAACGGAAAACAGGTCGATGACATGTCGGAGACGGCGTTGACCATTCCTGGCGACCTGAAGCCAGCCACGGCCATACCACCAGGTGAGAAGATCGGCTAAAAGCATAACGGTATTGTATCATCATTGACAGCCATAAGCATGACGCGTATGCTTCACCCAAAAGGTACACTTCGAAACAAAGATAGGAAAAATGATGAACCCGATGGACCCGTACAATCAGCAAACTCCTTCCGGCCCGCCTCAGCCGCAAATGCCACCTTCCCCGCAATATCAGCCGGCGCCGAATCAAATGCCGATGTCACCGCAGCCGGGGGTGGTGCCTACGTCTCAACCTTCCCCGTATGCAACTCAGCCGATGCAACCGCAGCCCCAGGTCGTACAGCCCATGTACGGGCCTCCTCAGCCAGCTACAGTGCCTCAGCCTCTGATGCCGCCTTACGGGCAAACTCCCCAGTCTCCGTATGTGACCAATTATTCGGCTTCATCTGACGACGGCTCCAATACCAAGAAAATCATACTCATCGTCGTTGCCATGCTGGTAGTCTTGGGCATCGCGATCGCTGCCGTGCTTTTACTGACTAAAAAAGGCGGCTCGAGTAACCCGGTCAGCAATGCGGTCAGTTCTGTGACCGGTGGAACGAAAGATATCGTAAGTCGGCCCGACGGCACGCTTGACCTTTCAACACTGATTGATGAACAGACGAGCATTAAAGAACAGACGCTGAAAGCTAAACCTAACCAGCAGATCAACCAGGTTGATGGTCTCAGCTACATGGTGACCGGTGTGCACCGCAACTTCACATCCAACAGCACCTATGTGAAGGCTGGTCCGGGCAAAGAGCTCGTAAAAATTGATCTGGTAGTCGGTAACCGTCAGAAATCAGGTGATCAGTACATCAGCAGCAGCAACTTCCAGGCCCGTAACAGTGCCGGCGGGCTGCAGGATAGCGAATACGTGACTACTGAAGACGAGTCGGATGCGCTTGACTCACAAAACGTCGCTCCCGGTAAGCAGATCAAAGGTTCAATAATCTTCGAAGTGGACCCAAACGAAGAAGTCACTCTGGTGAGCATCAACAAGTATAAGAATTACACGGACAACAAAGAAGTCACGGTACAGTCCGAGGTAGCACTGAAGTAATTTACTGACCCGAATGGGCAGTCATCACCAAACTAAAAACACCAGGTTGAACCTGGCGTTTTTAGTTTGGCGGAGGGAGAGGGATTCGAACCCTCGAGGGCTTGCACCCAACACGCTTTCCAAGCGTGCGCCATAGGCCACTAGGCGACCCCTCCAACATGAACAGTATACTTCAGGATAGCCTGTGGACGGCGTCTCGTGCTCGGTGCAAGCACCTGCGCGCGTTCCTTGTCATAGGCCACTAGGCGACCCCTCCTGAACGTAGGAATTATACACGAATCCTACCGGCGGTCACACTCCTTCGGGGGAAAGGCTTGTGTTAATAATGGAAATGTTACATATAACACATCAATTCCCCTGTTGCGCCAGTTATGACAACAGCGGTACACTAGGTAACAATGTCAGTTATAAAATTAGAAGACGTCAGCAAGCTGTACGGCTTCGGCGACGCTACCAATATTGCGCTCGACGAAGTCAACTTGACGATTGAAGAGGGTGAGTTCGTGGCAGTCATGGGACCAAGCGGCTCGGGCAAGTCGACCCTCATGAACGTCATCGGCCTGCTTGATCGCCCGAGTCATGGCAATTACCTGCTGAATAGTCGGTCGGTATCCAAGCTTAAGCCGAACCGGTCTGCCAAATTACGCCGCGATACGATCGGCTTCATCTTTCAGTCGTTCAATCTGTTGCCGCGTTTGACTGCGCTTGAAAACGTCGCCTTACCGCTACTTTACAAAGGCCTTGGCACCACCCGCCGCCTGAAACAGGCCAGCGCGATGCTGGAGCGGGTCGGTCTGCAGGAGCGTGAGTATTACCTGCCCTCCCAGCTGAGCGGCGGCCAGACGCAGTGTGTCGCCATTGCACGCGCCCTAGTCAATAATCCTAAGATCATAATCGCGGATGAACCGACCGGTAACCTCGATAGTGCCGGAAGCCGCCTGGTCATGGAGCTCTTAAGTGAGATACACAAGACAGGCAATACCATCCTATTCGTCACCCACAACCCCGAGCTGACCCGCTATGCCAGTCGGGTGGTCTATATGCACGATGGCGCAATCATCGCCGACGAGCAGACCAAGATCGGTGATGTCGCCCGACGTGCGCGCCAGGTGATGTACAGCGTCCCGACTACTAACGAGGAGCACGATTTAGCGGGAGTGTCAGCATTAATGGCGGCGTTGCCTCAGAAACCGGCGACCCGTACCAGGAAGTCATCCAAGAAATCGACAGCTCATCGCACAAGGAGTAAGAAGTAATGTCTATGGGCAGTAAAGGCCATTTCAAGCTGGCCGTGAGTAACCTGCGCCATAACCGTATGCGCAGCTTGTTGACCATCCTGGGAATAACTATCGGTATCACGTCTATCATCCTCGTGATTGCCATCGGTGAAGGTATTAAGCGCCAGGTTCAGACGAACAACGCGTTTTTGGGTAACGACATTATCACTGTACAACCGAGCCAGTCAGGCAATCCTTTGCAGCCGAGCCTGACCGCCCTCACCCAGACCGACGCCCAGGCTATCGCGAAACTGGGCCAGGTATCGACCGTCGTCCCTTTGGCGGCCGTGTCGGGAACAGTTTCGGCACCTGACAGCAAGCCGATGGAAACGATGGTGATCGCTGCTGGTGATGATGTTGGTGATATCTTTGGACCGCTGGTCGAATACGGTGACTTTTCGGGAGCTGATACCGGCGAAAGCTCAGTAGCCGTCATCGGCACAACCGTAGCGGCACGTATCTTCGGTGAGCAGGTCCCACTCGGACGGGAATTCCGGCTGCGCGGCCAGCACTTCATCGTCCAGGGAGTGCTGAAAGATGTCGGTGCGTCGACTTTATCCCCGGCGGCTAATCTTAATAATGCCATCATCATACCGTTCAAGACGGGCCAGAAGATTACTAACGCCAACTTGCCCGTCTATCAGATTCTGGTCCGAATCAAGGATCGGGAGCAGATGGCGAACGCTGTTGCGGCAATCAATGATACCGTGCTGGCAAAACACGGTAATCAAGCTGATTTCACCGTCCTCGGACCCGGCGACAGCGCTTCTGGTAATGACAAGACCATTACTACCATCACGTATGCTATTGCCGCTATTGCCGCGATCTCATTACTCGTCGGCGGAATCGGTGTCATGAACGTCATGTGGGTGTCGGTCACTGAACGTATGCAAGAAATCGGCATCCGCAAAGCGGTCGGCGCTACTAACCGCCAGATACTGACGCAGTTCATCGTCGAAGCCACAGTGGTCAGTGTAGCCGGTGGTGTAGCCGGGGTTGCGGTCGCGTATGCCATCGAAGGTATCGTACTTCTGTTCAGTGATTTTAAGATGCCGATCAGTTGGCCGGTGCCGCTCATCGCTTTCTTCGTCACGCTTGTACTTGGCCTCCTGTTCGGGACAGCTCCGGCACTGAAGGCGTCACGCAAAGATCCGATCGAAGCGCTACGCAACGCTTGATTGACAGATACAGACAATAATTATAAAATATCTATACTTCGTTGAGCGCCGATACGGCAGCTTCGAAGCCCTTTGACAAGCAGACAGATACCGTGTGGGCCAATCATTTATGCATGATTCGTCAGTGGCTGGACCACACGGTCCCCCTCCCCCATGAAGGAGATATATGAGCGTCCGCGATTGGTACGCCCATGAAAACGACAATCGCCGAGTCAACATCTTCATCACAGTCGTGGTGATCGGGCTCTTCGTTGTCGTTTTCTGGCTTGCCCTGATGTTCAGTGGAGCACTGAGCTCTTCTGTCAGGAACGCGACCGGCTCAACCGGCGCCTCTTTCCCGACTCAGACCTCGAGTGCACCCGCTACGACCCCGACTACGACGGCAAGCTCGTCACCGACAACTGTCACTACCACCCAGGAGTCCACCACCAGTGCCAGCGCATCTGCTACCGCGTCCTCGGCACCCCCGGCGACCACCCAACCGGCCGCCACGACAACAGCCGCACCGGCTCCGGTAACCACCAGCTCCGCCCCTCCGCCGGCCGCACCACGCACGATCAGCACCTTCCAGGCGGTCTACTGCGGTTGGACCGACGGCGCCGGCGAACGGACGGTCTACGTCAGCGGGCCTCCGTACAGCATGAACCTCGCCCAGGCCATGGCCAGCGATAGCTTGCGACCCGGAAGCGGACAGATGTCCATCGGTGCGGCCTACCAGTACGAGACGGTGGCCAACGGCTACAACTCCGGTGAGGTCATCCACCGAATCACTCCGGGTTCCGGCTCCGGCAGCTGTGACTACCCACAGAACGACGGCTGATTCCAGCCAGCGGTCACGGCAGGTGCATATGACGGGCCGGGAGGGTTTAAGCGCATACGCCAACGCGTATCTTTAAATCTTGTCTGCTTGTCATATTCACCACCCTTTAGATTTAGATAATGAGCGATACGATGGCGGCTATGCCGCTGACAGTCATGACAGCGACCGTCGCCCAGCCGATGAAATTCGTGTGAGGACGGTTTGCCCAGTGGCCCATGATCTTACGATTACGTGCCATCAGGACGATAAGCAAGAGGATGATCGGTGCGACCAGTCCATTGGCTACGGCAGCGTAGATCAGTGCTTTGATCGGATCGATCTGTAAGAAGTTGATGCCGAAACCGATCAGCATCGATATAATGATTACCCCATAAAATGCATAGGCCTGTGGCAGTTTGCGGTTGAGGCCTTCCTTCCACTTGAAACTTTCAGCCAGGGCGTATGAGCTCGAACCGGCCAGCACCGGAATAGCCAGTAAGCCGGTACCGATAACACCTATGGCAAATAAGTAATAACTTGCATCACCGGCGAACGGACGTAAGGCTTCCGCCGCCTGCGCAGCGCTGGTGATATTGGTGATACCGTTCGGATACAGGATGCCGCCGCATGCGGCAATGATGAAGAACATGACGAGGTTACTTAGGAACATGCCTGACCAGACATCGATCCGCATGGAGCGCATATCATATTTTGATACACCCGTCCGGCGCTGCCGTACCGTGGTCTTGCCTTGAGAAATCTTTTCTTCGACTTCGCTCGACGTCTGCCAGAAAAACAGGTAGGGCGATATCGTAGTGCCCAGTACGGCACAGATGATAAGGAGAGCGTCCTTACTGAAGTTGAACGAAGGATGGACGACCGCGTACGCGATGGTGTGCCAGTCGAGGTGGGCGAGGATCGCTGAAACGACATACGAAAGTAATATCAGTGCCAGCCACTTCAGATATCGTGCGTACCGCACATAGGGCGTAAAAATCTGTAGTCCCAAACTGACCGCGGCAAAACCCGCCACCAGCCAACCGAAACTTAGCTGCGGCATAAGCAGCTGGGCCGCTTTTGCCATAGCTCCCAAGTCGGCACCAATGTTGATGACGTTCGCAGCGAATAGCAGCAATGTACAAGCGTACAGAACCTTTTTGGAGAAGAATATGCGGATATTGCCTGCCAACCCCCGCCCTGTTACCAGACCGATGCGGGCGCACATTTCCTGGACGACTCCCATAAGCGGCAGCGTCCAGACGGACAACCAGATGAACTGATAGCCGAACTGCGCGCCCGTCTGCGAGTACGTTGCGATGCCCGATGGATCGTCGTCGCTGGCACCTGTGGTCAGACCGGGCCCAAGCATGAGCCAATAATTGCGCCCTTTAGTTATGACCTGACCGCCGGGTAACACGCGCGCGATCTGCTGTGAAGCGATGACGCTTCGGTCAAGAATGATGGCCGGAGCTTCGGCGCTCATTGTTAACAGATCTTTTTTCTTTTTGTGTGCCATGTTTGTTTTTATGTAAGTTCTGTTGAATTATATCATGCTACAGATTACGGCCGAAGTAGTACCAGAAGTGCTTGAAGATAAAGAACGCCAGCAGCAGGAACCACAGCAACAGCAAATCAAGATGATGCTTGCGAACCCATATACCCAGCCCGATCAGTTGCCGGGGCAATTGGATATGACCTTTGTCGATGTTATACAGCGTCACGTACCAGAACGTGATGATACTGACGATCCAGGTCGCGACGCACATCAGGCAGATGGCGTGAATGCGATAGACGGTCTGGAAAAACAACCAGTGACAGAACAGTACCGCAAAGATAGTGCCGGCTTCCAATCCGAGCCAGTACCAGCGTTTCAACCGGCCACGTTGCAACAGAAAGACACCGGTCGTGATGACCACGGGCCAAGCGGCCAGCCCGATCAATGGGTTAGGAAAACCGAAGACGTGTGACTGGGCAGACTGCATGACAGAACCGCAGCTGATGATCGGATTTAAGTCGCAGACGAACTGTGTTTCCGGATGTTGCAGCAAGTTGATCTTATCGATGGTAATGATGGCGGCCATAGCCAGCCCGATCGTACCGCAGACAATCAGTAACCACGGTAAGACCTTGTCAAGAGTGAGTTTTTTCATTGATTCCAGTATATCACTATCAGCTTATGCTTCGCTTACGCGAGGTTGGTCAGCGAGGGTCCCCTGCTGCCCTTGGCGTATGATTGCAAACCATCTTCGCCGGCGGCTGCCCAAGCGTCCATTATCGGCTGCACGACCCGCCAGCAAGCCAAAGCCTCATCTGCGGTTACGAACAGTTGTTGTTTGCCGCTGAGGGCGTCATAGAAGACGCGCTGATAGGCATCCGGCATTTCACCATTAATCGGGAGCTCGAGGGCTTGTTCCTCGACGGCATCCTCGTCCAGGCCGGGTTTTTTCGTGATGGTCGTAATGCTTATCTTGTGTTCAGGTTCGATATCGAACACCAGCTGAGCTGCTTTCTGAGTCAGATCGGTCGCTTTGAACGTGACGGTGACGTCCGTAATCTTGTGCGGCAAAGCCTTGCCGGTCTCTAGTACGAAAGTCACGCCCTGCCAATTCGGATCGGAACTTGTCAGCTCAATCGCGGCAAACGTTTCAAGTGTCGAATCGGGTTGCCCGGCCTCGTCGCGGTAGCCTTCATACTGTCCGCGGGCGGTCCGGTTGGTAATGTCTTCCGGTACGATCAGGCTTTCAAGAAAATCCTTCTTGGACGAGGTGCTGGCGGTGACGGCCAAAATCTGCAACAAATGGCTTTGGATCAGATCACGCAGTGCGCCGGTCTGTTCATAGAAGTCCCCCCGCCCCTGAATATCCAGTGTCTCATGGCCACGGACATAAATGCTTGAAACGTATTCATTACTGAGCAGGTGGTTGAACAAGCCGTTGCGCTCGCGGAACGTGGTAATGCCTTGTACCATGTCTTTCGCCAAGAAGTGGTCGATGCGGTAAATCTGCTCTTCGGAAAAGACCTCGGCGAGATCTTTGGTCAGCTGCTCGGCCGATGCGAGGTCGTGGCCGTACGGTTTTTCAATTAACAGACGGGTCCGCTGATCGTTCAGACCGGCTGTCGCCATGTTACGGACGACATCGCTTAGTGTTTCCGGTGGAATCGACAGGTAAAAAAGGCGTTGCATCGGTACGCCTTGCCGCTGTTCGATCTCATCGAGTTTACTTTTGAGGACCGTACCGCCGCTGTCTTCCGACGGGTCATACTGAATCATCTCTAACCTACTGGCAAATTCGTCGTTGAAATCGTCGCGGGATATGATGTCGCCTGGCGATACCTCTCGGCGCGAGGACCCAAGTAGGACGGTCTTATCATGGAGTAGGCCCTGGTTGTGCAGGCTGAATATGGCCGGTAATAATTTTCTTTTGGACAGATCGCCGGTAATGCCGAATAGGACGATGATTGCTGGCTCGGTTTGCATGAAGGGCCCTCCTTTAGCGTTGGTTGATGCTGTGACCGCCGAAGGCGTTACGTAAGGCGGCTAGTACTTTTGTAGCATAATTCGTCCGGCCCTGCTGTGAAGCCAGCCGGATTTTTAGTGATTCCTCGATGACTGGCAATGTCATACCACTGGTGTGGGCCGCTTCGACGGCCCAACGGGCTTCGCCACTTTCCGCTACGACGCCGTCGATGCCTTCGAGCTCAGGATTGGCACGGAGCGCCTGGGCCGTCAGTCCGTTGAGATTGGAGTCGATGATGCTGCCTTGCTGCCATAGGTCACCGATGTCGGCCAGGTCCAGGTGGTCATACGGACCTTCTTTCAGCAGTTGATAGCCTTCGGCCAGACTCTGCATCATGCCGTACTCGATGGCGTTATGGACCATCTTGACGTAATGCCCTGCGCCGGCCGGCCCGACGTGGCGCCAGCCGCCGTTAGGGGCAACGAGGGTGTCAAGGATCGGCTTCAGTGTCTGAACTACTTCACCGCCACCGACCATCAAAGAGAAACCGTTCTCAAAGCCGTGCACGCCGCCGCTCGTGCCGATATCGACGAAGTTGATGCCGTGACTGGCGGCGGCTTCGGCGCGCGGTCCGGAAAGGCGAAAATCAGAATTACCCCCATCAATAAGGATGGTGTCGGCCGGTAATAGGCTGAACCATTCTGTCAGTTCTGTTTCTACGAAGTCAGCAGGAATCATTAACCAGATAACCGGAGGCTCATCCGTGAATGCAGCGATAACCTCGGCTTTATTATGGGCAGCGATGACACCTTTTGCGGCAAGATTTTCGAGTGTTTCGGCGTTCTGGTCATAACCGACGACCGCATGGCCGTCATTCATAAGTTTTTCGGCGATCTGTTGGCCCATTTTACCGAGCCCGATTAATGCGATTTTCATTCTTTTTCTCCTATCTGGTCACTGATAACGACCGCCTCGGTTAATTCTTTCAGTATTTGCACCGGTTGCTCTGCGAGCGGCGTGTCATTGGCATGTAACTGCTCCAGCTGTGTTTTCTTGTTGTCGCCAAAGGCGTATAAGTAGCCGACGTCGATCTGGCGTAGCCCCTCAAAGGTCATAGTCAGGCGATCATACTGATCGGTATGGTAGTGGGTCGTAAGATATGGCAGCTCCTCGGCAGCAGGTGTCCCGGGAAGAATGCCTGCGGTATGGCCATCAGGACCCATGCCGAACAGACCGATGACCACATCAGCCTTGGCCAATTCTTCTTCGATGAGCCCCTCAAACCGCTCGGCAGCTGCCTCAAATGATGCTTCTGTCTCTGGCAAGGACGCAACTATCGTAGCCGAACGGGCATCAAATCCGGCTTCAATGAGTTGCCGAAAATTAGAATCGGCATGTCCGAACTCGCCGTAACGCTCATCCATAAGTGTGATCGTCAGGTTCGCCAGCCGGGTTTCAGGCAAGCGGTTCATGATGGCGGTTTCGAGTTCGATGTTCGAGCCCCCGGAAATCAACCAGAGTACCTGGCGGTTGGCGTGTAACTCTTCGGTCAGCCGTTGCACGATTGGTTCGATGCTGGCCATGCGGTCGGTGTAGAGGTGGTAATGCATGCCTACCACTATACTACAGCCGGACTTATGAACGCTTGCGCTTCTTGGGATCAAGCTCGCGCTTGCGCAGGCGGAGTGACTTTGGTGTGACTTCGAGTAATTCGTCGTTTTCGATGAAGTCGAGGCACTGTTCCAGGCTGAAGATGGTCGGCGGGGTAAGCTGGACGACACCGTCAGAACTGGAAGAGCGCATGTTAGTCAGGTGCTTCGCCTTACAGACGTTGATTTCCATGTCTTCCTGGCGGCTGTTAAGGCCGATGATCTGGCCGGCGTAGACTTTTTCAGCCGGACCGATGTATGTCGTGCCGCGGGCTTCAGCGTTCTGCAGAGCGTAGGCGGTGGTGACACCGGCTTCGAAGGAGATCAGTACGCCGTTACGGAGTTGCTGGAGTGCACTACCCTGTTCCTGGTAACCGGTGACGACACTGTTCATTACGATGGTGCCTTTGGTGTTGGTCAGGAGGACGTTGCGCAGACCGATCAGGGCGCGGGTCGGCATTTCGTAAACGAGCTTCGTGACGCCTTTCGGACTGGCAAACTGTTCTTTGAGGGTGGCGCGGCGTTGACCAAGTTCCATCTGGACGGTACCGACGTGTTCGGCCGGGACTTCGATCTGGACCTCTTCGACCGGCTCCATAGTCTTGCCGTCTTCCTGCTTGGTCACGACCTGCGGGCGGCCGACTTCGAATTCGAAGCCTTCGCGCCGCATCGTTTCGATCAGGACGGACAGGTGAAGTTCACCACGACCGGAGACTTTGAAGCCGATACCTTCGTCTTCGACACGGAGGCCGACATTGGTTTCGAGTTCTTTCTGCAAGCGGTCACCGATTTGACGGCTGGTGTTGAACTCGGCTTCCTGACCCTTGAATGGGCTGGTGTTCGGGCCTAAGAAAATCTGCAGGGTCGGAGCTTCCACTTCCATGACTGGGAGTGCTTCCGGGTTGGTAGCGTCAGCGATAGTTTCGCCGATCTGCGCGTCAGCGATGCCAGTCAGCTGGACGATGTCACCAGCGGTACCGCCGGCCACTTCAAAGCGGCTGACACCGTGGCTCATGAATACAAGCTCAACTTTGGCTTTCGAGAAGGTACCGTCTTTTTTGCAAAGAGCGACTTGATCACCACCCTTAATGCTGCCGCGGGTAATGCGGCCGATGGCGTACTTGCCCTTGAAGGTGTCAAAAGCCAGAGCGGTGACTAACATCTGGAACGGCTTGTCGACTTCGACTTTCGGAGCCGGAATGTCGCTGATGATAGCGTCAAAGACGACTTCGAGGCTGCCGTCAGCTTCGGTGTCATCAGGAATGCTCTTCCAGGCCTTGCCGGCGCGGCCGATGGCGTAATAGACAGGATAATGGAGTTGATCTTCATGGATGGCCATCTCGAGAAACAAGTCAGCGAGTTCGTCTTCGACCTCAGAAATGCGGCGGCCGTCTTTATCAATCTTGTTGATGATGACAATCGGCTTAAGGCCGGCTTCAAGCGCCTTACCGAGGACGAATTTGGTCTGTGGCATCGGGCCTTCCTGGGCGTCGACGATCAGCAGGCAGCCGTCGGCCATATTCAAGGTGCGTTCGACCTCGCCTGAGAAGTCGGCGTGTCCGGGCGTGTCAATAATGTTGATACGGTAGTCACCGTGCTGGACGGCCGTAATCTTGGCAGTGATGGTGATTCCGCGTTCGCGTTCCTGGTCACCGCTGTCCATGATGAGGCTCTGGCCCATCTCGGCCTGGTTGTCGCGGAAGGTCTGCGACTGCTTTAATAATCCATCAACGAGGGTGGTCTTACCGTGGTCGACGTGAGCAATGATGGCAATGTTCCGGATCTTAGCCGGATCTTGAGTGGCTGCGGGCATACTAAAAAACTTTCTTGTATTGATTAATGAAACTTTAAAGCTATTGTAGCATAAATACCTCTGTTTGAAAATGCTTGCTGTACGTTCACACATAAACATAATCAGGGTATACTGGAAGCAATGGATCCGAGACGATACCGGAGTGGGGGGCAACCTCCAGAATTGCCGGCACCAAAAACATTTATCGATGGCTTTATTCCACCAAGTCGATCGCTGCCTAAGACGCCGATGGCGGTACCGCAGTCCAAGCCGGTGTTTACGGCCCCGGTTGCTAAGTCCATACCGACAATTGAACCTGTTCGCCGCGGCTTGCCTGTCCAGCGACCGATACGCCTTGAGCCTCAGGCTCCTACGCCGCCACCCTTACCGAAACCAGTGATGCAGCCGACCTCGAATCCGGCGCCCGGCCCGGCTTATGCGCCGAGGCGAGTAGCTTATTCTATCCAGCCCCAGTATCAGCCGCCAGAACCGCAATCGCGTCCAAGCGGCTTGCAACCAGCCGTTACCCGCTTGAAGCGGCCGCGTGACCTGCCTCGCTGGCTGGTCGCGATTCCGGCCGGCATACTGATTGTCTGGTTGGGCATAAGCCTGTTCCGGCACCCAGCCGTACCCCTGGAAGCCAGCCGGTCACTGACCCAGAAGTCAGCCCTGCAGACCCAGGCGAAAGTACCGGTTGTCCCGACGTACCCGACCGTTCAGCAGCAGACGACGTTTGAAGCCGCGGTTCAGAAAATCATGGCCGACAACCCTGGTGTGCGCACGACGGTCGTCGCTCGCAACCTGAAAACAGGTAAAGAAGTCACGATCGGGAGCAATGATCCATACATTGCCGCCAGCACCGGCAAGCTCCTGACCGCGGCCACGGTATTCAAAGAAGTGGAAGCTGGTCGCTTAAGCCTGAACCGTAAGATGTCTAACGGATTGACCGCCCAGGCTACACTTCAGAAGATGATCGTCAACAGTGATAACGATTGTTGGGCCGTTCTGAATACATATGTGGGGCGACCGAAGCTGACCGCCCGGGCCGTCGAAATCGGCATGGTCAAGTACAAAAACAGCAACAACAGCCTGCTCACTAGTGACACCGCGCTCCTAGTACGGAAATTATACGACGGGTCACTGATGAACGCTTCTAACCGAAATTTATTGCTCGGCTGGATGAAGACAGCAAATTATCGCGGATACATAGTCGCAGCCGTACCGGCGGAGTATACGATTTATCATAAGGTAGGCATCTACGCCAACGTACTACACGATGCTGCTATCATTACCAAAGGGGATGAAGCGCTCGAGCTGGTAGTGTATACCGAAGGTACGGCACCGGCCGACCCGGCCCGGACGGTGCTCATCAAGGCCGTCACGACAGAGGCGCTGGCGGCGTTTTTCAAGCCTGCTTCTTAGGCTCTTTCGGTACCTTGTCCCCTTCTTTGCGGGCTTCGGAAATGCCGATGGCGACCGCCTGCTTCTGACTGGTAACTTTTTTGCCGGTACTGCCTGATTTCAGGGTTCCTTTCTTGTACTCATCCATGACTTTTTTGATTTTTTTCTGTGCCCGAGGGCCGTACTGAGCCATTACCGGTCCCCCTTGCCAAGCATGTCGATGATAGCCGCACTGAACACCGGAACGTCATCGGGGTTTCGGCTGGTGATAAGTGATCCGTCGGTGACGACGGACTCGTCGGTCCAGGTCGCACCGGCATTGCGTAAATCGTCCTGAATCGTAAAGAAACTTGTCAGCTGACGTCCATTGATAACATCGGCTGATGCCAGCAGCCAAGGGGCGTGACAGACGGCTGCTACCGGCTTATCTTCATCCAGGAATGTCTTCACCCATTCGCGGGCTTTCGGCGTCATCCGTAAGTTGTCGGCGTTGATCGCGCCGCCCGGCAAGACGAGCGCGTCATAATCAGTGAACTGAGCGCTATCCAGCTGCAGGTCAACTGGAAACGTGTCAGCTTTCTCGACGTGGTTCAAGCCATGGACCTCTGTCTGGTCGGTGGCGGTGATGGTGTGCACGGTGGCGCCGGCGGCCTCTAATTTTTCTTTGGGTCCGACATATTCGGCCTGTTCAAAAAAATCATGTACCAGCATCGCGATATGTTTGCCTGATAAATCTGCCATGAGTGGATTCCTCCGGTTAGTTGATACCGGCAATTATCATCACCTCGACGTGTTCCGGCAGTAAGAATTTTTATGCCCATGCTGGACAAAGCGCTATGACCTCATATTTTAAGGATTTTGCAAGGATGACGGTGTACTATATACTCTGAGATAGGAATTATCGCCTCATGGCATATAAGAAAAAAATCGTCACAGCCACTCCGGCGAACCCGACCTTCGACCTGCACCGTACGCTGCCCAACCCGACGTATGGTTCTACCGCCGTAGCCGGCGCACCCGTCAAGAGGCGTGACCGTAAGTTGATTTTCAAGCGTATTATGGCTACGCTCCTGATTTTGCTGCTTTTCGTAGGTGGTTTTCTGGGATGGAAGCTGTATAGCAACTCCTCTAAGGTGTTCGATGGTAATATCTTCGGTCTGTTGCAAAGCACGAAGCTCGATGGTGAAGACGTAGGCCGCGTCAACTTGCTGCTCATCGGTAATTCAGCTGATGACCCCAATCACGGTGGCGCTCAGCTGACTGACTCGATCATGATAGTCAGTATCAATACCGCGACGAACAAAGCTTTTTTGATCAGCGTTCCGCGTGACCTCTACGTTGAAATACCTGATAACGGCTACGCCAAGATAAATGAGACGTATCAGGATGGGGAGCGTGACGGATACGAGGGTGGCGGCGCTGCTTTGCTGGAATCGTTGCTTGAAGAACGCCTGGGCATCAATATCAACTATTATGCCCTGGTCAACTACACCGCTTTCCGTGACACGGTGAACGCGCTCGGCGGCATCCAGGTCACGATCAACAGCACTAGCAAATACGGAATCTATGATCCCAACATCTCCAAAGTTGACGGCGGCCCGTTGAAACTGGCGAACGGAACTCAGACACTCAACGGGCAAACCGCCCTTAATCTGGCTCGAGCCCGTGGGGCTGCAGGTGGCTACGGTCTGTCAAAGGGTGACTTTGACCGCACGGCCAACCAACGCATGATGTTGGTTGCGCTGAAGGACAAGGCTGCGAGTGCCAGTACGCTCTCGAACCCGATCAAGGTCGCTGCCCTGCTCGACGCTCTCGGCAACAACGTCAAGACAGATATGAACACCAGCGAGGCCCGCCGGTTGTATGACATTAGTAAAAAAATCGCCAGCAGTGACATCGCCTCGGCGTCGCTCAACGGTACCGACACCGACCGCTTACTGACGGGCTATACGACCAGGACCGGCCAATCGGCGCTTATTCCAGTCGCCGGTGTAGATGATTACTCTGATATTCAGAGCTACATCGACCAGCTGTTGAGCACTAATTAGTGATATAATATTGACACATGACGACGGCCCAGTTCCAGAAATGGCACAAATTTTTAATAGACTTCCAGAAGAAGTCTTTTAAAAAGGGCGACATCCTACTTTTTCAAGGTGAAGCCCCTCGTTTCGCCTACGTGGTCAGCCACGGTATCGTCAAAGCGTATAACATCAACAGCCAGGGTGATGAGCAGCTTGTCCATTTCAGTACCGCACTTGAGGTATTGCCACTGCCGTGGGTGTTCAATAAGGCAGCGAACGCCTTGTATTATTACGAGGCCCTGACTGATGGCAGCTATTTCTGCGTCGACAAGGATAAGTACCTGGAATTCATCAAAGGCGACCCCGATATCCTGTATAGCGAATTAGAACGAACCGTCGTCAACTACGTCGGTAAGACTATGAGCTTCAATGCCCTTCTCTACTCAAAGGCCGGTGAAAAACTCATCAATACCCTACGCTACCTTATCCTCAGTTATGGCAATAAGCGTGAAGACAGCATTGAGATCCGTTTGCGCCTTACACAACAGGACTTTGCGAACCTGACCGGGCTAACGCGTGAAACGGTCTCCATCGAGCTCATGAAGCTCAAGAAAGCCGGAATCATCGCTTACTCAAAGCAGACTAACTACACGATTAATGTTTCAAAGATGAATGATCTGCTCAAGGAGCAGTTCGTCGCTGAGGTATCGATGCAGGTGTAGGCCTGCGTAATCCCACCGATGGTCAAAGCAATCCTGTTCGACTACGGTGGCGTCATGACAGAAGGTGGCCGTGGTGGCGAGCTTGTCCAAAAACTCGGCGAGGTCCTGCAAGTCGATGATGCAGCCGCTACCCATTTGTTCGAATCGGTCTGGTCAAGATTCACCCACGGCACAATTAGCGAGAGTGCATTATGGGAAATCATTGAATCAGCGACCGGCTTATCAGTGCCACAGTCAAAGCGCGCCATTTGGAATACTTGGCCGCACATGCGCCCCTATCCGCAGATGGTCGGCCTCATCGCGGATCTGAAAAAACGAGGTTACATGGTCGGGCTGTTGTCCAATACGGTAGCGGTGACTTCAAAGGCCATTCAAGAGCATGGTGGGTATGATGGTTTTGAACCGTTGATCCTATCGTATCAAGTCGGTCTGGCCAAACCGGAGCCGGAGATTTACGAGTATGCCGAGAACCAGCTCCATGGTATTAAACCTGAAGAGATATTGTTCATCGATGATCAGGAACGTTGCCTTGAACCGGCTAAACGGCGTGGCTGGCAGACGATCATGGCGCTATCGCCTGAACAAATAACTACGGACATCGAAAAAATTATTTCTTAGCGGTCGCAGGTGTGCCAAGGATATTGTTAACGACCTTCAGCAGGCCTTGCGGACCGGTCCAAGCCTTGACGACGCATTTGTCGGCGCCAAGACGAAAAGCTTCGTTAATTTCTTTTGAATTTTCCAGGTTGGTGAATACCAATACCTTGGCGTGCGAGGTCATGTTGCGGAATTCGTTGAGGAAATCGATCCCGGACATTACCGGCATCAGCAGGTCGAGAACAATCAGGTCGGGTGTAAAATCTTTAAGCTTCTTCAGCCCCTCTTCACCGTTGTACGCGGTCTCGACGACATGCTTTTCATGTTCGAGGATAATGCGATAGGCGGTGTTGAGGTCGTGATCGTCTTCTACTACCAGAATTTGTGCCATGTATGTTTCTTCCCTAATTCAATGGGTTCATTCTATCTTATAAATTGTATTTTGGACAGTGAAAATTCTAATTGTTGCTTCTGGCTATATTGAAATTTTGGCTGGGACTACTGTGTCGTAAGACGGCAAGGTAAACGTAAAGGTTGTGCCCTGATTCTCGAAGCTGGTAAACATAAGGTCTCCACCGAGTCTTTCGGCGATATTCTTTACGAGATATAAGCCGAGGCCGGTGCCGGTAGTGTCTCGTTTCAGGATGTTCGTGGCCCGGTAAAACTTAGTAAATATCCTGTCTTGCTCGCCTAGGGGAATACCGAACCCGCTATCGATCACTTCTACGACCGCAGTGTGGCCCTCTTTCGTTAATCGGATGGTGACGTCACCTCCTTCAGGTGTGTATTTGACGGCATTTGTCAGGAGATTGATCACGACTTCTCGTATGAGCGACGGGTCGCTATCGACTATCAAAGGGTCATCGGTTGGTTGATACGTCATCTTGATATTTTTTTCCTTGGCAAGGCTATCGAGTTCACTCATGACATTACGGGCCAACATGTTTAGATCGGTCTCCTCGGTGTTTATGAGCAAGTTCCCAGCTTCGATGCGAGTAATGTTGAGCAGCGTACTGATAAGGTCGTTCATGCGTTCGCTGGCATCGAGTATCGTGTTCAGGAAGGACGCCTGCACCTCGGTCACTTCGCCGATGTAACCTTGCAGGAACATATTAGTGTAGGTCTGGACTGCAGCGAGCGGTGTACGCAGCTGGTGTGAGGCCAGTGAGATGAAGTCAGCCTTCAGTTTGTCCATCTCATTTTCTAGAGTGATATCGCGGAATATCTCAATCGCACCGATCGGCTTATTGCGCAACATGATCGGCGAGATAGTCACATGTACCGGCATATGGCTGCCGTCCTTGCGGACGTAGTACATCTTTTCTTTGATAGTCTCCCCGTTGACGAAGGAGCGGCTGATCGGGCGGTCGATATTACGGATTGGTTTGCCACTTTCGGTCACTGCTCGTATTTTCTTAGGGAACCATTTTCCAATCATTTCGCGTCGCGGGTAGCCGAGCAAATCGATTGCCCGCTGATTGACCCGAATGATCTTACCGTTCTCATCGGTGGCAATGACACCTTCACCGATACTCAGGAACAAGGCATCCGTCTTAGCCCGCTCTTCACGGGCGATGGCAGCCTGGACCTTGAAGGACTTTATCAGCTCCTGCGGTGTGGGGACGTTTGCGTCATTAGAGGTCAAGTCGTTCTTCCTTTCAACTTCGTAAGTTCAGTCAGATCAGCGATATAACTATTGGCTATTTCGGCGTCCTCGGTAAGGACAGAAATCGTAGCCTTGATCCAGCGTATGAGTTGTGCCAAATCCTTTCTCGTCAGATCAGCCGGATCCTTGTTGAGGTGATTGCGGATTTGCCGGCTGACGAACCGTTCGGACGCCGGGCCAAGGTAATCACTGGTCACGGTGATGACTTGTTCGTAGAGGGTGGGAGACTGTGGCGTCGCCATCGCTATACCTCTTCGATTTTTTGCAGATGACCTGCCCCGGTTGCTATCAGTATGTATCCAAGACACATGATGGCGTAGATTATGTAGGCGATACAGAAAAGCGTCAGACGTGAGAGGTTCAGGGATTGGCGCGACAGCGTGGTTATGAACTGCAATGCGATGTTCAGAAAAATTACCGTTGCGAACCCGGCTGTCAGGTTGCGCAGCGCCCGTCGGTAGACGTTGCCTTTGACGAAGTGCTGGTAGCGGATAAATTCATAGATGCTCCGTACGCCCAACGTCCAGAGGAAGAGGTATGGTACGACGAGCGTGTATATGACTGCCCAGGCCGGCAGGTAATGCCATACGTTGTTGATGCTCGGTGCAGCGCTAGGGTCGGACACATTGTTGGCTACCAGAAAACAGAAACTCGCCCCGACGGCAATGCCGACAAAAAGCAGTACTCCGGTCAGCTTGTTCAGTGGGTAGCCTTTAGCGAGACGGTTGATGCCATTGGTACCGCGGGCGATCAACAGGATGGCTATGGCGGTTACGATCAGCTGGCTGTATGTCGTGGCTATCCCGGCAAAGCTGACCGATATGACATCATGTTGCAGAAGTAAGACCCATAAGTTGTTAAGCACGTATAGTGCCGGCATACCGATAGACAGGGCCAGTAAGCCGTTCTTTATGTATGCGAAGTGACGCCCGTCCTTGTTGTCTCCAAGGTGATTGACGTAGCCGTCCAAACGGAGATAGCTCAACAGAACGACCAGCCAGATGAGCTCAAGGGGCAATCTTAAAAGGAGACTCACCAGCCGGTCGTTGTCCGCTCCCAGGTGCGTAGACAGTAACGCACTGGCAGGGTTTGTCAGGTAAATGAGGATAAAGTAGAGAGCCGCAAGAAACCCGAATAGCATGTAAAGACGATAACGGTGTGTTGAATGGCTGTGATGTTTCACCTGATCCATTACTTCCATTATACGTAACCTTATTCGTAAGTAAAATCGGTGTATCCGATTCTGAACCAAACCAAAATCGAATCCTACTAGCCCGTCCACGCCTACTCCTTATGTTATAGATGGACTATACGTAATGAGCAGATTTCTGACAGTAATAAATATAACTATTAAGGCATCAGGTCAAGGCGTACGAACTGCTCTGCCAAGTCATAGGGCTGCCCTGCTGCTGCCCGGCCACCTATCCGCTCGACGAGTTCTGTCAAGGCGGCATCATCGGCTGGCACCTGACTGGCGTGGGCTCTCAGCACGTCTAATTTTTTTGATCGCCATGATGAAAGATCGGTCCAGTAATTACCCGTCGTCATATTTATCAGTAGCGCCTGTTTGACTTTATGAGGTTCCAGATGCTCGTCGGTGTATAGTTCCGGAAATGACAGATGGTCGCGGGCCAGGGGGAAAACCGCATCGAGTGTCGCCTGCCCGGCCGCGCGGTGATCGGGGTGATTGACGAAACCGGTCTCGACGTCGTAGAGGACAGAAGGATCCATCGTCACTACGACATCCGGCCGGATTCGCCGGATGTAACGGACAATTTCACGCTTGAGCTCCATCGTGACCTCCAGTCCGCCGTCGGGGTAATCAAGAAAAAAGACATCTTTAAGGCCGAGAACCTTGCCGGCGGCTACCTGTTCGGCGCGCCGTGTCTGAGTAAGCTCTTCAGGGCTAACCTCGTAGTCGGTCGAACCTTTGCTGCCGTCGGTCAGAATCAGATAGTACGCTTCCGTACCCTGTGCTATCCATTTTGCGAATGTGCCGCTGGCGCCGAAGTCAAGATCGTCCGGATGAGCTACGATGCCGAGGGCGATGGCTGGTTGCAAAGAATCATTCATATTTCCAGTTTAACAAATCATATATAATTGATAGCTTGAAACTCTACGATACCCGTACCAAATCTTATCGCCAGTACGTGCCGCAAGCCACGGTTGGAATGTATGTCTGCGGTATCACGCCGTATGCGGCCGCCCATCTCGGACATGCCTTTACGTTCCTGACGTACGATCTCCTACAACGTCGTCTTGAAGATATGGGAAGCGCAGTACATATGGTGCGTAACATCACGGATGTTGACGAACCGTTGTATGCCAAAGCCGATGAGCTCGAGCTGCACTACACCGATTTGGCAGAGAATGAAATCGCGCTTTTCCATAAGGCGATGTGCGCCCTGAATATGCGAGTCGACACGTCTCAGCCCCGGGCAAGCGAATTCATCGCCGAAATGGCTGAAGCGGTACAACGATTACTGGACTCGGGCGTGGGCTACCGCTTGGACAAGGATGTCTACTTCGATACTACCAAGGTTGACGAGTACGGTTCATTCTTCGGATACAAACTGGACTTGGCAATCGCGATAGATCGTCTGCGGGGCGGCAATCCTGACTTGAAAGCCAAGCGCAACAAACAGGATTTTCTTTTATGGAAAAGCGTTGATGATTCAGATGACCCTGCTCAGTGGGACAGCCCGGTCGGTCGAGGGCGTCCCGGCTGGCACATCGAGTGCAGTGTCATGTCACGCCACCTGCTCGGCGATACGTTTGATATACACGGCGGCGGGACGGATCTCGTCTACCCTCACCATGAAGCGGAAATCGCTCAGAGCAAAGCGCTTCACGGCCACAACCCGGCAGATTTCTGGGTGCACACTTCCCCTATCCTGCTCGCCGGAGAAAAGATGAGCAAATCACTGGGCAATCTGATATTCGTGTCCGATTTATTACGTGAGCATCCGATGCCCGTCGTGCGCCTGGCGCTGATGCATTATCACCACCGCATCGGCGGAGAATGGGCTGAACAACTGCTGCACGAAGCCACTGAACTCTGGAAAAAACTGTCGGCAGCAAGTGGCCGGCGGTCGGTAGCCGCTGTTGAGACTCTTCTGCGTGAAACCCGGGCTGCTCTAGACGATGATATAAATACACTGGAGGTAATCGACGCCTTGCATCGGTTCGCTGACGCTCCGGCAGTCGTAGCCACAGACAGCTCGGCACAGTTAGACAAAGTATGGCGATTACTCGGCCTTAAAGCTATTTAGTAGACTGGCCGACCAGCGTCCACCAATAAGCCGAGCCTATAGACGGCGATAATTGGAGCTGATCGTATATCATGCCGTAGCGTACGGGTACGTCAGCCATGATAAGTTCGTACTGACGCTTAAGCAATGGTGTCGAAGGGATGCTGCTGCCCTCAAGGCCTCCAGCCGAAAACGACGGGCTGACTGACGCATCGGAATTACTGAATATCTGCTGGATGACGCCCCTGTCACTGACGGCCACGCTTATTCGGCTTCCGACCCTGGCTTGCACGGTTATGACCTGGCTGCTGCTGAGCGTATCAGCTTTGGCAAGCGACGGTACTGCCGCCACGACCGCCACGATTGCCAGCAGAACCGATGGGATTCTGTTCATTTATAAGCCCCCTGTCATCTCATAATTGATATGGTAATAGTACGGTCTTTATGAACCGACAGCAGTAACATAACCGACAGCGACACGGGTCATTTCTGCTCCTCCCGAGCATGATCAATCAAAGTCTGGCCGCCCCGCTCAAGCCAACGATTATATGTCAGACTTTGACTGCCGCCCCGCTCAAGCCACATATTGCGGGCGTCGCGCGAATAAATCAGGCTTTCGTCAGGGCCGACGCCGTGTCCTTTCAGGAACTCATTGGTAACGCCTGGCCCGCCGTTGTATCCCATGGCGATCTGTTCCACCGTATCTTCCCAGCCCGGCCCTTGATCGGGGTCCCCGAACTCATCACGTAAGTGCGCCAGATAGGCTACGCCGAACTCGATGTTGGTCCGTGGGTCCCAGATATCATAATGATCGACCGGCTCCTTCAGGTACATCTTGGCGATGTCACCAGCCGTCGGAGGAGTGACCTGCATCAGCCCCTGTGCACCGGCTTCACTCCCGGCTTTAGACCAACCGCCTGATTCCAGCGTCATGATGATGGCTGTCAGGTTCGGATCGATGTCATACTTGGCGGACATCTCCTCGATGTCTTTTTTCCAATGCAGGACGGTCGGCGATACCCACGGTATGGTGACTGACTCTGATGCGGGGGCTAAAGGCTCGTGCGAATTGTGTATGATGGCGTTCCCTCCGATACCGATTGCTGCCCCGGAAATCAACAAGGCTACCCCTGCTGCCAAGACCGAACGGCGAGTAAGCTTTACTTCTTTGTTCAGGTCAAGGCGTTCCGCCATATTACCTCGGTACCCTCACTGTAAAAGTTGAACCGGCGCCGGGTTTGGAAGCGACCGATAAATCTCCGCCATGCAGGCGGATAACTTTATCGGTCCAGTACAGCCCGAGCCCGGATCCGCCGACTTCAGCTGACAGTGTGTTATAGATGCGTGAAAACTTCTGGAATAACTTGTCCATGTCGTCCTTGGCTATACCGACTCCCTGGTCCCGTACTGCGACGCTTATATAGTCGTCGTCGTGACTGACATTGACCTCAATCGGTTTGCCTGGCTCGGAATATTTGCTGGCATTATCGATCAGGTTATCGAGGGCCATCTGCAGGTGAAGACTGTCGCCGATGATGGGTGACGTATCGATGGACTCGTCGGCACTAAGTAAGATGGTCTGTTTGCGCTGGCTCAGTTTCGGTGCCTGTTCTTTGATAGACGAGCGAAGCAGCTTGTTGATGTTCACACGTTCTTTTTTCAAGCTTAGCTTACCGGCATCTACCAGGGCGACGTAGAGGAGTTCGTTGACGATGTTAATCTGGCGCTCATTACTGTCGTAGGCGGCCCGCACGATTTGCTTCTGGGCATCAGTGACATCACCGACGAAGCCTTCAAGTATCATGCCTAAGTATTGCTTGACAGCTGTCGCAGGGGTGCGGAGTTGGTGCGATGCCAGGGATATGAACTCATCCTTTGTGCGGTTGATGGTCATAAGTTCCTCGACACGGCGAGCTTCGAACTGTTTACGTTGAATCGCATAGCGGAGGGTACGTGAAAGAAGCTCGCCGGTGAAGCTACCCTTGACCAGATAGTCGGCTGCTCCCAACTGCATGGCGTCCCGTTCGATCTCTTCGTCGCCCGCCCCGGTCATGATGACAAATGGTTCCGAGCGGTCGACGGGCCTGGCCCACTCGAGTAATTCCAAGCCGTTATTTCCGCCCAGGCGGTAATCTATCAGATAGACATCATGTTTCTGGGCATCTATCGCGGCTTTTGCGCTGGAAATTGACGGCGACCAGTCGACCGTAAAAGTGTGATGGGGAATCTTACTCAGAAGATTGCGGACGATAAGGTAATCGTCTTCATCGTCATCAAGCATGAATACGCGGATTGGCCGGCTATCAGCTGTCATGACCACCTTTCGGCAGTTCGACGATTTCGAACCAGTATTTTCCAAGCGCTTGCATTACCTCGATAAGGTTGTCAAAAGTCACCGGCTTGGTTATGAAGGAATTGACGCCGAGCTGGTATGTCTTATACACGTCTTCTTCGGCCTTGGAAGTCGTGAACACGACGACGGGAATGTCTTTCAAGTCGGGATCGGATTTGATCTCTTTCAAAGCTTCGCGCCCGTCCTTGCGAGGCATATTCAAATCAAGCAGAATGACGCCAGGACGCCCACAACTGGTGCCAGCGGCGTAATCACCCCTCTCTTTGAGATAATCTAACAATTCTTCACCGTCACGGACCCGGCAGAGCTTGTTGAGCAGTTTGCTTTTCTTCAATGCTTTTTCTGTCAGTAAGAAATCATCATCGTCGTCATCCGCCATTAAGATGACTATAGGTTTTTCAGTCTTCATGTAGTGTGGTCCCCGGCCGGCTGCGTCGGCAATTTAATGGTGAATGTAGCACCTTGTTCAGGTTGGCTGGTGGCAGTGATTGAGCCGCCGTGCCGTTCAACGATCTTCCGGCAGACGGCGAGGCCGATGCCGGTACCTTCGTAGTTATCCCTTCCGTGTAAGCGCTGGAAAACGGCAAATACTTTGCTGGCATACTTGTCGTCAAAGCCGATACCGTTGTCGCTCACAGTCAAAGTGTACGCATCAATCGTATCATTTTTATGCTGGGCCACAGCGTGAATTTTTACAATAGGTGCGACGTCTGGTTTATGGAACTTCAGGGCATTTGCCAACAGGTTCTGGAATAACTGACGCATCTGCAGGGGGTCGGCCACGATCGTGGGCAGGTCGTCACTTTCTATTATTCCGCCCGTGTCTTTGATACGGATTTCGAGATCGTTGATGACGTCGGCGACGATCTGGTTTAAGTCGACCTGTTCATGGGGCTTGGCCTTAGTCGTTACCCTTGAGAATTCAAGCAGGTCTTCGATCAGGACGCTCATGCGGGAGGCGGCGCTCCGCATCCGTTCCAGGTAATCACTACCATCTCCTAAGGTTTCACCATATTCATCGACGAGTAGGTTGCTGAAAGCCTGGATCTTTCTGAGCGGCTCTTGTAGGTCATGAGACGCTACGTAAGCGAAATCCTGGAGCTCCTGATTACTGCGTTCCAGACTTTGATTCGTATGTTTCAGAGCAGCGGTACGTTCTGCTACTCGCTTTTCCAGATTTTCGTTGGCTTGACGCAGGTCTTCTTCCAGCTTTCGACGTTGGGCAAGCTCCTTTTCAGCGGTCTCATAGAGTCTTGCGTTCGTGACGGCCAGTGCGGCCCGGCTCGCGAACTCCCTGACCATCGCCATATCGCCATCATCGTAATGATGCTTTTGCTCCGCCGAGACGAAAGTGACTGCCCCGATGGGACCGCTGGCGTCGCTGATCGGCACCATCATCAAGGAAGTGATGCCTAGTTCTTCATAAATATGCAGCTGATGCGGGTCCTTAATGCTGGCCCTGATCATGTCCATGGTGATCAGCGGATAGAACTGCGGCTCCCCTGTCTTAAGCATCCGTCTCAAACCTTCTTCTGATTGCACCAGTCCCTGACTTAAGGCCATCTTAGCCTTATCCTTATGGTATATGGCCAGCCGATTAATCGTATCGGTCTCCTTGTCCCAAAGGTCTATCCTGCACCAGTCGGCGACATAATCACACGCCAGTTTTGAAACGGTCACGAGGGCCTTTTTGTAATCAAGCGAGGACGACAAGACCGTACTGGCACGCGATAGGAACTCGGTGTTGAGTTCGGCGTGACGACGATCTGTTATATCGACGATGACGCCCGGGAAATGGACAGCTTTACCTTTGTCGTCCGTCTCGATCTTGCCGCGCGCGATTACCCAGCGAATCGTTCCGTCGGTACTTACCGTCCGGTACTCTTGCTCAAAACTGCCTTTGGTTTGGACGACTTCGGATATGGCTTTCAATACCTTGTTCTTGTCCAGCGGGTGTATGGAATTCGTGAAAACATCCAGTGGCAAACCGGTGGCGGCTTCCTCTTGCCCGACGCCGAACATACGAGCCAGATTGCGGTCAGCGATGAGGATGTTCTTGACCACGTCCCATGACCAGGTGCCGATTAAGCCTACTGATAGTGCCTGATCAAGTTGACGCTGGGCTTCTGACAATCGTTCATTAGCATCCCTTTCTTCGGTAATATCCCGGGTACTCTGCACAACGTACTGTGCCTTGCCGTTCTCGTCAAAGATGGCGTAGTGGACAACTTGCCAGTAGCGCACGGCGAGCTTCCCATCCTGATCTTTGATGTCATAACGGAGCGCGGACATGGGGTGCGGTTTTTTGGTCCGGATCGCGGTACGGAAAGACTCTATGAGATCGCTTTCACCTGTTTTCAGGTATTTTTCGCTCGTATCAGGAAAGACATCGAACAGTGGCCGCCCGACTATTTCGCTTGGAACAGTGTGGGCTATTTCACTGTGAGCGATATTCTCCGCCGCTATAGTGAACGTCGGATCATTTGCCTGAAACACGATGTGTGGTTCAGGTATCACATTAAAAAGATACGATTCAAGGTCTGGGGTCTCTTTCATATCCATCCAGTATGACATATTTCATCCCAGCAAAAACACACACGAAAAAGCCAAAACTATATCAACACAACATTGACAAAAGACATAAAAATTGTTAACGTTGTCGTAACTGACTGGTTAAGTCGGACTTGTTTTTGAAAGGTGGCTATCCACGTGCGAACACTTGGTGCTGTATCAGTAGTTGTGCCGACGTTTAATGAAGCGGAAAACGTTTCATTGCTTCTGGACCGTCTCGATGCAACCTTCAAGACGGCTCATCTCACCTACCAGATAATCTTTATTGATGATCACTCGACTGACGGAACGGTGGCACTACTGCAAACTTTGCAGAGTAAATACCCACTCGAAGTTCATCTTAAAAAAGGTAAGCGCGGCAAGGCCTTTTCCCTTATGGAAGGGTTCCGCTTTGTTAAATATGACGCCGTCTGCATGATCGACGCCGACCTCCAGTATCCACCCGAAGCCATCGTCTCAATGTATGAACTGATGTGTAATAACCAAGCTGACATCATCTTGTCGCGACGCGTCGATAATGCGACTGGTTGGATGCGCAAACTTGCTACCGCTACCTATAACGCTATCTTTACCCGACTTCTGTTTGGTTTTGACTACGACACGCAGTCGGGACTGAAACTGTTCGATCGTAAGATACTGGGTAACATAAAGGTGTCTCCTTCGCCGTGGAGCTTTGACCTTGAATTCATCGTCCGGAGTATGGAACGCCACTATTCTATCCTTAGTTATGACATACCGTTCGCTGAGCGACACGCCGGCGAGGCAAAGGTCAGTATCATCAGCACCAGCTTCGAACTGGCCTGGGCCGCCTTGAAACTACGGGTCGATACTTCTATCAAGGATGTGCGTCGCGCCTATCGTCGTGATACGAAACTGGCCGAAAAAGTGTTCGGCGTATTCGTAGCGTCACTACTGACTCTTCTGACACTACATGTGCGATCTGCTGACGCCGCGACAGTCGATACCGGCTTGCTCTCGGTCAACGTCAGTGACATATTGCAGCCACAAGCAAATTCCCAGCAGTCAGCTGATACAATAAATATGCAGCCGGCAACGGCTAGCGCGGCCGACGCATCAGCCGATCCGTCATTACCCCAGGTAAGCGATCAGACCGGCATCCAACCCGCGTCAGATGCCGCTACTGCCATAACGACCCCGGCATCCCCAGAGGCTGCTCGGTTGGCCGTCAAGCAACAGAATTATGGCAAGACCACGCCAACCGCCCTGCCATCAGCTAATGCCTACGTCGCCCTTCCCAAGCCTGACACCAAAGGTGTCAGCAAGGCATCGGTGGTACTGATCGGACTAGGCACCGTACTGTTGGCAATTGCTACCGCGTGGTATTTCGCTCGACGTATAAAAACCATAAAGGCTCTCTCATGAATGATAAAATCCGCAAAGCACTTCTTTTCATCGCCGTCCTTCTTATCATCGGAGGCGCCGGGGCTGCTGCGATGGTGAACTACGTCAACAGTGACCGTCGCACGATACCGCTGGTCTACTCAAATAGCGCCGTACTGCGCGAAACCTGGATTAACTACAAGGTGCAGTACCTGGAAAAGGAATCTCTCCGTACTATCGACCGCCAACAGAATGATATAACGACCTCAGAAGGCCAAAGTTATACAATGCTTCGAGCTGTCTACATGGACGATCAAGAGACATTCGATAAGAGCTGGCAATGGACCAAAGATAACCTGCAACGGGATGACTACCTGATTTCGTGGAAGTTCGGACAGCACCCTGATGGCAGCTACGGTGTCTTGACCGAGCAAGGCGGTGACAATACCGCTACTGACGGTGACAGCGACATCGCACTTGCTCTGCTACTCGCCTACTCTCGCTGGAGTAAACCTGACTATCTTTGGGATGCACGGCCGATTATCACCGCTATGTGGGCTAATGAAGTCGTTACGATCAACGGCAAACCCGTCCTCGTAGCAAACAATATCGAGAAGAACTCCAAGACTCAGGTCGTCGTCAACCCATCATACTTCTCACCGTATGCGTACAAGATTTTCGCTCAGGTCGACCCTACGCACGACTGGATTGGCCTGGCCGACAGCAGCTATGCGTTGCTGGATCAGATCAGTGCCGCTAAACTTGGCGGCGACAGTTCCAGCGGTTTACCCCCGAACTGGGTGCTCATGAACCGTTCGAACGGTGCACTGGTTCCGGCCGAACAACGTGGCGGCCTCGACAGTAATTACGGCTACGATGCTATGCGAGTTGTGTTCCGTCTGGGGCTCGATTACAACTGGTACAAGGATCCTCGTGCCAAGACCCAACTCGAAAAGTACACGCTACTGAGTCAAAAGTGGCAGAGCGATGGCAGGCTGGTACCGATTTACGCCCATGACGGTAAGAATATGGCCGACTATGAAGCTCCGGCCATGTACGGCACGTCGATGGGCTACTTCACGGTGATAAACCCCACCGTCGGCAAGCAGGTCTATCAGAAGAAATTGCAGACCCTTTACAGCCCCGATTTACAGGGTTGGGCCCGCCCGCTCAGCTATTACGATGATAACTGGGCCTGGTTCGGCATGGCCCTTAGCATGGATGCGTTACCTAACCTGACGGTGGAGCGTTAAAATGGCCCTCGATACACGCAGTTTCTTACAGCCTCAGGCCAGCAAGCGGTTGTTGCTCGTCAATGCCGTGATGTCGCTGATCTATTTCTTTACGATCACTTTTTTCTTTCACCCCGGCAATATGCTGTTATTCAGCCTGCTGATCGCGGGCGAGGTCTTCCACGTATTCCAAATCCTTGGTTTCGTCTACACCGTCTGGGATAACCGCGTCCTAAACCCGTTCGACCGCGTCTTCAATAAACCAGTAGACGTATTTATTACCGTATGTGGCGAACCGGTCGAAATCATCCGCGAAACCGCCAAGGCCGCCCTGGCGATGGATTATGACGGCGACGTCCAGGTGTATTTGTTGAACGATGGCTTCGTCGCGAATAAGGACAACTGGCGTGAAGTCGAAGCGCTTGCAAAGGAACTCGGGATCCACTGCATCACCCGTAAGACACCAGGCGGCGCCAAGGCCGGCAACATCAATAACGCCGCCCGTATCAGCAAGCATCCGTACATCGTCGTATTTGATGCAGACCATGTCCCGCACAAAAACTTCCTGAAACAGACGATGGGCTTCTTCACTGACGAAAAGATGGGCTTCGTGCAGACACCGCAGTTTTATAAGAATATGGCAGAGAATCGTATCACCCAGACCGCATGGGACCAGCAGACGTTATTCTTCGGTCCAATCATGTCAGGTAAGAACCGCTACAACTCAGCCTTCATGTGCGGGACTAACATGGTTCTCAGCCGGGCTGCCCTGGACGACGCTGGCGGTATGGTGGAATTCAACATTGCTGAGGACTTCCTGACATCATTGTTCGTTCACAACAAAGGCTGGAACAGCGTTTACGTACCTCAGGTACTGGCAGAAGGCTTAGCGCCGGAAGACTTCCTCAGCTACTATAAGCAACAGTTCCGTTGGACCCGCGGCAGCCTCGAGGTAATCTTTAAGTATAACCCGCTGTTCATGCGTGGCCTCACCCGGGCGCAGCGTTGGCAGTATCTGATTTCCGCCAGCTACTACCTGTCCGGTATCGTCGTCCTCATTGACGCCTGTATCCCGCTGATCTACCTGTTTACCGGCATCACGGCGGTGCAGACTTCGTCCATGTTATTGGCACTGGTATTCATGCCGTACATCTTCCTGAATCTATACTCCCTACAGGCGACCAGTAACTTTACATTTACCTTCAACGCTATCTCATTCTCACTCAGTTCCTTCTATCTGCAGATCAAAGCGGTACTGGCCGTGCTGACAAACCAGAAAACCTCGTTCGCCGTTACTTCCAAAAAGCAGATCCAGGGTAATTTCCTGTATTTGGCGACACCACAGCTCCTTTATATCGGACTGGCGACTGCCGGTGTCGTCGTCGCGTTCATGCGAGAAGGCCTAAGCGCTTCGCTCATGGCGAACTTAGCCTGGGTATTCGTCAATATTGCCGTGTTCCTCCCGTTCATCGTCGCTTCAGCGCCTACCCTTTGGCGATTGAAGCTCCCGTTCAAGTCTAAGACGTCTCGTCGGTTGGTAAAAAATGAAAACGCCGTTTAGTCCACGTATCAAGGTCGGCTTTATAATTGGCCTTTGTATGGTAGGCGTCATCGCCATATCGCAGCTTCTCCTGATACATAACAGCATCCGTTTGGATGAATCACAAAGCCTATGGCAGACCAGCCACAGTACCCACGGCACGCTGCAGGTCGTCGCTAAAGACGTCCACGTTCCTCTCTACCACATGATATTGCATGTCTGGCAGCAGTACGTCGGCACTTCGGTGGCTGACGCACGGTACCTGTCGCTCATTTTCTTCTTACTGACCATCCCGGTCGTGTATCTGCTGGCCCGGGAAATTCTGAGCCGTCGGTGGGCGTTGTTTGCGACTGTCTTGTTCAGCTTTTCGCCCTTCATGAACTGGTACGGCAACGAAGCGCGCATGTACACCATGCTTGTACTTACGGCGACGTTGAGCCAGCTCTTCTTTACGCGCATCATCAAAGGTAAATCAGGCTGGATCGGCTACACCCTGACTACGCTCGTCGGCATTTACAGCCACTATTTCTTCTGGTTCACACTGGCGACGCAGGCGATATATTACGTACTTAATCGCAAGCATTTTCCGCGGCACAGCTTTAAGAAGCTGATTGCCGTCGCTGTCTTGGCTCTCGTGGCTATCTCGCCATGGATATGGTATTTCCGTTCTCTGGGTTCGGGCAGTAGCACGCGTCCACATCTGCCTGCCCCGTCGACGGTCGACTTGTTCAACTCGTTCTCGCAATTTGCCTTTGGCTTCCAGAATGACCGTATCAACACTATCTTGTTGTCTCTCTGGCCCCTGCTGGTCATCGTCGCGTTGTTGAGCGTCAAACTACGGCAACGCTTCAAGCCTGAAACGGCGTATCTTCTGGCGGCCGGCCTGCTGCCGATCGCGTTGGCTTTCACGCTCAGCCTCGTCATTACGCCGTTCTTCGTCAGTCGGTATCTCATCGCCTGCCTGGCCCCGTTGACCATCCTCACCATCTGGTTTGCCAGTCATTATCGAAAACCGCTCGCCACCATGGCTGTCATTTTATTGTCGTCTATCACTATCGGCGGTTCGATCATCCAGTATCGTAGCTTTGACACCCCCGTCAAAGAAAACTATAAAGAAGTTGCTGCCTACATCAGCGAACGCGCTACCGCGCAGGATCAGGTCGTTCTGTCATCGCCGTTCACGCTCTATCCGTTCGAGTATTATTACAATGGACCGGCTGAAACGCTGACACTGCCGAGCTGGGATGGACGGGCCACGTCCGGTATTCCGGCCTTCGATGCTCAGACTTTGCCTGAACAGGTCAAGAAGCAAAGCCAGAATCACCGCTACGCGTACTTGGTCCTGAGTTACGATCAGGGTTACCTGGAACAGATCCGCCAGTATTACGCTTTTAACTATGCGTTGGCTTCCCAGCGTACCTTTTCAAACGGATTGACACTGTATGTCTACCGCGTCGGCTACAACGAAGTCCACCCGCTTTCAGACTTGCCAGCGTTCGACAAAGTGCAGCCCACTCGATAAGCATTACTAGTAAGCCAGATAATTGACATAAGTCAAAATAAAGTGTATGATGCCCCTATAAAGTTTTAGGGAGATTTTATAATGGCAAGCTTATCTAAAGCTGGCCGGCTCTTCGCAGTAAGCGCGGTAGCCGTGTTCAGTGCACTCACCGTTTCGACAGGACCAGTCCTGGCCGACACATTACCAACTAACATGGTTACCGGTCAGGTTCTCGAATACAGCCCGCTGTGTTCGGACGCTTCCGCCGGTCTGTCATTATGGCAGGTCAACAACAAGAACACCGATGCGGTCTCATTCACATGGGATAACGTCGAGCACGGCGTCAGCGACACGGTCAGCGCTCCGAACGGAGTCAGCCAATTCGTTACCTATTACGACGCGACCGACCCGAACAACCGGACCGTCTTCACGGCTCCGAGCGATGAAGTCAGCCGCAACGCTCAGACCGCAGCCTGTGACCATGATCTGGCCACCTGTGTCGACGGTTCTGTCTACGGCAACCTGATGGTCAGCTTTACTGCTAAGGATCAGGCAGTCGTTAATACGAAGAACAACTTGCCCCTCTGTGAGGACGTCGTGTTGAACTTCTCTTCATACATCATGCCTGACAACTATGATGGTAACGGCTTTGAAAACAACTCTACGGCTACGCCACAGGACTTGTTCTACAACAGCCAGACCACGTTAGCAGCCGGCTCGGTCGGTCCGTTCACTCTGACCACCCAGTTGCCTGATAACTGTAAGAACATCCAGGTAGACGTTTACTACGGCCCGGAAGTTAAGAATCCGATCGGCCCACAGGGTCACGCCGGTGTCGGCTTGCTCGGTGATATCTACCCAAGCACCGGTGCTTGCCAGCCAACCGGCGGCATGGGCGGCGGTGAAAGCCAGCCTCCTGTTACGCCCCCGACCGGCGGCATGGGCGGCGGTGAAATCACTGCCCCAGTTGCAAACGCTCCAGCACCAGTTGCCACGACTCCTGTAGTCGGCGGCAAAGGCGCCGGCCCAGCTGTCCTGGCTGATACCGGTAGCTCACTGGTAGCTCCTTACCTTACCGCCCTTGCAATCCTACTTGCCAGCGGCAGCATCGTACTCTTCGATCGCAAAGCTAACCGCTAAGCGTTGATATAAAAAAGACCCGGCCATCAAGCCGGGTCTTTTTTTATGTAGTCAGGTTTTAATTAACGGTTATCAGAGTGGACTTGGTAGCGATGGTAGCACCGCTCTTGTCTTTAGCGACGAAGGTGATGGTGTACTGTTTGGAGGCCTTCCAGGTCCAGTTGGTCAGATCGACCAGGGATTCTTTGTGAGCGCCACCATCGTTGCTGTCACCCATGGCGTTCAAGCGGTCGCCATCCACCTGCCAGAACATGTCGTACTGAGTCAGATCGAGGCCGTAAATGACAGCTTTGAACGGTTGTGTGCCGGTAACGGCAGCACCGTTGCTTGGCCACCAGATGTCGATACTGGCTGTAGCCGGCGTCGTAGGAGTGGTAGCCGGCGGAGGTGTCGTCGTAGGCGGAGTGGTAGCCGGCGGAGGTGTCGTCGTCGTAGGCTGACCAGCGGTGAATTTCAGCATGCTGTCATTCCAATACGGGTTGCTTTGCCAACCGGCGGTAAAGATACCGAGTTTGACCGTGTAGACTCCAGCGGATGTCGGGGTGAAACCGATGGTATACGTCAGGCCGGCCGTATCAAGCGCCTGATTCTCGTAAACCTGTTGTTTGACACGCTGGCCGTCCGGGCCGTAAATTTCGACGTCGATCAGGGCTTGGGCCAAAGCGCCGTCGTTGCTCTTAGCGTTTACTGTGATGGTATTAGCGGTATTGACGACGGCTGTCTGTGCAATGGTAGCAGTTCCGGTGTAGCCGGTCGGTGCTGCAGGAGTAGTTGAACCACCACCCATGCCGCCTGGCGCACCGGCAGTCGGGTTGGTGAACCAACTCTTCATGACGGTTTCGGCAGGCTTGTTCTGCGGAGTGTAGTTGTTGTCGTTGACACCGCCGGCGTTCGGATCACTGCTCCAGTCCCAGAAGAAGGTGCCGATCATGTAACCTTGGTTGTTCCAGTAGTCGAAGAGAGCCTGGTAGGCGTTGGCCTGCAGGTTCACGTCAAGGCCATAGCCCTGGCCGCTATTGCCTGGATCGTTCAGGTTGCCCATACGTGACTGATAACCAACTTCGGTGAACAGGACCGGCTTATTGTATTTGGTCGACAGGGCCTGGAGGTTGGCGCTGTAGTTAGCCCACTGGTTCTTGATGGCGATCACGCTGCTGTCGTTGCCGAGGCCGTAGTAAGCCGACACGCCGATAGCGTCGAGCGAGCCCCAGAAGCCGATGGTATTTTCCTCACCCATATAACCGGCGTGCTGAGCACTATAGGTGACCATGCCGGTAAAACGGCTGCGGACGTTCTGGATCATGCCGATCCAGCCGGCGGTATTACCTGCGCTCACACTAGGGTTGGTCATGTTCGACATTTCGGTGCCGATAACGATCTGGCTGGCACCACTGGCTTGTGCCAGGGTTGCGTAGCGGTTCAGGGCCGCGCCATAGTTTGCAAACCAGCCTGCCTTATCACCAGGGTTAATGAAGGCACGCCACTGGCCATCGTAGGTGTCGACGTGAACATTAAAGGCTACTTGCAAGCCTTTTGATTTGGCATAGGCGGTACCGTCGCGCAAAGCTTGGTCAGTCGGGGTGTTCCAGCCAGCTTGGATGTCGGTGCTGTAGAGATTGCTTTGGTAAAGCTGGACGACAAGGCAGACGTAATTAGCGCCGTCACTAGCCAGTTTGTCGATCGATTGCTTGTAGGTGGTGGAGCTGAAGTCGCCATTGCTGCGTGGCCATACGCATGTGCCCTTCTGCCAGTTACTGACGGCTGCCTGGCTTTGTGCCGGCGCAGCAAATAGTGCCAAGCCGATGCCGATGGTTGCTGTCAAAAGACCGGTTTTCAGTAAATTCTTGGTACGTATCATAGGATGGACCTCCCTCGCAGTAAAATTAGATGTCTGTGCTCCCACTCCGTGCAGTGCTCGCAGTATACCGTTAAAATACTTAAAACACCAGACTTATATGACTTGTCAAAGTTTCAGTCTAATAAAAATAACCTCGTCATGTGACGAGGTTATTTTTTACCGTAGCGAAGGGTGATTAGCCCTGGACCCAGATGGTAATTGTGCTGTTCGTGAAACTGTTCAGTCCCTTGACGGTCAAGGTCAGCTCACCGCCTGGAGTACCTGCCGGAATCAGCACGGTGCTATCGTTGAAGCTGCCCTGTGCGGTAGCCTTGAAGCTGCCGATTACGCCGTTCTTGGTGCTGATCTGGACGGTGTCGTTCGACAAGAAGCCGGAACCGATGAAGTTCAGAGCTTGACCGGCCGGGACTGCGTAGGTGCCAAGTTCAACTGAGTTGTAGACCTGGGCGACGGTGTAGCCAGTCTTGGCGACCGCGCCGCTGTCTGCACCGGTTGCGGTGATGGGGAGGTCGCCGGCTGCTGCGTATGGGACCGCGAAGCTCTTCGTGAAGGCGCCCTTGGCCGAAGCAGTGACGGTACTGAGGTCAGTCGTGCCGGCCGTTAGGGTAATCTGCTCATTCGGAGCGAAGCCTGATCCGCTGGCTGTGACGGCGCTGCCGCCGTTGCCGTAGTAGTTGTCTAGCTGGACGCTAGCGTAGAACTGGGCCAGGCCGATATCGAGGCTGGTAGTGGCGTAGCTGGTCTCACCTTGAAAGATGAAGTTGGCCGATTTGCCGAACGGTAAGCTGAAGGCAGTGGCCGGGACGGCGATGTTACCCTTCTTGTCAGCGATGACTTCAGCGCCGCCCTCGTGGTTGAGGCTGACCATGACCGTTTCACCAGGCAGGAAGCCCATGCCGTCGAAACTGACGGGTGTGCCAGGGGTAGCGTACCACGTGCTCGGGCTGACCGAGACCGTAAATGGTGCCAATGTCAGGTTCATGCTGGCGACAGCTTTGCTGCTCTGTCCGGTAGCGGTGACCGGGATGCTGTTCTTGCCGGCTTCGGCAAACGGTAATTCGACAGTCACTGAGAAGGCGCCATCGAGGTCAGCGGTGACCGTACCGCCCTTTTTGCCGGTACCGACTTCGACATCTTCGCCAGGCGCGAAGCCGGCGCCGCTGAAGGTGACGGTGTCACCCGGCTTGGCGTAATAGCTGCTAGCGGTCAGGTATGGGTGATACTGGCCGACGGCGATTGATACGCTGGCGGTAGCGTCACTCGTTGTGCTGGTAGCGACGAAGCTGACGGATTTAGCGGCTGGATCGGTGACGGCTACGTCGTGGAAGATAGCGGTACCATCTTCATCAGTCGTGGCGGTGGCGACAGTCGCAGCGCCGTTCTTCAGGTTCAGGGTGTCGCCAGGAGCGAAACCGGTAGCGGTGACGTCGAATTTGGCGAACGGTAAGGCGTACCAGGTGCCTGGGGTCAGCTGCGTGTTGAGCTGTCCGACACTGATTGTAGCCGTGGTTTCAGCTTGGCTGCTTTCACCGACGAGGCGGAAGCTCTGAGAGGTGCCGGCTGCGCTGAATGGGATGCTGTAAGCCGACTGCTTCTTGAAACTACCGGTCATGTCGGCCTGGAAACTGCCGACTTTGGTAGTACCACTGAAGACATCGACCGTTTCGTTCGGCATGAAACCGAAACCGCTGAAGCTCAGGCTGCCGCCAGGCATCAGGTAGTAGTCGGAAGGACTGACTTGGGCGTTGTACGAGGCGACGCCGATAGTAACGGTACCACTTCCCTTGCTGGTAGCGCCGACGAGCGTGTAGGACTGGCTCTTGCCGGCGGCGGTAGCGGGAATGGTTACGGTACCGGCCATCGTCAGGTTGCCGTACTGATCAGCCGTAGTGGTGGCCAGCTTGGTCGTGCCCTGCATGACGTCGACGGTTTCGCCAGGGACGAAACCTGAGCCGTTGAAGCTGAGGTTGCCACCCGGCTGGACGTAATAGTCAGATGGGCTGATGCTCGGGAAGTATTTGCCGACTGCGGTGCCGGTGCTGGTGCTGACACCACTGGTCAGGCCTGACAGGACGACTTTGAGATTGGAACCGGCCAGCGAAGCCGGAACTGTAAATGCACCGGCGTCAGTGAATGCACCTTCGGCGTCTGCCTTGAAGCTGCTGAGCAACGTACCACTGGAAGCGTCAGTAACGCTGATGGTCTCATTCGGTGCGAAGCCGGATCCATTGAAAGCCAGGTCGGTCAGCGGCATCAGGTAGTATGTGCTCGGTGAGGCGCTTGGAAAGAAACCGTTGACGTACTTATATGTCGTACCGGTAGCGCCGGATGACTGGCCGACGGCGACGACGGTGTACGAGGCAGCCGGAACGTTCGGGGTGGCGACGGTGATATCGCTGAAGGCGCCATTAACGTCAGCAGTCGTCATCGTAGTAGAACCGGCGAAGTTGATAGCGACGGCTTCATTGGCTGCGAAACCGGTCGCACTGACCTTGATCGAGCCATAAGCGGTCGTGTTGCCTTCGTTGACGGTCACGGTAGGCGTGAACGGAACGACGTAGTAGCTGTTGCTGGCGTTCCAACCGGTAGATTTACCGGTGGCTTTGATAGCCAGGCCACCCTGCGGCAACTTGGCTGGTAAGGTGATCGATGTGCTGAACTCACCATTGTCAGATGAAGTAGCGGAAGCGGTCGCGACGGCGACGTTGCCGCTATCGGCTTCGACGTTGACCGTCTCGTCCTTACCGTAGTTACCGCCGGAGACGGTGATCGTTTGGTTCGGTTTGCCACTGAAGCTGCTCAGTGTGACGTAGACGTCGTTGCTGTCAGCCTTAGCCTGTAATGCGTAACCGGCTGGAGCGAGCAGAATGGTGAAAGCGGCAGCCGTGTAAGTTAGTTTTTGGGTGTTACTTTTCAGACTGGCGCGGCTTATTTTCATCCGACAACTCCTTATAAACGAATAGTTTTGACATTATGCACAAATTCTTGTGAAATAGCAAGCATGAGAACTTACGTTTGGCGGCCTCCCCTTGTACTATCCGCAGTATAAAACACACAATTGTTATGATTGTGTCGGAATTATTACATGTTGCCCGACGTATTTAAGCCGAACCTAAGATATGGTCGTTGACCATCTCAGCCCAGCCGTCACGCGCGACGTCTGCCACGCTGAAATCAGCCAGAGCGTGTAAACGGTCATTAGCATTACCCATGGCGAAGGTGATCCCGGCATTCAAGAACAACGGCACATCATTGTTGCCGTCGCCGATCGCCACGATGCTCTCCTTAGGTACATGCTCCAGCTTGAGCAGTGCCTGGACGCCATGGTATTTATCGGCGTCCTTATGGGTGATCGATATGCCGTCGTGGTGCGGAGAATATAAGGTTGGTCCGGAATGAGCGTTAAGGTTAGGCAGGGCCATAAGTTCGGCCGTGGCTGCTTCTACCTGGCCTTTTTCTACGGATGCCCAGATACTGAGGAGATCGGTGGTAGGCAGATTTCGGCGGGCCTCTTCAGCACTCATGTCGCCCTGGCCATAGGCAAACAAGTGGGCGATAGGTAGCAGCTTCTCTATAACAGCGACAGCTTCAGCGGCCGGAATTCGCCGGGACCATAATTCCTTGCCTGTTTGGCAATCGACGACGACCGCGCCTCCGTCGAATACACCGTAGCCCGTGATACCGACGCCTTGCAATATGCTGGCCACCTCTCCGAAGCCCCGCCCGGTGACGGCCGCGATGGTTATTCCGGCATCATGTAAATTTCTGATTGCCAGCTGATTTTGAGGAGATATGGACATGTCGGGCATCAGCAAGGTGCCGTCTAAATCCGTAAGAATGAGTTTTGGTTTCGCCATTACTGGTACAATCTATAGGTTATGCTGCTGTCAGTCAACGTCACCGAAAAATCATTTGGCAACAAGGTCCTCTATGACGACCTCCGTTTTGACGTGCAAAACGGCGAGAAAGTCGGCCTGATCGGGCGCAACGGTACTGGTAAGTCAACGTTGTTCAGTCTGATCACTGGCGCAGACAAAGATTTCCAAGGCGAAATAGAGGTCAACCGCCGGGCGGTCATCATTTCCAGTCGCCAGGAGCACCATGGCCTCGACGACACGACCGTGCTTGATTACATCCAAGGTGATTTACCTGAGTATAGCGAACTGGCCCACATCATCGAGACCTACCCGGCGCATATGGCCGAGGACGAACGTCGCATGCAACGGTTCTCCGAGGCCCTGGAGCGTTTCAGCCAGCTCGGATACTATCAGCTTGAAGATGAGATAAAGCAGCTTTTCGAGGCATATCAGCTCCCGACCGAACTGATGCACGCGCCGATGAAGTCATTGAGCGGCGGCCAGAAACGGATGGTCGAACTGATAAAGGTGCAGCGTGCCAAAGCCGACCTGGCCCTTATCGACGAGCCAACCAACCACATGGATTACGTCGCCAAAGATGCTTTTATCAAATGGCTGAGCGCCACTCAGGAAGGCGTACTGGTTATCACCCACGACCGTGACGTTCTGAGGACAGTCGACCGTATCATCGAAATCCGCGACGGTCGCGCCTTCACATTCCGTGGCAACTACGAACATTTCCTGAAAACCAATACCAGTCAGATTACCGGTCAGGTCAATGAGTATGATCTGACGCAGCGCCGCATCGGCAACCTCAGGAATGATGTTATACGATTCCGCCGCCTGAAAGAAAAATCCCGTGACCCAGGTACGATCAAACGATTCAAGGGGCAGGAAGAACGCGCTGTCGCAGAGCTGGCAAAGCTTGAAAAGGCTGAGCGGCCATCATTCTGGATCGATCAGCAGTCAGTCGGCGATCTGAGCGAGAAGATGACCGACGCGTATCAGAAGTACAAAGCGCGCAATATCCGTATCACTACACGCAAAGCCGCCAGCCGTTCGTCTCGCCTCCTCGTGCAGGCTACCAACGTTAGTCTCGGCTATGACCATCCTCTGTTCGCAGACGTCAACTTCTCCCTACACGAAGGCGAGCACGTTCGTCTGCATGGCCGTAACGGCGCCGGTAAGACGACACTGGTACGCGCTATCATGTCAAAGGTCACGAATACCCCGTCTGTCTCTACATCATTTGAAGGTCACCTGATTACTGAGAATGATGTCAGTCTCGGTCTGTACGAACAGGAGATCGACGAGTCATATTTATCGATGACCTTGCATGAAGCCGTCGAACACGTGTTGGCTGCCAGCAATCAGGCTGTCAGTGACCAAAAGGTCAAACAGTTGCTCGGAGATTATCTCTTCAACCCGTCGGAAGACGGCGCGATGCAGGTAGAGCGGCTCAGTGGCGGTCAGAAATCGCGCTTCCAGCTGATTAAGATGCTGGCGAACGATCCGGATATCCTGATTCTCGACGAACCGACCAATCACCTTGACCTGCCAAGTATCGAGGAGCTGGAGAATGCCCTGCAAGCCTATAGCGGCGCTGTCTTGTATATCTCCCACGACAGTTACTTCGCGAGTAAGCTGGCTGGAGAAACCGTGCCGATCGGCAGCTAAGGTACGCTATACTTAACTGATGATTTACATAACCGCTATCCTCCTCGGTATCGTCGAAGGAATCACTGAGTTCCTGCCTATCAGCAGTACCGGCCATCTGATCGTTGCCGAAAAATTATTGGACTTTCATGATGTCCAGGATGTCTTCACGGTAGTCATCCAGCTCGGTGCCATTGCTGCTGTACTCTGGTTTTATCGACATGATTTGCTTGCAAAAGTCCGCGGTTTGTTTAAGAAAGACCCTGTCGCACTTCATTTCTGGAAGGTACTTGTCATCGCCACGATACCGGCTGGTATCTTCGGACTGATGCTAGATAAGAGCATGGAATCCATCTCAACTCTTACCGTCATCGGTTGGGCGCTGATCATCGGTGGCATTATCTTATGGTTGGTGGATCGACGGCCGCCCACACGCCGTTCGTTAAGCCCGCAAGTAGAAAAGACGACTATCAGGCAAGCCCTGCTCGTCGGTCTCGGCCAGTGTGTCGCCATCATACCTGGCGTGTCACGATCTGGCGCCACGATTGTCAGTGGTTTGTCGGTGGGACTTGATCGGCCGACCGCAACGGCGTTTTCCTTCTACCTCAGCATCCCGGTGTTAGTACTGGCGAGTGCCTACAAATTAGTGAAGCATCCAGAAGCCGTCGGTCAGGTATCCGGGGGTGGTGGCGCGATACTCGTCGCCACGATCGTATCCTTCATGGTCGCGTTGGCCAGTATTACCTGGTTGTTACGTTACGTTTCGCGCCATAACTTCCGGCCGTTCGCGTATTATCGGATAATCGCCGGACTCATCATACTGCTGTTCATAGCCTAGTAACCATCAAAGTAATCGGTCTTGATATGACGCTTCGGCACCCCGTAGCGGGTCAGTACCTGACGGGTGCCATCCACCATGAGGGGCGGTCCGGACACATAGTACGTGGTAGCTTGGTCGATAGACATGACATCGCCAAGGGCCTCGGGAGACTTGTCGATGAGGTAATGGATGTGATGGCCGGCTTTGCTGGCCTGGGCAAGGGTTTCTGCTTCGTAAATGTCCTGTTTTGACCGGACGAAATAATAGAGCGTCAGGCTCCTGTCATCAGGGTGTAGCAGCGCATGACGGATCATGCTGATGAACGGGGTGACACCGATGCCGCTGGCTATCAGTACGACAGGTTCGGCCGCATTCTTCGGTAGAGTGAAATCGCCCGTTATGAACCCGGCTTGCAAGGTGTCACCGGGCTTCATCGATAGTAAGGATCGCTTGTATGCACTACCGTTCGGGCTCACCCGTATCCCGAGGGTGACGCAGTCGTCACCCGGTGCGGAGGCTATGCTGAACATGCGTCGGTTGCCTCGCCCGTCAAGCCGCTTGACTGGCACCGTCCAGTGCATGTATTGTCCTGGCGTGAAACTTAGTGGCTGGCTAGGAGAAAACTGAAAGCGGTACAGGCCGTCCGACTGCCTATGGATGTCACGTAACGTCATGGTAAAGCCTTGGCGTTTATTAAGGGCGTACGCAAACAAGTTCGCGAACAACAGTGCCAGGCTCGGGGTGACGAACTGTCCGAACAGTGTGAGTTGGCCGGTCAGTAAGACACCGACGAGCGCGCCGTATAAGATGTGCCAACGTTTGCTGCCTGGGAGGGTGGCGGGCTCGGTCAGCATTATTCCGCCAAGAAACAGAAACGGCGAAGCCAGGATTAGGTCGTTGAACGCCACGGCTGGTGACACATCATTCGAGACGGCTACGAAGACAGCTGTGGTAACCGCCGCCACGACGTACCCTGCCGCCAGGCGGTAGAGCCGTAACCGCATGACGACCAACCCGGCAAGCACAGCTACAAGCAGCGCCAGACTTGGCGTGCCGACCCACCATGTCGCCGCGCTTAGACCGGTCAGCGCTATCGCTGCGGTCGCGAGGGCCGCCGGATTGAAAATATGACGCCCGCGGTAAGCGATGATATATTTGCTGGCCATCGCGATGATTCCGACGATGCCGGCGGCAATAATATGACTGACGGATCGGGCCGGTGCCAGAATCAGATAAAGGATCAGTGCGCTGATCAGCCATGACTCATGTGACGGCGTGACCCGCCATACTTTTGCCATCAGGCGGTTTGCCACGTAGCAAGTGACGAGGAGCACGACTAAAGATATACATAGCTGACTGAAAGGTATGGTGAGTAGGCCCAGTGCACTGAACAGCAGGCTGACGGCAGCGATGATGCCCAGCCCGTATACGACAAGGCGGTATATGGTGATGCGGTATAAGTTCATGAATCAGCTCCGAAGAACTGTGCCGGAAAGCCCGGCGATGAGACCAGTGAGTAGTCTTCGTGCATTATCGCGTACTCGAACTCAAAGTAGCGTCTCAAACTGTCAGCCGGCGCGAAATACAATGCCGTCGCTAGACCATCAGCGACCAACGCGGTCGGGGCTGTCACCCATAATGCTTTGATGTGTTTCGGCGAAGTCAGGCTGTGCGGATCGATGACATGATGATAGGTCGCCCACCGCCGACGGTTACCCGCTGAACCGCAGATACTCCCTTGGGTTATCTGTGCTACTCCGATGACCTGGTTAAGATTATCGGGGTGTTCAAGCCCGACATTAAGAGTCTGGCCGACCGTTACGATATCACCGCCGGCATCGATGCTGTAGTGTCGGACATCGGCCTGTACCATGATTTGGGCGACCAGGTCGATGAGGTAACCCTTCCCGGCTGCACCGAAATCAAGCAGGACCGGTCGCTTAGCTGTGAGAGTGGCACCATCGTATGTCATGACCTCCTGCCATGCCGGTACGGACCGTATCGGCATGGGCTGGAGCGAATAACTTGCGTCATAGCCGGCGTCGGATAAGGCCTGGCCTATCAGCGGCGTCATGGCACCATCCGTCAGATCATACAGCTGTTGGTACAGGTTGAACATCGGAGCGGCGTCATCCGGCAAGCGGTAGTTTCCGGCCTCTCGGGCGATCTGTGCCACGACAGAATCAGCCCTGAACCGCGAATAGACGTGGTCGAAGGCCGCGATGCGCTGCTGAATGGATTTCTGTAAGTCGCCTAAACGGTCATAGGCCTCGTAGACTTCAATCGTCCACGATGTCCCGATGGCTTCGAACTTCAATGAGAACGGCTGGCTAAGCCTGAGCCTGGGACTTGATGGCATCGACGGCCTCATTAAAGCCGCGTGGTGTCAGGGAGGAACCTGAAATACGGGAAAGTGTGATGTCGTTGATGTCCTTGCCGACGACGAACGGACTATAGTTGGCCTTGAACTGGGCCTGGTACTCGGCGGCTTCCTGGCTAGTCTGGCTAGTCGTGACATCGCTGGTCGTGACGACATTGTTTGCAACCGTGAGTTTCACAGTGATACTTTCCGTTCCGCCCGGGGTTTGATAATTGCCGGTAGCGCTGTACGTACCGTCCTTATATTCTACGGTTGATCCCGAAGCCTGGCTTTCTGTGGTCGTGCTGGTTTGGGCCGGGTTCTCGGTAACCGTCCCCACCTCATCCTTATTCTTAGCGTAAAGAGCGATTGCCGTCGCGATCACTATCAGCGCCAGTATGCCGACGATTACCATGGTTTTTTGACGCGAATTGGATGTTGATTCGGGCGGCATACGGGCTCCTTTATATACTAAATATAGTATCACGCCCGCAGCTTATGAATGGCTTAAAAACCGATAGTTACTGAAGGCGTAGTCACTGAGCTAACGGCCGGAACGGTGACGGTTGCTGGCGGAACACTCACGACGGGCGCTGTCTGGCTGGGAGGAGTGACAACTGGCTCAGCCGGTGTTGTGACAGGTGTAGGATCTACGGCAGGTGTCTGATCAGTTGGTATTATTGCGGGTGTTGACACCGGTGAAGTTGCAGGGACAGAGGGGACTGTCGCGGGAGCGGGCGTCGGAACGGTCACTGTCGTTTCGCTGCCACCACCCCTTCCGCCGACAGGGGCGGCAGCTGGTAAGGGATCCGTTACGGCACCTTGCTGCGGGACCGGGAGCTTGGTGGTATCAATCTGTGTTTCGACCGCAGGGCGCAAGATAGTTACGCGGCTCCCTACCTGCGCCGGCAGAGTGCGGCCGGACAGTATGGCAATCGCCAGCCCGGATGATTGAGTTTTAATCGGTGCTACCGGCTCGATATTCGTGCCTGGATGCGAAGCCGCTAAGGCGACCAGGGCTGCCAAGGCAGCAATCAGTGGCAAGACCTGATAATTCCGCGGAGCTCGAATTCCGCGTGCCAAGGTATAAACCTTAGTGGAACGGGGTCTCGTCGCATCATGCCAGATCGCTGCCATGGCAGTACCGAGAATGACCGTTCGTTTTTTAGTGAAGCTAATCGCATCGGAAATATGATGTCGCTCGGGTGCGGGCCTTTCGAGGCGGCGCATGCTGGTGTTTTCGGGGTTAAGGCGCTTTTTGACTTCTTCTTGGAAGAAAATTCCGTCGAGATGAGTCCCATTACTGCGGCCTGTGAGGTAGCTGTGCATGCTTCCACCATAAAACGTAACAATTAGAGAGTCAACTACTAGAACCTATAATTGTGCGAAAAGGTAGTATGTTTTGTAAGAAATATTACACGAGAAGCGCTTTGATGCGACGGACACCTGCAGAGCTGGCTTCTTCCTTCGTAATCTTAAAACGCTTACCGTCCTCACCGAGCTGTCCGGTGTGGTCGACATGAGGGCCGCCACAGATCTCAAAGCTGAATCGATCGTCGCCCTGCCCCATTTGGTAAATTTTGACCGTTTCCCCGTAGCGGTCACCGAATGCACCAAGAGCGCCCATCTCAAGCGCTTGGTTGGTCGGATATTCTTTCCAGAAGACCGGCAGATCTTTCTCGATCTGTTCATTTACGATGCGTTCAACGGTAGCGATTTCCTCAGGAGTTACTTTGGCATCGTGCGAGAAATCGAAGCGCAACCGCTCCTCGGTGATGTTAGCACCGCGCTGAATGACATGGTCACCCAGGGTTATCCGGAGAGCTTGGTACATCAGGTGTGTGGCCGTGTGGTACTTCTTGTGTTGTAAGGTCTGGCCACCGAGGCCACCCTTGAAAGTGCCTTTCGTGGCCGTCTGTGAACGTTGTCGCTGCTCGGCCATCTTAGCGTCGAACTCTGCCTTCCAGTTATCATGTAACCGTACATCATCCCGTTTGAAGATTTCTTCTGCGATTAGTTCTGCAGGAAAACCGTAGGTATCGTAAAGCACGAACAGAGAGTCGCCATGAAGATCCTTTTGGGAGCTCTCACTCTCGATGGGCAGGTCTGCGATAAGTTTATCAAGAACCTGTAGGCCCTTGCGTAAGGTCTGGCGGAAGGCTTTCTCTTCCTTGACGAGGATCTCGATGACTTTATCGCGATTACCGGCGACTTCCGGGTAATCGTCTTGGTAGAGGTCGGCGATGACTGGGACGATCTGCTCCAGGAAGTTCTGCTCGATGCCAAGCTCGAAAGCGTAACGGATAGCCCGTCGCAGCAGACGGCGCATGACGTAACCTTGTGCCTTATTGCTCGGTACGATGCCGTCGACGGCCAGGAATGATGCCGCCCGTAGGTGGTCGGCGATAACCCGCATGCTCTCGGTGTGGCTGTCATACTTTTTGCCAGAAATCTGTTCAAGTTTCTCGACGATCGGTAGCATCAGGCTGATTTTGAAAACGTCAGGATTATCGAGTGCGGCGGCGGCGATGCGCTCCAGGCCCGATCCGTGGTCGATATTCGGCTTTTCAAGTGGCACGAATTTGCCTTCGCCTTCTTTGCGGTAGGCCATGAAGACGTTGTTGCCTATTTCCATGAACCGGCCGCAGTCACAGTTCGGGTGACAGTGTTCGCCATAGGCAGGGTTATGTGGCGTACCGAAATCGTAAAACATCTCACTGTCAGGCCCGCATGGGTCGCCGATCGGAGTGGTTTCAGGCCCACCGTTGCGGCTCCACCAGTTCTTGGATCCGTCATAGAAGAATATGCGCTCACCGTCTTTAATGCCACGGGTATAGCCGTCCGCCTCTGACCCGATGTCTGCCATTCCAGACGAAATATGCCGGGCGTCGAACAGTCCTTGCCAGACTTCGGCGGCTTCGGTGTCTTTAGGTATGTCGTATTGCGGTGCACCGATAAAGCATGTGACGTATAATTTGGTGGCATCAAGGCCGATGACCTCGGTCAAAAACTCGAACATCCACTCGATCTGCTGCTGCTTGAAATAATCACCGAGGCTCCAGTTGCCGAGCATTTCGAAGAACGTCGTGTGACGGTTGTCGCCGATGTCCTCGATATCCTGTGCTCGCAGGCAAGTCTGGCTATCAACCAGACGCCGGCCTTCTGGGTGGTCCTCACCAAGTAGGTATGGGATCATCGGCTGCATGCCGGAGCCGGTGAACAGCGTCGTCGGGTCATTCTGAGGAACAAGTGGTGCCCGCGGTATGATCGCGTGACCACGCTCCTGGTAATATTTGAGGTAAGATTGGCGGATTTGTTGGGCATTCATATCCGTTTATTGTAGCAGATAGACGTAGCCTATTGCTGAGCGATGGGCAGCCGGATCGTGAAGGTTGAGCCGGAGCCTTCGACGCTGTTGACAGTGATCGTTCCCTGGTGTTCCTCGACGATAAGTTTGGTGATGTACAGGCCGATACCGGTACCCTCGTAATTGTACGTCATCGTACTGGTGCCACGGTGGAACTTAGTGAATAGCTTGTCAAACTCGGAGGTTGGTATGCCGATTCCCGTATCCCGGACGGTGATTTGGATAGCATCACCGACCCGTTGCAGCCCTAGCTCGATCAGGCCGTCTTCTTTGGTAAACTTAAGGGCATTGTCCAGAAGGTTCCAGACGGCACTCGTCAGGTGGGTCGCGCTGCCGTACACTTCGGAATCGGTCAGTTCACGCTTTACTTCGAAGTGGAGGTTTTTTTCTTCGGCCAAGTTTTGGAATTCAGGAATGATAGTGTCGAGCAAGTGATCGACGATGATCGGCTGCTTGTGGAAAATCTCTTGCCCCGACTCTATATTGGAAATGACCAACAGATCTTCGGCGAACACGCCCAGACGTTGGCTGTTTGCCTCGATGCTGTTCATCATCTTCTGTAATTCAACTGACAGCGCCTGTGACTTAGCCATTTCAACGTAGCCGTTGATGACGCTGAGCGGTGTCCGCAGGTTGTGCGAGGCGATCATCAGGAATTCTGATTTGATCTGGTCGACCTCTTTTAATTTCTGAATGTCCATCTTCAGATTCTGTGCCATCTGGTTGACACTGTTGGCCAGGTCGCCGATTTCATCTGCCCGGCCGTGTGGAATCGGACTGTCATATTGTCCGGCAGCGATTACCATAGCCTGGTCGCGCAACCTTCGGATCGGCCGGAGGAAAAATCGGTCGATGAATATAAAGGTAACGATACCGCTGAGCAGCAGTCCAAGCAGACTGTAACCGATTATCGCGAGGGCCAAAGTGCCGACGGCCTTATCGATACTGGCACTGGAAATGTCGTACACTACCGCATACTTATGCATTCCACCCTCATCGATATACGGATAAATGATCCGTTTGATCTGCCCGGAATCGGCATAAATGTTTATCGGATTGAACGACTGAGCCTGCTCGGCCGTGATCGATTGTGACGGCCCATCGTAGCTGTACGTCACCACCCCGTCGAGCCCGACCACAGCAATATTCGTTATTGATGAGTCAAGACTGGTGAAATCAGCGATCTGCTCGTTGACGAGGATGGTGCCACTGTCTTTATAGGTGACATAAGCGCTACCGATCGGCTTTGTCGCGAGAGCCGTGAAGGCTTTAGAACGTTCAAGGAGATCAGATCGGAGGCTTTCGACGTTATGGCGTAGCAGCACGAGTGCCATCACCCCGAAGATAAGTGTCATCAGGGTGATGATCAGTGCGATGAAGCGCTGCTGGAGGCCAAAACGTAATTTCATTCTGCTACTTAGCGTAGACGTCTTGGAAGTAGACGCCTAAGGTGTTGTTTTCGACGTCACGGGCAATGACATACGAAGGGTTGTAGATGATCGTGTCGCTATTCGGCACGTACAGTGGGACGACGGCGACATCTTCGGCCATGGTGCGAGAAGCCTGCTTCAATAATGAAAGACGTGACGAACTGTCAGACGCCGACTGGGCCTTGTCGAGGAAATCCTGTGCCGTCTTGTTGGCATAGTTCGGGGTGTTGAGGAAGGCACCTAATACGTCGCTGGCGTCGAGTAAGTCAGAGCTCCAGGTAATCAGGAACGAGTCGGTCTTGCCGCCAAAAGCTTTGGCGCCAAGGGCCGAAGTGTCGGTCTGAGGATCCAGATTGGCGGTGACGTTTATCTGGGCCAATTGTTGTTTGACACTTTCGGCAGCCTTCTGCTGGGGTGCGTAATAGGTAAGCGTGAATGCAAAGCCTTTGGCATAGCCGGCTTCCTGTAGCAAAGATTTGGCTTTCGCAAGGTCAAGTGTCGGTCGTACGACAGCTGGGTCATAGCCCGGAATCCCTTTAGCGACCAGCTGACTAGCTGCTATCGCGTTGTCTATGCCGCGGCTCTTGGCGACGGCCACCGGATCGATCGCGTACTCTAGAGCTTGGCGAGCCTTGAGGTTCTGAAGCGGCGAACCAGCCTTCACGCTGTTAAGTGCTATCATGGAAACAGAGAGCTGGGGGATACTGATGGTGTTGTATTGGCGGCTGCCGACAGCTGTCGGCTTGTCGGCTGTCAGGTATTGCAGGTCGGCTTTGCCGTCACCATAGAGCTTTCCGTGGTTGAGCTGCCCATCACCAGTGGTAGTGAAGCTGACGCTTCGTACATAGACGTGACCACCGTGGTATTGGTCGAAGGCGGTCATTTCAAGCGAGTTGTCGGCGGGAGTAGTGCCCGGTTTGACGATGAAGGGACCGGTACCGTTGATCGGATCAGATTGCTTGCCGGACTTAGTGTCGTACACAAAGTAAAAGGCTAACTTGTTAAGCAGGGTCGGATCCGGGCCGGTAGTCTTGATTGTTACCTGTAACGGGCCGGTTGCTTCAATCGACTTTAAGGTTGTGGCGTACAATTCGCCCGACGGGCTGTCCAGGGCACCTTCAAAGCTAGCCTTCACATCTTGTGCCGTCATCGTCCGCCCGGAGTGGAATTTGACACCTGATTTAAGATTGAAAACCCACGTCGAGCTATCGGGATTGGTCCAGCCGGTAGCTAGGGACGGTACAATCTGAGTCTTATTCTTATATCGCACGAGGCTCTCAAAGAACATCACGTTGGCTTCCCAACTACTACTGGTGTTCTCATTGGTGGGATAAAAATCCGCCCATCCTTGTTCGTTCGTAGCGTAAACCAGGTGCGGAATGTCTTTTTTAACGACTCCTGAGTTCGCTGACTTCGTGTCACTGTGCTTAAGGAATAAGAACCAAACAACTGCTGCGACGACAATCAAAGCGATAAGGCACAAGATCGCCAGCAATAGTTTCTTTTTTGATTTAGTCGGCGGCGAAGAGGTCACCGTCGGAGAATATTCAGAGTTACCGGGAGTTTCCGGAGTCGCATTATCGGCTGTTTTTACGACGACCTTCGTCGGCTCGCTAGGAGTTACGTTAGTACTGTCCGTTTCTGAAGGCTTTTCGTCCATTAGTTTTCCTGACGTTACTATGTTAATCAAGCTTAAGCGTATTAGTTATTAAGACAACAGTCAATCGTTTTTTGGATTTACAGCGTATTTTAAGCGATAGGGTCGCCGGCCTCATCCTTTGGAGGTTTCACGAGCCGCTTGCGGATGATCTCGTACTTCTGACCAGTCAGTGCGGATTCGACGTAGTCGTCATTAAGTATATTTACAAATTTGTCGAGGTCTTTGCCGTCCATGATGATGATGGCGCCGCTGTCGTCGGTCATCAGACCGAGGTCAAGATCCTCGGCGTGGGCGATGACGTCTTCCTGGGTATGCTGCTCGGGTTCAATGTCCTGCAGTTTCTTGATAGTGCTGCGTTTGCCGGCAACCAGGCTTTGTAGCGTCAAGCCCTCGGCGAAGCTTAACCTGAAGTTGGCTTCGATGGCAGCGACTTTCTTGGCAGCGATGCTGGCTTCTTTGGCATCGTATTGGAACAGCTGCTTCAACTTCGTCTGATTAAAGACGTACATATCCTGCTCTAGGACGAGTAACTGGTTGTCGCCAGGAATACGTAGGGCCGCATCCGCATCAAACGGCACGAATTTGCCTTCCCGTAGCATCCAGCCGGTCTTACCGCGCATGACCTGGGATGGCGGCAGGACCTTCATGACGTAAAACGGTTGCTTCAGGCCGCTGTGGCTGACGCGGGCCACGAGGCCTTTGATCCGCTTGAAATCGTGCTCCTCATCATTGAAGATTTCTATCTCATGTTCCTGCGTCTTCAGCCAGTTTAGTGTCTCACGGGCTTTTTCCACTTTGAAGACATGGGTGCGTTGCAGGACGCCCTCCTCCGCTTCAGCTTCTTCGAAGCCCCGCACCGTCAGTCCGGTTTCCGCGCCGTTCAGGACAAACTCTAGGATGTCGTCGACGAACAACGGCTCCAACTGTTTTTTGAGTTCCTTGTCGACGACGGTCTTGTACATGACGTAGTTCTTATTAAGCAAAAATAACTCGATTTTCAGCTCATCTTTGTACTGCACGAGATTATTGGCCCATGCGAACACGTCGGTTTCTTGATAATTGTCGATTTCCGCCTGGTCAGGCGCTAAGATGTCTTGTTCCATTCGGCCTATTCTATCGGAACCGGCCGTAGCTGTCTGCTGTAAAAACTACTTATGGTATTTTACTCAGGTTCGCCCGCTTCGGGAACCGGCCGAGATTTTCTGACAACGTAGTAATCTGGGGTGGTATCGACGACGTTTTCCACCGCCAGGGTTTCATGACCTGGTTTTATAACGAACTGCTGTCTGTCGCGGTGGAGTGCTTCGAATGCTTCGGTTGTCAGAGCGATACGTTCCTCGCAGTCCAGACGCGTACATTCACAAGCAAAGTAAATCGGCACGTCCGGTGCCAGCATGTCTTTCAAACTGTTCTTAACTGAGCTGTTACGGTCACGGAACAGTACTTCGTTCGCAACTTGCCTGTCCAGCGAAAGATCGTCCATCATCAGCCGGTCGGGTTACCGCCCGTTACGCCATACGTCTCGCCGATGACGTAGCTCGCTTCCTGGCTGGCAAGAAATACGTACACCGGAGCAACTTCGACGGGCTGGCCGGCACGTTTGATCGGTACTTGTTTCCCGAAGTCGGGGATTGATTCCGGCAACTGGCCGCCGGAGGGCTGTAACGGTGTCCATATCGGACCGGGCGCGACGGCATTGATGCGGATGCCTTTTTCAATCAGCTGAGCACCCAGGGCCTGTACCATTGCCTTCTCGGCAGCTTTCGTAGCTGCATAGTCGACCAGATGCGGTGATGGCTGGTAGGCTTGAATCGATGAGGTCACGATGATGGCGGCGCCTGGCGGAAGATGCGGTATGGCCTCACGGATGATCCAAAACGGCGCGTAGACGTTGGTTTTAAAGGTTGCGTCAAACTGATCCGTCGTCAAATCGGTCAGGTCTTCGACGGCGGTCTGCTTGCCGGCGTTACTGACGATGATATCCAGGCCGCCCATCGCGTCGACGCTCTTATTGACCAAATCTTTACAAAAAGTCTCATCCTTCAGGTCGCCGGCGATTGCCGTTACTTTCTTACCCTCCGCCTCCAACAGCCTTATGACCTCACGGGCGTCGGCCGATTCTTCTTCCAGATAGTTCATAACAATGTCGGCGCCTTCACGAGCATACGCGATAGCAACTGCCCGCCCGATGCCGGAGTCAGCGCCGGTGATCAATGCTTTCCGACCATCAAGCCTGCCTAAGCCCCTGTATGTTTCTTCGCCATGATCAGGCTTAGGGGTCATTTCTTTGGCAAGGCCTGGCGCCTCCTGCACTTGCTTGTCGAAGCTAGGCTGCGGATACTGCGTCCGCGGATCTTGCATGGTGTACTGTGTCATCTCTGCCATAACTACCCCCATTCTTTTTCGTACAAATACTTTAGGCTAAGTTCTAATTGCTTGTCGGTAAGATAACTCACCGGCAAAACCGTAACAGTATTGCAAAATCATTAATAATATTTCATAAACGTAGCCAGCATAAGTACACTTAAAAATTAATTAAAATATCATAAACGGTATAGAAAAAAATATATATTCTCACAGACCTCACTATACCGGTTGATACTATGAGGCCAGATACCCGATATCGGGGCATCAATGGCATTTCCGCAGGAGGAGGCTGCGGATGGTTAGATAGTAAATAAAGGGGGGTCACTATGAATAGGAACATCAAACAGTTCGGAGCGTTCGCAACGACGTCTTTGAGCGTGCTGTCGTTCATGTTTGCTGGATCGGCATTGGCAGAATCGAGCACGGGTGTAACCGGTAACGGTTCAACAAACCAGAACGTCAGTCAGGTAGTCTCTGACTATATGAATAGAAACAATAACGATGTCGGTGCCCGGAATGACAACTCACAGGGTTCATACAGTGGGTCGTCATCTTCGAACGGCAATACGATTGCCGGCGGGCACGGCAATAGCCTAGCAAGTTACTTCGGAGGCGGCCAGTCAGGCGACTGGAACAACCAGAACAACAACCGGAACAATAACAACTACGACAACCAGAACTACGACAACAGCAACTACGACAACAACCGGAACAACCAGAAGAACAACTACAGCAATAGCAACCAGAACTACGACAACAACTACGATAAGTATGGGAAAAATAGCGGCCATGGTGGCAACACCGGCACCGCTTACAACAGCAACACCACTGATACTAACGTCAGGGTGAATAACAAAGACGGTAAGGGTGGTAACTGTAGCAGCTCATACGGCGGCGGATCCGGAACGATCGGTATCACCGGCCCCTACTCTATCAATGTCATCCGCAACTTCATGAGTAACTCGTCTAGCAACGTGAACCGTAACAATCTGTTCTTGCTGAATGCGAGCAACCAAGGTGCTCGTAGCGGCGACACGTCTAACAGCGGCAACACCATCGGTGGTGGTGGCGGTTCGACTGGGAATGCGTTCAATAGGAACAACACTAACACCAACGTCAATATCACGAACAATGGTGGCGGCGGCTGTGCATACTCGAGCGGTACGGTCAGATCTGGCAGTATCTGGGTCAGTGGACCGAACTCCACCAACCTGATCGTCAACTACTCCTCGAATAGCCATGTCAGCAGCAACACGAACAACGTCGTTACGTCTAACCGCAACTCACAAGGTGCCCGTAGCGGCGACACCAGTAGTAACTCCAACACAATCGCTGGTGGTCGCGGCGGTTCGACTGGGAATGCGGCCAACACAGCTTCGGCCGACACCAACGTCAATATCTCCAACAACTCTTCATCCAACTCAGCTTGGAACGAACAGAAGAGAGGCAATGACGGTGGTTATGGCGGAGGAAGCACGATTGGTATCACCGGCCCTGGATCGCACAATGAGATAGTCAGCTACGTCTCGAACAGTCACGAGAGTACCAATGATAACCAGGTACTCGTCGATAACTCCAACGACCAGGCTGCATTTAGCGGCGACAGCTCCAACGATGGCAACACCATCGGTGGCGGCGGCGGTTCGACCGGTAACGCTCGCAACGCAGCAATGGCAAACACTGATGTCTCACTAAAAAACAACTAAGCCCCCGCGGGCATGATAAAAGAGAGGCGAGAGGGGCCTCTCTTTTGCATGATATGTGACAATTTTCATAGGATTACGTACCTTAGGCGATGTATGGTCGGGCTATGCGAACACGTCGTAACGTTCCGTTAGTAATTGGTGTATCAACCGTCATGGTGGTATTCGGAGTACATCAGCTGGTACGTCCTAAGGACTGGACGGATTACGTCCCTGACCAGCTAGACGAGGCGCTGCCACTGGAAACTGAAACCAAGATGCGTCTGCATGGTGCCGGTAACGTATCGCTCGGGTTACTGTTCTTGCTGTTTTATAAGAAACCGGTGGTGACTTGGATGACGGCCGGTTGGTGGGGTTTTGTCACGCCCGTCTGTTGGTGGCATGGCTGGAAGGAAGGCCTCCGTGACCTTCCAATACTGTTTGCCATAGTGCAGCTCGCCACGACTCCTGACAGCAAGAATTAAAAGGGTTTTACGTCCGTCTCGATCAGTTGCAACAGCACATTTTCCATGGCGGCGATGCTGCTGACGATATAATCCGCGCCGGCTTCTTCCAGATCGGCCAATAGCCCGAAGCCATGCGTGACAGCAATCGTGGTAAAAGCCCCGGCATTCTTGCCGGTTTCAACGTCAATCGTCGTGTCCCCTGCCATCGCGGCGTCGTGTGGTGACACGCCGCATTCTTTGGCGGCTAATAAGAAGCCTTCGGCGTTTGGTTTAGGATTCGTCAGTCGTTCGTTATGGACGATACTGCTAAAAAAGGTGTCAAAACCGTGGTGGCGCAGGATATCGTTAACTCTCGGGCCGCCACTTGTCAGGATGCCAAGCTTCAATCCGCTGTCATGTAGTTTTTGCAGCAATGATTCTACACCTTCGAACGCAGCTGAAGCCATCAGGTTGGCAGCGATGAAACTGCTGTTCGTGTGCAGGAGCTGCCGGATGTCCTCATTGGGATACAGCTTCTTAAAAATCTCAGGTAATGGTTGCCCCATTTGGCTACGGATTTCATCCGCGCCCGGTGCGCGCAAGCCGTGTGTTTCAGCTACGTGACGGTAGGCCGATAATATAAGCTCGAAACTATCGAGTAGGGTTCCGTCGGCATCGAAGATGACTGCTTTGAGCTGGGACATGCGATTACTATATACCAAACATCATGGTTTCAAGACGATCTTGATCGCATTGTCGGCTTTCTTCTGGAAGATATCGTAAGCGTGTGCGGCATCCCGCAGCGGCAGGCGATGTGTCGCGAAGTTCTCGACGTCAAAAGCGTTGCCTTCCGTGAGCAGAGGTAAGATTTCAGGTGTCCAGAACGGCGCATTGGCTTGGCCGAGACGCAGGGTAATCTGCTTATCGAACAAAGCGTCAAGCGAGATAGGATCGGCCTGCCCGGCGTATACGCCGGAAACAGAAATCGTACCGCCGCGTCGGACCATCTCGACGGCGCTGTTAAAGGCAAACAACCGATCAATCCCGACCGTCGTAAATAACTTTTGGGCTGCCGCGTCCGGCAACATTCCGGTAATTGTCTGTATGGTTTTGGCTGTCGATGAGCCGTGGGCTTCCATGCCGACGGCGTCGATGACAGAATCAGGCCCACGGCCGTTCGTCTTCTCGCGGATAGCTGCGGCGAGCGACTTCGGATCGTGTTCGAAATCACGCAGGTCAAAGACGGTGACACCGTTAGCGGCGGCGCGCGCCAAACGTTCCGGTACAAGGTCGATACCGATGACCGTGCCCGCGCCATGATGCATGGCGACGCGGGTAGCCATATCGCCGATCGGACCCAGCCCCAAGACCGCGACACTCCCGCCCTCCGGAATGTTGGCGTATTTTACGCCCTGCCAGGCTGTCGGTAACACGTCAGATAAGTAAAGGAAGCGTTCGTCGGATGGCCCCTCCGGTACTTTTTTGGCCATGAAATTGGCATGAGGGACACGTATAAATTCGGCCTGACCACCCGGGATGTGGCCGTACAGTTTGGTGTACCCGAAGAAAGCGGCACCACGGTCATGACTTTTTACCTGGGTGATTTCGCACTGTGTGGTCAGGCCCTGCTTACACATCCAGCACTCGCCGCAGGCGATGTTGAATGGGATTACCACCCGGTCCCCCGGTTTGACGTTCGTGACGGCACTCCCAACTTCCTGCACGATTCCCATCGGTTCGTGACCCATGATATCGCCTTTTTCCATGAACGGCGTCATGACTTCATATAGGTGAAGATCTGAGCCACAGATCGCGGTCGAAGTGATTTTTATGATTGCATCGGTCGGTTGTTTGATTTGTGGGTCGGGAACCTCCTCGACGCTTACGGTTCTTTTGTCCTGCCATGTCACTGCTTTCATTACTGTCTCCTTGTGCCCCCGAAGTTAGTAGATATACTTCTAAGTTACGCTTAAAACAGACCGTTGCAGTGGAAATTATTACTGTGGGACAGATAAGGGGCGTGCCGGACTATGACCAGGCGGCGAACAGTCGATCGTTAACACGATGCGTCATATACGAGCGGACAACGTACGCCTTTGTGAATTGACTCGGAGTCGTCGCGAGAGTCTGCTCCAGAGGTTCATACCTCACTTCTCATTTGTGTACTCTTTGTAAATTTTGGTAAAAATTATCGCGCCGACCGCACTTCCGGCGACGGCTAAGATGACGTCAATCATCGTATCGGTATTACCAAGTTGCCACTGCAAGGTAAATAATGCGTCGATAATGAACTCTTCAATTTCCCAGATCGCCTCTACACTCGTGCCGAGCAGTACGGTTATGAATACGAAAGCCAGCCGGTTGTGCATCCGTACGACGTCCCTGGTCGCCAAGTAGACAACCACAAGCGGCGCACCGGTCGCCGGCAGGATAAAGTGGCTGAACGTATCCAGGGGCGAGGCATTGTTGAACGTACCTAACGGGATGCGTCCGAGTGAGGCGATGACAACACCGATGAAGATGGTGGCGTACAGTTTATGTGTGCTCAGTAGGTGTTTCACGACGGCGTGACCCTGGGAAGCGATACGGTCAGCGTTGTGCCGGAACCGAGTACGCTGTCAGCCGTAATCTGCCCGTGATGCTCTTCGACGACCAGCTTGGTCAGATACAGGCCGATGCCCTCGCCTTCATAATTGAATTCCATTGTCGAAGTTCCACGGTGGAATTTCGTGAATAGTTTCGGAAGCTCATCGGCAGCGATACCGATACCAGTATCGGACACGACTATCCGGCACGTGTCATCGGTGACGTCTATCTTCATCATGATCTGACCTTTCGAGGTGAAGTGGACGGCGTTGTGTAGGATATTGCGTATAGCACCACGCAGACGGAGCGCGTTGGCGTTTACGTAGATATCATCTTGGGCCTGTACATCGGTGAAAAGGATGTCTTTCGCTTCTGCCATGGTACGTGCTTCCTTAATCAGTGGCGCGACGATGTCACCTAATTTGGTCGGCGTAAGTTTTGACTGGTCGCCGGCCTCAAGCGTAGCGATCGTAAGGAGGTCTTCAACGAATTCACCGAGTCGTTCCGTGCTGCTGGCGAGTACATTTATCATCGTCTTCTGCTGGGCGGAAGCGGACTCATCGTTGGTAAGCATCTCGATACTTCCCCGCATGATGGTCAACGGTGTGCGCAAGTTGTGCGAGCTGAGCATGATGAATTCTGATTTCAGTTGATCGGACGCCTTCAATTCGTCGCGGGCCTCACGCAGCTCGGCCGTACGTACTTCGACGGTGTGCTCTACGTTCTCTTTCTCATGGCGTAGCTGCTCCTGCAGGTCTTTCGATTCCTGCAGCAGTCGTTGCATGGTGATTTGGTTCTGTTGCAACATGTCGTTCTGGCTACGGATACGCGCCGTACTCGCCTCGAGCTGATGATATGACTCGGTGATGTCACTGATGTCTGCGATGATGAAGATGTAAGCTTCGTTCTGCTTGCCTTCATCCAGCAATGAGGTGTAGACGTTCACGGGCACCTGCTCCCCCGCACCGTTGATTGCCAGCAGCTTATCGATCGGATCGTCTTTGGTGGGATCGGCGGCTGGTTTATGATGATGTGTGATCGCTGCCCACGATTCGGGCACGAAACCGTTGCTGATGTGTTGGCCGGTCAGTTCTGCAGAACTGATGCCGAACAAGCGTTCAGCTTCCTTGTTGACGAAGTCGATCTTATAATCCGATCCGGTGACTATGACGGCTTCCTGCATGGTGCTGATGACGTTGGCGGCGAACTCAGCCGGATTGATTTGGAAGGACCGGTACTTGTGCAACCCGTAATACGCAAAGATGCTGGTGACGGTGGATAAGAATAGGCTGGACGGTACGATGCTGTTGATCCCAAACAACGGTAATATTCCATCGGTGATCGTCCCTCCGACCAGTGGAATCAGTATGGCCCAGATGTATACCCGTGACTGTCGTTTGAGTAAGTCGCTGGAAGTGCGACGATAGAAACGTATCAACGTCAGCAAGGCTACGCCCATCAGCATCTCGATCCATATCAATAAGATAGGGAACCAATTGGTCGTCAGGGCGTTATAGCCCCAGGGCATATAGAAGGCGCTGCTTGGATCGGTGGCAAAGAACAGCCCGGTACTGCTGAAGTAAAAAATGATGATCCCGGCACTGATGAACAGGCTCGGAATCAGGAGCGGTGACTGTAGGCGCAGCGGTTTCACATACGAAAACGCAAATAAATAGTATGCCATCGGCATGATGGCAAAACCGATACTGTTCAGATGGAACCAGAACAAGGCGCCCTCAGGCTGTACGCTCAGACGCTGTAAACCTTCACCGAGACATGCGACCGATAATGCACAGACGTACATGACGAACCAGACGGACTCTTCCGAGCGGGCCCTGAGGCGCATGATCATGACGATGATGAATACATTGACGGCCAGGGGTAAGAACGAAAGAATGGCGAACGGATTAAAGTGGAAGTCGCTGACAGACGTTTGCTGAATGGAATATACGATGGTCGCTAAACTTACCAGCAGCAAGCTGATAGAAATAATAAACACGCTACGGGCGGAACGTTTTACTACCGCATCTTTTGTCTCTGGCACTTCGTTCATATAAGTATAAGCATAACACTTTCGGGCCGTGACTACATGCTGTGTGTTCGCCCGCACCGGCTGCTATGGTTTGACGGTCGTACTGATCTCTTGCAGTGCCCACGAGTTGCCGTCAGGATCGCTGAAATATGCGTATTTTACGCCACCCATATCGTTGATCTCGCTTATAGCTAGGCCGCGTTTTACGAGCTGTTCGCGCGTAGTGGAAATATCGGCAACTACCAGATGAAGATTGTGTACGGTGCCGTCTTCGGGGTTGTTGTTCCCCATGCCTGTCCCGATGACGACGGAACAGGCTGACCCAGGTGGCGTTAGCTGGATGATGCGCATCCCATTACCCGGCTCGACGTCATGATCCAACTTGAAGCCGACGGTATCAACGTAAAACGACTTGCTGCGTTCAGTATCTGTTACCGGTAACGGTACGAGCTCTAATTTCATTTCCATACGGGCATCTCCTTAGCTGTTACTTTTCATTAGGTCTAATTCGACGTCCAGGTCCGACAGCTTATCGTGTGTCAGTTGCTGGGCGTCCGCTATAGCCAAGCCGTAGATGTCTGGGCCAAGATTTCGAACGACAATATCCATGATCTCTTCGGCGGCAAGCAGGCCGAATTCACCGCCATCCTGCTCTTCGAGCCGCGCTAGTATCTCGTTGGCACAGTGGCGGCGTGTCGCATCATTGCTGATATCCCATTTGCGCTTCATGCGTATAAGTATAGCAGTGCGTGTCGGCTATGCTGCCAGCGGATAGATCGTGCCTGCTACATCGGTGATGCTCTTGGGCTCTAAGAAAGGCACGGCTGCGTAATCGCCATCTCGGAAACTGGCCGCCACGACAATATGGGCTACTGCCAAGCTTGCACAATGACCCTGAGCTTCCTGCATGGCCCTGACGGGTTCACCATCGCGAGTAGCGATACTTCCCTCTTCCCTCGGATGTGCTATCGCCCATGTATGTATCTGTTTATGTAGCTGCAGGTTGTCGTCGTTTACCTGGAGTGTGCGCCCGATAATGTAGTCTAAGCGAGCCTGTTCGTCCATGCCAGTGACAGAATCGAGACTGACAGTTGTCAGTTCGGCAGCGGCCAGTTGCCCGATGTTAATTCCGGCCGGCTGCGTGTACCGCCGTTGATGGTAGTCATTTGCGTCAGCGGCCTCAAAAATGCATTGCTTACGGTAGCTGCCCGCAATCTCCATCATGCTTGCGAAAATCAATTTAGCGGCAAAGGTATCATTGCGCCTGAAGCCCTCTTCTTTATACGGAGCCACCCACTGAACTAACCGGCTGTAGTGACTCTTGGCTTTCCGAGCTAGAAAATTAGAGCTATCGTCGAAAGGTTTAAAAAGATCATTACGGCGCTTCCGGTAATCACTTAAATAAGAATTGCGCCCTTGGTCGGCATTAACTATTTCTTGCCGTAACCAATCGGTCATGACATCAGCAATCTTTTCAGAATGAGGATTATCAGGACGGCTTAACATAAAGCAAAAATACCATAATAATACCTAACTGTCAAAGTCTAGCTCGTTTGATAAGTCGGTTAGTGACGCTCAAGAAAAATACGTTTTAACAGAGATAATGTCAGCGTCGAAAGCATAAAACCTATTACAGGAACCAGCGCGTTTATCCAGGGATCGATGTGCACGACGAAGCGCAGATAAAAAGCTACGACGATATATGTCAGGATCATAATACTAACCCGTCGGGTCCAGCTCGTCTCCCACCGCTTGTCGCCCTCGACACGGGCATTACGTTTCTCAAGCTGTTCGACGCGGCTTTCTATGTCTGTCCCGTTCATGCCGCCGTCCTCTCCTCGGTTGCTGCCATATCCACATTTTCGACGACTTCCATATTCGCGAGCAACATGTCGATTGGCGCTCTCGCCAGGATTTTCATATCTGCCGTTAAGGACGCCGTATCAAAGTAACGAAGATCAAGCTCAGCCGACTGGCGGTAAATCTCCCGGCTGATACCATTGCGGAAGTGGTGACGGTACGCCTGACTGGGCCCGGCTAAACCTGGTCGCGTCGCTTGGTAATACCCGTGCCACTCATCAAACAAGTGCGGAGCGACGTCAGCCATGAATTCTATATCAGGCGCGACCATCGGCCGCGCACCCACCAGTGACATCGAGCCGTCGATGACGTTGCGGATCTGGGGTAGCTCATCCAGCCCGGATTGACGTAGTAATTGGCCGATCCGGCTGGCCCGTGGATCGAAAGTTCCGTATGTTCTTTCACTCATGGCTGACTTCGCAATGGTACGGAACTTCAAAGCCTTGAACGGTTCACCGCCTTTTCCTAAGCGCTCTTGCTCGAAAAATGGATTGAAGTCCTTCGTGTCGACGGCGGCCACCGTTCCGATTACGGCTGCTGCGGGCAATATGCTCGCAGCGATGATTGAGCCGCCGATAAGGTCGAGGCGTCGTTTTGTATCGCTTGTCAGGTATTCTATGCCGGTTTTCATTCGATTGAGCTCATTCTAAACCAGCCAGCCAGCTTACGCCACATTTTAAAAACGTTACTGTGCATTTACCGGCCGAGACGACCGCTTGCGGAAGTGATAGGCGTATCGATCCTTATTATGCCATTTAGGAAAATCCAAACGCACGAAATGTATGTTGAGTTTTTCAGCCTCGCTGCTCGAGTAACCGTCTAGCTGGGCTGGCGAATAAAGGTATAGTTCGACTCCCCGTAAATTGTCTATGCCCTCGATGGCGGCGACTGATCCAAGAAGATGAGATACGACGTCTTCATGGATGAGCCTGTCTCGGTTCCAGCCCTTACATTGTACATAGCGGCGGACACCATCTTTGCTTGCGATAAGATCGATACCATGATCATTTACACCCAGACTTCCATTGTCGATGACTTCCCAGCCAGCCTGGCGCAAGGTCTGGGCCACGAAGTACTCGTACCGGCGACCGGCCTGGCGTTGTTTTATTTCTTGGTATTTTTGATACATGTCATCACTATAGCACTTGCGCTTAGATGCGGACGGAAATTACCTTAGCGGTGGTTGCAACCGATCCGGCAGCAAGGGCGGCGAACACCTTGTAACAATTCGGTAATCGTCCGCTCGATGTGGTTGGATCTGGTTTCTGGTCGCTTCGGGCTGAGTATCCAGCAGATCCATTCGTTCCGCGCGAGCGGGGTCAGGTCTTGCCATCGTTCGATGGCTGATTCGTCGGCTACGAGAGCTTTGCGCAAGTCAGCTGGGATCTCATGGACTACACCGTTAGCGAGCTCGGTTTGGGCCATGACTTAACTATATCAAATGACATGTGGTTATAATTCTGCGTATGGCATTCAATCACTATGCGAAAATCAAACGTATCTTAGAGCAACAACCGGACAGCTGGATAATACGGCGGATCGACAAGCCGACCAGGGTTAAGAATTTCAAAGGGAAAATGGTTGAGTTCGACCATTATTACCGTCTGTATGATGGCGGTGGTGAACCGATAAAATATTGTAAGTTTCAGCAACTTGAACGTTTGGCCAGAGTACTGGGGGTACCGGCCGAAGATCTGCCGGTCGTCAATTAATTCGGGTCCATGTTGGACTCACCAACGCTCAACCGTCAGTTAGGCCGTAGTTATCCCTGACGGCCGTGCTTCGCAACTTTTATGCACTAGAGGTTGAGGAAGTCAGGAGTTTACTAATCGCTTAATACTATTAGCGACTTCTTGCAGTGGTTTAGTCGCGTCAATAATTACGGCAATGGACTCGTCGTACAGATCATCCATAGCGTGCTTTCGATCTAATATCCCCAGAATTTTAGCCAAGGCTGACTTGCCGCTGCCGGCTGAACCAGTTACGTAGATAAATGACATGCACCTAATGATAAAACCCCTGAATGTTACAAAGTTATCAGCTGCCTACCCAAATAATTAACAGAGGATTATAACTTCTGTTAATCTTAGTTTTAGCCTTGCAAGACTATTCTCCTAGAAGTTCTGCAAGCGAATTTCTCTGAGTTATAGCGAGTTGGCTATCAGGTGTTGTCAACATAGTTCCATGAAGGGCTATCCATCCTCTGACAGCAACAATATCGTAGATTCTTTCTCTTTCAAGCACAGTAAGTTTTCTAGATTGTTCGTAATTAGCTATATACTCGCTTAAATCCGAGATACCGCCCTCGTCCGACTCGAGTATGTCCCATAAAGTCCCCGCTAAACAAAATGCCAAGGGTGCATAGTTGGCGTCAGCGAAATCGATCACGCCTACAAGCGTACCGTTCGAAACAATAATGTTATTACGCTTAATATCCATGGGTACGAATCCGCTCGGTAGTTGATCCCATAAATCCTCGAGTTCTAACAGTTTTTGACGTGATAGCTCGTCGATGGTTTTAAATTTCACATCATTTGTTTCAGGTTCATAAAAATTATAATTTTTTAGAGGGTCAAACCCACCAAAATATTCATGATCCAAGGAATATAGATGGATTCGTCCGTGCGTACGCCCTAAGTCATGCACTAGCCCACGTCCATAATTCTCTGGATGATAGCCTGCGATTGCGCGGGTCAGAGTTGTAGCGTGCTCTCCGTGATCACTGCGAATGAAGTTTACGGGCTCACTAGTAATTGACGGAATATAATCAGGCACTGGAAGCCCGGAAATCGCGAGCTTTCCTACAAATTCCACCTCTCTTAAAACGATGTTTCGTTCATGCGTTGTCTTATAGTATTTGAGGAAGTACTCACTGCTGTCGTGATCTCTGATCTTTAGGACGGTGTTCGATATCCCCTCTGCTACCTCTTCGTGCGTATCGAGCCCAATGCCATAAGCGTCCAATGTGGATTCTAGAAGTGGTAAGGTCAGACTCACCTGCGTATCCGGGTTTATTCTCATGTCCTAAATTCTAACGAAGTCTGACTCTGTAGCAACGCTGAGCCTGCCAAGCGCCCATGCAGCTGCTTCAACCACAGTTTCAATTTTAGGCTCAAATGAATCTAGCTGATCGATCTCTACCCAGGCATATTCGCTGTACTCTTCATTTAGAGAGATTTCGCCGCCTTCATAAACACACGCGGCGTGTGGTAGCACCATACTATTCCCGTCTTGTTTCCTAAAAAGCAGATTATAACTTTCCTTCGGCAATACTTTTAAGCTAACTCGATCACCCACTTCTTCATTTTTCTCACGCTGCATGCCGGCGAGTAGCGTTTCATCTGTGGTTTCCATTTTGCCACCTATAAATGAAAAAACGCCGTCAAAATCCGCCTCTCCTTTTCGTTTGGCTAATAGTACTGAATCAAGTTCTTGATTCAGTACCACCAGTTTTTGACAATATTGAAATGATAGATTTTCAGCCATAGTAGCTTATCCTTTATATATTCCAGCCGAAGTTTGTGTATATATCTCCCGAAGTGACTGCACTTAATACCGATTTTACGGCGGGAATCATGTTCTCAGGCAATTCATCAGCGGCGTACCACTCTAGTAAGTTGCACTTCTCAGGCTCCATATTGGTAATATTACCCGACCAACCCTTGGCTTCAAAATAGAAGTCTACTCTCTCGTTGGCGTTACCGGCCACATCTGATTTTCTGTGTAATACATGCACTAATTTTAATGCAGTATCCTCGATTGTAATGCCTAGTTCCTCTTTAGCTTCACGTATGACGGCCTCACTGAGTGTTTCGCCGCCATCTACATGTCCTGCAGGTAGAGAGAAATCACCATCGTGGTATCCTGTGTTTTTTCGCTGTAGTAGTAAAATCTTATTATTGTCTCTGAGAATAACGTAGACAGCGGGTATCAAACGGAAGTGATTCACTTAGAGTCGCCTAGCTTTAATGGTTGTAATGAATGCGTACCTTCTCGATATATAGTAATACCACTCATGCCGTCTTGCCATGCTTTGTAGTATATATTCTGTACGTCCGATGGGGTTGTGTCTGACGGCATATTTACTGTTTTCGAAACAGCCTCATCAATTACCTTCTGTACTCCTGCAGCCATGTTCAAATGATTAACTACAGAGATTGCTGTTGCATTTTCACACACTTCCAAAACGGCTGCTTCATGCTTAGTCGGTATAATGCGTCCACTCTTTATACCGTTAAAGCGGTCTGCGGCTATGCCCTGCATTTCAAGGTGGTCTGCCACTGGTGCAATTAATTCGCCAACCGAATTAGTAAATGAGAAATGGGGTTCTATGCCCGTAGAAGCATCGATCACTAAGCTGCTACGACCGGTTGGTGGTAAGGCGGTTGTAGTCACATTCCTTAGATGTCTAGATGACTTGATTACCTGAGCTAATCTTGACCAGTCGTCACCGCTTACCATTTCGGTATCAATCTCGCTAAATAACTTATCAAGTAACGGACGCTCAGCGGTATGTCTATTCATAGGATTTTCATCACTTATGTTTAGTAGGTTCATTGCACCACAAGACCCGCGCTCTTCGGCGAGATTTATGGAGGCCAATTTAGAATTATAGTTTACCCACGCTATAGCATTTTGGACACTTTGTACCGCTTCTTCACTAGAATAGCTAACACCCATTTTTACTAGTAGATCAGCAACCCCACAAATCCCTACACCTATCTTTCGTTTGAGACGCATAATATGCGTGCTTTTCGGGGTAGTGTAGTTTTGTAAGCTTAGTTCAAGACAGTTGTCCAGTACCCGTGTCATCATGCGCGAAGTAGTCGCCAGCTTGTCATAATCAATAGTAAACTTGTCGCCGTTCTGTTTGAGGAATTTCCCAAGATTAATATATCCAAACTGACAGGTTTCGCCAGGCGCTAAGCCAACCTCAGCGCAAGGCGCAGTAGTTTGGTAAAGGCCTATTCCGGGAGTTGGATTGCGGTCATTCATACGATTTAGGAAAATCAGGCCTGGATCGGCTGACATGTGCGCCGCTTCACCTATTTGATTGAAAATGGAACTTGCCTTAACTTTCGAGCCATCGTCGAGATCAATAACTCCATCCGACCCTACTGCTCCCATAAATTCATCATCAACGTCAACAGATATATTGAACTTCCACGTCGACCCGTCTCTTGCCGATTCGCGCTTCGCGTCAATAAATTCTCGTATTTTAGGGTGTCGTACAGGTATGATCGCCATATTCCCTACTGGACGATCCTCCATCCCGCTTTCCGAACCTGTTACTGCAACTCGATTCAGGTAATCAAGCATTGACACTGGGTCTTCTGTATCCCCAAGATTAAAGCCGGTTCCCATACCTTGCTGGTGTAGTGTGTCGATCATGCTTTTCACGTTCTTCAAGTCGCCCCTCAGGTCTACCGGAGGCATTGTGCAGGCAGTTAGCGGCTTCTCGGCGTATCTTCCAGCATTCGTTAATACAGGCGTGCTCATAACCACTTCACCTTTATCACACATTTCACCAAATTCTTGTGCAAGTTTCCCACTTACATGTTGTGGAGTGCCAAATTGTTCTTCGGCTGCGAATGCAGTTTGTACGACACGTTCGATCATATTTGCCGCAGATTCATCGTTGCTAATAATGTTGCCTTGTCGTAGTACGCTTTCAGCACCGCTAGAAGGAATAAAAGTAGATTTATACATACGGATCAATCTCCAAGCCTATTAATGTGGCTTCCACGCTGGCGCGCAGATCGTCATAAGTGCCCTCATTAATAATGGTAGCGATTGCTAGGCGACCAACTTCAATTATTGATTGGTTACTGCTGCTTGTAGAAATCGACTCACCGCTCTCCCAGCTTTGGAAAGTTGCAAGGTCTACATCATCCCCGACCCTTCCACGCGATAATGCTCGCTCGTATCGTAGGCGCTGAGCTGCGTCGCACTTTATAATCTTTCCCCCAGCTTCGCCTGCAAAATACTCCGCTTCCGCTTTCGAATATAGTCCAGAAATGATAACTCTATCCGACTCGCATCGCATAAGCGACGCTTGGATAATTGCAGACGCGTCACTTGCTCGAAGCTCTCTAGCAACTGCTGTTAATAAAGGACGGGTCGGTTCGCCTAAGTTGTTTGCTTTAATGTGGTCTCGAATAACATCACTACTGGTTACGGGTTCGAAACCATGAAAATCGCGCAGAATATTAGCGACTGTGTCTTTGCCGCTACACTGGAACCCTGTAACTCCTAGTAGTTCTGCCATGGTCAGTTATTCATAACATACCCAAAGGTATATGTCAATAAATTTCCAGGGCGTCGTACACTGTCAAATAATGTGTGATGACTATACGTATCGAGCGCATGTCGTACGTGAATCTATGCGACTTGACCCATGCGGATAGCTGGTGAGTTATTGACCCCCACCTTCTCTTCTGCTTTTGCATTCTCTCTACTTGGTACGCGCGCAAAATTTATTTCGTACTATAGAATTCATCCTGTGCGTTCTTAAAATGCTCGGCACTTTCATTGAGCAAAAACGGTTACTCATCAATATTGTACTTTCGAACTTACGGCTAGACGGTGAATTACTTCGGTACGAAATAGATAAGCTTTTCGATACAATCATAGATTGCACGAAAAGCTTATCTTGGCTCGGGCGACCGGATTATAGCTTCACGCCGGATACCTTTTAAATTTTTACGGATTAGCGATTCGGGCTTGGCATAGGTTTTGGTTAATCACCAAAACATCGAACGTTCGGTATAATCCGTTCACTCGAGCCAAACAAAAACACCTTCGGCGAGGAAGGTGTTTTTGTTTGGCTCGGGCGACTGGATTCGAACCAGTGACATTTCGGTTAACAGCCGAACGCTCTACCGCTGAGCTACGCCCGAATACTTCAACTGACTTATTCTACCTGCCGGCGTACAATCTGTAAACCTCTTTGAGAACGATTATGGCAGTCCCGTGCGTAAGTCATTACGATATGTCTAAAGCGCTTTGAAAAGTAGTAGAAATATGGTATGGTATCGTCATGAAACCAGACCGAACGGTACGTCTCGTCAACAACGATCCGTACGCTACACTTGTTAGCGAGCATCCTTATATGATTGATCGCGCCCGCGCTCAGATCAACAATGCGTATTCATACCGGAACTTCCCTGTCGGTGCTGTCGCCCTGGCCGTCGGCGATGACCCCTCGGTTGGTATATTCTTCAGTGCGCCGAACGTCAAGAAAAGCGTCCACGCCAATAAGGTGTGCGCCGAAAAGCGGCTGGTGCGCAGCGCCGAGCGAGCCGGCGTACGGGCGATCGTCGGCATCGTCGTCGCCGGCACGACTGATCAGGAAAAGATTGCCGAGGTGACGCCCTTCAAGACCCCTACCCTTTACTGCTGCGAAGAATGCGTCGAAACCCTGGATGGAAGCTACGCAGCGAGCGACGACACATTGATAACCACTGTCGGCATTGAAAAAGATATCTATGAGGTCCAGCGCTTCGGAAGTCTGCGCCTGTCGTATGCCACTCGCAGCCTCGTGCCACCGCAACCGATACGGTACCGACCAGAAGAGTGGCACATGCGCGAAGCCCTGTATGCTGACGCGATGATCGCAGAACAATCCCATGACCATGCTACCCGCCGTGACCACGACCGGTCACAACTGGCTATGTACGCTTTGGCGGCTACGCTTCTCGACCAGTAGTACTATTCTTTTTCGATACTGACGTTCGGCAAAATCCGGTCGAGCGGCTTTGGTAACCACCAGGCGGCCTTACCAAATAACGTCATGATGGCTGGCACGATCGTCATCCGGACGATGAAGGCATCGATAAACACGCCGATCGCCAGGCCGAAGCCTATCATGCTGACGATGGCGTCGGGGTTGAAGATGAACCCGGAGAAGACCGCCGTCATGATAAGGGCGGCTGCCGTCACGACCGGGGCGCCACGCTCAAAACCGACCCGAACAGCTTTCTTGGCGTCCAACTTGTCGTGAGAATATGCTTCGTGCATATTTGAGACTAAGAAGAATTGATAGTCCATCGCCAGGCCGAACAGTATCCCCACCATAAGGATGGGCAGGAAGCTAACGATAAGCGTCGGCTCGTACCAGCCGAACCAGCCCCACTGGAATATAGCCACGACCGCACCGAAGGCTGCGCCTATCGACAGCAAGAAGCCGGCGGTAGCCTTGAGCGGCACCAGTATTGAGCGGAAGACGATGACCAAGATGAGCAGCGACAGTCCGACCACCACGGCTATGTAGACAGGTAATGCGGCCGCTAACTTACTATCGACATCGATGGCTAAGGCGGTGTTGCCCGTCAGCGACAGCGCGCTGCCCTTGCCGTCCAGGATGGCCTCCCTATGTGTACGGAGCTGGTGTATCAAGGTACGGGTTGATTCGGCTGTCGGACCCTCGCGAGGAATGATCTGAACCAGACCGGTAGTGCCCGATTTATTGACCTGAGCCGGTACGGCGAGCGTCACATCGTCATAATTCTGCTTGATGTTCTGTGCGACGCTTGCCAGCCGTGCCATGCCGTCTTGTTGGCTGACGCCCGGTAAGTCGACAACGGCAATAAGCGGGCCGTTGTATCCGGGGCCGTAGGCTTCACTTATCAGGTCGTAGGCTTTACGTTGGGTGGTGTCCGGCTTGGCGGAAGCGTCATCGGGCAAACCGAGGCGCATGCTGAAGGCCGGAATGGCGAGGACGACCAAGAGCAGCATCGGCACGATCATCGCCAGCCACGGTCGTTTCGTGACAAATGTACCCCAGCGCGTAAGGAAGCGGGACTTTGCAAGATATTTCTTGTGGGCTTTCAAAGTATTTCGCTGGCCACGGCTCAGCACTTTTTCGCCGATGAAGCCGAGCAGTGCCGGCAATAAGGTAATGGCTAAGATTGCCACGACGGCTACGGTCCCGGCGGCTGCGAAACCCATCGAGGTCAGGAACGGCACGCCGACTACGAACAGTGCCCCGAGGGCGATCACTACTGTCAGGGCGGCGAATATGACTGCGTTACCGGCGGTGGCGATAGCGCGTGGCAATGCTTTTTCTTTACTCAGACCATCCAGTAGATACTGGCGATAGCGCGAAATGATAAACAGGGAGTAGTCGATACCTACTGCCAGACCTAACATGATGGCCAGCGTCGGCGTGGTACTGGTGATATCGACGAAACCGCCGATGGCATAGATGGCGGATGCACTCAATGCGATGCCGAGGATGGCGATAAGCAGCGGCATGCCGGCCGCGACGAGTGACCCGAATGTCAGTACCAGCACTAACGTTGCGACCACGACACCGGCGATTTCGCCGATGCCAAGGATTTCACCTGGTGCATCATCAGACAGGCCGCCAACCTCGACTTGTAAGCCGTGCTGCCGGGCGGCACTGACGACGTTCAGAATGCCGTTCTGTGTCTCCTTGCTGATACTGCCTCGTTGTCCCTCTAAGGAGACTTGGATGGGCAGGATTCGCGGTAATTGTGATGCCTGCAGTTCACCAGCGCCGAGGAGACTTTGCAATTGTTGCGGGTCGGTGACGCCGACGACTCCGTCGACGGACCGAAGACTGAGAATGGTGGCAGTAATTTCTGTCAGATATGGCGCGATTGTCTCGCCTTCAGGAGCGGCGAAAACCAGATTGGCCGAGGCGTTGGCTGCAGCCGGGAAGTCATTTTGAATACGGTTCAGTGTCCGCTGGGCTTCGGTGCCTGGTATGTCAAACTGAGTGCTCGGCGTCCGCATGAACGCGGCAGCCAGAATGGCAGTGACGACGATGATGATGAGCCAGCTGAAGCTGACCAGGCGGCGGTGACGAAAGCAGAAGTTTCCAAGAGCGTACAGTTTGTCGGACATAAGTTCCCCGTATTATTGGTTATGTTTTCAGTTTATCAGATTACGGCCGCAGTGCGCGTTGAATCGCGCGGCTTTCGTCGCGGGCTTTCAACGTTTGCCGTTTGTCGTAATTCTTCTTACCCTTGCCGACCGCGATGCGGAGCTTGATGTAACGACCGCGGGTGAGCAGTTCAAGCGGCACAATCGTGCGGCCCTGTTGTTTGGCCTCGACAAGCGTATCAATCTCGCGGCGCTTAGCTAAAAGGCGCCGGTCTCGTGTCTGGCCCGTCTCGTCGATCGGGATTCCGCTGCTGGGGCTGACCCGGGCATTCACGAGCCAAAGTTCCCCGCCCCTGACATTCACGTAAGCACCGCTCAGTTGGCCGTGGTTCATTCGCAGGGCTTTGGTCTCTCCCCCTGTCAGTTCAAGACCGACTACTAAGGTATCGCCCAGTTCATAATCGAAGCGGGCGCGGCGGTTGGTGATCATTCGTTCGGCTGGTTTTTTCTTTGCCATTATCCCCACAGTATAACAGAGGCCGACCATTGACAAACACGGAAGCCAGTAGTGTAATCTACTTATTATGAACACTCTCCAAACCGCTCACGAAGACGCCGCCCGATATTTACATGAGGATGACTATGGCAAAGATTATGAACTACCCGAAGTTGCGGTGACGCATGATGTCCGGTATGCCGTCGTCGGCGCAGTCGACGCGCCGAACGTTATCCTGGAGTCAGCGCCTTACCTGACGGCTATAGACAAGCCGCACTACCTGCTTCGGCTTATGGCTCAGCAGGAAGTCCTCGGCGAAAACTACGCCGTCGTGGGCATTGAGGCCTTCAACCCGGCGATGAATCTGACGCATCGTCAACGTAAAGCGATAGCCGCGGGATCATTCTCGGTATATGCCACAAACGTACTGCGGGTCGCCGAGGCGGTCCACTGTGAAGATGATCAGGTGTTCAGTGCCTATGGCTACTCGCTGGGCGGAGACGTCGCAGTACAAACAGCCTATGACGTGGCAACGAACGAGAATCGCGGCGTGATTAACATACAAGGCCTCGGGGCCGTCGAAGCGGCCCGTGTTGATAATCGTGGCCTGCGAGTCGTAAAAGCTATGGCTGATTCCGGCAAGAATCTATGGCAGAACGTCCGTAATTCTGAGTCGGAAGCTCTGAATGTGGCCTGGGGCATAGACGAGAACATGACGGACGAACAAATTAAGGAGGCAGTCAGCCATATTGACGTGCGTTTTCTGGCTGGATATATGTTACGCGGCCCCCTGCATATCCGAGCCCTTATATCCGGCTCGGGTACTAGAGAAACCGTTCACCAACTTGATCATCTGTCCTATACTGATCTGCCAGTCGTCTTGGGGCGTCAGGCTGCATCCAAAGTGTGTACGCCGGAGTTCATTGATCGCTATGCCGAAGCATTTACGGTATTCACTGAATTTGGTAATGACCATTCTGCGGATGATAATCTGATTAGAAGTGCCGGCCGCGCATTGTTCTTCGCACGGACTATCGACGCTTGAGTGTCACGCTCACCTCTGAACAAAACATCGACAAAATAACGAAACAGTAGTATAATATGTATAAATAAGGTGTGCTCCGTCAGTTTTTGGTATTTGCGCCAATTGATTTGATAGAGTGATTGTCGTATGTCAGCCGATTCCGAGAAACTCATCACTCTTAACCCGTTCAAAAACGAAGTGACTTTTGATGTGGATGGCGATCCGGACGCCCGGCAGCATCGGGCAGTCAATTATACTGTACAGTTTGGCATTGCAGAGCCGCTGGCAAGGTTGGCAGTGCTTGGTGCTGGTGAGCACTCGGCGGCAGAAATCGCGGAGCCATTGGTGCTTACTCCTGGTGCGGTGGCGGCCAAGCTCAGCACTTCTGTTGACCGTACCCTTCCTCCGGGCTACCTGACTGTAAGGCGCAGGAAAATAGATGGCGAACCGACGGCCACGGCAGTGATCCCGGCTGATTTTGCCATTGCAACCGCCGTCCCCACTGCAGAAGAGAGAAACGGAAGAATCTTCAGGCTTATGCAGTCCGGCGCAGCCATCCGTAAACAGCTCGAAGAAAAGAAGCCTGATAACTATGACATCGCATACGTCGCTCCACTTGGGTATCGCGATCGTCTGACGATGCGGCTCGACACGCAGGACTTTTTGATTCCTCTACAGAACCCGTACGGCAACATAGCTGCCCGTATGCTCGGTTTTCTGGCTAGCCATCCCGGCGGACGTTTTAGCGAGCGTGAGCTGTTCACTCGTACGATGCAGGCACTGACGGTGTCTGAACGTACGCTCAACGGTAGGTACACATGGGATAACAAGCATAACTCAGGCAGCAGTGCGCCGGACCGGATGTTCCGGGACGTATTCTCGATAGTCGCCCCAGTGTTAGTGCGGCATAAGGGCATAGTGTTAAGTCGCTCAGCCAAAGAGTCGACCATAGAGGTGGCGGATACATTCTCGCCCCGGCTTTCTTTTGACCGAACTGCAGTCGAAAAAACCGCCATTGTGATGTTCGATATCGTCGCCACGTCCGACAACCAGCCTCGACCAGAAGAAGCTCGCCCTATATTCAGGCCTCCATCGCACCGGCGGACTCGTATGCCGAAAACAATAATGGAAAGATCAGACCGGCCGCAGCCCTTAGAATTATCTGATGAACAGTATGTCCTGATAACGGATGTGCTGACCAGCGGTATACAAGGGAGAACCCAAGTTGATGCGGTCGCTTTACTCGATGTCATAATGGACCCCGCTTACGATGAAGCTTTGATCCGACATATGCGATCTGATGTATCGGGCCGTCGCACCCTGACCGGTTGGAAGAACGCCATTCACGTCGCTGTCAGAAGTAAGCTTGGCCAGGAAGCTTATGATGAAGCGGTTTCAGCACGCACTATCGCGGCCGGTTCATGGCATGGGCGGAATCGGTCCACTTTCATTCGTCAGACGGGTGGAGCCGTTGACCATTCCCGTACGCGGCGTGTGGAGCGCGGTGAGCCTCGTGAAGCCGTTAATGAGTAGCAGAATCTGCTACGGCGTCTTTGGCGGCATTCCAAAGGCTCGGGTCGTTCAGCTTCTGCTTGCGCCAGTACCACCATTCCGCGCCCCAGGTATCGACCGTACGGAAACCGGTTTTCTTGGCATAGTCCACGCGTGTCGTAAGTAGCTCAGCGTTCATCGTCTTGTCCTGCTCTGCGATAGACATCTCTTTGACACCTATAGGGCCCCAGGGCTCTGTCTGCAGCTCATGCAGGACCGATTCCTTGCCGGACCGCATCTCGATTATGCCTGCCCGTGCGGCATAGTACCAGGACGGGAACGGATATTCGAAGTATCTATGTGTGACAGTGTAGTCAAAGACACGCTTGTAGACCGAAACGCCATAGACGTCAGGAACAGGTTCGCCGACAGGAAACGCGTAGTTATTCGATAGGCTTAGTATGATCGGTCGTGATGGATCCAGTGATTTGATCAGGTTGAATTCGGTTTGCAGGCGCTCCCGGGTCGCGCCAAACGTGTGGCACTCGCCGAAGACATCCAGAAAATACTCGTTCTCCAGCTGATAACTTTCCAAGTGCACCCGTCCCTTGTACCGGTTGACGACGGCAGTCATAAAAGCGTTGAGGTCATCTTTCCAGATATCATTTTCGGCATTGACCCAAGTCGGTGCATGACACTCCGGCCAGCGTGGCTGTCGCAGCCCGACGGCCAGGGTGACCTTGGCACCGTACTGCTCGGCCATGTCCATCTGCCAGTCCAAGTCTGAGAAGTCGTAGACACCCTTGGTCGATTCGATTTCGTCCCAGTAACTGACGAAGCGCAGATGCCGCATGCCTAAGTCGCCTAGGATGGCCTGCAGTGTCTCGTGTGGGTCGAGCTCATAGTATTCCGCGTAACCGGATATGAAAGTCGTGCCGAGCTGGAAAGGCTCGTCGTTGTGCTTATGGATGTACCATGTCGCGATGCCATATGTGACTACGCAGACGGCGCCAAAGCCCATTAATATGTACAACGGAACCTTGATCCATTTACTGAGGTCAGTCCAGATTTTTCGAATTGTTTCGGTTGAGCTTATTTTGCGCATTTGGTAAGATGATTATGTTCGATATATTTATGAAAACGCTAACGGTTAGTATAGTTATACCAGTTTACAATGAAGAACTCCACCTGGAGTCGTGTCTTCAATCCATTGCGGACCAAACGGTCTCGCCATTCGAAGTTATCGTGGTTGATAACAATTCGACAGACGCCTCAGTCGAGATTGCCCGTCGCTTCCCGTTCGTCACCTTACTTTCAGAGTCGCGTCAGGGCCTCATTGCGACCCGCAATACCGGCTTTGCCGCCGCGAGTGGAGATATCCTGGCCCGCATCAATGCTGACGCTGAACTGTCGTCGGACTGGGTGGCGCGCCTGCAACATGATTTCCGTATCTGGCCTCAGGCCGCGGCCGTCGCCGGTGTCGGTGAAGTGCCAATATCAGACACGAATACCGATCGACGATCAAAAATTGGCAGCCTGGTATATTTGTTGGATTGCGAAGCATACTTCGGTGTACCGATCATGTGGGGCGCAAACATGGCGATGCGCCGATCGGCTTGGGAAAAGATTAAAGATGATGCCCAGTTGGATGACAGTTTAGTACATGAAGACCAGGATTTATCGCTGTGTCTGGCAGCCCGCGGGCTTGAAGTTCGCCGCGATAGTCGCCTGCTCATGACGACCAGTGAGATCAGTTATCATTATTTACCGAAATTGGCTGAATACATGCGTCGCCGCTGGGCGACACGTCGTCTGCATGAGCAGCTCGGCAGTTTTGACCGGCTGACGTTCCGTGGTTTGCAACCTTGGCAATGCCACTGGCGCAGATTCGCTACCGCGATCCCGATGGCTATCTTTTATATTTCATGCCCACTATCCTACCCGGCTGCCCGTCGCCGCGAGCGCCTAGCTTCTGAGCGCGTCTGATACGTAGCCGCCGCCCGTCGGTATCGGGTGACACGCCGCCCACAATCCCCTACGCCCTAACTGAGCTTGAGTTTCGGCTTCAGCAAAGTCTGCTTTTCGGCTGAACGGAAAGTACGGATAGTAAAACGCATAGCCCTGCTCGATGAGCCGTAGATTCAGTAAAGTGCCGTCGGCGAGATAAACATAACGTAGTAGTCGGTCATATCGGTCGCGGTCGGTATCCAGTGGATCCGCTACCAGCCTGACTTTTTGGTTGCCGACTGTCTGTTTGGTGAACGCCGCTGCTTCCGGCCCGTAACATTGGACCGGCGTATTTGGCTTATGCGTTTCGGGCGTGTCGACACCGATGAATCGCACCTTTTCAGGGTGTCCGTTCATATCGACTTCGATGGTATCGCCGTCGACAAAAGCACTGATCTTATATAGCCCCGGTTGATGACTACTTAACATTGCCTGCCAGGTTGGCTGGAGGTATATGATCAATAGGCTGAATGATACGATGGCCCCCGCTAGCAGGCGCCAGTGGATGCGGCGCCACACGTCATGGCTCCAATGCCTGTCTGACCAGGTCGAGTGTCACGTCGTGTCCGTCTATTTCGACGGTCCGTTCATCGGAGCGTGGCGGCTCGAGATTGTTGACGATACGTTCGAACGTGTCGGCCGTCATGTTGCCCAGCACCCTTGTCGGCCGGTCGCGGTCTTCGTGAACGGCTCGCTGACGGGCCAGTTCGGCCGATGTCGTCAGGTGTATCACGATCGTCTCGACGCCATATTTATCGGCTATCGCTCGGAGAGCCTGGCGATCCTTGTAGAAGTTGAAATTGGTGTCGTAAATGACGCTTTTGCCCTGTTTCAATAATTGGTCGGTCTTGTCGTTCAGGTACTGATATAACTTGAGGTTTTCGGCGTGATCGTGGCGTGGATTTATGAACTGGTGCTTACGCTCATGGTCGGCCCATATGTGGACCGCACCAGTCAGTTCCTTGATGAGCTGAGACACAGTCGTTTTTCCGGCACCCGGGTAGCCGACAAGTAGATATAAGCGTTGCATATCTGTCAGTTTAGTCGAATCGGTCATCAGTGCCTAGTTGTCCCTGAGATGTATTAACAAAATTTTAATAATCAATACCCTTGTTCGCCAAGAACTTATCGTCGAAGTGGTGTTTGATCTTAGTCATGTCGGTAGCGATGTCGACTTTACCCAGAAGTTCCTCGGGAAAATTCCGACCGGTCAGACACAGGCTGGTAGCAGGATGCTTGTCGTCAATGAGCTTAGCGACCTGTGTCATTTCGAGAAGGCCGTCGTGTAACGCATTGTTTATCTCGTCACAAATTACCAATTCGAAATCGCCGCTGGTGACCGCCCGGTATGCCTCATCGTAAGTCTCTTGGGCAGCCGCTTTGTGTTGTCTGGGTGTCACATGCTGTTCGCTCAGATCGCCGGCGTTGTAGAAGCCTTTGCCACCTTTATAAAAGTAGAGCTGGTTTTTAAAAATTGGTTCGATGTCACGGATAAAGATATGCTCGCTGACACCCCAGTATTTTATGAACTGGATGAATGCGACCCGCCAGCGGTTACCCAGGCCACGGCATAATAATCCGAGCCCGGCGCTGGTCTTACCCTTGCTCTCACCGGTGTACACGATGACGACCGAGTCTTTGGTCTGGAAATCTTCGAAAGCCATGCCTGTAGTATACAGATGACGATCTATTTGTACGATACGCCGTAATGCTTGTAGCCCGACGGCAAGTACTGATTGAGTGTCGCATCAGTCGGGACGGGGCCGGTACTACTGTGTTTGGCGGCCAAGGTGCTGGTCGGGGTACCATCGGCGCTGACGTAGGTGCTGCCGGAAAGACTCGTAGCTTCGAGCCCGCTGACGCCGGTGCTTGATGCCAATGACGTGGCCCAGGCACTTGGGCTGGTGTAGCCAAGCGAAATGGCTTCAATGATCGTCGTATTGCTGTTGTTGACGTATACGTTGCCACTGATAGCGGTCTTTGGAATACCACGGCTTGTATTGGCGGCGTGAATGACCGAACTGATCGTCACGTTCGCCGTTGCGTTTTTGCCGGTGGTACAAAATGAGACGACTTTCGTGCAGTAATTGTTTCCAGTCGGGTACGCGATGATGTTGTTCTGCATCAGGTCGAGGCGTGGAATCCAGTCTATAGTTCCGATGTACGATCTGACGCTGTCGCGGTCGCTGCTATACGAACCGCTACAGACAGGCTTGGCGGGGTTCGCACATCCTGCGATAGAGCGGGGGTCGGTGTAAATGCCCAGGGGCGCAGCGCCACCGACGATGGTATTGTTGACCAGCTTAAGACCCGACGAACCTGACAGGCGGACGCCGTGGTTGGTCCCCGTCGACTGGACATAGTTGTTTACCAAGTACAGATTGTCGGAAATCTCAAAGAATATACCGCTCCCGACGTTGTTCTTGATGACATTGTTGGCCACCTGGACGTTGTAATTGCTCTGATCGAACCAAAGTCCCGGGCCATTGTTATTGTAAATGTAGCTGTTAAGCACCTTCGTATTACGTGTGCGACTGGTCTTTATGGTGCCGGACTGTGGTGCATTGGCGAATTCACTGTAGGGGTTCATTCCGGTCGCTTTATACCCGTCGACAGTGAGGTTATCAGTGTATGTCGCTACGACCCCCATCCAGTTCGAGTTGGTAACGGTCACATGATCCATAGTCGAATTCTGATTTATGTCGCTATTCCCGAGGTAAGATACGGCGATGAACGCGCTGTCAGCGATTTTTACCTGACGAAGCACGGAATTATCAGCAGTAGCTGCGAATTTCACGACGCCGTAGTCAGCCCCGCTGTTCGAGTACCGCTGGATTGATAGGCCACGGATCATCGTGTTGGCCGAATTGATCGTGATAAAAGACCGGAGCCTTGAAGTGGCAATATTAGCTTTGGCAGCGTCGGCCGCCGTCAGATAAATTTTCTTGTTGGTTTGATCGACGAAGAACTTGTTGGTCGTAACACCCGCTTTCGTGCTGACCTGCTGAATTTCGGTACCGCCGATCCATGCTTGGTCGGGGTATTTACCTACGCCGTCACCGTTAAGCCCTTGGCCGGTCGTGAACGTAATCCCGCTTCCGTCCGTAACCGGAATCGGGACATAACTCGTGTATTTATAATTGCCACTGGTCGTCCAAGCGGTGGTTACCGGCGCGGAACCGTCGAACGTGGGGGTTTCGCCGGGGTACGCGGTAATGGTCAGTGATTTGGCGGCGGGCACGATGATGTCGCCTTCGTAGTAGGTTCCTCCCCTTATCACTATGCTGTCACCGCTGGTAGCGGCTGCGATTGCTTTTGACAGTGTGGCAAATGGGGCCGCCGACGTGCCTTTTCCAGTCGTGTCACTGCCAGATGGCGCGACGTATCGTAGTGTCCCTTTCAGCCCTGTTAGGCTGGTCGATATCGGTAGACTTGCTCCGGCGCTGGCCGTTGAACTGATCGTCGGTGCGCTCGCGACCGTAGCGGCGTGCGAGCCCCGTAATAAATATGAACCGATGCCGGCGAAGACCAGTACGAATAAGCCGGCGAATAATTGTGGCGCCCATCGCCGTAGTGGGGAAAAAGTAGTTCTGTCAGATACAAATACGGTTGGCTTTGTGAATTTTGAGTTTTTGTTTTGCAGGGCCATGAAGGTACCTTTGATTAGTACCTTCAAAATAGCACGAGCGGTATATTTTACCTAGCTTCGAGGGTTCGTCAACGTATGAACTACTGTGTTACTTGTTGAGAGCGGCATCGATCTTGGCACGGTCAAAGCCGACGATGATCTCGCCGTTGATGTCGATGACGGGAATGCCCATCTGGCCGGACTTCTGGACGGACTCCTGCAGGAATGTCGGGTCGCTGTCGACATCCTTGTCGACGTAAGCGACGTGGAGCTTGTCGAAGTATTGCTTGGCGGCGTGACAAAACGCGCACCAGGTGGCTGAGTAAACGGTGATTTGAGGCGTATTCATATATAAAGTATAGCACGGTTGCACCTCGCTGCCACCCCTTGTATACTAAGAGCAAACATGACAAAAGATAAGGCAACCACACCACCTGCAGTTCGCAAGTCGGGCGATTTTAACGTCATGATTGAGCTGGCTGATACCACTTGGCGGATGGCCGTACCGGTCGTCATCTTGGCGGGTATCGGTCTGGTTATCGATAAGGCAATCGGCACCGCCCCGCTAGTCACGTTGCTGGGCACGGCCATCGGCTTTTATTTTGCCGCCTTGCTTGTTCGTCAACAGCTACGGCGTGGCCGGAAAGGAACTGACAAATGACCAACCTATACTTTGCTGCCGCTGAACCGCCACACATCAGCCTCGGGCCTGAGACCCTCGGGCACATCGGCCCACTGGCTATTACAAACAGCATGGTGCTCGGAAGCATCGCGACGACGGCTATGTTCGCCTGGCTGTATTTCACCGCCCGTGCCATCAAACGCGGCTCCACCAGCCGAAACAGTACGTTCCTTATGATGATCTTTGAGTACTTCCACGATCTGACCGTCGATGTCATCGGGGACAAGAAGATTGCCCGCAAGGTATTGCCACTGGCGATTACCATCTTCTTTTTCTTCTTGATCAACAACTGGGTAGCCCTGTTCCCATTCTTGAACGCGGTTACCTGGAACGGTCAATCTTTGGTCCGTGGTGCTGCCGCCGACCTGAATATGACGTTAGCAGTCGCCGTCATCTCGATCGTGACGGCGCAGGTATGGGCCTTTAAGCGTCGTGGAGTCATGGGCGCCCTGCACCGCTACTTTACGAATCCTTTCAAGGATCCGTTGCATTTCTTCATCGGTATCCTGGAAATCATTGGCGAAATCTCGCGCACGGCGGCCTTGGCGCTCCGAATGTTCGGAAACGTCTTTGGCGGTGAGGTGCTGCTGGGTGTCATCGCTTTCCTGACCAGTTATGGCGGTATAGTCGCGCTACCGGTCTTTTATGGACTGGAACTTTTCGTCGGTGCCGTCCAGGCCTACGTTTTCTACATGTTGACCATTGCTTTCATTAGTTTGGGCCTGCCGGAAGGTAAGCATCCGACAGCGGACGACCCGGAGCCGATCAGCGATGATCACTCCAAGCGTCCGGCGGTCGATGCTTACGCTCATTGACCTTCGGTCATCTTCGGTAAGTATGGTATAAAGATATAAGTTAATTATTAAGGAGTAATAGAAAAATGAATGACATCGCATTTGGTTTGACCTACGCTATCGGTGCTGGTTTATGTGGTATCGGTCTTGGTATGATCGGCGCTGGCGCCGTCCAGGCAGCTGGCCGTAACCCGGAAGCCCTCGGTGATATCCGTACCCTGATGATCCTGGCTATGGCCTTCGTCGACGCCTTGGCTATCATCGGTTTGGTCGTTGCATTAATCGTTAAGTTCGTACAGTAGGCGGTAATCAGCGTGTATTTGTTCGCAGCAGCAGAAGCAAGCAGTAATGGCGGCCTGATCGATGCCCTCGGTATCAAAGGCCAGCTTTTCCTTGTCCAAGGTATTGCCTTCCTGATCCTGGTCGGCTTGCTGGGGAAATTCGTCTGGCCGGTATTGATCAAGGCAATCGATGCTCGCCGCAGTGCCATCGAAGCTGGTTTAGAAGAAGCGAAGCAATCACGCGAAGCGCTTGATAAGGCCAACGAAAAAGCCGACAAGCTGTTAGCGGCCGCCCGCAAGGACGCCGACGCGGTTATCTCGCGTGGGCAGCAGGAAGCCGCCGGCGTCATCGCAGAAGCTGAAGCCAAGGCGAAAGTCCGGGCTGAACGCCTCGTGGCCGACGCTCACAAGCAGCTCGAGGCTGACATTGCGAAGGCCCGTCGTGACCTTAAGAAGGATACTGCCGAACTGGTCGCCAGCGCGACCGAACGCATCATCCACGAAAAACTTGATGACAAGAAAGACGCTTCTCTGATCGAGCGCAGCCTTAGCGGAGCCAGCTGATGAAAGCTTCCCGTCGTCTCGTTGCAGAAACGATCGCTGCCAGGATTCTGGCTGAGCCGAAGCAGTCCGCCAAATGGATGCAGATAGCCGCCGCTTACCTGCTTGAGACCAAGCAGGCCGACCGATCGGAACTCTTCCTGAATGATCTGGCCCATGAACTAGTAGCCCAAGGCGGTCCGTTATCGGCTGAAGTGGTCAGCGCCCGGCCCTTGACCGCTGAGGTCATGTCCGACCTGGAATCGTATCTTAAAAGCGCCACTGGTGCCACAGAAATCGACGTCCAAGTCAGCCACGACCCCAGCTTATTAGGTGGCTTCGTCGCCCGCACACCCGACGGCGAGATTGACAAGAGTGTGCACCATCAACTAAGCCAATTGCGCGGTATCGCCTGAAAGGAATAATATGAGTGATTTAGCAGTCCACCAACTCAGTAAAGAACTACAAGACGCCATTGCCAACCTGCGCGAAGACAACGGTCTGACCGATTCAGGTATCGTTACCCGCGTTGGTGACGGTGTGGCCTGGATTTACGGCCTCCGTAACGCCGGATTCAGTGAAGTCGTAGAAATCGAAGGTCTCGACGGTACGCCCGTCACGGCTTTCGTCCTGAACTTATTAGAAGATGAAATCGGCGCCGTCCTTCTAGGTGACGACGCCCAGGTCCAGGCCGGCACTCGTGTTACCTTGACCGGCCGTATCCTTGACGTTCCGGTTGGTCCTGAACTGCTTGGCCGTGTCGTCGACCCGCTTGGTCGCCCGCTGGACGGCCAAGGCCCGGTCGTATCGAAAGAACGTGGTGCTATTGAGCGTAATGCTCCTGGCGTCATGGCTCGTAAATCCGTCCACGAACCGCTTATGACCGGTATTATGGCAATCGATACCTTGATCCCTGTCGGTCGCGGTCAGCGTGAGCTGATCATCGGTGACCGCCAGACCGGTAAGACGGCTATCGCCATCGACACCATGATTAACCAGTCCCGCCAGCAGACCGGTGTCGTCAACATCTACGTTGCTATCGGCCAGAAGTCTTCCAAAGTTGCTGCCCTGGTTGAGCGTCTGAAGCGCGAAGGTGTGCTCGAACAGTCCATCATCGTGGCTACCAGCCCGGCTGACCCGGCTGCCCTGCTATACCTGGCTCCATACGCCGGTGCTGCCATGGGTGAATACTTCCGCGACAACGGTCAGCACGGCTTGATCATTTACGATGACCTGTCCAAGCACGCTGTCGCTTACCGCCAGATGTCCCTGTTGCTCCGCCGCCCACCGGGTCGCGAAGCGTACCCTGGTGACGTCTTCTATCTGCACTCCCGTCTTCTCGAGCGGGCTGCCAAACTGAATGACGAACTCGGTGGCGGTTCTTTGACTGCCCTGCCGATCATCGAAACTCAGGCTAACGATATCTCCGCTTACATTCCGACCAACGTCATCTCGATTACCGACGGTCAGATCTTCCTTGAAACCAACCTGTTCTATCAGGGTATCCGCCCAGCTATCTCGGTCGGTACGTCCGTCTCCCGTGTCGGTGGTGCCGCCCAGACCAAAGCCGTTAAGAGCGTTGCCGGGTCGTTGAAGCTGGAACTTGCCCAGTACCGCGAACTGGCGTCATTCGCCCAGTTCGGTAGTGATCTGGACGAAGAAACCAAGTCACGTATCGACCGCGGTCAACGTCTGACTGAAATGCTGAAGCAAAAGCAGTATTCGCCACTCAGCGCGGCTGAAATGGTCGTCTCACTGACCGCTATCAACAGCGGTGCCTTCAACAAGGTTCCTGTCGAAAAAATCAAGGATGCCCAGGCCGAACTACTCAGTGACGTCGAGAAGCATCACAAGGCGCTCGTGAAGCACCTGAACGATGGCAACAAGCCTGAAGAGAAAGACACCAAGGCCCTGACTGAATTAGCTACCAAGGTTGCCGCATCATACGCAAAGGCGGAAGGCAAATAGCCGATGCCATCCCGTCAACAGATTAAAAGCCGCATCCGGTCGGTGACCAGCACCAAGCAGATTACCCGGGCGATGCAACTGGTCTCGGCCAGTAAGCTCCGCCGCGCCCAGGAAGCCGTGCAAGGTCCCCGTACCTATGCCGAGGTGGCCCGCGAAATGCTGACCCACTTGCGCGAGGTAGCCAAAAGCGAGGGTGGCCACGAGCTGTTCCGTGTCCGTCCGGTCAAGTCCCGGCTGATCATCGCGATCGCCAGTGACCGGAGCCTGGCCGGCGCCTATAACGCCAACATCTTCCGGGCCGTCGTCCAGCAACTGAGCGATGACCGCAAAGCCGGCGTCAAGACTTCCGTCATCACGATCGGTCGTCAGGTCGCCCGCAGCGTGGCGCGTCTGAAAGATGTCGAAGCGGCCGGTGTTTATACCGACTTACCCGACAAGCCTGAAACGGTCAGCCTGCGACCGATACTGTTGTCTGCCTTTGAGAAGTTTACGTCGGGCGAAGTCGATGATGTAACGATCATCTATACCCAGTTCAAATCGACGGTCACTCAGCAGGTCACCTCACAGCGTATCCTGCCGGCCGGCTTTACCGATGTTGCGCTTGATAAAGAGGTCAAGACTGCCGAGATCGAACCGAGCGTCGAAGAGCTGATCGATGTTACCGTCGTACGTTTCCTAGAAGCTCAGCTGTATCAGGCATATCTTGAGGCTGCGGCCAGCGAACACGCCATCCGCATGCTTGCCATGAAGAACGCCACTGATAACGCCAGCGACATCATCGAAGACCTGACGCTTGAATTCAACAACGCCCGTCAGGCTGCGATTACGCAGGAACTGTCGGAAATCAGTGCCGGTGTGGAGGCATTATCATAATGGGAACGACCACGATCGAGTTTCACCCCGATATTCGGACGCCCGAATTCACGTATGTCGTCGACAGAGGTGGCGCCCAGCAAGCAGTCGGTTCGTTAAGTACACATGAAAGCGTTCAGGTAGACCTGACCACAATTGAAGAAGGAGAATCATAATGGCATTAACCAATCTGAAAGAAAAAGCGACGAAGCACGAAGGCAGCGTCATCCAGGTCGTCGGTGTCGTCGTCGACGTTGAATTTGCCGACCGCAAGGTTCCGGCTATCAACAGCGCCCTGACCCTCGAACTTAATGGCAAGACCTTGCTGCTTGAAGTTGCCCAGCACCTGAGCGACAGCACTGTCCGGACGATTGCCCTTTCAAGCACCGATGGTCTTGGCCGTGGCGTTAAAGTCGTCGATACCGGTGCGCCGATTTCGGTACCGACCGGTACCGATACTCTCGGCCGCATGTTCAACGTCATCGGTGAGCCGATCGACGGGGGCAAGAATGACTTCGCCGTTACTTCTCCGATTCACCGTGCACCGCCTACATTGGAAGAACAAAGCGGTTCCGTCGAAATCCTTGAAACCGGTATTAAGGTCATCGACCTTATCGCTCCGGTCGTCAAAGGTGGTAAGGTCGGTCTGTTTGGTGGTGCCGGTGTCGGTAAGACCGTCCTGATCCAGGAGCTTATCAATAACATCGCCAAATTTCACTCCGGTTACTCCGTCTTCGCTGGTGTCGGTGAGCGTACCCGTGAAGGTAACGACCTTTACGAGGAAATGAAAGAGGCCGGCGTACTGAAAAACACCGCCCTGGTGTTTGGCCAGATGAACGAGCCACCAGGTGCCCGTCTCCGTGTCGGTCTGTCAGGCCTGACGATCGCTGAAAGTTTCCGGGACCAAGGTAAGGATGTCCTGTTGTTCGTCGATAACATCTTCCGTTTCACCCAGGCCGGCTCCGAGGTTTCTGCCCTGCTTGGCCGTCTGCCAAGCGCCGTCGGTTACCAGCCGAACCTTCAACAGGAAATGGGTGGTCTCCAGGAGCGTATTACATCGACTAAGAGTGGTTCCATCACCTCGATCCAGGCCGTTTATGTCCCAGCCGACGACTTTACTGACCCGGCTCCGGCAACGACGTTTGCTCACTTGGACTCGACCATCGCCCTGAACCGCGCATTGACTGAAATCGGTATCTATCCGGCCGTCGACCCGCTCGACTCCAGCTCGACCATCCTTGACCCTGAAATCGTCGGTCAGGAGCATTACGACGTCGCCCGTGGCGTTCAGTTGGTGTTACAGCGTTACAAGGACCTTCAGGACATCATCGCCATCCTTGGCATGGATGAACTGAGCGACGAGGATAAGCAGACCGTCGCCCGCGCCCGCCGCATCCAGCGTTTCCTGAGTCAGCCGTTCTTCGTCGCCGAGAAGTTCACCAACAACCCGGGTGCCTACGTCCCGTTGAAAGACACCATCAAGGGCTTCAAAGAGATCCTTGAAGGCAAGCACGACGACAAGCCGGAAAGCGCCTTCTACTTGAAGGGTGACATCTCGCAAGTCAAATAAGGTACGTAACCGTTTTCCTTCAGGCCCCAGAGGGGAAACCTTCAGGAAAAGGTCACATACCTTACGCGCAAAAAAACGCCCCACGGGGCGTTTTTTATTGCAGTAAAAAGACCCTGTTTCGAGAGTTTCCCTTCTGGAACTTGAGAAATAGGGTCTTTTTACTCAATGTGAAGTAGATTACAGCAACGTTTATAGCTACGGTATATAGTGTTTTTCATAACATAAGGAGACTAAATATGGGAATACTAGCATGGATCATAATCGGTGGTTTGGCTGGCTGGATTGCCAGCATGATTATCGGTAACAACGCAGAACAAGGTGTCGTCGGCAACATCGTCGTCGGTATCATCGGTGCTTTGCTGGGCGGTTTCTTGTCAGGACTGATCCTGAATCGTGACACCCTAACCGGCTTTAACTTCACGACTTTGATCGTGGCGATATTGGGTGCTACCATTTTCTTATGGGTACTCCGCAAGGTCACGCACAAAGTCTGAAGCCGACGGACAATGTCTCAACAGCGCTGCTATACGCGGCGCTGTTTTGTTTTGTGGGCAGTATTGTCAAACACCACTGTACAAAACGCGCAGCGCTTCGCCGCTAGGGGCACTTCACTGAGACATTCCGGACATTTCTTCGTCGTCGGCTCGGCGGTGGGTTCGTCTTTGCGTTTGCTAAGGGCAACCAGTTTGTTGACCGGAGTTACAACTAGGAAGAAGACGATCGCGGCGACGATCAGGAAGTTAATCACTGCATTGATGAAGTCGCCGTATAAGAAGTGGCTACCCCGGAACGTAAAGAATGCTTCGCCAAATTTGGTTTGTGAATAGAGTGCCCCGATCAAGGGCGTGATGAAGTCTTTTACTAATGATTGGACGATGGCACTAAAGGCCGCACCGATCACGACAGCGACAGCTAAATCGACGACGTTACCGCGTAAAATGAATTTCTTGAAATCTTTTAACATGCGTCCTATTGTACCCTATCCCTGTTATACGGTACAATTGACGGATGAACGTGCAACTTATCACTCTTAACGGCATGGCCTATGACGATGCGGCTCACGCAGTCATCTTACCGACCATGGCTGGCGAAATCACCGTCCTCGGCCATCACGAGCCTCTTATGAGCGCTTTAAAGCCTGGTGTCATCACCATTCGCCGTGACGCTAACGATGCTGATTCCAAACTGCAACAGTACGCTACTTATGGCGGCGTGGTTGAAATCGCCCACGATACCGTACGGGTATTAGTCGATGAAGCCGATTATGGCGATGAAATCAATGAACAAGAAGCTATCGCTGCCCGCCAAGAGGCTGAGCGGCTCAAAGCCAGCGCCAAAAATCAGCAGGAGATGGAACACGCCCAGTCGATGATGGATCGTCATGCCGTCCGCGTCCGAGTGGCCGAAATCCGCCGTAGCAACCGCCGCCGCAGTTAGATCAGATGTATTCGACCGATGGTATGATGTCATGCCTCAGCTGTTGAAGCTGTGCCGTACTGACTTTACGAATAATCGGCGGTGACGCCGGGCTTTCTGCCTGTAGTCGCGTCAAGGTGATGCGCTGCTCAATCGTCAGAACTGCGGTGGTTACAAACAAGCCGACTTGCTTGGTGTGCGTCAGATAACTGGTCAGCTCAGCACCTAAGTACGGTATCAAAATAGCTTCCGCTTCCGCCGCGCCTGATTGGCTGACGATGATGCTGTCGAGCCGACCAGCCCAGTGCGAGTCGAACATGAATGCGACGAAACGGTCGGGGGTTATCGCGTAGGTATCCATAATCGGCTGGTCGTAGTTCCGAAAGGTTGCCACACCAAGATTACCGTCAAGATGGTATTCAATACCTATAGATATGGTGTCTCGCGCGATGTTCCCTGCCATACTCGTAAGTATATGGAGCGTGACACAAAATAGCTGTGATATTGGATACGTGGAAAAGACTTGCACGCAGGTTTATAATAGATTGAGTTGTTAAAAATAAATTAAGTTCATAGGAATTTATTGTGATACGAGACGGATATCCAGATTCAGTGGAGGAATTTGCTATGTTAGATGCAACACGCGTACAGGTCGCCGCTATGGTCGGACTTGGTGAAGGTAACAAGGGTAACATTGGGCCAAGCAACCTTGAGCCGCAGGTGGCCGAACAGGCCATCGCTGATATCGGCGATGAGAAATATGTCGCCCCACCAAGCGACACATGGATTTGTGTCGACGGCCGCACCCGGGTAGCGGGCGCTCCAACGCTTGAGGTTGTTCCTCACCAGATCGCGGGCGGAATTCCTTTTACGGACGCTGCATCACGCTTCATGCGTCCGGTTGAAAGCAACACCAAGCATAGTGCGGTTGTGGTGGACGTGACCAAGAAAGCTGTCGCTGCCGGTAAGACTGTTTTCGTGCATGGTGATGATAATGTCGGCGAAACTGACGAGGAAAGTAATAAAGCCGGTTGTGGCGCGAACAAAGAACTTCGCAACACACTGCGTGACAATGCCCGGAATGCCCACGTCGTAGCGCCATTCGCATGGGAAGTCGGCAAAGGCCTGGGCATCGGCCAGCATCTGACCGAAGCTGACGTCAACCAGCTCATCATTGACGGTAATGATAACGCCGAAAATGATAGTATCTGGGACATTACTCCCCAGGAGGCCGTCGAAATCGCCATTGAAAGCGGTGCTCAATATGAAGTCTATTCCGGTCCTCATCGTGAAGCTACCATCCGCGCTGACATGACTGACGGCGCCTTTGATAAAGACGCGTTCGTCGCTGATCACACCACGCCTGAAGGAATTGCTCAAGCCTTTGCCGCTTCGTTCGGTGCGTACAAAAAGTACAAGTACGAACAGGTTCTGGCTGCAGGCGGTACTGAGCGCGAAGCTGCCCTGGAAACCATGGGTGCCCTGCTCTACAACATCTCTGTTTGTAAGGCTCTGAATGACGACAGCACCGAAATTGCCGTCATCACCAAAGCTGCCTAAGCTTTACAATTAGTTGTCAACACTGTACGCTTGAGCTATCTAATAATTCAATTCTATTTTGGAGGGTTACATGTTTAGTAGAAGACAACTTGCGGCTTACTTAGGAGAATTCCTTGGTACCGCCGGCTTGACGCTTTCCGTCTTGGCCGTCGCCAAATCTAACCTCGGCTCGCTGCCGTTCTTCGTAGCAATGGCTACGGGCCTGGCTACGACCGTCCTGGTATTCGTATTCAGCTCAGGCAACAGCTACGCCCAGCTGAACCCAGCTGTCACGCTTGGCCTCTGGACGATACGCCGGGTTAAGAGCCTCGAAGCAATCCTGAACATTGCATTGCAGCTGCTCGGTGGTTTCGCCGCCCTGTCACTGTTCACCTACTTCGTTAACACCACCATCCCGACTTCCAACCTGGAATTCACCGGCCGTGTCATGGTCGCTGAAGCTGTCGGTACGTTCATCCTGGCATTCGGCTGGGCTGCTGCACTGTACAACGGTTACCGCGGCTTGGCACTCGGTGCCTCCGTCGGTCTTGCCACATTGGCCGGTATGGTCGTGGCTACATCGGCTTCCGCAGCATTGTTGAACCCGGCTGTCGCCCTTGGCGTCAACCAATGGGAATGGGGTACGTACGTACTCGGCCCTGTCCTCGGTGCTCTGATTGGCTTCAACCTGTACAGCTTATTGTTCGCAGCACCTGAAAAGGTCGTTGCTGTCGCCGCCGAAACGGCTGTCGTCAGTGAAGCACCTGTCGCCACCAAGACGACGGTCGACAAAAAGCCCGTCGCCGCTAAGAAAGCTGCAAAAACACCTGCAGTCAAGAAGACTACTTCCCGCCCGAAGCGAACCACAAAGCGCTAAGTCTTATAAGACTCATCAAAAACCGGCTCATCACTGAGCCGGTTTTTTTATATAATGCCTTCTAACAAATCGGTCTCGAACTGCTCGATGGCCGACATGTCATCGCCATACTGGCTGACATCCGGAAATGACAGGTCTTTGATGTGGCGCCAGATTACTTCTGCGAGTCGTCCGATACGTTTGCATTCGGCTTCATCGAAATCGATATGCAACTCGACAATCTTTCCGGCTTCGTTTGGTTCGACGAATTCAAGGTAAGCGTCGACAACGGTGTAATCTTTATAGGTCCGGGAATTTTCAACGAGCAGTTTATAGATGTACAGCTGCTGTTTGTAGCGGTGCAGTTTTGGTTCGCGCTTCCAGCGGTCATATGAACGTCCGGTCTTGTAGTCTACGATCCGGATCGTCTTGGCTGCTTTGTCGACGATCAGTTTGTCGATCTTACCGGTAAGATGGGCTTCGCCGCAGAAAACACCTTCATTTCGGAACTTGTGTTCGCTGACGTTATTTTCCGTGATGACGCTTACCCGTTGCTCAAGATACGCTTCCAGGCTCAACCGTCCACGATCGATCAACTGAGCCGTCAGAACCTCGCCGAGGCGCTTGCTACGCATCTGACGATCGAAGTAGTCATGGATGGCTTTGATGCCCGGGATCTGTCCCGTATGGACGGCCATGTTGTTCAACCACTCCAATGTCTCGTGGATGGCATTCCCGTATTGCCCTTCGGGCGTCGGTGCGCTCGGGAAACGCAGGACCTTGTTCATGAAATAGCTTTGCGGGCCGGCGTACTGTAAATCGATGAAGCTATTGAGGTCAGTCGGGCTGATCTGATAATTCTCAAGGCGCGCTTTCATGGCCGATTGCAGATCGATCGTCGGCTCACTCAGGTGGCGTTGCTGCCAGTTCTTTACGAGATCCTGCGCCGACGGTACGGTCACGTCGACGTGTTTGATCAGTTGTGATTCGGTCGGCAATAACGGGCTGATCGTGACATCGGTATCGACAGGCTGCTCCTCGAGGAAGCTCAGCTCAGTCGTATGCTTGCCAGCAATGGTATTCGCATAACTTGTAAGGTACAGATGCGTCTTAGCGCGCGTCAGGGCAACGTAAAACAGGCGCAACCGTTCGTCATGTGTCTGACCGGCATACCGGATATGTTGGAGGTTGGCGGGCAACGGTATGTTGGAGCTTTGGCTCCTAGCCTTACTTCCCCACACTTCATCGAGGCAAGCCAGAACGAACACCGCGGAGAATTCCAGACCTTTGGATTTATAGGCGGTCATGAGTTGGACGGCCGAACTCGCTTCCTGGTGAGGATTGGTGTTGAGGATCTTGATGTCGGCCTGTTGATGGGCGGCGACGAACTCGATGAAATCCGTCAGAAGGAGCGGGCGCAGCTCGTCAGAGTGATAATTGCGCAACTGTGAACGGAGGATAGTCAGATTTGACAGCAGGTCCCAGAACGTAGCTTGGACGGCTTCGGGATTACTGTCGGCAAAATGGTACGCGTAAAACGGTGATTGGAACTCGGTGATTTCAACATCGTTGAGTGGAAGCGGTGTCACGCCGACCAGATAATCAAGCATGATCTCAAGCGGTTCGCTCGCGGCTATCTGGCTGAGGCGGATGAAGAATAAGCCGATGTTCGTCAGTGCCGAGTCCGTTAGGAGGGTATTTGTCCAGTCCTGGTGCTCATCGTAGGCATTCCACGAAGTCTGCCAAATCGTCCGCGTCGGCAATTGCCAAAAGTCATAACTGATGACCGCGGGCCATAACCCGCTGGCAGCGGCGTGATCGGCCCGTTGTAAGGCCAGGACCAGCCGGCACATCGTGATAAGCTGCGTGATAAGCGGATTGTCGAGGACATTCTCACGCTTCTCGTAATAGACGGGTATGGCGGCCTCACGCAAGTATGGTAGCAGCGGCACGAGGTAGCGGTGTTGCGGTGCCAGGACGGCGATTTCGGAGGGTGCTGTTCCCTGCTCGATCAAATGCTTGATCTTTTCGACGACACCCGCGTACTGGCTGACGTCCGTCACGTACTCCAGTCGTTCTATCGTAGCTGCCGGTATGGCTGCGTTGGCCGCCTTAAGTGTTTTGTCGATCGCCGGCAGCCGACTCTGCAAACGCTCACCTATCTGTCCCGATATGTTCTCAGCCGTCTTCAGGATATCAGCGGCAGACCGGTAGTTCTCGACCAGCGGTATGACCGCCACATCACGGTACATTTCTTTGAACTGAAGCATGTGTGAGTAATTAGCGCCCTGGAACGCGTAAATCGCCTGATCATCGTCGCCGACAGCCAGCACATTAGGCCGGCCTTCGTTGACGGGGCTGTCAGTGAGCAGCTCTACAAGACGGAGCTGGGCATCATTCGTGTCCTGAAATTCATCGAGGAGCATGTACAAATACTGTTCCTGCAAGGTAAAGCGTAGCTCGTCATTGTCCTCCAGCCCACGGATGGCCTTAAGGATCATATCGTCGTAATCAAACAGGTTCTGTTGCTTGAGGCGTTGGTCGTATTCTTCATAGATATGGGCGATGGCACTGAGTTTGCGGCTGTCGGCGACGCCGCCGACAATGAAGCGCGCGGCAGCATCTTTAGCGAGCCAGCGGTTTTTCCACTGCGTGATACGGGTTGTCTTGCCGCTTTCCTCGGCATCTTTGACGGCGCTGAACAGCTCGGACTGCCAGTCGGCAGCAATCGAATGTGCCGTGCCGATGCGAATACCTTCAAAGGCGGCGGTCGCTTCCAGTAGGTGAGTAAACGCGGCTATCGATTTCTTATCTATACGGGTGACCGCCGCAAGGTGGGTGGCGACCTGCTCGTTTGCAAAAACCAAGAAGGCTTCGTTGGCTTTGTCGATGGCCCTGACGTCGGCCGGTGTCAGCAATGCCCGCTTAAAGTCACTTATGGTGCTACGGACATCACGAATATAACTATCGGCGTATTTCAACGGATTGCCATAGGGCAACTCAGTGATTATGGCTCGTAGGGTGCTGTCGATGCCAAGATCATCAATGGCGGTCTGTTGGGGCTGGTCGGCAAAGAATGAACCGTAGCGGCGCACAAGCTCGCTACCGAATGCATGATACGTGCTGATCGTGACGGCATATGCCTGAGCCCCGATCATGCCGGCGAGACGTTCGCGCATGTTGACGGCGGCGGCGTCGGTAAACGTCAAGCAGACGATATTCTCGGGGCCGGTATCGGTCTTTTTAAGGATGTTAGCGACCCGGGCGCTCAACAGCTGTGTCTTACCGGTGCCGGGGCCGGCAACGACCAAAACCGGGCCTTCGATCGTGTCGACGGCCTGTTTCTGGGCGGCATTCAGATTGCGGTAGGTGTCAGTGAAACGGTCCATGTCCATCTATTGTACTATCATGACGCACAAAAAAACTTCTGTACTCTCGCAGGATACAGAAGTTTTTTTGGAGTCAAACGTGAGGGAAGCTCTAGTAAACAATGTATTGTTGCCAGAACTCGGTTTGCTTTTTGCTGACTCGGTGTCGGCGATCTTGCAATAGTTTCATAGTGCCTCCCTTAAGCGTTATGATACCTATATAATGCAGCATGCTTACGTTTAGCACCGTAATATTTCCCACTAACAGGCGGTGATTTTTAAGCGTTGGCTGCGGCGCAGATCTTACAGAGGTGATCTTCTTCGAATTCGGTGAACCACTGCCCTGGTACTTTCCACCAAGGTTGGTAATCGGCGTAACCGGCAATGTCCCCGGCTTCTCGAAGGAGCCAACCGAGCTTACCGTAAATGCGGAGCTTACCGTAATTGACCGCTGCCCACTGAGGCCCGGCAGGAATTACGGACACCGGACGTTTCGGTTGGTAGCCGCGCATGTCCTTGCCGTCCAGGGCGCGCAATATGTTTTCAGCCACAAACTTTCCGTCGTAGAGGGCGGTCTGGGCCATGCCGCTGAATGGCGTATTAGCGTTGTCGCCGATGACGAAGATGTTATCTTCGGCTTGCAAGAAAATGTCAGTCGCGACCTTGCCGCGTCCCATCATGACGAAGTTATTGGCTTTGAAGAACGGGTGGTTGGTAACGCCGGCGGTCCAGATGACGGTGTGGCTGCTGATCGGCTTGCCGTTGACCATCAAGGCGTCGGCGGTCTGACCTTGCACGGCCTGGCCAACGTACAGTTTGACGCCGAGGCGCTTCAGCCGGCGTTTGACTGCCCGGGAGGTGTCTTTCGGCATGCGTGGCAATAACCGGGGAGCAGCTTCGATAAGATCGATATGGATGGCACGGCGTCGGACGCCATGGTTGGCCATGATCTCTTTGAGGTAGCCCGGTAGGCTACCGGCTAACTCGATACCGGTCGGACCGGCACCGATTATGACGTAGTTGAGGTCTGGTTGTCTTTCATCTTCTATCTGGTCGTGCAGATGACGCTTCAGTTCGTCGATGTCGTCAAGTGATTTGACGCCGTATGAATATTCCTGGAGCCCTTCGATGCCGAAGTAATTGGTGACGACGCCCAGGCCGAGGACGAGCTGGTCGTAAAACAATACCTGTTTGTCCTCCGTGATGACGGATTTGGCCTTGCGGTCGATCGTCGTGGCCGTACCTTTGACAATACGCACGTCGGTATCACCGAAAAGCGCGTCAAGGCTGAGGGCGGCGTTACTGTGGGCGCCGCCGGTCGCGGTATGGTAGGACGTCGGGTAGTACCGGAATACAGAACGGTCACTGAGCAACGTGACGGCCACCTTAGATGATCTTGATAATTCCAACGCCGCTTTGACACCGCCAAAGCCTCCGCCAACGACGAGTATTCGTTGCTTAGCCATTTTGTCTCCTCAGTTTTTGTTGCGCTTTATGCATTTCCACCTTATTATAGTAGTCATAAGCAGAATCACAAAATAGAAATGGACCAATTCAAACAACTACTTCTGAAGGCCGGTTTTAAGGGTGACCTTGATGATAGTGCCAGCGCCAAGGAATTTTACAGCCATGACGCTTCCCTGTTTGAGATCAAGCCGAAACTGATCGTCATACCGAAAGACTCAGCTGACGTTCAGACGCTCGTGGCCTTGGTTCATAAGCAGAAAAAGTCGATGCCTGAACTGTCGGTTACCGCTCGCTCGGCAGGTACCGACATGGCCGGGGGGGCTATCAATGACTCGATCATCGTTGATTTCAATAAGTACTTCCAGACGATTCATTCGGTCACGTCACGTGTCGCCAAAGCCCAGCCGGGCGTCTTTTACCGTGATTTTGAAAAAGAGACGCTCAAGAAAAACGCCTTGATGCCGTCGTACCCGGCTTCACGTGAGCTGGCTACGATCGGCGGTATGGTTGCCAATAACTCTGGCGGTGAAAAATCGTTGGAATACGGTAAGGTTAAGGACTTCGTCAATGAGCTGCAGGTCGTGTTTGCCGACGGCAAGGAATACACCGTCAAGCCTCTGACCCGCGTCGAGCTGTTGCGCAAGATCGCCCAGAAGGATTACGAAGGCAATATTTACAAGCGTATCTTTGAACTCTGTGAAAATAATTATGATGTCATCAAGGCTGCCAAGCCACAGGTCAGCAAGAACTCGATGGGCTACACGTTATGGGAAGTCTGGGACCGCGAAACCGGCGTCTTCGATCTGACCAAACTGATCGTCGGTTCAGAAGGCACCCTCGGTTTCGTCACGGACATCACCTACCGATTAGTCGAACACCGCCCTCACTCAGGTGTGCTGGTACTCTTCTTAAAAGACCTAAATGGTCTCGGAGAGCTGATTCCTCGGGTTCTTAAGTCGAAACCGGCCACTTTTGAATCATTTGATGATCAGACTTTGCTGTTGTCCATTCGGTTCATGCCGAGCTTCTTAAAGATGCTGGGCCTGAAGCGTTTCGTACACCTCTGCTTCTCACTTATCCCTGACGGTTTGCAACTGCTCCGTGGCATACCGAAACTTATCCTCATGGTTGAATTCAACGGCAAGACCGAACAAGAGGTGCGAGAAAAGGTCAAGGCACTGCACAGTGATTTGTCACACCTGAAAGCCCGTTACGAGATCAACGGGTTTGAAGAAGACGCTACCGAGGCTAAGGCCGAAAAGTTCTGGGTGATGCGCCGCCAAAGTTTCCAGTTGCTTCGCAGCAAGGTCAAGGACAAGCACACGGCGCCATTCATCGACGATCTTATCGTTCAGCCGAAGTACATGCCGGAATTCCTGCCACAGCTCCGCGTTATCATCAAGAAGTACAAGTTGTTCGCTACGATTGCCGGACATATGGGTGACGGCAACTTCCACATCATTCCGCTCATGAAGCTTGAGGATAAGAAAGAACGCCGAAAATTATTACCGGCCATGAAAGAAGTCGACGAACTCGTGCTTAAATATAAGGGTTCGCTGAGTGGTGAGCACAACGACGGCTTGGTGCGCGGGCCTTGGCTTGAGCAACAGTTCGGCAAGGAAGTCGTAGACCTTTTCCGTGAGGTCAAACATATCTTCGACCCTCAGAATATCTTCAATCCCCACAAAAAATCCGATGCTGACTGGGACTACAGTTACCAGCACATCCGCGACCATTTCTAGACTATGAAGTATAAGAAGCTAATCTTTATCGCGCTCGCCGTGGCGGCACTCGTGGCCCTTTCGATCTGGTATCTGCACGATAAGCCTTTCGCGTTGTTTGAGTCGCGCGGAGTCATCGCCCATGAAGAACGTAAACTGATGGTTTTCACGCTGGCGCTGAGCCTGGTAGTGGTGATACCGGTTTTCGCATTACTTATCGGTATCGTCTGGCGTTACCGGGACACCAATCAAAAGAAAGCAAGATATGATCCGACTTGGGACCACAATCGTATGGCCGAGACTATCTGGTGGTTGATACCGACGGCTATCATTACCGTGCTCGCGATTGTCACCTGGCAAAGTACGCATCAGCTTGATCCCTACCGTCCGATCGCATCTACGGTCAAGCCTGTCAAAGTGCAAGTCGTCGCCCTGGACTGGAAGTGGCTGTTCATTTATCCTGACGAACGTATCGCGACAGTTAATTTCGTCCAGCTTCCCGTCAATACTCCCGTGGACTTTGAAATAACATCGGCTGGACCCATGAATTCATTCTGGATTCCGCAGCTTGCGGGCCAGATTTACGCTATGAGCGGGATGTCCTCGCAGCTGCACGTCATGGCCGATCAGACGGGCGACTACCGCGGTTCGTCAGCCAATCTGAGTGGCAAAGGATTCGCTGGCATGACCTTCATTACCCGCGTCAGCAGCACCAGTGAATACTATGACTGGGTACAATCCGCCAAAACGATCGAAAGCGAGCTTAACCAGGGCAGTTACGACGCGCTGGCATTGCCGAGCCAGAATAATCCGGAAACCCTTTACGGTTACGTTGAGCAGAACCTCTATGATACGATAGTAATGAAAGATATGGGGTCAACACACACAACACATCAGCACGGAGCTGACGAATAATGCTCCTTGCCAACGTGCTCGGTAAACTGAATGCCGATCAGTTCCCGCACGATCCAATCGCTGCCGGTGGGGCCCTCACGGTCGTCGGCGCGATGATCGTCATCCCGGTATTACTCACGTATTTCAAGCGGTGGGGTTGGTTATGGAATAACTGGTTGACCAGTCTTGATCATAAGAAAATCGGGATCATGTACCTGTTGGTGTCGGGCATCATGCTACTCCGTGGTGTCGCTGACGCCCTGATGATGCGTACCCAGCAGGCCGTGTCGACCGGTGCCAACAGCGGTATACTCGACGCCGAACATTTCCAGCAGGTATTCTCGGCCCATGGATCGATCATGATTTTCTTCGTGGGTATGGGCTTTATGTTCGGCATCATCAACGTCATACTGCCGCAACAGATCGGCTCACGCGACGTCGCCTTTCCGTTTCTGAACTCTGTCAGTTTCTGGCTGTTCGCAGCCGGCGCAATACTTATGAACGTTTCGCTCGTGGTCGGTGAATTCTCGTCTGCCGGCTGGCTGGCTTACCCGCCGCTTTCAGAACTTAAGTTCAGTCCGGGCGTCGGCGTGGACTATTGGATATGGAGCTTGCAGATCGCAGGCGTCGGCAGTCTACTGTCTGGCATCAACTTCTTCACGACCATAATAAAGATGCGCGCCGCCGGTATGACTCTCATGAAAATGCCGATGTTTGCCTGGAGTGTGCTCGGCAGCATGGCACTCGTCATAACGGCCTTCCCTATCCTGACCGTTACGCTGGCATTACTTGCGCTGGATCGAAGTCTCGGCATGCATTTCTTTACGACCGACGGCGGAGGTAATGCCATGATGTACATCAACCTGATCTGGGCCTGGGGACATCCCGAAGTGTACATTCTGATATTGCCGGCGTTCGGCATCTTTTCTGAAATCGTGGCGACCTTCTCGCGTAAACGTCTGTTCGGCTATACCTCGATGGTTTGGGCAATCGGAGCTATCGTCTTTCTGTCATTCACCGTCTGGTTGCACCACTTCTTCACGATGGGTGCCGGGGCTGACGTCAACTCGTTCTTCGGTATTATGACGATGGTCATCTCAATACCGACCGGTGTCAAGATATTCAACTGGTTGTTCACCATGTACCGCGGGCGCATACGACTGGCGACACCGATGCTTTGGTTCCTCGGATTCGTCGTGACCTTTACGATCGGTGGCGTCTTCGGGGTGCTGCTATCGGTCCCGCCGGCTGATTTTCAGCTGCACAACAGCCTGTTCCTGGTGGCCCACTTCCATACTATGATCATCGGCGGCGTGCTGTTCGGCTACTTCGCCGGACTGACCTACTGGTTCCCGAAGATATTCGGCTTCAAACTGAACGAACGACTCGGCAAGTATGCCTTCTGGTTCTGGCTGTCCGGCTTCGTCTTAGCGTTCGTGCCGCTCTACATTCTTGGACTGATGGGTGCGACGCGCCGACTGAACCACTACGACGCATCGCTTGGTTGGCAGGGTCTTTTCATAGTCGCCGCGGTAGGTGTCGTGCTGGTCTGCATCGGTATATTCTTCCAGGTCCTACAATTGGTCGTCAGTTTCTTATTGCGTAAGAACCACACCGATATGACTGGCGATCCATGGAATGCCCGCACGCTGGAATGGTCAACGGCTTCACCGTCACCGGTTTATAACTTTGCCGTGCTTCCGACGGTGCGTGACCGGGATGAGTTCTGGGAAATGAAGCAACGCAAAGAATCACTGAAACAGCCGAAGTATGAAGCGATTGAATTGCCAAAGAACAGCCCATTCGGACTATATATCGCCATCGCGGCTGGCGTATTCGGCTTCGCGGTCATCTGGCAGATCGTCTGGTTGATTCCTATCGCTTTGCTGGCTGTCATCGCGCTTATCATCGTCCGCTCCAGTGACACCGACACCGAATATCGTATTTCAGCGGCGCAAGTCGCAGCCATTGAAGCCGCCCGGCCACGAGGACAAGTCGTATGATGTACCAAGACACTGCCAAGGTAGTGAAGCGACATACCGCCAAAGCTGAGTCTAACGATAAGACCACTTTCGGATTCTGGGTCTATCTGATGACCGACTGCGTCCTCTTTGCCACTCTCTTCGCTGTCTACGCCGTCCTGCATAACAATACCGCCGATGGCCCGAGCAGCGACGGTCTGTTCAGCTTACCGCTCGTGCTCACCGAAACCATCATCTTGCTCACGAGCAGTTTTGTGTGCGGCTTAGCCATACTTGCCGCGCGCCAAGGCCGCAAGAAAGCGGTCATGTCGTTCCTGATCATAACCGGCCTGCTCGGCCTGGCTTTCCTCGGAATTGAGCTGACCGAATTCCGCGACCTTATACATGAGGGCCACAGCTGGCGTCAGAGCGCCTTCCTGTCGTCATTCTTCACGCTAGTCGGTACTCATGGTCTGCACATCGCCAGCGGCCTTATCTGGCTTGTAACGCTGTTATGGCAGATCAGTAAGCAAGGGCTGTCGGGAAGCAGTCTCAAGCGGCTGACATTGTTCGGTATGTTCTGGCACTTCCTCGATGTCGTCTGGATATTCATATTTACCATCGTGTACATGATAGGATCGTTATAGATGGCTACTTCGCATTCTACAATTGTTTCGCACCATGAGGTTGAGCCGGGTTCGCTCGCGCAGTATGTCTTCGGCTTCGTCTGGTCACTGATACTGACGGGCGTGGCTTACTGGCTCGTTTCTGAACACGTCGCCAGTCATCACAATGCACTGCCCCATCGCGTAGTACTGCCGATACTTGGAGCGTTGGCAATCGTGCAGGCGATGATTCAGCTGATATTCTTCCTGCACGTCGGCGAAGAGCGTAAGCCGCGCTGGAAATCCATGGTGCTATGGCTGACGATCGTGGTGATTCTTATTGTGGTGCTCGGTTCGTTGTGGGTGATGGACAACCTGAACCGTCACATGCGTACGCAGACCGAGATTACGAATTACATGCAGGACCAGGATAGCCTGTAAAGGTGTCGGTCCGATCATACTATCAACTGACAAAGCCCGGCATCATTTATGGTAACGCGTTACCGCTGGTCGCCGGTTTCTTATTGGCTGCGGTATGGCACATAAATTACGTAACGTTCGTCGCCGTGCTGGTCGGCCAGTCGCTCATTATCGCTTCCGCCTGCGTCGTCAATAACTATATCGATCGCTCTGTTGATGCCAAGATGAAACGTACCAGCGAACGGGCGCTTGTGACGGGTGAGATTAGAGTCCGTAACGCGCTCGTCTATGCGGCAGTTTTAGGAATAGCCGGCGCTGCAATACTAGTAGCCGGAACGAACTGGCTGACGCTCGCAGTCGGGCTCTTCGGCTTCTTCATGTATGTCGTGGTTTATGGAATCGCCAAGCGGCGCAGTCCTTTCGGCACCATCGTGGGAAGTGTATCAGGAGCATTGCCGCCCGTCGCCGGGTATGTCGCTGTCAGTAATCAACTGGATATGATAGCTGCCCTGCTATTTCTGATTCTCACCCTATGGCAGATGCCGCACTTTTACGCCATCGCCATGTACCGTCACACGGATTATAAAGAAGCCGGCATTCCGGTGCTACCGCTGGTCCGCGGCATGAGCACGACGAAGTTCCGCATCATGGCATATATTCTGGCGATGACGCTGGCAATGGTCGCGTTGGTCACATCAAACTCGCTCGGCTACTGCTATGCGCTTGCGGCCGCTGCGCTCGGTGCCTGGTGGTTTTTGCATGGCCTCCGCACCTATCGGACGCTTGATGATACGACGTGGGCCCGACAGATATTTCTCAAATCGTTGAGCGTCTTACTGATCGCCTCGGTCATCATCCCGCTCGGTACATTGCTGCCCTAGTATTTAGGGAGAGAGACGGTAAAGGTAGCCCCGCCTTTATCCCGGTCGGAGTAGGCCTTGATGGTGCCGCCGTGTTGCTGCACGATCTTGGCAGCGATCGCAAGCCCGAGGCCGTAACCGGACGTCGACTTATTGCGGGAACTGTCCGCCCGATAAAAGCGTTCAAAAAGGTGCGGTAACGCCATGGCTGTGATGCCAGGTCCTGAGTCGGCCACCGTCAGGATGACACGGTGCTGCTGGATGTGACCGGTAATCTTGACTGTGCTTTTCTCGGGGCTGTATTTGACTGCATTATCAAGCAGGACCGATAAGAGCTCGGTCAAGGCGTCAGCATCGCCACGGACACTGGCTGCATCATCAAGGTCGATCTCGAATGAGACATTTTTCTGCTTGGCTGCTTTGTCAAAGCGTTTCGTGGCCTCGCGGACTATGTCTGATAGTTTGACGCCGCCAAATGTGTGCAGAGGCTCTGACTGACGAGCCAGGCGTAACAGACTGTCGGACAATCGCTGCAACTTGGCTATCTCCTCGAGATTGCTTGTCAGCTGGTTCCGTAATTCTTCGCGGGTAACGTCCGTGTCCCGCAACATGACTTCTATCTCGGCTTGCATGGCAGCGAGCGGTGTTCGCAGCTCATGAGAGGCGTCACTGGCAAACCGCGACTGTGCTTCCAGTGCTTCACCGATCGGTTTGAACGTGCGCCGGGCTGCATAGTAACTAAGTCCACCGGCAGCGGCTAGCGTGAAAGCGTTCAACAGCACCAGGCTGCTCTTGATGTGATCACGCCCTTCGGAAAGTCGGCGCATCCGATAGGCGTCATAATCGAGTAGCTGCTCCCAGTTAAGGAGCTGGGATGTCGGCGGATGCTGCAGTTCCCGTTCCAGTTCACCGGTGGCGACGCTGTAAAGCAGGCAACTGAAGCCGATACTGATAGCCATGATGATCGCCAGATACAGCAAGCTCAGGCGGAGGACAGCCGATCGGATCATCTACTGTCGTTGACCTAGCCGGTAGCCGAAGCCCCGGACGGTCTGAATAAGGTCTGCGCTATCAGGAAACGGCTTGTCAATTTTTTGACGGAGATACCCCATATAGACTTCGACGGTGTTCGGCAGGATATCGGCATCAAAGTTCCAGACATGACTGATGATGGAATCTTTTGACACTACGATGCCGCTGTTGCGCATCAGGAACTGTAAAAGTGAGAATTCTTTGCGCGATAAGTTGATGTACTTATCACCTCGCTGGACTTCGAACGTCACCGGATTAAGTGTCAGGTCATCAACTTTTAACGTCGTGTCCTGCGTCGCTTGTGGCCGACGCATCAAGGCATAGAGACGGGCCAACAGTTCTTCAAAGGCAAAAGGCTTTATAAGATAATCATCGGCACCGGCATTCAGGCCGGCGACACGATCGCTGACCTGATCGCGAGCTGTCAGCATGAGTATAGGCGTATGGATCTTCTTTGCACGTATCTCCTCGCAGACGGCAATGCCGTCACGCTCACCAGGAAGCATGCGGTCGAGGATAATGGCGTCGTAGGTCTCTGTGGTGGCATAGCTCAGGCCTTCATCGCTGTCGTAGGCGACGTCCACGGCAAAAGCTTCATGCTCTAGACCGCGTTTGAGGGCGTTAGCAATTTTATGTTCGTCTTCGACGATAAGAATGCGCATAAGTGGATAGTACCTTTCCAGTCTGAGTGTTTCCTGAGTATTTTCAGTGTTTAACTATAAAGAAATGGTCGCTTGTAGACAAGCGACCGTAGTAATTTCAGTAGTAGGTATAATCAAGAATAGCGTAAACGCATCTTGTGGCTCCTAAGCTTGGAAGCGTCAAATTTGTCAATTTTTCTATAGGTTTTACTCATTGCGTGTCATCCTCCTTACGCACTCTCAGCATAGCGCTTACGTCTAAAGAATATCTGTGAGAATTTTTACACAAATCGGCGTGGGTAGGTGTTAAGGATTGGGTTAGCAGTATCGTCCCCGGTAACTTATTATGATTATATGAATATTTTGACGGGAGTGCTAGCGGTAGCTATCGTCTTAGCTGCACTCCGTGGTTATCAAAAAGGCTTCAGCCAAAGTGCCTTTCCTTCACTCGGGTTGATTGCTGGAATACTGGCCGGGGCGTGGCTGGCACCGCACCTGGCTAAGGACGTATACGCGGCGACCGACCGTCTGGTCATTACCCTGCTCTGCGCTGCTTTTCTGGCTTGCATCGGTACTATTCTTGGAGAACTATTCGCGCATCGTCTCGAGGCGTTAGGAGAGCGGCTGCATCTGCACCGACTGAATGCGATCATGGGCGGCATATTCCAGACCGAGATGGTGCTGTTGATCATTTGGCTGCTGGCGCCGCTGTTCGTCAACATCGAGACTTATGGCCTTGGCCGGCAGGTGCAGCAGTCGTATATCGTCCGTGGGCTGAATGCCGCCTTGCCGGTTTCGCCCGACATCGTGGCACGCCTTGAAAAAGTTATCACACCGAACGGCTTCCCGAACGTATTCCTTGGTGGCGAACCTCGTCAGGCGTTGGTCAATCCCGGTGAAAAGGTCACGGCGGCTCAGATCGCAGCCGCCGAGCAATCGGTCGTCCAGATCATAGGTTCAGGCTGTGGCGGTGAGGTCGAAGGCAGCGGCTTCGTCAGCGCACCCAAGACCGTCGTCACGAATGCGCACGTGGTCGCCGGGGTCAAACACCCGTATATCGTCTATGGTGGCGAGCGGATCGGGGTAAGCGTCGTGTACTTTGATGCGAATACCGATGTCGCAGTATTGCACGCGGAAGAGTTGCGGGCGCCGGCGTTGCTATTTGAACCCAAGCGCCAAGCGGACAACACCACCGATGCGATACTCGGATATCCAGGCGGCGGCCCCCTGACGGTCAGTGACGCCGTCGTGTTAGACCAACTGACGGCAGTTGGCCGCGATATCTATAATCGCGGCACCGTCAGCCGCTCCATTTATGAGTTGGCGGCAAATATCGAGCCCGGTAACTCCGGCGGTCCGCTGATAACCGCCGACGGAAAGGTCAGCGGCATCGTGTTTGCGAAATCGGCCAGCCAGGATTCTGTCGGCTATGCCCTGACTATCGCGGAACTGACTGACGCCATCAACGCTGCCGCCTCCAAGACCGCCGCCGTTTCGACCGGCGCATGCGTCCCCGACTGACCCTTTTCAAATTAGGGGCTGACCGGTATACTTATACCGTTCATTAGGGCGTCGCCAAGTGGTAAGGCATCAGTTTTTGGTACTGACATTCGGGGGTTCGAATCCCTCCGCCCTAGCCAAATTAAAAAGACCTGCTTCAGTAGGTCTTTTTAATTTGCTTGAACGGGATTACTAGAACGGGTTCGATGTTTTGCCGTCGTGGCAAAACCTATGCCGAACCCGATTCCGCCTACCTGTTCGAATAATATGGCGGAACCGGCGTGAAGCTATAATCCCTCCGCCCTAGATAACTAAAAAGCACTACCTCTACTCGGTGCTTTTTACTTGCCGGCTCTTCGCCTTAAGCTTACGAGCCTTCTCGTACAATGACCGCTTCGTGGTTATTTTCTGAAGCTGCGCTTGCTTCTTCTTGTCCCGTTTTTTCATGATAGTTCTCCGTAGCCGTGCTGGCGTATGCGACGAATCGCCGCATCCAAGGTGGGCTCACTGTTATGCTCCGCAAAGATGTACAGCGGCTTGAACGGCAGCTTAGGATCGTGACGCGACACGATCGCTTCTGCCAGTTCTTGCGCGGCGGACTGCTCGGCGGCGCTATCTGCCAGGGCCCAGACCTTTGTGCGTAACGTAAATGATAAAGCTATTTTGAACTCACCCCGTTTGGTTACGGCTAGGAATTTTGATGAATTGCCAGTGTTTGGCAGAGCGGATATATGCATATATGTATAGTATACGGGATATTTTCTCACTGCGGATGCGTAGTTCGGTTCCTAGTCCGGCCGCACCACGATAGCTGTGGTAGAATGTCTACCATAACGCAAGCAGGGAGTACCATGGAACGAATAACACGTAGCCGTTCACAAGCGGACCATGAAGAAGCAGATGTGATGGATGACCAGGAGCTGCAAGCGGCTCAGGAAGCTGCCCGGGCCAATTTGGATGAGATCGATCTCGATGAAGTCGACAGCCTCCTCGAGGAGATAGATGATGTGCTCGAAAAGAATGCTACCGGCTTCATCTCTGGATTTGTCCAGGTAAACGGACAGTAAGGCCTAGCGGTTTATAGGATCACCCATTCGGCGATTCGTGTCATCGCCCTTCTGTTTATAATGAGCCCAATCAACGACTTCTAGCAAAGAATTACGCCGGCCGATGATTTTTGCCCGAAGGTCTGCCCGCCGTATGTCACTGGCTTGTGCTGCCAAACTCCGGACGTGCTGGGTGAGCGGATCTTTGTCGGCCATTACGTTCCAATATGCCATAGCATTTCCTTCCGGCAGTACCCGGTCCCACTCCATGTTGCGCTGCATTGCGACGTCGTTCTCAGTCGTCAATCGGCCAGGAGCCTTGCTGACGAATAAGTGTTTGGGAGCAAAGTTGGTGCGTACTCGTAGGAGCGAGGGATAATCAAGCTTATTAGGGTGGCTGGTGCGTAAGGCGTCGATCAGTCCCCGAAGCGCGACGATTGCTACTTTTTCGTCAGCTGGTAATTCTACTTTTTCGTCAAGTTCTTCGTAAAGGTCGATGAGTGCTTCCTGGCTGTCGACGGCGGTCATCATCCGTCCGTCAAGCGTCTGGCTGGTCTGAGACAGTGTCAGATCGCGTGCGAATAATCGGGCTGCATCGACAGGCCTGCTAAAACTTACGCAAAAAAGTCGCTCCCGTCCGAGTCGTTCCTGCTGTTCGACGGCCCTGAGACTTAGCGAAATGGCTGCAGATGCGAGAAAACGGTTGACCAGTGACCAGCCCGGATCGCCTGAACGGACTTCAAATCGAGCCCACTGTAATGAGCTGAGTGTGTCTTTTTCGTAATGCACCGGTGGGATAAGGGCCATCGGTTTTCTGTAGTGATAGGTGCGCCTATCCATCTGCATATGCTCGATAGCCGGTTCACTACAGCTCCAGATCTTTTGCGAAAACACGAAATTACCGCCATATATGGTGCCGCTGCCGGCCCATATCCTGGCCGCCATGGCAGTAGCGGGCAAATAGTCAATCAGCATATCGTCGGCAATACCACGCGAAAACAGATAACTTTCATGAAATCCCAGGCTGTAACCGTTCAAACTGGCCGGGGTATGTTCGGCTATCGGACTTTTTGGCATATACATCCCGGCGACCCGGTATAGCCCGTCATATGCATATCCGGATGCCTGAATGATCTTTGCCATCCGGCCGATTCCACCTATGTCCTCAACGGCTGCGCTGGCGGGCCCCAGGGTTTCTTTAGTGCAGAATTCGGCCTGGCCGACGTCGTCGTATACGCGGCCGCCTCCGTAATCTTCCCCGAGATAGCCATCATGGTTGATGACGCCCCTTCTGTTCAGAACCTCAGGGTTTAGAAAATTGCCAACCAGATATTTGCCGATTGGCAGCTGCAGATTATATTCACACTCGGTGCCGATCGGTCGTGCTGGGGGCTGCTCGCTGGCAAATTCTTCGGGACTGACACTCATGCCGTATGACTATAAACTCATATTACGCCCTAAGCAAAAGCGCGACTTTCCAGATATGAGATGATATAATATGTCCGAATAACCTCACACCCAATGCCACGCCAAGCCATCAACATCACCGACTACATCGAGCCGTTACATATCAACGGTTTGTCCGGACGCGTACTTAATCTGCCGGCGCAGAAAAGCACCACAAAAAAAGAAATCCTCATGCTGTATGGGCATCACGCCAGTATCGAGCGCATGATGGGGCTGGCGGAAGATCTTCGCAAGTACGCCAAAGTCACCTTGCCTGACCTGCCGGGCCTTGGCGGCATGGATAGCTTCTACACCATCGGCAAAAAGCCGACGCTCGACAACATGGCCGACTACCTGGCTTCGTTCGTGAAGATGCGTTACAAGAACAGACGCTTTACTATCATCGCCATGTCGTTCGGCTTCGTCGTCGCCACCCGGATGTTGCAGAAATATCCTGAACTGGCAAAGCGGGTCGACGTCGTCGTCAGCATCGTCGGATTCGCGCACAAGGATGATTTCCGCTTCAAACGTCGCAATTGGATCCTGATGAACATCATGACGCGCGCCTTTTCTCACCGCGTTCCGGCCTGGCTGGTCCAGCATGTCGTACTGCGACCAGCATTCATTCGGATGGCCTACCACCTGGTAGAAAATACGCACGATAAGTTGAAAGACGCCGATGAGGCCGAGCGCAAGCGGCGTGTCGATTTTGAAATCGGTTTATGGCAGATGAATGATATCCGGACATACATGGACAATGCCGTCACTATGTTCAAGCTGGACCTTTGCACCCAGCAAGTCGACTTGCCGGTGTGGCATGTCACAGTCGAACCGGACCGGTACTTTGATAATCGGTTGGTCGAGCAGCATCTCCACATAATCTACAATGACGTCACGATTGCTCTTTCTAAAATGGCCGGCCACGCCCCGAGCGTCGTCGCCACCGCCAAAGAAGCGGCACCGTTCATACCGGCTTCGGCCCGTCGGATGCTCCGCCAAACGTGATATACTGTTGGCATAATGAAGATCGGCATCGTTTGTCCGTATAACATTGCCCGTGGTGGTGGTGTACAAGAAGTCGTTTTGGCGCTTTGCAAGGATCTAAACCGCCGCGGTCACACCGCCAAGATAATTACTCCGCAACCACGTGAGCTCGAATCTGTCGAAGAAAACCCAAATATCATTTTTCTTGGCGGCTCCGCGGACCTCTATTCGCCTATGCATACGCTTGCGCAAGTATCGGCCAGCATCAGCAACGAGGCGATTGATGCCGTCCTTGAAGCCGAACAGTTCGACCTGTTGCACTTTCATGAGCCTTGGGTACCGATGCTGAGCCGCCAGATTCTGGCGCGCAGCAAATCGGTCAACGTCGCCACCTTCCACGCTAAGATTCCCGAAACCATCATGAGCCAGACGGTCATGAAAGCGGTCATGCCTTATTTGAAATCAGTCTTGAAATATCTCGACGAAATTACCGCCGTGTCCGATGCCGCCGCCGAATACATCAGTACGATGACCGATCAGGACATCAAAATTATCCCAAACGGTATCGACCTCAAGACGTACGCACAGAAGGATGTCCGGCCGGACACACCCAACAAGAATATCCTCTACATCGGACGGCTGGAAAAACGTAAGGGTGTCAAATACCTCATCAAAGCTTTCCAGTTACTGCAGACTAAACATCCGGAAGCCAAACTCATCATTGCCGGTGACGGGCCTGATCGGGAAAAACTTGAAGACATGGTTGGCGACCTGCAGCTACCGAATGTACAGTTTCTCGGTTATATCAGCGACGAGCAGAAACACGAACTGCTAGCGACTGCTGATTTATTCTGCTCGCCGGCGATATTCGGCGAAAGCTTCGGTATCGTCTTGCTGGAAGCCATGGCCTACGATTTGCCAGTAGTCGCTGGTAATAATGCCGGTTACAGTTCGGTCATGCAAGGCGTCGGTGGACTGTCTCTGATCAACCCTGAAGACAGTGCTGAATTCAGTCGTCGGCTTGAAATGTTGCTCTACGAACCGGCTATCATCAAGCTTTGGAGCACATGGGCCAAACAGTACGTCAAACGCTTCAATTACCCGGCTGTCATCGATGAATATGAAGAGGCCTATAAACTTGCTATAAAGCACCACGCCGTTAATCCGCCTCTGCTACCCGTCCAATGAAAATAGGTCTCATCCTTGATGATTCGCTCGACCCGACTGATGGTGTACAGCAATATGCGCTGACATTTGGTCGCTGGTTGACCACGCAAGGGCACGAGGTGCATTACCTCGTCGGCGAAACGACCCGGACCGATATTGCCAACGTGCATAGTTTAAGCCGTAACGTAAAAGTACGGTTCAATGGCAACCGTATGCGTATGCCCCTACCGACTTCGCGTGAGAAGCTGGGTGCATTCCTGGAGGCAGAACGGTTTGATGTATTGCATATCCAGATGCCGTATAGCCCGTGGCTTGGTGGCCGTTTGTTGGAAGCCGCCCCTGCGCATACGAAAATTGTGGCGACTTTCCATATCGTTCCTAACGGGGCGGTCGCTGATATCGCTAACAAATGCCTTGCCGTCTGGACGCGTCGGTCGGCGCGACGAATCAGCCAGGTCATCGCCGTATCGCAGGCGGCGGCCGACTTCTGCAAAAAGACGTATGGTCTGCGCAGCGTAGTGCTTCCAAACGTGGTTGATGCCAGCCGGTATGCGGTCGCCAAACAGCCCAACCCGGTTCCTCATATCATTTTCCTCGGACGGTTAGTTCCGCGGAAGAATGCGATAACGTTACTGAAAGCCCTGGAGTCGTTAACGACTCACGAGTATTGCGTTACTATCGCTGGTGATGGTCCGCTTCGTGGAAATTTAGAACAATATGTGAAGCAGAAGAATATAAAAAACGTATCCTTCACCGGTTATGTTGACGAAGCTGAAAAGCCGCGACTTCTGGCAAGTGCCGACATCAGCGTTTTCCCAAGTCTGGGCGGTGAAAGCTTCGGCATAGTCCTGGTAGAAGCCATGGCCAGCGGGGCAAGTGTCGTCCTGGCCGGCGACAATGTCGGCTACCGCGGTGTAATGGCTGATACGCCGGATGTCGTTTTCCAACCTGCCGACCACCATGAACTAGCCATCAAGATTCAGTATTACTTGGACCATCCCGACAAGCGGAATGCTATAGCCAAGCTGCAGGCCCGACATGCCCGCCAGTACGACCCGACGGCCGTCGGACCGGCTATAATTGACATCTATAATTCCGAATTGCAAGCCACGGAGCAGTAAGTCATAATAGGCCTATCATGAAAAATTTCTTCAGTTCAGATAAAAAAGAGCCTCAACTTATTGCCATCACCTTCACCACCGCGACTTTCTTAAAGGCTGTCGGCCTGGTTATCGGGACTACCATCTTGCTGGCCGCCTTGCATAAGGCGACACATGCCTTACTGCTCATCTTCACCGCGGTGTTCCTGGCTTTAGCGCTGAACGCGCCCGTCCACTGGTTTTCCCGGCATTTGCCAGGCAAGCTACGAGGGAATCGAACGTACGCTACCGCCCTTTCTTTCTTCCTGATTATCGCAGTCCTGGCAATCTTTATCGCCAGCCTTGTCCCACCGATAGTCAAGCAGACTGAAAGTTTTATCAGCAACGCACCGTCAATCGTCTCCAGCTTACGCGATGAAAACAGCAGTTTGGGCCGTTTTGTCCAGGAGCATAACTTAGAGGGCCAGGTTAATAAATTATCAAAAGAGCTGTCTGACAATCTGAATGATATCGGAGGCCATGCCTTCGCGACTATCAGTTCGTTCGGAAGCAGTGTGTTCGCCGTATTGACCGTCTTGGTACTGACGTTCATGATGCTGATAGAAGGACCACATTGGATCCGGTTGATGCGTAGCCTGATTCCACCGCGCCATCACAGACGCGCCGACGATTTGGCGCGCAATATGTACCGTGTCGTCAAAGGCTTCGTCAACGGACAGGTAACGCTGGCGGTCATCGCTTCGGTGATGCTACTGCCGGGATTGCTCGCGCTGCATATCGGTTATCCGATTGCTCTGGTCTTCGTGGTCTTCATCTGTGGCCTGATACCGATGGTCGGACACACGATCGGGGCTGTCATTGTCACGGCTGTGGCTTTGCTCACTACGTCACCTACCTCGGCCGTCCTTATACTGTTGTACTACTTCTTATATCAGCAGATCGAAAACTACGTCATCCAGCCTCGCATCCAATCTAATTCAACGGATATGTCACCGCTGCTCGTTTTCGCTTCGGTGGTCATCGGTGTAAGTTTCAGCGGTCTGCTTGGTGGTCTGGTAGCCATCCCGGTCGCCGGTTGTCTCCGTATCCTCGCCCTGGAATACCTGGGAACCCGTGGCATGATCCACGATAATGCGCTCAGAGCCGAAGTCCAAAAAGTTACTGACGGGCCCAGATAGTTCCATAAGCAGTATCGCGGACGGCGATACCTTGTTCAGCGAGTGCTTCGCGAATCTCATCAGAATGCCGCCAGTCCCGGTCTGCGCGGGCAGTGTCTCGTTCGCTGATCAATCGTTTCTGATCGTCCGTAATATCGGGCGTGGAGCCGAGTAAATCGATCCCGAGGCTGTCCTTGATGAGCTGTAAATACCCGGTTAGGCCGTCAGCGGCAGTATTATCTGTCAGACTGGCCTGCAGCTTCGCGAAGTCCTCATCGATTTTAGCCAGAGCCAGGGGCGTGTTCAGGTCATTTAACAGATGCCGAGCAAACTCATCCGTGAGCTGTGTGGAAACACTAGACATGTCTTTCGGCTGCCAGCGCAAGACTGCCGTAGCCCGCCAGTTCCGTAAACGGTTCTGCGCTGCCTGCAAACTATCCCAGCTGAATTTGCTCTGACTACGGTAATGGCTCTCGAGTACATGCAAGCGGAAAGCCTGCAGTTCTATGTCATGAGCCTCGATGTCTTCGAGGGTGTAGCCGTTGCCGAGGCTTTTGGAAATCTTGTCTCCTTCTATCATGATATGGTTCGAATGCATCCAGTATTGGGCAAACCGTTGCCCGGTCGCCGCCTCGCTTTGAGCGATTTCATTGGTATGGTGCACCGGCACGTGGTCGATACCGCCGGCGTGGATATCGATGGTCGGGCCGAGGTACTTCATACTCATGGCCGAACATTCGATGTGCCAGCCAGGGAAACCTTTGCCCCACGGGCTGTCCCATTCCATGTCGCGCTGGCGATCATCAGGACTGAATTTCCATAGGGCAAAATCAGTCGGCTGGCGCTTCTCAGTGTTGTATTCCACCCGGGCTCCGGCCTGCTGTTCGTCCAGGTCGAGGCGGGCAAAGACTGCATATGCCGGAAACTTGGACGTGTCGTAGTACACGCCGTCATTGATGACGTAGGTAAAGCCTTTGTCTTCGAGCGTCTTGATGAGCGCAATCTGCTCTTCGATATGTTCGGTGGCTTTGGTGACATGATCCGGTCGGATAATTGATAAGCGGTCCAGGCCCTCCAGGAAGTAGTCCGTGTAATGAGCGGCGACTTCCCAGGCGGTCTTGCCTTCGCGCCGGGCGCCTTTTTCAAGCTTGTCTTCGCCTTCATCGGCGTCGCTTACCAAGTGGCCGACATCAGTGATGTTCATGACCCAGTCAGGGTGTAAGCCAGCAACTTTTAGAACCCGTATCAAAATATCTTCGCGGATGTACGTGAACCAGTTTCCGATATGCGGGTAATCATAGACCGTCGGGCCACAGGTGTAGACGGTGACCTTGTCGGGATGCAGCGGTACGATGTCGTCCGCCTGCCGGGTGAGCGTGTTATACAGTTTCATAGGGGGTGTCCTCTTCGAGTTTATCAAGTAATTCGGTGGCATACCGTATACACTCTGATTTCACCTCGTTGAACGGCCGCCCGTCTTGTATCTTAAAGCCGCTCGCATATGGATGGCCACCGCCGCCGAAGTGCGAAGCCAGGTCATTACCGATAGCCTTGCCGTAATTACAGCGGACCTTACCGGTGATCTTGCCATCAGGATACGTCTTGAAAGCGATTGCGACGTCGACACCTGTCGTCAGGCGCATTTCGTCTAAGACGAGAACAGAAGGATTATATTCGTTACTGTATGCTTCTATCTCATCGAACGGGATGTCGATGGTGGCGATCCGTCCATCTTCCGAGTACTGGATACGTTGTAGCAGCCGGCCCTTATACGCTACGATCGCCGGGCTTTTACGCATCATCTCACGGCGACGGTTTTCGAGTTCTGCCAGGTTGACGCCTTCTTCGACGAGTGAACCGATGATATGGATGCTTCGGGCCGTCGTGGCCTGCGTCATCAGCCCGAGACTGTCAGCCAGTATGGAGACGGCCAGCATCTCATTTGCGGTCTGATTGCGGAGCCAGTCAAACTTCCTGGCCAGCTCATAAATTATCTCACCGGTAGCGACGGCTGTTTCGTTGTGCACGATCGTCGCGTATGGAATGGAGTTTTCAACCGGGTGGTGATCGATGACGATGCACGGTTTGGCTGCCACCCAGGGCCGCTGTCCGCTGGCTGCCAGCTGTCCAAACAAGCTGTCAGCGCTGGTATCGACGATGATGCTCAGGTCAAACTGGTTCGGGATGTCCGGACTGACGCGGTCCCACCCCTCAAGGTGACGTAGGTAGGTCGGAACCTGTACGCCACAGTATAAGCTGACCTGCTTGCCCATGTCGCCCAGGATCTGTTCGAGGGCTAAGGCACTCGCAAGGCTGTCACCGTCGGGATTGTCCGCCTGCATGACCAATATGTGGCCGGCGTCGGTAATAAGTTGGTCAATGGTCTTAGGCATGTGTATCAGTATAAATCACAGACGGTCTATTTCGAACCGTAACCGTTTGTAGACCCGGTGGTACGGCCAGGCGAAGTCAGGTGTGTCCATGGTCTCGAGCGGCAACCAGACGAGTTGTTCGACGTCGTCAGCCGCTGCTGGCTCGCCGGTCCAGTCGGTGCATAAGAAGATAGTATCGGACGTGCTGACATCTTCCATGTAATTGTTTGATTCTGTTGCGACCGCTCGCAGCTCACCGGCTTCGAGGCCGGTTTCTTCCTGTAACTCTCGCCGGGCGGCCGTTTCGGCATCCTCACCAAAATTAGTGAAGCCACCAGGCAGATCGTACTTGCCTTTGGCCGGTTCGCGGCCGCGGACGGCGAATAATACTTTGCCGTCACGATACAACACGACGGCAGCCGCCGCTTTGGCGTTATTCCAGTATGGATGGCCATTCGCGCAGACATAATCGGTATCGTTCTGCTTGGTAAGTGGGGCAGCGCAAGTCACGCAGTAGGTCAGGCTCATAGCGTCTGCCTGCCTTCGAGGGCCCGACCGAGCGTAATCTGGTCGGCGTATTCAAGATCGACGCCGATCGGCAGACCACGGGCTAAGCGACTGACTTTTACTTCCCTGCCGGCGATCTGTTGCTGGATGTATAAAGCGGTTGATTCGCCTTCAACGCTGGCGTTCGTGGCGAGGATAATTTCTATGACTCCGTCTTCGTCGACGCGGTCCATGAGTTCCTTGATGTGCAGTTGTTCCGGTCCGATACCGTCGATAGGCGATACCAGTCCCCCGAGTACGTGATACGTACCGTGATACTGGTTGGTTTTCTCAAGCGCCACGATATCGAACGGTTCCGCCACGACGGCGACGGTCGTCTTGTCGCGACGCGGGTCTGTATAGAGATCGGATAAATCCTGCCCGGCCGGCACGAGCGCATACGTTTTTTTGCAGTAGCCGATGCCGGCGTGCAGATTGTCGAGCGAACTGCTTACCTGTCGGGCGATCGTCGGATCACGCCGCATAAGGTAATACGCGTACCGTTCGGCTGTGCGTGGGCCGACGCCCGGCAATTTGCCGAAAGCTTCAATGACCGCTTGGAGAGCCGGCGGCAGTACGTTCATAAACCGTTATAGTCCGAGGTCGCCTAATGCACCCATCATCGGTTGCATCTTTTCAGCGGCGATCTTCTGGCTCTGCTGGATGGCTTCTTTGACGGCGTCTTCGACCCAGCGCTCTAACTGGCCGATGTCATCGAGATCGACGTACTCAGGGTTAATGTGAACCTTCTTCAGCTTCTGCTCGCCGGTAATCTCAACCTTAACGGCACCATCACCTTTTTCCACGACGATGACCTGCTTTTGCAGCTCCTTCTGGATTTTCTTAACCTTCATCAGCATCTTAGCTTGGTCAAAACGGCTCATCACGAACTCCTATTCTTATCCTATAAGTATATCAGTTTACGGCTTGATACTGAACACCTGACGTGTTGCCGTCGAGTTCGGCCAGGCGACGAAATAGTCACGTAAGTTCAGGATGACGGCTCCGGTAACGACGATGGCCATCAGACTGTAAGCCAGCCATTTGGCGAACGGGTTGCGCGGGAATATCTGAAACCAGCGTCGCAGCATGGCATGAATACCACCGGCCGCCAGGAAATACATGAGCGGGACGATCAGGTTCAGCGTGGCGATACCGCTTGCCCGCAGGCCGGTCAGTACGACGCAGACTATAGACAAAGCAATGATTACGATAAGTTTCGGGTGGGAGGCATGGCGTATGATGCGGATGGACCCTATGATTACCATCGCCGTGGTGAAGACATCGAGTATAGGGCGATGAGCCAGCCATAACATTGGCGCCTCTGGCCCCCGGGCAAACAGGTGGAACGGTACGGCGGCTATATGGCGTAGGATCGTCAGCCACGGCTGTTCGCCCGGCCAACCCATCCACGTCCACAGCTGTGCCTGATGCTGGCTCAGGCCTATGATGAGATAGATACTGGCTGCTAGCGGAATAGCAACCATTGGAATCGTCAACTTCACCGGGATACGCCGAAGAAACGATATCGCCTTGTTCCCTTTCCAGATTGCGGCTAGAAGGACGAACCAGATTCCCCCAGGAACAAATAAGGTGAGACTGATCGTGAGTACGGCATACAGGCCCGTCAGGCGGCTGTCAGGGTTGAATCGTGCTCTTTGGAACAAGGCAAGCCACGCCGGCACTATTGCAAGAAGCATCACCTCGGGGGCAGCCAGGCGCCCGGCATGCAGGAACCAGCTCGCCAACAGGAATAAGGCTGCGGCGTAAATGGCTGTCCGGTGGCCGAACCAGTTCTTAACGGCAGTGACGAACAACGTGCCTGCCAGCATAGCGAACAGGACGCTCGGCAGTCGCAGCCAGAAGGTATGATTGACGCCACAATCGACCGGCAGCAAGTGCATTAACCAGTAATACGGTGCGTACACCGCCGGCATAGCGCCAGAACATTGGTCTAGCTCGGTCGCGCTTATGCCGGCCGGTGACGTGCCTAAGCGCCAGGTAAGAACGATGCCGGATAAAACCAGGGGCGCCAGTATCCAGAGGATTTGCGGCGTAAATCGAGGGGAAAAGCGTAGCTTTTTCATTCCTTGCCAGTATAACAGCTTACAGAAGCTTTAGCTAAACGGGTCATTGCCGTGGCGGGTATCAAGTGACTTGAGGCGCTGCTTCTCGCGGTCGAAGTACAACTCGACGTTTCCGATCGGTCCGTTACGATGTTTTTTAATCAAGACGTCCATGATGTTCTTGCGGTCGGTTTCCGGATTGTAATAATCTTCGCGGTATAAGAAAGCCACGACGTCGGCATCTTGTTCGATGGAACCCGATTCACGGAGGTCGGATAGCTGCGGTATCTGCGGGCTGCGGCTTTCCACCGACCGGCTGAGCTGACTCAGTGCGATCAGCGGTACGTTCAGTTCGCGCGCGACGCCTTTGAGGCCACGTGAGATTTCAGAAATCTCATTCACGCGGTTGCCGTCGCCACCGTAGCGGCTGCCGCCGCTCATCAACTGCAGGTAGTCGACGATGATAAGCCCGAGCTGGTGCTGATGAGCTTCGCGGCGGGCCTTGGTGCGCATATCACTGACCGTGATACTGGGCGTATCATCGATATAGATCTTCGCTTCACTCAGGCGGCCCATGGCCTCACCGATTTTTTCAAAGTCGCTGTCGGTCAGGTTCCCGGTGCGTAGCGCCCAGGCATCGACGCCCGACTCCATAGACAACAGACGATCGACCAATTGTTCCTTGCTCATCTCCAGGCTGAAGATCAGCACCGGTTCTTCAGCTTTCAAAGCGACCTGTTGCGCCAGGTTCAATACGAAGGCGGTCTTACCCATCGAGGGGCGGGCGGCCAAAATAAAGAGGTCTGAGCGCTGGAGTCCGGCCAAGATGTTATCGAGGTCTTTGAACCCGGTTGGCACGCCTCGGATCTTCGCCTTGTCTTTGTGTAAGTCGTCGAGACGTTCAAAACTGTCAGCCAGGATGCTCTCGATGCTGACGATACTTTGTTTGACGTGCTGCTGGCTGACCTCGAACAGGCTCAGCTCGGCCTCTTCGATCAGCTCTTTCAGTTGCTTGGTTTCATCATAGCCAAGTCCGACGATGTCCTGGCTGGCTTTGATGAGGCGCCGGCGGACGGCTTTCTGGGCGACGATGTCGGCATATTGTTCGACGTGAGAAGCGGTCGGTACGTAATTCGTCAGCTCAGTAAGGTATGCTGGGCCGCCGACCATGTCGAGATAGCCGCTGTTCTTCAACTGGTCGGATAAGGTCAGGACATCGATCGGACTTCGCTTTTCATATAGGGCCGAGATGGCTTCGTAAATGCGGGCGTGACGCTGGTCGAAAAAGTCATACGAGCTGATGGCGTCTGCGATCTTGACGATGGCATCGGTATCGATCAGGATAGCGCCAAGCAGACTGGCTTCGGCGTCGGTATTCTGTGGTTGCTCTTGCTGGTTGCGGACAGGTGGTTCCATGGTAGTATGCCTACTTTAACACTTCTCCCCCACCGAAGATATCATTTACGGCACTGAGCGGGTCGGCAGGCACCGGTTCGGGGGCGGATTCAGGTTCAGGGGCAGGTTTTTCTTCTTTCGGTGCGACGATGCATTCGAAACTGACGCTGAGCCCGGTAGCGGACTTGATGACGTCACCGATGATCTGACGATTTTTGGCTTCATTGAGCCGCTTCTGGTGGAACGGGAATTTGACGCAGAGCCTGAGCTGGTTGTCTTCTATGATTGGCTGTGCTGACTTCAAAATGCTATACAGCGTGTTGTACTGCTGGCGGGCAGCTTCCAACACTTGCGGCCAGGCGTTGATATCGAACGTATCGCCGCCATGGGCGACGGGTTCGTCTTCTACTGCTGGCTCAGCTGCTGGTTTCGCTGGAGCGGTGACCGGTTTTGGTTTGGGTGGGGGGGAGACCGGGGTGCTAATGGCAGGTGTGGCGACCTGCGTTTGCTTAGGTCTCGGTGCGACCGGCATGGCCTGAGCCGGTATTGCAGCAAGCAAGCGGATTTCAAGCAAGCGCTCCGGGTCAGCCGAAGCCGGTACTTCTACCAGGCTCGCTAATAAGTCGAGTACGACTGCGGGCGGCAAAGTTGTCTGCCCTGCCAGATAATCAGCGCGTAACTGAGCGCCAATCTGCGCGGCCAGCTGGGCGGGCGGGTAGCCGCGTTCTGTCAGTGCCGTAAGGGCGGCTACGGCCGGTAAAGCTTCGCCGGCACTGATATGGCCGATAAGTTCAGTGACGGCTTCAGATGGGACCACACCAAGCATGTCACGAATTATGTCGAGTGTGACTTCTTGACCGTAATTGCCGGCTTGGTCGAGCAGGCTGATGCTGTCGCGGAAGCTACCCTCACCATGCTGAGCAATCAATGCTAAGGCCTCGTCGCTGACAGCGATCTTCTCTTGGTCGGCGATGCTCCGTAAGTGCTGCGTGACCTTGTCGTGTTCGACGGGCCTGAAGACGTAGCGTTGGGTTCGGCTGATGATGGTCGCTGGCAGTTTGTGTACCTCGGTCGTAGCCAAGATGAATATGACGTGGGCCGGTGGTTCCTCAAGGGTCTTCAGGAGCGCGTTGAAGGCTTCCTTAGTCAGCATGTGCACCTCGTCGATGATATAGACCTTGTATTTTGCCTGAGCCGGCGCGATGTACACCTTGTCGCGAAGATCACGGATCTCATCGATACGACGATTGCTGGCGGCGTCAATCTCGATGATATCGAGATGGTTGCTGTCGTCGGTATATGGCAAACCGTTGATTTCGTGCGCCAGAATACGGGCGATACTGGTCTTGCCGACGCCGCGAGGCCCGGTGAACAAATAGGCATGGCTCAAACGATCGGCTTCCAGTGCCTTTTTGAGAGTGGTGGTGATATGCTCCTGCCCTACGATCTCATCAAGAGATTTCGAACGATATTTGCGGTATAAAGCTTGCCCCATGGTTACTATTATTATAACCGTTTTCTTTATTTCCGGGCGTTGTAGAATTTCAGAGATACAGCTTGTATGAGGCTGGCGATGACGAACAGCCGAGCGCATCGACGTTCTCACGTGCATAACTCGTGGCGGCATCATACCGATCAAGCTGGCCGAGTAAGACGTGATAACTGCCCTTGCCGAGTGCGTCAGATGTAGCCTGCGCTTCCGGGCCGGTTGCTAAAAATCCGGGGCATACGCTGCCCATGACGCCGTCCCTTGGTATCGGATTGAATGACTTCAGGGGTATGACGAATGCGTACAGAAAACCGATAATGAAAATACCTGCTCCGATAATCAAAGCAGGTACCGTCAGTCTCTTCATAAACTGTCTATAAGGCGGCTTCGAGGGCAGCCCATTCAGCGGTAGAGTCGTCTTCAGGCAGGTTGACGCTGACTTGGTCGCCAGGCTTGGCCTTGAAGTAGGTTACGCTCGCGAGTAATACGCGGTAGTTCTTTTCACCAACCTGGACGAAGTAGTGGCCGTTTTCAAGCTTCAGGACGCCGACCACCTGCTTGCGAGGGATAGGACCGATCTGCTTGTAAAGGAAGGCACCGTCGTCAGCGATGGTAAGTTTCAGGATGTCGCCTTGGACAAGCTTCGACTTGGAAGCGTAGTTGGCGGGCACAGGATATGTCTTGCCGTCGCTTCCGACCATGTTCTGGCCGTCGAAGACGCCTTCGATGACTTTGCCAAGAGTATCATCACGAGACGGAACCGTCACCTGAGTCGTGTCGTCACCGACAAGGCTAACCAATAGTTCATTGGCAGCGGCTAGATTGGTCTCCGCCTCTTGTATTAGGGCCCGAAGGCGTTTGATTTGTTTGTCTGCTACGTCTGCCATGTGAGGGGTCTCTCTTAATACAGTGTTTATCTCGGCTACACTTACCGTAAACTTATCACGTTTGATATTCGATGTCAAAGGAATTGTCGCCTTTTTAGCGTGCCGAATGAAACCGCTCACGCTACATATCGTGCATGAGCGGTTCCTCAACGACCGCTAAGAGCTGGACTAAGCCAGTTCGACGGTTGCGCCAGCGTCTTCCAAGGTCTTCTTGGCGGCTTCGGCGTCATCCTTAGCAATGTGCTCAAGGATGGTCTTAGGAGCACCGTCAACCAGTGCCTTAGCTTCACCGAGGCCCAGACCGGTCAGGTCTTTGACAGCCTTGATGACAGCGACTTTCTGAGCGCCGGCGTCTTTCAGGACGACGTCGTATTCAGCCTTTTCGTCGGCGGCAGCAGCACCGTCACCGGCAGCTGGGCCAGCAACAGCAACAGCGGCAGCAGCCGGCTCGATGCCGTATTCGTCTTTAAGGATAGTCTTAAGTTCGTTCACTTCGAGGACAGTCAGAGCGGTCAGCTCTTCAGCCATTTTCTTTAAATCAGCCATGTGATCTCCTTTAAAAGTTAAGCTTTAGCGTCTGCCACGCCGTCAAGCAGCGCGTGCAGGTTGCCCGAAAGGGCGTTGGTAATGTCGTGGACCGGTGACAATAGTTGGGCAACGACTTCGCCGATGAGCTGGTTCTTGCTTGGCAAGCCGGCCAGGGCTTTGACGTCGTCCGCACCGATAAACGTACCTTCGCCTGTAAAGGCACCGATGAACTGAATCGTCGGGTTTGCTTTGGCGAAATCGTTCAGGCTCTGAGCCGGGGCGACTTCGTCTTCAGCGTTGAAAGCGTAGAGCAACATGCCGGTGAGGGCGCTGGTGTCGACGTCTTTCAAGGTGTCGTTAGCCTGCAGGGCCTTGATGACCAAGCGGTTCTTAACGACTTTGACCTTCGTGCCGTTAGCCTTAGCATCACGGCGCAGGCTCTGAAGAGCCTTGACGGTGGTGCCCTGGTAAGCAGCGACGACGGTCATTTTAGAAGTGCTGAGCAAGTCGCTGATTTCAGCGACGATGTCTTGCTTCTGATTTTGGGTTAATGCCATATATGCATGTCTCCTTGTTTAGGGTTCAGGCGTGATCGACCTATTCATACCTGCAGTTGCCTACCAAAAACGCCTTCAGTCTTTGACCAAAGGCGTGCAAACATCCGTGAAGATTGTTTGTACCTCGGTAGCGGATTAAGCCTTGTGAGCAGCTACTGTCTTTGGCAACTTACCCTTATTCTAACAGATAGGACACGCTTACGCAACCGAAGTGGTTAGCCGGCCGGCGCTACGCATAAGCCGGGGTGGGATGATGCGCGTCGCTTCAAACCCGGTCTGGCGCAACCGATCCGTTATTACAGAGGTTTCATCCATCGATTCCATGCCGTAACTGATGAGTACCGTTCCGGTATCACTGCTGCTGGCCTGATAGTCGAAACGGGTAATATTCCAGTCATCACCGACCGTGCGTAAGAAGTCGCGTAGTGCACCGGCGCGTTCCGGAAATTCCACGACGAAACTGACCTCTCGGTCGTGCAGACGGCTGGGGCCGCCGGCCTGACTGCGGACGACTGTCTGTTCGACGGAGTCCGCCGAGTGGTCATCAAAGTCATATCCTTGTGTCTCAAGCGCTTGGAGGAACGACCGTTTATCACCCTGCCCGGTCGTTTCAACACCTATCATAATCGTTGCGCCTACATCGCCGGCGTAGGCATATCTGAACTCACGGATACTGTGATTACCGACGACTGACTCGCAGAATTCGCGTAAGGCGCCTGGTCGCTCCGGGAGTGCGACGCTCAGGAGTGTCTGGCGACCTTCCAGTTGCGCCGCCCGTTCTATGACGTATTTGATTTTGTCGGGTGAGATGTTGGCCCCGCTGCAGACCGCGCCTAAGACCTGATTACGTACTTCCGGACGCTGGCTGAGCTGTTTGACGCCGGCTATGGCCAGTGCGCCGGCTGGCTCGAGATACCCGCGGGTTTCCTCATAAAAATCATTGATGGCCAGGACGATATCGTCTTCGCTGACAGTGAGGATCTCATCGACATATCGCTGGACACGCTGCAGGGTTGAATCGGCTACCTTTTTGACATTTGTACCGTCACTGAATCCGCCTGTCTCCGCCAGCTCGACGATCTCACCAGCCAGCACAGACCGGTGCATGGCGGCGCTTTTATCGTACTGGACGCCAATGACCTTGACGTTTGGGTTGATCGCCTTGGCGGCTTCGGCCATGCCGGCTATCAGGCCACCACCCCCGATCGGTACGACCAAATGGGTTATTTCGGGGTTGTCGCGCAGCATCTCAAGGGCGATCGTGCCTTGGCCATGGATGACGGCTTCGTCACCGAACGGATGTAAGAAAGTCTTGCCGGCTGATCGGTTGTAATCGATGGCGGCGGCATACGCGTCGGAATAGGAGTTCCCTTCCAGCCACACGCTGGCGCCTAGGTTTCTAACCGACTGCACCTTGACTGCCGGTGTCGTGACTGGCATGAAGATGGTCGCGCCAGCACCTGCCATTCCGGCCACACCTTGGGCAAAATTGCCGGCACTGGCAGCGACAACGCCGGCGGTACGTTCGTCCTCGGATAGCTCGAGGTATCGGTTAGCCGCCCCACGCCCCTTGAAGGAATGGTGACGCTGCAGGTCCTCGCGCTTCAGCAATACGGTGTTGCCGGTTCTGGCTGAAAGCAGCGGCGCGAGTTGCGTTGGCGTCGCATCAATGTGATCGGCTATGCGTTCGGCGGCTGCCACGTACGGGGCGTATTGCTCGTAGTATGTCTGAATGATATCGGCCCGGACACCAGCATAGCTGTCGCCCCAGTAATCATCCAACTCCTGAGAATGCTCTGCTTCAATCCGTTCGATGATAGCTGCTCGAGGATCTTCAGCCAGTATCCGTTCCATATTAGTTGTCCTTACCTTGGGCGACATCGACCGACGCGAAGTCGATGTCGACCGAACCGGTCACCCTGACGGCGTAGCCGGTTGCTTCCGCCGGATCGGCTGGCGCATAATCACTGACGTGGTAGGCTTCGCCGGGATGTACCCAGAAGCTGCCCTGGCTGAAGTGCTCCACATCTGTGGGGTGCATTGGGAATGGATATGTTTGTTGATCTGGTGTGCTCATGATTGTCTCTGTCTCCAAAAATTAAAAAAATAGGCTTCGGTTGAAGCCTATTTTTATCGTTCGGGGCTGTGCTGGCGGCGCTATTCGCGTATCCGGGCTTCAACCATGCTGAAGCACAGCCCTTGAAGGCTGAGAATAATCATGTCGATTAGTTGCTGTGCTTGAGCGATCATACGTTTCATTTAACGCTTACTTTATAGCCTTGTCAACGCCGGAATCGATCTGCTGCAGCTTATACTGCGTATAGCGTTCGGCCGCCAATCTGGTCAGCGCTTCATCCTCGCCTTGGTTAACAAACTGCATCGCTTGGCCGAGCATCGGGTGCACCTGGGTCAGTTTCTCGTGCATCTGCTGAACCAGCTTGCGGTAGCCCGGATGGCCCTGTGGACTGGTGCGGAGTTCGTGAAAATGGAATGCTTCACGGGCATTGTAGGTGACTTTCCAGCGCATGCGGTGACCAAGTAGCGTGGCGTACTGGGCTTCGAGCGCATAACCGCGGCCCTGGAGGAGGCTGTAGAGATGCAGACTTATGTCGAAGCAGCTCTGGAACAGTTCGGCCAGGCCGGCTTCTTCTACCAACGCAGGAACCTCATAGCCGTAGCGTGGGGTCAAAGCTTGCCATTCGAGGTCGTCTACCATGCGGTGACGTTGCAGGTCGCGGAAGATCCCGTAATCACATACCAGATCCCAGCTGTAGTGAATTTTTTCCAGTGCACGGCCAGGACGATGCCGTCGGTTGAGACGTTCGCCCATATAGGCGTCAAACACTGTCAGCTTCTGGTCATAGCCCCATTCATTGGTGATGCTTCGCAACTTCGTGAGCGATAGGCTGCTGTGTTCGTACAACATGTCAGGGACGATGTCGAGTTCGTTGCGTGGCCAGACATCGGTGAGTGTAACCGGTTCGGTGGCATCGGTGCCGTAATCGTCAGGCAACATACTGGCGGCGACTTCGGCGACAGCCCGATTGGTGTTAGAGCGATAGGCGACCCAGGCACCGCCACGTTCAGGTTTGTCGGCTCGCTCAAGGAAAGTCGGGAGGATCTTACGGGCTTCAGCCAGCAGTTCCCGGCCCGTTTGACGGGCTTCCGGTAAATCGTCGCTCATAAGGTGCATGATCAGGCTTTCAAGCGCCTGACCGGATGCGAACACGCCGACGGTCGATGTCGTGGCAACCGGTAGGACCGCACGGATGGCATCGCAGGCCTGGGCGCGGGTGGCACCTTTCCAGGCCATATCACGTTCGTCGGCCGGCACGTCAGACTCGTCTTGGACGTACTCGGTCAGCTGCCTGACCATGGCGGAGTAGTTATCAAAGATCTGGTCCATAGCCTGGCAGTAATCAGTGGTAGTGGCGTCATCAAAGTGAGCCGGCACGTGGTAACGGTAGCGACCGTTTACGTCTTTCTGGTCGAAGTAAATATAGCGGGTGGATTGTTCGAGGTACGCAGCCAGGCGACCCCATTCAAGTTTCTTGGTAAGGAGGTTGGACGCGTTCTCAACGACGAAATGGATACCGACCAGCTGCTGGACCGAGTCATCGCCGTAGGCGGTTATGACACGCTGGAGCAATTTTTCGTCCTGATTCATGGCGTGGGCGAATTCATCGAGAATAGTCAGGCGCATGTCATCGGCTCGGCGGCTGAGGCGCGCCATAGCGGCGGCGATGGTGACCGGGCTCAACTTGTCGGTGAAAGCGTATACATTGCCGGTCGGGTTCGATACGGCTTCACGCAAGTAATCATCACCGGCCTGTGTCGTCTGAAGACCACGATCGGTCTTGATTACGTATGGATTGTCAGAATTCTTGGCGGCCTTCTCGGTCGCCTTCTTGTTCTTTTTGGCTGGTAACATAGGTTGCACCTTCTCCCACAGCAATTTATGAATTTGTTCGATCGTCATCAGTTTGTCGCCACGGACACAGTCGATGCGGTGAAAGTCTTTGGGGAAAAGGTCGCATAAGGAGTCGTAGACTTCGACGGAACGCTGCAGATGTGACAGGTCTGCCTCGTGAAGATCGCGCTTCTTGTCAGTGTAACTACGGGCCTCTTTTTGGTCGACGAGCGATTGGGCTATCTCAGCCGGGACACGTAATACGAAATTCATTTGCGGCCGCGGGATGCCGAGCAGCTGGAATTCCAGGTTATCTAGCCAGATGAAATAGCCGCGGCGTTCTTCGGCGTGGCTGAACTTCGTGCCCTGATGGGCCATGTTCGAACCGGTATACCGATTGGCGATGACCACTTTGCCTGCAGCCAGGGCTTGACGGATTTGTGCGGCAGCTTCGTAGCGGTCAAGTGCATAAAATAATGAGCCGGTGTATGGTCCGACTTCTTCGGCCGTGCCGTAGTCACCGTTCAGGTAACGGCGGACGAAGTGGCTGGAGGGCTGGTCGTACTGCGGGAAATCAAAGGTAGCGACATCGTAGCCGGCACGCTCAAGCGCCTCGGTCAACAGTTTGAACTGCGTCCCCTTGCCCGATCCGTCGGTCCCTTCGATTACGAAAAAAGCGCCTTGTGCCATCGTCATACTCCCTGCTCGTTATCGGTACTACTCAACATCTTTGAGGCCGTCGACTTTCTGCGGCAAGCGTCGCTTGTCGAGATAGGCTTTCGGCAGCATCAGTTCGGGCTTCCAACTGGCGATGAGATCGCTCAGGTTGGTGCCTGTCTGGTATTTACCGCTGAAGCCCTGGTCGCGACCGGTGCCGTAGTTGCCTTCGACTTCGCCAGTATCATGGAAGATGATTTGAGCGATGCGTTCGCCGACCGGTAGCAAGACGATTTCGTGCTGATTGAGGTTGTAGATTTCAAGGGTCAGACGGTTGATGTAGCCTGGGTCGATCCAACCGGCGTCGAAACAGACTGCAACGCCGTTACGACCCCATGTCGAGCGAGATTTGACTTCGCAGGCACCAGGAGGCGTGATACCGAAGAATTCGTGGGTGTGAGCCAATATGCGCTCACCCGGATAGACCGGAATGACCGGATGGTCTTCGGGGATGCCGACCAGCGGTTTGACGCCGAGCTTATCGCACCATTCCTTGTGCGGCATCGCCTTTAATGACGGACCGAAGTAACGGTCAACGTCGCCTTTGTCGAACGGGTTATAAATCGGGTGGTCGCCCGATCGTTCCGTGCGGTAATAATAATAGCCAAGTGTCACGTCAAGACTGGCGTGCGAAACTTGTTTTGGATCGAATGGCGTGCATACGATGTGGCCGGCAGTCAGGGCCTGACGAATCTGCTGGTTACTGAACACGCTCATAGCGTAAAATACTCCTCCACTTTCCCCTCTTACCGGGATCTGTCATTATTCTAGCCGTACGTCAGGCTTGATGGCAAGTCAAAATTATAGTGGTCTATACAACAGCCGGACGCAGGACGGTTTGTATGGTGGTCTATACGACAGCCGGCATGGGTGCCGGGCCGGCGTGATACGCGACCTGCAATTGACCGGATGTCAGGTCGTGATAAAACTGGCTGGCGACCGTGGCGAGGTCTTCAAGGGTGCCGTCGTTATAGATCGTGACCTGGTACGGGATGGTCAGGCGCTCGCGTTCGGTCGGATCGGTCTCGTCGCGTTCTTCGGCGTCGCTGCGGATGATGCGGACGACGATGCCACGGACTTCAAGGATGCGTTCAGCGTCCCCAGGGAAGCGTAAACCTGTCACGACGACCAGCTCGCAGCCCTCGGCTTCGGCGTGTTTGATACGACGGATAATCTCGTCGTACCACACGCCCGGGCCGATCATCTTCACGAAATAGCCGCCCAGCCATTGCAGCAACGGCCGGTACGTTTCTTTAGTGTCAAGATTTACCTGGCCACGAAGTAGCTGAGGTTGTTCCTGAAGCATCTGGGCGTACTGATACAGTTTCGCGAACATCGAGGCGTCGGTCGCTTCGTCGCTGCTGGTGAACTCGAGCAGCGTCTCGTCCGTCTCGACGTGCAGCACGTCCCAAACGATTGACGGAAGTAATCCGATCCATTCGTTCAGCCCATCCTGCGTCGGCAACGGCAGTTTACTGGTGGCCGCTTGCCAGGCATTGGCAACGTCCATGACCAGCTGGCCTGACTCGAAATGGCGGCAAGAGCTAGTGGAGGAACCGAGGAGTTGAGCTAAGCTGCTCTTACCGTGGCCTATCTGTCCGGTTACCCCCACTATATTCATACCGCTATTGTATAGGTATTACAGCGTTGGTTCAACGGTAATCGAAGGACCCATCGTCGACGCGATGTGGATAGTCTTGACGTAAATACCTTTGACGCTGGCTGGCTTGTTGGATTTCAAGCTGGCGTAGACGGCTTGGGCGTTCAGCAATAGCTTGTCGGCACCAAAGCTTACTTTGCCGATGCCGAGGTGGACGATACCGGTGCTGTCGACACGGTATTCGACGCGGCCGGCTTTGGCTTCAGTGACAGCTTTGGCCACGTCAGTCGTAACGGTACCGCTCTTAGGGTTCGGCATCAGACCACGTGGGCCAAGCAGACGAGCGTACTTACCAAGCTTCGGCATCTGAGCCGGTGTGGCGATCAGGATGTCGAAGTCGATCGTACCTTTTTCAAGCTGCTTGGTCAGGGTTTCAACACCGCTGATGTCAGCACCTTCGACAGTAGCGTCGTCAAAGACGGCTACCTTAACGGTCTTACCGGTACCGGCAGGCAGTACAAGGTTGTCGCGCAGGTTCTGGTCGGCGTGGCGGGGGTTGACGTTGAGATTGACGTGCAGTTCGACGGTAGCGTCAAACTTGACCGGGTTAGTCTCAACAGCCAGCTTGATAGCTTCTTTGAGGCTGTAGGCCTTAGATTTGTCGATGAGTTCTGCCTTGGCACGGAAGTTCTTACCCTGGCGAGCCAAACGGCTGCGGGTCGGGTTTTGAGCTTGGCGTGGCTTAGCATCTTCAGGAGCAGTTTCAGCGTCTTCGGCTTTGCGCTCTTCTTTGGCGGCTTCAGCTTCAGCGGCGGCTGCTGCCTTAGCGCTGCGCTTGCCGGCCTTGGCAGGGTTTTTATCGCGGACTTCGTTCTTGGCTTCGACGACTTCAGCGACTTCGGCTTCAAGAATCTGGTCTTCGGCGACTTTGGGGGTTGCTTTGGTAGTTGGGGTCTTGGCTGTTGCCATGATTATGTATCCTTTCGTGGTGCTGGCGAGCTCTCTGGCTCTCCCACAAGTTACTTATTGATTACTATTACTAGTACTAGAGGCTGATGATAATTCAACCATGGTGTCTAACATTCTCTCAATGGTCTGAATAGGAACGCTGGATGCAAACGCGAACGCCTGATCCGGGCTAACTTTATGGTGCAGTGCGCGATCGATTAACATATCGGCAGCAGTCAACCGCAGTTCCATTTCCCTTAAAGCTCCGAAATCTCGGAGTTTATCCTCGCCTTCCATGCTATGCCTCGACTTCGACGCCCATGCTCCGTGCCGTGCCGGCTACCATCTTCTTGATAGACTCGACGTCGTCGGCGTTCATGTCGTGCGCTTTCTCTTCAGCGATCTTCTGCAGTTGAGCTTGAGATAACTTTTTAGAAACTTTTTCACTGTTCGGGCGGCCCGAACCCTTCTGAATACCTAGTTCAGCGCGGATGCGGTCATCTGTCGGCATGCCGACGACCCGGAAGTCCATGGTGCGGTCATCGTACACGGTGATGTGTACGGTAACGGTTGCGCCCTGCATTTCCTTGGTTTGTTCGTTGAATGGGTTGATGAAGTCCATCATGTTGACACCGTACTGACCAAGCGTGCTACCAACTGGTGGCGCTGCACTGGCCCGGCCGGCCGGGATCTTCATCTTTAAATTGGCACGTATTGCCTTTGCCATAATTAGTCTCCTTCTTTAGCGAGTGTTCAAGCAATTGAAGCGCTTTACTGACTCTCCTACCTTTAAGTAGTGCGTAACAGTAGTAATACTAGCAAAATATGGTGATTATGTCTAGGAGTCTTCATCCGGCTCGCCAAACATTTGGCGGGCCCACGGTAATATTTCGAGTTGGCCCGCCAAAGCGTAACCAAGAGCTTGGTCTATCATTTCGGTCGCCGTTTCCTCGTCAGGAGCCTCATGCCGGATCGCTTCAGCGATGATATTAAAACGTGCGTCCTTATCGTATATGATATACGGATGTTTGGGGTCATGCTCTATCTGGCCGTCAATTTGCAGCACCACATAATGTTGCAGCCCCCAGTGCATCATATACTTGGCTTCGGCCGGGTCTTCATGGTAAGCCGGAATCAGCATCACTTCCGGAAATAGCGGATCGCACCCACCCTTAGGTTCAATCGCCTCGGCCATATCGGATTAGACGCGCTTTACCTGCAAGGAGTCCAGTTCAACCGGCGTTTCACGGCCGAACATGTTGACGAGGACCTTGAGTTTGCCCTTCTGGGCGTCGATTTCGTTGATCGAACCGTCGAAGCCCTTGAACGGACCGTCGATGATGTTGACCACTTCACCGATCGAGAAGTCAATCTTGTGCTTCGGCTGTTCGAGGCCCATGCGCTTCTGGATCTTTTCAATTTCGTCGTTACCGAGCGGGGTCGGTTCGGTACCGCTGCCGACGAAGCCGGTAACACTTGGCGTGTTGCGGACGATGAACCAGGCGTCTTCGCTCAGTTTCATCTGGACCAGGACGTAACCTTGGAAGATGCGCTTTTCAACGACACGGCGCTTACCGTTCTTGATTTCGATCATCTTTTCCTTAGGGACGAGGATTTCGTAAATCTTGTCCTTCATGTCGAGGCTTTCGGCACGCTGGCGAATGCTTTCAGCGACTTTTTCTTCGTAACCGCTGTATGTGTGGATGGCGTACCACTGCTTTTGGGAATCGTAACGTTTAGTCATAAGTAGTTCTCCTTAGCTCTGGGTGAGCAATAACCTAAATAATTTATCAAGTCCGAAGTCGACGATGGCGATGATGACACCGAATACTACGGAAAATATCAGGACGGCACCGGTCAGTTTGGCTGTCGTCTTGCGGTCGGGCCATGTGACCTGACGTAGTTCCCGCCAGCTGCTGGCGACATACCGAAAGCCGAGAATCTTGCCGAGGAACCTTAATGGCCGGCGCAGGAATCGGAAGGGCCGGAAGACCTTTTTCAGACCGCGGCCGGCTTTACGGACCGGACCGCCGGCTTTACTGCTGACGCGACGAGCCCGGCTCGGGCGCTTGGGCTTACCTTGGTTTTCAGCTTGTTCGCGCACCGTCTGTGATGGTGCCTTCAAGCGACGTGTTTTTTTCTGGTCAGATTGTTCTGGTGCCATCGCCATGGATGTCTCCTCAAATTAAAAACAACCTACAATTTGTAGGTCGTGACAAGTCAAGCATAGCGTATGAAAGTACTCACGTCAATTGCGGTTATTTGCTATGATGAGCGTAATGAAACTGTTTATGCTTGTGGTAGGCCCGGCTGTCGTCGAACTCTTATTACTATTTACGCCTCTTTGGAACGCCCGTCGCATCGTCAGTTGGCTACTGGCAATCACCGTCACGCTGAGCAGTATCGTCGTCGGTTTCCTCGAGCCGGGCGTCGGTGCTTACCTCTTCGCTCTCATTAACTGTTACCGCGTCTTTAACTACGGGCGTATCATCGAAGGCCGTCTGCATGAGGCATATCTATTGGCAAGCGTACGACGGGCTGCCCTGTGGTTGCTGGCGGGCGGAGTGCTGTCATTCGGTCTGGCCGCCTGGAATACGGCAATCAGTATCTGGATAATCGGCTTGCAGATTCTTGCCGGGGCCGTCGTCTTTATGAGCACCCGACGCCAGACCAGGACGACCACACCAAGCGCCACCTTACTGCCGAACGGCCAATTGCCCACCGTCACCGTCGCCATACCGGCCCGCAACGAGACGGATGATTTGGCAGCCTGCCTCGACTCAGTGCTTGCTAGTGACTATCAGAAATTAGAAATACTGGTGCTCGATGATAACTCACGTGCCAAGGCGGCGGAGGTGATCCGGAGCCTGGCGCACGACGGCGTCCGCTTCATACCAGGCGACAAGCCGCGGCGGAACTGGCTGGCAAAGAACCAGGCCTACCAGCGCCTTGCCCGCGAGGCGAATGGTGAGCTCATCCTCTTCTGTGGTGTCGACATCCGCTTCGAACCGCACAGTATCCGCCAGCTGGTGAGCGAGCTCGTGACCAGTGACAAGCAGATGGTCTGTGTCATGCCTAAGAATGAGTCCCGACAGGGGGACCCGCGGTTCTTATTACTTCAGCCGATGCGCTATGCGTGGGAACTGGCCTTTCCGCGACGTTTCTTCCGTCGACCACCGGTACTGAGCAGCTGCTGGCTGATACGTCGCCAGGCACTGAAAAACACCGGTGGCTTCGCGGCCGTCACCCGTATGATCGTACCCGAAGCATTCTTTGCGCGCGAAATGCTGTCGCATGACGGCTATCGGTTCCTGCACGGCAACAAGCTGCTCGGCATCACCAGTCGCAAATCGGTCGTCGAACAACGGGCGACGGCCATCCGCACCCGGTATCCGCAGCTGCATAAGCGACCGGAACTAGTCTGCCTGACGACCATCGTAGCCCTTTTGGCCTTCGTCGCCCCGGTGCCGATGCTCGTCAACGCACTCTTGTACAGCTGGCCGTCATACGCCACTGCTGGTCTGTGGGTCGCCGTCGCATGCCAGTTGGCTGCGTATGCGAAGATCGTGCAGGTTGGCTTCGAGTCACACCTCAACCTTAATACTATGTTGCTGCCGGTGGCGGTTCTCGCTGACATCGCACTGCTCAACTACTCGATGTGGAAATACGAATTCTCCCAGGTCATCTGGAAAGGCCGCCAGGTTACTGACACGGTCATGCACCGTACCCCGCATTTGCCGAAGGTGTAGTTACTTAAGATTCGGGAACGTGACCTTGAAAGTAGAGCCAACGTTCAGTTCGCTCTCGACCTCGACTTCCCCGTGGAGCAGACGAACGAGCTTTATGGTGACATACAGACCAAGGCCGGTGCCGTTATTGGCGCGGGTGCGATAGTCTTCGCTGCGGAAGAACTTATCAAAGACTTTCTGCTGGTCGCTCTTGCTGATGCCGATACCGCTGTCGGTGATAGAGAATACGACTCCTTTGGCTGTCGGTTTGGCGCCGAGGGTGACGGTGCCTTTTTCAGTGTATTTGATGGCATTGGTTATAAAATTCTGCAGGATCTCCTGGACGTAGAGACGGCCGGAATGGAGCAATTCGAGGTGGTCATCGACATCGGCGATAATTTTGAGGCCCTTTTGGGCTGCACTTGGTTGATAATTGGCAACCAGCTCAAGTACGAGGTCGTGGGCGTTGATGGCTTCGACTTCGTATGATAATTTGTCACGTTCGGCCCGCGACAATGTAGACAGATCATTAATCATGCCGGACAGAAACAGCGTTTGCTTGTGAGCTTCATCGAGCGCCTTGAGAATGACCGGGTCTGGCGCTTTTTTCCCTACGATGAACTGGGCATTGCTGATGTTGCCCTCGGCAATGGCGATCGGCGTGCGCAGTTCGTGACTGACGACACTGATGAATTCATCGCGCTCTTCTTCGAGGGATTTTTCGCGCGTGATGTCACGGATCAGCAGGACATAGCCGTGCTCATTATCTTTGCCGTAGCCCAAGTGGACCGGAGCGATACTGAGGTACAGGTTGATGAGGCTGCCATCGCTATAGGCGAGGCGGTAGTCACGGCTGAATGTCGACGTCTTGGTGTTCTGAATAAGTTCATAGACGTCGACGGGCTGATTATCTTTGTCGATCGGCTTCAGGACGCTGTCGAGCGGTTTGCCCTGCATCGAGCTGTTATTGTCTAAGATATTGAGTGCCGCACCGTTATAGAGGGCGATCTTGCCGGCGCTGTCGACGGCGATCACACCATCGGCCATGCTGTTGACGAGGCTGGTGAGTCGTTGGTGTTCGATGTTGTCAGCGTTGGCTGTCTTGTCTTGTGGCATCACAGACAGTATGGCCTGAAACCGCTTGCGCTTCAAGCCTAAAGGCTGGCTTGTTGCTCACGCATCTGCTTGCGGATAGCCGGAACGTTCGGCAGGAGCAGTGCCATGTCGTCCCAGAAAGCCGAGGAATGGTTCAGGTGCCTGGTGTGATTGAGCTCATGCAGCAGGACATAATCGATCAGTTCCCAGGGTAATTTCATGAGGTATAGATTAAGTACGATGTTCTTGTGCTGATCGCAGCTGCCCCAGCGGCGCTTCAACTGTTTGACGGCCACGCTCTTGTACGTGAAGCCATGCAGCTCGGCCAGTCGCCGCAGACGGGCCGGTAGCAGACCCTCGGCTTGTTTACGCATAGCCCGGATGCTGGCCTGACGGGCTTTGGCTTGTACGCTGGCCGCTTCCCAGGTCAGACTCGGCGGATACGTCACGACGACTTCGCCGCCCCTGACGCGTGACGTGATGACTTCACCGGTACCCGATTGCTCAAAGCGAAGATGATGGGCCTTGCCGATGGCCTGGCCAGGTTGCAAGGGGCTGACAGACTGGGTTTCGAGATGTGTCTTGATCCAGTCGGCCTTGGCCTGCACGAACGCTATCCCAGCGGCGTACGGCGTCCAGTATGGTAGGGACAGACGCACCTTTCCTGGGGGAACGATCGAAATCTTGATGCTACGGTTGCCTTTGCGCTTGACGGCTTCAACCGGTCCGATGCCCGGGACTTCGATGACTTTCATAGGCATGATATTTAGCGGATGATGATATTGCGGCGGGACAAGTCGACGCGACCGGCTTTTTGATTCGGTACGAGGTTGACCAGGCCCGGCTTGACGACTTGGCTGGTGGCTTCGTCGCCGGTTACGAGGTTGAGTTCGTGCAGACGCTTCATGACGGCGCTGAACTGCGTATTGAAGACGTGCTTGCCACTGATGACGACGTAATCTTCGGCCGGTTCAGGGTTCTGGGAGTTGATCAGGAGCTTCTGGAAGGTCGGTTTGTCGAACTGCATGCTGTACTTGTCATCGGCGCGGCGACGATCACGCTGGGTCGTGCGGTGATAGGCGGTGTCGCCGTCAATCTGCAGCCAGACCAGGACAGGTACGGCGTGAGCTTTGCGGGCCAGATCACGGAGCAGACGGCGCTGGCTGATACGCATCGCGTTCATGTCATAGACGACGGTCAGACCGGCCTGCAGGAATTCACCGGCCATGTAATGGGCCAACTGGTTGACGACATCATTCTCTTGCTTGTCGTAGCGAGGCTGGTCGAACAATTCGTAGCGGATGCGGTCAGTCTGCAGATGGGCGGCCTGAACTTTTTCAGAGAATTGGCGGGCAAAAAAGCTCTTGCCTGAGCCGGGGCAGCCATACAGCATGATCAACAGTGGTTTGGTCGTAAGAATCTTGCCTGCCATAGTGGCTCTATTTATAGCAGGTTTTTACCGCTACGAAAAGGTGTTAGGCTACTATTATGAACCATAAACGGCTTGGTGGGCTCCTCTGGATAGCCAACTTCCAGTACTTCATCGTCCAGGCGATCGTCGCTTCGGCCTGGCAGACGCCGTTCAGTTTACGAACGAATACCATCAGTGATTTGGGCAATACCGTCTGTGGGCCATATGGTCAGGACTATGTCTGTTCACCGTTGCATGTCCTGATGAACGTCTCTTTCATCTGCCTCGGGCTGACCATGATTATCGGGGCGACGCTGTTGATGCGCGGGCAGACTACCAGGCACCGTACGGGGTTGTTTTTGCTGGCCATCGCTGGTGTCGGCACGATCTTAGTCGGACTTTTCCCTGAAAACGGTATCGGCGCCCTGCATGCGGTCGCCGCTGCACTGCCGTTCGTACTCGGCAACGTAGCCTTATTGTTGCTTGCCAACCATCCGCTTCAGCCGCGCTGGCTCCGTATGGCGACCTACGTCAGTGCGATCATTGCTCTTCTGTGCCTTGTCGGCTTCCTGACCGGCTACACGCCTGTCCTGCTCAAAGGCGGTATTGAACGGATCGTCGCCTACCCACAGACGATATGGATGATGGCTTTCGGCTTCTACGCTTTCCGGCGAGTAGCCAAATAGCACCCTTTACGGTATGATAATACCGAATTCACTCCATAGGGGAGTAGCTCAGTTGGTAGAGCACCGGTCTCCAAAACCGGGTGTCGCAGGTTCGAGTCCTGTCTCCCCTGCCAAGAAAAAACACCAGCCCACGGTTGGTGTTTTTTCTTGGCCCGAGATAAGCCTCGGTTCTGCGACGCGGATTTGCTTTAGCAAAGACACATGTCGCAGGTTCGTTCATGACGAGCGCGCGCAGCTGCTGGCAGCGAGCACGTGAGGAAAAGGTCCATTAAACTGGATTTCTCTGTTCCTGTTTTCATCGCTACCCTTGCTTATCAATCCAATCACTTGTGATTTGGGATATTTTATCAGGGTGATACTGCCGTAAATACTGCATAAACTCTAGGATGCCAGCACCTTGATCATTACCGTGCTCGTCTTTTGTTGGTAAATCCAGTAAGCCATCTATATCTTCAGCGGTAAGTTCTTGTGCCACCAGCTGCAGACGCATCAGGATAATATTAGTATGGTTGTAACTTACTGCGAAATCGACATTATTGAGCCATTTTTCTTTCAGGGCTTTACGTAAGGCAACGGTAATATTTACTGATTGTTTAAAGTCAGTGACCCATTTGCCGTTCTCGAAATCTGCATAAAAGGTAGTTACATTTTTATAAGAGCGTCTCTTGTCGTAGATTGCCTCCTCTATGGTTTCAATCGTTTTGGGGCTAACATACCGAGTGATCAAATCGTAGGAGAGGCTTGCGAGCGACACGTAGTGAATTGCTAAGTTTTCTTCAAGTTGAGTTGCGGGAGTATGAGCTTTTTCATTTCGCAAAAATTGAATCGACATATTCAAAAACTTTACGCCATCAAAGAAATCTTTTTCGACATCATCATGCGGGGTGTGGCCAAAGATTTTTTCATAATTCGCTTCACTAAACGCCTCATGTGCTTTTTCTTTTCCAGTGATATCTTTCAGCTTTGCGCGTACTAATTTATATGATTCTTCAACTGCATGGAAGTAGTCTTGGTTCTCAAGATACAACCTTATGTGGTTATATATTTCCTCGTGAATCTCAATTTGAATCTTATTGTCAGTGACAGTGGCCTCAGTAGTGGCCGCAGCTGGCGAGGTATGTTCGTTAAGTGTAACGGGAGATGGATTTTGAAGATTCTGTTCGTTGAGATTTTTTGAGATGTCGCGAATTTTAGTCAGGTGTACGTCCGTAATGTGTGGGAATGCAGGGTCGCCCCATACGGCAGGCGCTTCCTTTCTAGCTTTGATGTAATCTGCAAGCGCCGCTAGTAGTGAAGCCACTTTTTCGTCTGATGCGCTTTTCCAGAATGCACGCATCCTGTTAGCTTTAGAATCACCGAACCCCGGATATGCTACGTCGTCATACACCTCAATATCTAGTGCGCCAAAAAAGTTTGCAAAGGATGCGTTCGAGAAGTCAAGCACATACCCGCCCCCCATATTGAACGCAGTCTCAAGAAAAGCCTTATCGGGTACTGATAGATTACTCACGATGCCATTATACCCCTTCCGAGGTCCTTGAGGGCACTGTTAAATCGAGCAGATCCAACAGATAGACGCTTGCAAATTACTATTGTTAAGGTCTTGTAGTTTACAGGCCTATAATCTCGTTACCTGGATGTAGCGGCTGCGGGAACTATCCCTTCCTCGCCTGCTCCCGCTTCGCCACCCTCACCGCTCGCTTAAAGTTCCGGTCCGCATCCGGATCGGCATTCCTCACTAGAGGTTGCTGCACCATCAAAGGTTGGTCACGCCGTGCATCCAACCGCTCTAATGATTCAGTGAAGAACTTCTCTATCAGCCACTCGCGTCCTGGCGCCGTCTGTCCGATGACTTCGATATGATGCAGGCCATTTGACCAGGATTCATGAAGGGTAATAGTCAGTGGCCGGGCGAGCAGCAAGGGTCCGGTCGGAACCAT